>JABIVD010000035.1 GCA_018667335.1 Rhodospirillaceae bacterium
CAAAACAAGCGCCGCAAATAGGCGAGCACACGATTAGCTTGGACCGGCGAGCCACTGTCGACGATCCTGTCAATCAGGCGCAGCACGTGCTGCTTACGGACCGCATCAATCGGCCTTCCACCAAAGGCCGGCAGAGCATGCCTGGTCATGGCGTTGCTAACGTCTTTAACGCTCCGGTTTTTGCCTTGATCGCGGGTGAGCCACTCCTCCAAGACCGTCTCAAACAGAGCAGCTTTGTCCGCGCGTGGGTGCTCCCCCTCGGTCATCTGTTTGAGCGCTGCACCCGCGGCAATACGCGCTTCGGCGAGCGAGTATTCCGGATATCGACCCAGCGAGTAGCGAACCATGCGGCCGTTCACGCGTCGCATGACAAACCATGTCTTTGCTCCGGACGTAGAAACACGCAGACCAAAGCCCCTCAGAGCCGCGTCATAGAGGTCATAGCGCTTCTCGGCCGGACGAGCCTTGCGCACAGCTAGGTCAGTGAGTGCTTTGGATACCAGTTTGGGCATTAGTCTTTTGGGTTACATGTGGGTTACAAACACCATGCGTTTTAGCGCAACCCCATGCAAGCGCAGGTAAGGAAATATGCCTGGAAAGCCATGAATTCCGTCGAATTATGATGCGGCAGGCAATGAGAGGAAATATAGGGACAGGCGACTCTTAATCAGCGGGTCGTAGGTTCGAGCCCTACATCGCCCACCATTTTCTCTCAGATATCGACGGCGGGAACCGCGAGCTCAGCTCAGCGGGATGTCGTTGTCCGACTTCGTCGCCTGATAGGTCGCGGACATCTCGTCATAGGCCGCGCGAATATTGGCGATCTGCGCCGCGCGATCTCCTGCGGCGTCGCCGCCGACTTCGTCCGACAGCGCGATCAGGTCCCGGCATTCCCAGAAGGCATTCTGCCGGGCGTAGTTGCCGTCCTCGATCTTGAACACTTCCTGCAGGATCTTCAGATCATGGGGGATGTTGAAGGCGTCGCGCGTATCTTCGTAGCCGAAGAAATAATAGAAATTGTCGAATCCGGCCCAGGTGATCGCCGACAGGCACAGCGAACAGGGCTCATGGGTCGAGATGAACACGCAATCCTTTGTGCTCGGGCGCGCGCCCGCCGGCAGCTTGTAGAAGGCGTTCAGGGTCGAGATTTCCCCATGGTTCAGCGGGTTCTCGGTCTCCGCGTTGGTCGCGGCGATGACCAGGGACAGGTCGGACTTGCGCACGATCGCGGCCCCGAACAGCTTGTTTCCCGAAGCCACGCCGGCTCGGGTGAGAGGCACGATATCGCCCTCGATCACGTCGAGCAGGCGGGCGCAGAACTCCGGTGAGGCATCGGTTGGCATTGCTTACTCCGTACGCGCGAAGTTGCCGTGGGCCGAGATCTTCCAGTCGCCGCCGATGTTGCGGAATACCGTCAAACGCGGCGCACGGCGGGTGATCGTATTGCCGTCGATGGTCTCGTCGATTTGCAGAATGTAGCGCACCACCATGACATCGCCACCGGTCGTGACGACAAGATCGGCAAGGGAATAGTTCGGCCGTGCCCGCACCGTGCCTGCACCGCGGTTGATATAGCCATCCCGGTCGTAGCCTACGCCGTTCGAGCGCATGATCTGATATTCCGGCGCGAGCAGGGGGGCGACAGCATCGGGGCCGGCGATCACGCCGTCGACAAACGCGGTCAGCAGCGCGCGCGCGGTGTCTGTTTTGTCGTCAGCGGCGGCGGGTGTCGCGAGAAGCCCGAAAGCGAACACGGCCGCGAGGATGAAACGGGGCCAGTAGATACGGGGCAGGGAGAAGGTCATGGCAATCACCTCGGTGGCAGGTTGATCATTGGTGCGCGCGACCTGATGTTCTTGCGTGCCGGGCAATATGTATCAAGCGCGGTCCACGCCGTCGCGGTACGCGCGCAATAATTTCGCCTGACGCGAAGCTTAGCCCGACCCGGCTTAAACAAGCTCCCCCTAGAACAGGCCCTTCGTCATGCCACCGTCGACCGCCAACACTGTGCCGTTGACGTTGCCAGAGGCGTCGGAGGCCAGGAACGTCACGACGCGTGCGACTTCGTCCAGCTCGCCCAGGCGGCCGATCGGGATTTGCTGGCGAAACCCGTTCTCCAGCTCTTTCGGTGTTGTGTTGTTAACCTTCGCCATGTCGGCGAAGAGATCGAGGATCCGCTGGCTGCGCGTCGGGCCGGGATCGACCGCATTCACGAAGATGCCGTCGCCGCCATAGATCTGCGACAGCCCCTTGTTGACCGCCATGAAGGCGGCGTTGACGGCGGAGGCAGGCAAGGCCTGTTTCGCGGGCTCGCGGCCGAACATGCCGATCAGATTGACGATGCGCCCATATTTGCGGGCCTGCATATGCGGGACAAGCGCGCGCGTGAGTTTCACGGCACCCAGGAACTTCAGTTCGAACGCATCGCGCCAGACCTGGTCCTCGATGTCGTGGAACACGCCGCCGCGCGCTGCGCCGGCGGCATTCACCAGGATGTCGATGTTCTCGAACTGACCCAAAGCCGCCTCGACGATTTTTTCGCCCGCGCCGTCGTCGGTGATGTCGAGCGCCAGCTGCCCGACCTCGACTCCGTATGCGGCTGAAATCTCATCCGCCGTGCTCTGCAGATCGTCGGCGTTGCGGGCGGTCAGGAAGACATTTGCACCCTCCGCGGCGAGCGCCATGGCCGAGGCCGCGCCCAGCCCCTTGTTGCCGCCCGAAATGATTGCCGTCTTGCCTTTGAGATTGAGATCCATCGTCGCCCCGTTCATCCGATTGTTGTTCGATTATTGCGCGAGGGTCATAGCACCGCGGGCTGTCGGGCCGTGAGCAGTACGGCAGAACAAGCGTTTTGACCTCGGTCGGTGAAATCACGGACTTTATCTGCGGGGCGTGTCCAGCTTACGATCGGCGGGACATGATCAGCTTTGCCCCCAATTTCTATCATCTGTTCCTGGAGCTGCCGATCCGCGAGCGGTTTGCCGCCGCCGCCAAGATCGGCTGCACCGCCATCGAGTGGCATTTCCCCTATGAGCTGCCCAAGGACGAGCTGAAGGCGCTGCTCGACGATCACGGCCTGGAGTTCATGTATTGCGTGGTCCCGGCCGACTGGGACGCCGGCGTGCGGGGGCTGGGTGCGCAGCCCGGCAAGCAGGACGAGTTTCGCCGCGCGGCCGATCAGGCGCTCGAATACATCCAGCATTGTGATTTCTACTCGATCAATGTGGGGGCAGGACCGGTCCCGGCCGGGGAGTCACGTGAGCGCTGCGTCGAGACCTATATCGAGAATCTCGACTACATCGCCGCCGCGTCCGGCGACCATCGTTGCAAGTTTCTGCTGGAGCCGGTGACGGCGCGACGCATCCCGGATTGGGCGATGCAGACGATGGCTCAGGCGCGCGACATCGTGTCGGCGGTCGGCCGCGACAATGTGGGCCTCGTCTACGACACCTATCATATGCGTTACGAGGAGACCGGCACCCTGTCGGACATCATGGACGAGTACTGGCCGCTGATTGGTTACGTCCAGATCGGCAATCCGCCCGACCGGCACGAGCCGGGGGTGGGCGAACTCGATCTGCTGTGGCTGGCCCGCCGCGCCATCGAGAAGGGCTATCAGGCGGCCATCGGGATGGAGCTCGACCCCTCGATGGACACGTGGTCGAGCCTTCTCTGGATGAACGCGCTGGGCTATACCGTTGACCCTGACAACCGCCTCTAGATGAACAGGAAAGACCGGCTCATGAAGACCCTCAAACTCGTGAAGGCCGTAGCACTGGCCGTCGGCATCTCGGCACTGATCAGCGGCGGTGCCGCGGCCGAGCTGGCGAAGCCGACCGGGGCTGTGATCCTGACCATCGGCGGGGCGGTGAAATACAACAACCAGCCACCCTTCAATAAGTTCAACGACGCCTTCCTGCACACGCAAGAGTACAGTTTCGAGAAGGCAGCGGCCTTCGACAGGGCCATGCTCGAGAAGCTCGGCACCGTGACGACGACGATCAAGGCCGAGCCCTGGCCGCGCGCGGTGACCCTGGAAGGCCCGCGCCTGATCGATGTGCTGATGGCGGCAGGCTGGACCGGCAGCAAGATCACGACGGTGTCGATGGACGGCTTCGCAGTCGAGATCACGGCGGCCGATCTGGCGGCCCGCGACTGGATTCTGGCCATCAAGTCCGATGGCGTACCTCTCGGCATCGGTGGACATGGCCCGGTCTGGATCGCCTATTCGGTGCCGGGCGGTACGGGAAGCGCCGAAGATGAATCCCGCTGGCCGTGGGCCGTATTCTACATCTCTGCCGAATAAGCGCCCTGTGCCGCACGCAATGTGCATATTCGTTGGAAACGGCCCCTTTCACTAAAAGACCGAATTCCACTATTGTGTAATCAACGATAATCGGACCCGGCGGGTGCAATGCTCCCGGGTGCATAAATTTGCATTTTGGAGAGCGTCGATGGCGAAGAAGAAAACACCGTATATGGATGATCAGTCACGGACCGATGTGCGCGATGGCATGCGCATCGATTGGGATGTGCCCATCGAGATGGATGACGGCATCGTTCTGCGCTGCGACGTCTACCGGCCGATCAAGAGTGGCAAGTACGGCGTCATCATGACCTACGGGCCGTACGGCAAGCTTCTCCACTTCGAGGATGCCTATCACGACCAGTATGAACGGATGATCGAGGATTTCCCGGAAATCGCGGCTGGCACCAGCGAGAAGTATCAGAACTGGGAGGTCGTCGACCCCGAACGCTGGGTCCCCGATAACTACGTGATCATTCGCGTGGATGGTCGCGGCACCGGCCGGTCCCCCGGCGTCATCGACATCTGGTCCCTGCGCGAAGCGCAGGATCTGGCCCTCTGCATCGACTGGGCTGGCGTCCAGTCCTGGTCCAACGGGAAGGTCGGCCTGAACGGCATATCCTACTATGCCGAGAACCAGTGGCAGGCTGCAGCACTGCAGCCCAAGCATCTCGCGGCGATCTGCCCGTGGGAGGGTGCGGCTGATTTCTACCGCGACATGGCCCATCACGGCGGCATCATGTGCAACGGCTTCGTCAAGGATTGGTCGGAAGCCCAGGTCTACTCGGTCCAGCACGGCAAGGGCTCGAACGGCCACCGCTCGCGCATGAACGCTGAATGGGTGGCCGGTCCGCCCACGATGACCGAGGAAGAGCTCGGCGCGAACCGGAACAATTTCTACGAAGATTGCCTCGCCCGGAAACTCGATACCGATGAATATTGGCAGTCGCGCATGCCCGACTGGAACAAGGTCAAGGTGCCGATGCTGTCCACTGCCAACTGGGGCGGCCAGGGGCTGCATCCGCGCGGCAACTTCGAGGGATTTGTTCAGTCCGCCTCGAAGGAGAAGTATCTCGAGGTACACGGGATCGAGCATTGGACCCATTTCTATACCGACTACGGCATGGACCTGCAGAAGCGCTTCTTCGGCTATTATCTGAAGGGCGAAAAGAACGGCTGGAACAAGCGGCCGAAGGTCCAGCTCCAGGTGCGTCACCCGGGCGAGAAGTTCGTTGAGCGTCACGAGAGTGAGTGGCCCCTCAAGCGGACCCAGTGGACGAAGTTCTACATCGAGCCTTCGGATATGAGCCTCTCGACCACGCCTCAGAAGAAAAAGGGTGCGGCGACCTATGGCGGCTTCTCCGATGGCCTGACTTTCATGACCGCGCCGCTGGAAGAGGATATGGAGATTACGGGGCCGATCGCCTCGAAGCTCTTCGTGTCGTCCGCGACGACGGATGCCGACATGTTCCTGGTCGTCCGTGTGTTCGGTCCCGACATGAAGGAAGTCACCTTCCAGGGTGCGCTCGATCCGCATACGCCGATCGCCCAGGGCTGGCTGCGTGCGTCTCATCGCAAACTCGACGCGAAGAAGAGCCTGCCGTATCGCCCGTATCACACCCATGACGAGGAACAGCCCCTCAATCCGGGCAAGGCCTACGAGCTCGATGTCGAGGTCTGGCCGACTTGCATTGTGGTGCCGAAGGGCCATCGCCTCGCGCTTTCTGTGCGGGGCCGGGATTATGTCTATCCGGGTGATTCCAACGTGCAGCTCGGCGAGTATGCCAACTGGACAGGTTGCGCGATCTTCCGGCACGACGATCCGCGCGATCGGCCGGCCGAGATCTTCGGCGGCGATGTGACGCTGCACACCGGGCCAAAGGAACAGGCCCACGTGATGCTGCCGATCATCCCGGCGAAGAAGCCGGTGCGAAAAGCTGCGAAGAAGAAATAGCAAACAATAACGGGCGGTCCGGAGATACGGGCCGCCCGAAACGTTTCCGAAGGGCGTATCAACGAAGAATGCCTGCATGGGCCCGCACAGAACGGGCCCGGCATAGGGGAGGAAATAACCGTGGACGACATCAAATATTCCGGTGATCCGTTGTTCAAAAGCGAGGTCCGCGAGGGCATGCGCGTCGACTGGGATGTGCCGATCGAGATGGATGACGGTCTCGTCCTGCGCGCCAATATCTATCGCCCGGACGATGATGGAACCTATCCTGTCGTCATGTCCCACGGCCCGTATGGCAAGGATCTCCACTTCGAGGAGATCTACCAAACCTGCTGGGATTTGATGTGCGAAAACCACCCGGACGTGCCGGCAGGGTCGACGAATATCCATCAAAGCTGGGAAGTCGCGGACCCCGAAAAATGGGTGCCGAAGGGCTTCGTCATCATTCGCGTGGATTCGCGGGGTGCGGGGCGCTCACCGGGTTATCTTGAACATTGGAGCCCGCGCGAGACGCAGGATTTTGCCGTGTGTATCGATTGGGCCGGCGTTCAGCCCTGGTCGAACGGCAAGGTCGGCCTGTCGGGTATTTCCTATTATGCGGTGAACCAGTGGCAGGTCGCGGCTTTGCAGCCCAAGCATCTGGCCGCAATCTGCCCCTGGGAAGGCTTCAACGATTTCTATCGTGAACTGGCCTACCAGGGCGGCATCTATAACTCCTTCGCGCGGCACTGGTACGACATGCAAATCCTGAAGATTCAGCATGGATATGGCGATCGTGGCTGGGCGTCGCGCGCCAATGGAGAGCTCGCTGCCGGGCCGGTGACCCTTTCAAACGAGGAGCTCGCCGCCAACCGCTACGATCTCTACCAGGCGTATATTTCTCATCCGCTAGATAGCGACTGGTACCAGGCGCTGACGCCGGATCTGTCAAAGGTCGAGGTGCCGGTCCTCAGCTGCGCCAACTGGGGTGGCGCGCCACTGCATCCGCGCGGCAACTTCAATGGTTTCACGCAGGTGTCGTCGAAGCACAAATGGCTGGAGGTCCACGGCCTGGAACATTGGTCGCTCTACTACACCGACTATGGCAACGACCTGCAGATGCGGTTCTTCGAGCGCTTCCTGCGCGGTGATGAATCGGCATGGCCCGACGATCCGCGCGTGCAGCTTCTCGTGCGCCACCCCGGTGAGAAATTCGTGCCGCGCAGCGAATCGGATTGGCCGATCCCGCGCACCGAATTGACGAAATTCCATTTCGAGCCGGCCGGACAGGTCCTGTCTGAAAACCCGGCCAGCACGGCCGCCGAGGTGAGCTATGCGGCGATGGGTGACGGTGTAACCTTCCTGTCCAGCCCGGTGGAAGACGACCTCGAGATCTGCGGCCCGATGGCGGTAAAGCTCAATATCTCTTCCGACACGAAGGATGCCGACCTGTTCGTGATCCTGCGGGTATTCCAGTCGGACATGAAAGAGGTCACGTTCCGCGGCGCGCTCGATCCGCACACGCCGGTCGCGTCAGGCTGGCTGCGTGCGTCACACCGCAAGCTTGATCCGGAGCGCTCGACCGAGGCAGCGCCGTTTCACACCAATGACGAGGTGCAGGAACTCACGCCCGGCGAGGTCTACGAGGTCGATGTCGAGATTCACGCGTCGGGCATCGTGGTGCCGAAGGGCTACCGTTTCGGCTTGTCGATCAAGGGTTGCGACTATGTCTACCCGGGCGAGACCAACGCGGGCCTGTCGAACATGAAGAATGTCTTCACGGGTGTCGGCCCGTTCCTGCACGATGACCCGGACAACCGTCCGGCGGAGGTCTTCGACAACAATGTTACGGTGCATCTCGGCGGCGAAAATGCCGGCTATGTGCTGTTGCCCGTCATTCCGGCCGAGTAGGACGGCAAAAAAGTAGCCGAACGAGACGAACCGATGGCTCGAAGATAGGGGCCGTTCGAAAAGGGCGTATCAACGAATAAATGCCTGCATGGGCCCTCACAGAAAGGGTCCTGCAGAGGGGAGGAATGATCATGGACGACATCAAACATATCGACGATCCGCTGTTCAAAAGCGAGGTCCGCGAGGGCATGCGCGTCGATTGGGATGTGCCCATCGAGATGGACGACGGGGTCGTTCTACGCGCCAATGTGTATCGGCCCGACGATGACGGCCAGTACCCGGTGATCATGGCCCATGGACCCTATGGCAAGGATCTCCACTTCGAGGAAATCTACAAAACCTGCTGGGATCTGATGTGCGAGAACCACCCGGACGTACCGGCGGGTTCGACCAACATTCATCAGGCCTGGGAAGTTGCGGACCCGGAGAAATGGGTGCCCCATGGCTATGTGCTTGTGCGGGTCGATTCCCGCGGTGCGGGCCGCTCGCCGGGCTATCTCGAGCATTTCAACGCGCGCGAGACCAAGGATTTCTACGATTGCATCGAATGGGGCGGCGTCCAGCCCTGGTCGAACGGCAAGGTGGGCCTGAGCGGCATCTCCTACTACGCGATCAACCAGTGGCAGGTGGCCGCGCTGCGCCCGCCGCATCTGGCGGCGATCTGCCCGTGGGAAGGCTCGACGGACTATTACCGCGAAGGCAGCTACCACGGCGGCATCTACTCGACGTTCGCCAAGCACTGGTACGACATGCAGATCAAGCAGCTGCAGCATGGCTACGGCGACCGAGGCTACCGTTCGCGCGCCAACGGCGAGTGGTCTGCCGGTCCGGACACACTGTCCGACGAGGAATTGGAGGCAAACAAGTTCGACCTGCATGCCACCATGCGCGCCCACCCGCTCGACGACGAGTGGTTCGCGGACCGTGCCGTCGACTATTCCCAGATTGAAGTGCCGATCCTGAGTTGCGGCAACTGGGGCGGTGCACCGCTGCATCCGCGGGGTAACTTCCACGGCTATATGTTGTCGGGATCGAAGGATAAGTATCTCGAGGTCCATGGCCTCGAGCATTGGTCACTCTACTACACCGACTATGGCAACGACCTGCAGATGCGGTTCTTCGATTGCTATCTGAAGGGTGATGATTCCGGCTGGAAGGATCAGCCGCGTGTGTCCTTGAATGTGCGCCATCCGGGCGAGAAGTTCGTTCCGCGCGCCGAGGAGGACTGGCCGTTGCCGCGCACCCAGTGGACGAAATTCCATTTCGAGCCAGTGGGGCAGATCCTGTCGGACGCTTCCGCCAGCGAGAGCGCCGCAATCACCTATCAGGCGATGGGCGACGGGCTCACTTTTCTGTCGAACCCGGCGGCCGAGGACACGGAAATCTGCGGGCCCATGGCGGTCAAGCTCAACGTGTCGTCGGACACGAAGGACGCGGACATGTTCGTCGTCCTGCGTGTGTTCCAGCCGGACATGAAGGAGGTCACGTTCCGCGGGGCGCTCGATCCGCACACGCCTGTCGCGTCGGGCTGGCTGCGGGCTTCGCACCGCAAGCTCGACCCGGCACGGTCGGAGGAGTGGGCGCCGTTCCACGCCCATGACGAGGTGCAGGAATTGACCCCGGGAGAAATCTACGAGCTCGACATCGAGATTCACGGTTCGGGCATCGTGGTGCCGAAGGGTTATCGCTTCGGCCTGTCGATCCGGGGTTGCGACTATGTCTATCCCGGCGAGCCGAATGCCGGCCTGTCGAACATGAAGAACGTCTTTACGGGTGTCGGGCCGTTCCTGCATGACGACGAGACGGACCGGCCGCCCGAGGTGTTCGACAACAATGTGACGGTGCATCTGGGCGGCGATCACGCCGGCTACGTGCTGCTGCCGATCATCCCGGCAAAGTAGGGCGACACATGGCGGAGAACCTCTACGCCGATGATCCGCAGTTTCGCACGGAAGTGCGGGACGGGATGCGGATCGATTGGGACGTGCCGATCGAAATGGACGACGGCAACGTCCTGCGGGCGGATATCTTCCGCCCGAACAAGCGTGGCCGGTTCCCCGTCATCATGAGCCACGGCCCCTATGCCAAGGGGTTGGCATTCCAGGAGGGCTACGAGACCGCCTGGAACATCATGGTCGAGACATTTCCCGAGGTGGCCCAGGGGACGACCAACAAATACGCCAACTGGGAGGTCGTGGACCCTGAGAAATGGGTGCCCGATGGCTATGTGGTCATCCGGGTCGATTCCCGGGGTTCCGGCCGCTCGCCCGGCGTCGTCGACGTGCGCTCGCCGCGCGAGACCCGCGACTTCGCGGCCTGCATCGACTGGGCCGGGGTGCAGCCCTGGTCGAACGGCAAGGTCGGGCTCAACGGCATTTCCTACTACGCGATCAATCAGTGGCATGTGGCGGCGCTGAAGCCCAAGCATCTGGCCGCGCTATGCGTCTGGGAGGGCGCGGGGGACTATTACCGGGACTCCAACTATCACGGCGGCATCCTGTCGACCTTCGTGACCAACTGGTACGACAAGCAGGTTGAATCCGTGCAGTACGGGCTTGGCAAGAATGGCCCGCGTTCGGCGGTCCATGGCGACCTGGTCTGCGGCCCGGAGACATTCACGCGCGCCACCCTCAAGAAGAACCGCACCGATCTGCCCCATGAGTTGCGCACGCGTAAGCTCGACGACGCATGGTATCGGGGTCGCTCGGCTGACTGGTCGAAGGTCGACGTGCCGGTCCTGTCGGCCGGCAACTGGGGCGGGCAGGGGCTGCATCCACGCGGCAATATCGATGGCTTCGTCCATGCGGCATCCAAGCAAAAGTGGCTGGAGATGCATGGCCGTGAGCACTGGACCGAGTTTTACACGGACTACGGGCTCGACCTGCAGAAACGCTTCTTCGGGCATTTCCTGAAGGGCAAGGACACGGGCTGGAAGAAGCAGCCGAAAGTGTTGCTCAATGTCCGCCATCCCGATGAGGTCTTCGTGCCGCGGGCCGAGGGCGAGTGGCCGATCAAGAGCACGAAGTGGACCAAGGCCTATCTCGATCCGGCCAGTGGCGCGCTTGGTGCGCGCAAGCTCGACCGCAAACGCGCGATCACATATGCCGGCCTGGGCGACGGGCTGACCTTCCTGACCCCCGCGGCGGACACGGCGATGGAAGTCACGGGGCCCCTGGCGGCCAAGCTGTTCGTGTCGTCCGAGACGAAAGACGCGGATCTGTTCCTGGTGGTGCGGTTGTTCTCGCCCGACCTGAAAGAAGTCACCTTCAAGGGAGCCCTCGATCCGCACACGCCGATCGCGCAAGGCTGGCTGCGGGCGTCGCACCGCAAGCTCGATCGGAAGAAATCACGCAAACATCAGCCCTATCACAGCCACGACGAGAAGCAGCCGCTCAAGCCGGGCCAGGTCTATGAGCTCGACGTTGAAGTCTGGCCGACATCGATCGTCGTGCCGGCCGGGTATCGGCTGGGGCTGACGGTCCGGGGGCGGGACTATGTCTATCCCGGCGGATCGGGCGGGCGATTGTCGAACATGAAGAACGAATTCACCGGTGTTGGACCCTTCGTCCATGACGGCCGGGACGCGCGGGTCTATGGCGGCAACGTTACGATCCATTGTGGACCGAACCATCCGTCGCATCTGTTGTTGCCGGTCATCCCGCCGAAGCGCGCGGGCAAGAAACGCAAATAGTTCAAAATTGGGGGACGCAGTGATGAGCAGTATCCAGACACCCGGCGATAGCCAGATGACGTCGAAGGTCAATGACGGGATGCGCATCGATTGGGATGTGCCGCTTGAGATGGACGACGGGATCGTCCTGCGCGCCGATATCTACCGACCCGACGATGACGGCCAGTATCCGGTGATCATCAGCTACGGCCCCTATGCCAAGTGGCTCGCCTGGGAAGACGGCTATCCCTACCAGTGGAAGCAGATGGTTGAGGATTACCCCGACTGTCTCGTCGGCTCATCGAACCGGTATCAAAACTGGGAGCTCGTGGATCCCGAGAAATGGGTGCCGGACGGCTACATCTGCATGCGGGTGGATTCGCGCGGTGCGGGCCGGTCCCAGGGCTTTCTCGACGTCTGGTCGGCGCGCGAAGCCCAGGACTTCCACGACTGCATCAACTGGGCGGGCACCCAGGCCTGGTCGAACGGCAAGGTCGGGACCTCGGGGATTTCCTATTACGGCATGAACCAGTGGCAGGTCGCCTCCCTCCAGCCCAAGCATCTGGCCGCGATGTGCGTCTGGGAAGGCGCTGCGGATTACTATCGCGACATGGGACATCACGGCGGCATCGCCTGTCGGTTCCCGTCGATCTGGTTCAACTCCGCCGTCGTCCCGCGCCAGCATGGCAAGGGTGCCTATGGCAAGAAGAGCCGCCTCAATGGCGAGTGGATTTCGGGGCCCGAGACGCTGTCGGAGGAAGAGCTGGCGGACAATCGCACCGACTATGGCCGCGATATTCTGGCTCATCCCCTGGTCGATGATTACTGGAAGGCCCGGATGCCGGACTATTCCAAGATCAACGTGCCGTTGCTGTCATCGGGTAACTGGGGCGGTGTGGGCCTGCATCCACGCGGCAACACCGAGGGCTATGTGAATGCCGCGAGCGATCAGAAGTGGCTCGAGATCCATGGCCTTGAGCATTTTACCCACTACTACACCGACTACGGCATCGACTTGCAGCGCCGCTTCCTCGGCCACTTCCTGAAGGGCGAGGATACAGGCTGGGGTGAGCAGCCGAAGGTGCAGCTGTTGATCCGGCATCCCGACGAGGTGTTCGTCGAGCGGGCCGAGGATGCATGGCCGATCCCGCGTACCGAATGGACCGAGATGTATCTCGATCCCGCGGGTAAGACGCTCTCTGATGCGCCGATGGCTGATGCCCAGAGCTTCACCTATGAGGCGATGGGGGACGGAGCGACGTTCCTGGCGCCGCCCGTGGCGCAGGAGACCGAGATTACCGGGCCTGTTGCTGCCAAGCTGTTCATCTCTTCGGAGACCGAGGACGCCGATCTGTTCCTGGTGCTGCGGGTGTTCAAGCCGGACATGAAGGAGGTCGTCTACAAGGGTGCCAACGACCCCCACACGCCCGTCGGGCTCGGCTGGCTGCGCGCCTCGCACCGCAAGCTCGACCCCGACCAGACCTTGCCTTACCGGCCGTATCACGCCCATGACGAAGTGCAGCCACTCACGCCGGGTGAGATCTACGAGCTCGATATCGAGATCTGGCCGACGTCGATCGTGTTGCCGGAGGGCTATCGACTGGGCCTCAGCGTGCGCGGCCGCGACTATGTCTATCCGGGCTGGACGCCGGGCGACCCGATGATCGCCAACCGCGTCCAGTATGGCGTCGGGCCGTTCAAGCACGAGATGCCGTCCAACCGGCCGCTCGACGTCTACGGCAAGAAGGTCACCCTGCACACCGGGCCTGACCACCCGTCCCATGTGCTGCTGCCGGTCATCCCGGAGAAGTAGGCGGGTTTAGCGCCGGGCGGGGTCGAAACGGTCTTCGAGGCCGGCCCAGCAATCCTGGTAGTCGGCCTGGCGCAGCGGCGTCTCCAGCGCGAACGGCGTGGGGCGCAGCACGTAGCGGGTCTCGAGCATGAAGGCGAGGGTCCCGTCGATCTTCTCGGGCACGAGTTTGGCGTTGCTGGCCGCCTCGAAGGTGGCGGCGTCGGGGCCGTGTCCGGCCATACAGTTGTGCAGGCTCGCACCGCCCGGCGTGAAGCCTTCGGCCTTGGCGTCGTAAGCGCCCTCGACGAGGCCCATGAACTCGTTCATCACGTTGCGGTGGAACCAGGGCGGCCGGAACGTGTGTTCGGCGACCATCCAGCGCGGCGGGAAGATCGCGAAGTCCACATTCGCGGTGCCTGGGTCGGGCGAGGGCGAGGTCAGCACGGTAAAGATCGACGGGTCGGGGTGGTCGACGCTCACCGTGCCGATCGTCATGAAGTTTGCCATGTCATATTTGTAGGGCACATGGGTGCCGTGCCATGCCACCACATCGAGCGGGGAGCGGTCGACCCCCGTGGTCCACAATCCGCCGTCGAACTTGAACACGAGCTCGAATGCGCCCGTGCGATCCTCGAATCCGGCGTTGGGTGTCAGGAAATCACGCGGGCTGGCCAGGCCGTTGGTGCCGATCGGGCCCAGTTCGGGCAGGCGCAGCGGGAGCCCGTAATTCTCGCAGACGTAACCGCGCGACGCGCCGTCCGGGAGTTCGGCCCGGAACTTGATGCCCCGCGGTACGACCGCGATCTCACCAGGTGCGGCGTCGAGTATGCCGAGCTCCGTGTGCAGGACGAGCCGACCTTGTTGCGGCACGAACAGCATCTCGCCATCGGCGTTGTGGAAAAACCGCTCGGTCATCGACCGGTTGGCCGCATACAGGTGAATGCCGATGCCCGTTTGGTGATGCGCGTCGCCGCACATGGCATAGGTGGTCATGCCGTCGATCAGGTCTGTCGGGGCGTCGGGAAAATTTAACGGGTTCCAGCGCATCTGGTTGGGCGGCGCGGATGTGTCTCCTGCCGATGGCGTGCGCCAGCCGCTGTTCGCGAGGCGCGCGTAGGGCGGCGCCTTGGCCGTCGGGCGGATGCGATAGCACCAGGTCTGCCGCGATTCTTCGCGTGGCACCGTGAACGCCGACCCGCTCATTCCCTCGGCATAGAGCCCGTAGGGCGCTTTCTGAGGGGAATTCTGCCCCTGAGGTAGGGCGCCCGGCAGGGCCTCGCTCGAGAAATGGTTCCCGAGGCCGCTCTGGTAGCCCGCGTCCGTCTTCGTCGTCGCACCGTCCATGGAAATGTCCTTTTGATGGTGCGTCAATAATAGTTACAAATGTAACTAAATCAAGTTCTCACACCGATGTCAGACGGCCGTATATCCACCGTCGATCAGGAGGTCCGAGCCGGTCATGAACGAGGACTCCGCGCTCGCCAGGAACACCGCACCCGCGGCGATCTCCTCGGGCTTTCCGAGCCGGTCGAACATGGTGCCATTTGCAGCTTGGGCTGCGTCACGGCCGTCGAAATTGGTGACGAAGCGGTCGGTCTCGACGGGCCCGGGAGACAGGCTGTTGACCCGGATGTTCTGATGCGCGTGATCGAGCGCCATCGCGCGCGCCATGTTGATGAGCGCGCCCTTCTGGGCGCAGTACCACGGGCGCCCGGGCTTGGCCGTGCGGCCAAGCTGGGACGCGATCAGGATGATGCTGCCCCCGCCGCACGTATCGATGGCCGGAATCGCGTGTTTGGAAAACAGGAACGCGCTGTTGAGATTGACGTCCATGGTGCGTCGCCAATCGTCATAGGAAATCTCGGTGACGGGAGCCAGCGGCAGATCATAAATCGCGTTGCTGACCAGGACATGCAGCCCCCCGAAATCGGAGACCGCAGCAGCGACGGCAGCCTCGGCATTGGCTTCGACCGCGACGTCGGCCGGGAGGGCGATGCCCCGCCCGCCGTTCTGAGTAATTTCGTCGACCGTTGCGTTGACGCGTTCTTCGTTGATATCGACGCAGACGACCGCAGCACCCTCGGCGGCAAATCGTGTGGACATGGCCCGGCCGATGCCGCCGCCAGCCCCGGTGACGATGGCAACCTTGTTGTCGAGTGCGCCCATGAACTTCGCTCCTGTGTTGTGTGTGATCGTAAGAGATAGATCACATTTCAGATGAATTCGATTAGAAGTTTAACTGATTGAAATTGCCGATACTTTTGATTCGAACTAGGGTGGTTTTTGAAATTACGGACCAAGTGACACCAAACCTCCAAGACTCCAAGACACCAAAACAAACGGGCGGAAAAACCCAAAAGAGACACAAACCGGTCGACGCGACGCTCCCAAACTCTTTGGCATCGCAACCAACCTCCCCTTGGGGGTGACGCCGCCACCGGATTGACATCACAGTATCTTGGGGCCGGATCGCGTTGATCCGCTCCTTTTTTATGCGGCCTCCTTTGAGGGCCCCGTTCCTGTTCTGCGTTGTCGGGCGCGAATCGTCTGCTGCTGTAGATCATGTGGATAGACCGTTTGCGAATGCGGCATACGGGATGGGGGCTTCCGGGGGGAACCTATGATTGAAACTATCCAACCGATACTGGGCCTGACTGCGCTGATCGGGCTGGCCTGGTTGCTGAGTGAAAATCGCCGGGGTTGGTCCTGGCGATTGGTGATCGCAGGCGTGGCCGTCCAGATCGCACTGGCGGCGATCGCGCTTTCGGTGCCGGTGGTCCGCGAGGCGATTGGTGCCGTCAATGGATTGGTTCTCGCCCTCGACACGGCGTCAAAGGCGGGCACGAGCCTGGTCTTCGGTTTCCTCGGCGGCGGTCCACTACCCTTTACGGAGAGCTACCCCGGGGCCGCGTTCGTCCTGGCGTTCCAGGCGCTGCCGATTGTTTTGTTGTTGTCTGCCCTGTCGGCGGTCCTCTGGCATTGGCGGGTCATGCCGCTGATCATCAGGGGGCTGGCCGCCGGCCTGAAGCTCACATTGCGGATCGACGGCCCGGTGGCACTCGGTGCGGCGGCCAATATCTTCGTCGGGATGGTCGAGGCGGCCATTCTGATTCGGCCCCATCTCGCGCGCATGAACCGCAGCGATCTGTTCGTCACCATGACGTGCGGCCTGACGACGATCGCCGGGACGGTTCTCGTGCTCTACGCGACGTTCCTCAATGGGGTGATCGAAAATGCGGCAGGCCATTTTCTGGTCGCGTCTCTGATCAGCGCCCCCGCCGCAATCGTCATTGCGCGCCTGATGGTGCCTGCACCCGCGCCGGGGACGGATACGCCCGATGTGGCCGCTGCCTCGGCGGATGACCTCGAGACGGGGCGCGGCATGTATGACAGCACCATGGACGCCATGGTGCAGGGGACTCAGGATGGGTTGCGCCTGCTTTTGAACATCATCGCGATGCTCATCGTGTTCGTGGCCGTGGTCGCATTGGTCAATCAACTGTTGGGCCTGTTTCCCGATCTCTGGGGAGGCCCTGTCAGTCTTCAACGTTTGCTGGGCTGGTTGTTGGCGCCCGTCGCCTGGTTGATCGGGATACCCTGGGCGGAGGCCACGGCCGCAGGCGCCCTGATCGGGACCAAGATCGTCCTGAACGAGCTGATCGCCTTTCTCGATCTCGCGGCCGCTGGCGATAGCCTGTCGGAGCGGACCCGAATTATCCTGCTCTATGCGATGGCCAGTTTCGCCAATTTCGGCAGTGTCGGCATCATGCTTGCGGGCATGATCGCGATGGCTCCTGAGCGCAAATCCGACCTGATCGGGCTGGGTCTCAAGTCACTCGTTGCCGGGACCATCGCGACCTGCATGACCGGTGCGGTGGTCGCACTGGTGATTTGAACTGCGGAAACTAGTGATCTGATCTGCGGAATCTGCCAAATAGGCTATACTCCGTCCCTATCCATGAACCCTATCAACAGGTGACGTCATCGTTGACGCACGCGCTTTCAATGAAGCGGAACAAACCCGCTTCCACAATCTTCTGAACCTCGCCAAGGAAAGCCCTTACGAGGGCGAACGGGATGCCGCGCTGGCCGCGGCGGAACGCATGGTGAAAAGCCATGGCATGACGCTGGAGGAAGCTGCCGGCGGCGGGCCTGCTCCTGAACGCCCCGAGGAAAGATTTCCGCAATTCTCGCGAAGAGCCAGCGAGGACGCGCAAGGTCTCGCCAAGGCGGCGCGGATGTCCGACGCCTGGATCGACGCCGACAAGGCGCGACGGGATGCGGCCCTGGAAGAGGCACAGCAGCGCGGGCTCGACGAGGCCGAACGGCGCAAGGCCGCAGCGGCGGCCAACAGGGTGCCCCGGCGCAACAATCGCAAGCGCGACCCCGATAGCCACGCGCGCGTACTGCTCAACGAGACGTCGTTACCGCTCGAGGAGATCAGCGTTCTGACCGGCCTCGACGTTTATGAGGTGGTCGCGCTGAAACTGAAGATGCGCCAGGAAGCCTGACCCCCGTCGGCGGCTGACCGCTGTTGACGCGACGGGCACTGATTCACGAACATGCACGAAGAGGCATGACTGGGGGACGAGATGAACTATGACAGCTACACGGCGATTACGGCCGAGCGCGAAGGTCGAATTCTGCGCCTGACTCTGTCCCGCCCCGAATCACTCAACGCGATCGATGCGGTACTGCACGAAGAACTTTCGCGCATATTCTTCGACGTGGATGCGGATGATGAAGCCGATGTCGTCATCCTCACTGGTGCGGGGAAAGCCTTCTGCGCCGGCGGCGATCTGCAGTGGCTGAATGCCATGCATGGTGACCCCGCCGCCTTTGCCAGGACGGTCTGGGAGGGCAAGCGGCTGGTGAACAGCCTGCTCGACCTGCAAAAGCCGATCATTGCCCGGCTGCCCGGCCATGCGATCGGCCTCGGCTGCACGATTGCCCTGTTCTGCGACATCATCTATGCGGCCGAAAATGCCAAGCTGGGTGATCCCCATGTCGCGGTCGGCCTTGTTGCCGGAGACGGGGGAGCTGTGATCTGGCCGCAGCTGATCGGCTATGCCCGGGCCAAGGAATATCTCATGACGGGCGATCTGCTGACGGCCCGGGACGCCGCGACGATCGGCCTGATCAATCATGCGCTGCCCGCCGACGAACTCGACGCGGCGGTCGATGCGATGGCGGCACGGCTCGCGGGTGGCGCGATCAACGCCATCAAATGGACCAAGGCCGCGGTGAATGGCGGGCTCAAGCAGGCCGCGAACGCGGTCCTCGACACGGCGTTTAACTTCGAGGCGATGTCCCAGATGACCGACGATCATCGCATCGCCACCGAGGCGTTCCTGAACAAGGAAGAGCCGAAATTCACCGGGAAGTAGGCGGCGCGATGGAACATTTCCAGGAGGCAGAGCATGTCACCATGCTCCGGGACACGCTGCGGCGCTTCGTCGAGAACGAGATGCCGCGCGCCCTGGCCCAGGAGTGGGACCGGGAGAATCACTATCCCCGCGAGATTTTCGAGAAGCTCTCGGCCCTCGGGGTGAACGCGCTGACGGTGCCGGAAGAATATGGCGGCGCCGGGCGGGATATCACCGCGACAATGGTGGTGATCGAGGAGCTGGCCCGCCGGTCGATGGCCGTCGCCGTGCCGTTCATCATGTGCGCCTGCTATGGCGCCATGAATATCGAGGAGGTGGGCAGCCCCGAGCAGAAGCAGAAACTCCTGCCGAAGCTCGCCGCGGGAGAGCTCCTGTTCGCCTATGGAATATCGGAGCCGGATGTCGGCGCCGACGTTGCCAGCGTCCGGACCACCGCGGTCCGTAAAGGCAACGGCGCGACGGTCACGATCAACGGGACCAAGCGTTTCTGTTCCGGCGCCAACATCGCCGACTACATTTATGCGGTCGTGAGGAGCGACCCCGATGCCGAGCGTTATCAAAATCTGTCGATCGTCCTGATCCCGCCGGACGCACCTGGTGTGACGATCGAGCTGCAGGACGCGATGGGCATGAAGGGCGCGTCCACTTGCGATGTGACGTTCGAGGATGTGGAAATCCCGGCGGAGAATATCGTCGGTGGCGAAGAGGGCTGGAACGACGGGTGGCGCCGGATCGTCGGCCCCGGGCTTGATGTTGAGAAGATCGAAGTCGCGGCGCTGGCGCTGGGCAATGCCGCCGCTGCCGTCGATGACGCGTGGGAATATGCCCAGGAGCGCAAGCAATTCGGCAAGCCGATCTCCGCCTATCAATCGGTGCGGCACATGCTGGTCGATTGCAAGACCAAGCTCCACGCCTGCCGTCTGATGACCTATCACGCGGCCTGGTTGCTCGATGAGAAGAAGCCGGCCTCTGTCGAGACGTCGATGGCTAAACTTTATGTCAGCGACGTCACCAAGGAGATCGTGCTGACTTGCCAGCAGGTGATGGGCGCCTACGGCTACATCAAGGAATTCGACATGGAACGTTACGTACGTGAGGCGCTTCTGATGCCGATCATCGGCGGGTCGTCGGCGATCCAGAAAAACAACATCGCCAACCGCCTCCGGCTCGCGCGCGAGTAGGCGGCGGCGGGAGTCAACGATGCGCACCGATGTCAGTGGCTGGAAGACCCGCCTGAGCGACGAGCTGATCGCCGAGAATACGGCGAGCGGCATCTGGCGCAACAAGACCCTGGCGGATCAGCTCGACGCGGTGCTCGCACAGAACCCCGATAAGGTGATGGTCATTGAAGGGGCCCGGCGACTGACGGCCGCGCAACTCGACCGGCAGGCGCGGGCGCTGGCCAGTGCGTTGCAAGGGCGTGGCCTCGTCGCGGGCGATGTCGTGAGTTTCGAATTGCCGAACTGGCCCGAGACAATGGTGATCGATCTTGCCTGCGCCATGCTCGGGCTGGTGTGCAACCCGATTATCCCGATCTATCGCGACGCCGAGGTGTCCTATATCCTGCGCGATGCGGGCACCCGGGCGATCTTTGTCCCGACCGAGTTCCGCAATTTCGATTATGCCGACATGATCGCGCGCCACCGCGCCGAGCTTCCCGATCTCGATCTGGTGGTGACGGTTCGCGGCGACGCCGAGGGTGCGACCGGCTTCGACGCGCTTCTGGCCGAGGGCGATGCGGATGCGTTCGCGCCAACGACGGTCGATCCCAATGCGGTCAAGCTGATCATGTACACCTCGGGCACGACGGGCCGGCCCAAAGGCGTGCTGCACAGTCACAACACGATCGATACCGAAATCCAGGCGATCTCGAACTTTCTCGGGCTCGGCGAAGACGATGTCGTTCTGATGCCGTCCCCTGTCACCCATATCACCGGATATCTGTACGGCATTCAGATGCCGTTCACGTTGAACGCCCCGGTGGTGTTCATGGAGATTTGGAATGCCGATGCGGCCGCCGACCTGATCGATGCGCATGGTGTGACCTTCACAATTGCGGCGACGGTCTTTCTGCAGGAGCTCATGGACGTTGCCGGGAAAAGCGGGCGTGCGTTGCCGAGCTTGCGCTATTTCCCGTGCGGTGGCGCGCCCGTTCCACCAGAGGTTATCTACACTGCGCACAGCGTGTTCGAGCGTTGCGTCTGTTCGCGCTGTTACGGCTCGACAGAAGCACCGACCGTGACACTGGGAGTGAACAGCCGCGACGAGGAGGAACTGGGTGCGACGACCGAAGGCCATATCGTCGGCCATCAGGTCAAGATCGTTGATCCGGCCGACGGGCGGGTGCTCGGGCCAGGCGAAGAGGGGGAAATCCTTTCGCGCGGGCCGGAAATGTGTCTCGGCTACGCCGCCGATGAACACAATTTCGAAGCGTTCGAGGCGGATGGATATTTTCACACCGGCGATCTGGCAGTGATGACCGAAGCCGGCGATCTCGTGATCACCGGCCGGTTGAAGGATTTGATCATCCGTGGCGGCGAGAACCTCAGCCCGCGCGAGGTTGAGGATGCCTTGCACGAACATCCGTCGGTCCAGGAGGCCGCCGTGGTTGCGATGCCGCATCCGCGCATGGGCGAGACCGGGTGCGCCTATGTGACGCTGAAGCCGGGGGCGATGCTGGATTTCGACACCATGGTTGCGTTCTTTAAAACCACCGGCATGGCGACGCGGAAGTATCCAGAGCGGCTGGAGATCATCGACGAGTTTCCGCGTACGGCTGCGGGCAAGATCCGCAAAAATGTTCTGCGCGAACGGGTCGCGGAAGCATTGGCGAACGAGGGCGATGCGTAAGCTTTGACCTGGGCTCCGGAGAGTGGCGGGGAGTTGACAGGTCCCGGGATGCGGGACAACCTGATTGATAGACAAAACCCAGTTCACAAGGGTGAAAACGGCTCTTTAGGGGAGAGAAGAAAATGCAAACTCGTGACATTGAATTCAACAGCTGCGGCGACACCATACGCGGCACGCTCTACATGCCCGACGGCGTCAAGAACCCGCCGCTGGTGGTTATGGCGGGCGGCTGGTGCTACGTGAAGGAAATCGTCATGCCGTACTATGCGGACGATTTCGTTGAAATCGGCTGTGCTTGCCTGATCTTCGATTATCGTTGCTTCGGCGATAGCGACGGGTTGCCGCGCCAGCATATCGATCCCTGGGGTCAAATCGAGGATTACCGCAACGCGGTGAGCTTCGCCAAGACATTGGATGAAATCGATGCCGACCGGATTGGCGTTTGGGGCATTTCATATTCCGGCGGCCATGCGATTTGTGTCGCGGCGTTGGACACGCGCGTAAAGTTTGCGCTGTCGGTGGTCCCCGTGGTCGACGGTTTCCCGACCATGCGTCGCTGTCATGGCGAGCGTAAGTTCGCGGCGATCCAGAAACTCATTCTTGACGACCGCGAGGCGCGTCAGCGCGGTGAGCCGAGTCAGATGATCGCGATGGCGACCACTGATCCGGACAACGAGATCAGTTCATGGCCGTTCCCCCATGTCTGTACGATCTTCCAGGATATCAAGGAACGTGAAGCACCGAACCACATCCATGAGAACACGCTCGAATCCGTTGAGCTGCTTATGCAGTACGATGTGATGCCCTATGCCAAGCGTCTCTATGAGACGCCCTACATGATGGCGATTGCGAAGGGCGATAACATCACTTCATCCGATTTGGAGATCGATGTGTTCAACGCGGTTCCGTGCCCGAACAAGAAACTGGCGATCGTCGAGGGTGTCGATCACATGAGCCTGTACTCGAATAACGAGCATCTCGAGAAAGTCTCGAGCGCGCAGGCCATCTGGTTGCGTGATCTGTTGTTTGGTCCCGATGCGCTTCTCGCGCAGGCGGCCGAATAGGCACCGAATTTTTATGACTTACGAAACCGGGCTGGCGGAGACGCTGGCCCGGTTTTTTTCGGATATGCAGTGAATTCACCCGAGTCCGGGATGGACAGTGCGAATTACGAAAACGTGAGGAAGGCCGGTGTTTCGTCGGTTCGTATATGTGAATACGGACTCCGAGATCACTGACCACAATACTCGCCAAACAGTAGTGTTTTTCTACCTTAAGAGAAAAAACCGGACTGATTTGTTCGTATTGGAAACATTCACGAATTCTCGATGGACATGGGGTCGTCGTTGTTGGAAGGTTTCGTCTGGACTATAAAAGTCCGACGGGGAAATGAAAAAACAAACAGGGAGGACTTTATGTCCAAAATTTCAAAAACGACTGCGCTGCTCATCGCCGCAGCCGCCACGGCAACAGTTGCCGTCTCGGCACCGGCAACTGCGCAGGAAACCATTAACCTCACGGCGATCTCCGGCTATCCGCCGCCCGCGACCTGGATCGGTTCGCTGGTTGACGCCTACATGCCTGCTGTTGATGCCGCGCTCGCGAAGAACGGCAACTACAAGATCAACTGGAACAAGGGCATCAGCGGCCAGATCGTCAAGCCGCGTGGCGAGCTCGAAGGTGTCGAGACCGGCATTGGTGACCTCGGCGTCATCGTGACTGCGTTCCATGCCGATAAGGTTCCGCTCTATGACGTGTCCTTCAAGACACCGTTCACGAGCAACGACATCGCGCTGATCAGTGTTGTGACTCAGAAGATGGTCGACACCTTCCCGCAGTACAAAGAGACTTGGGTGAAGGAATTCAACCAGGTCGCGTTGGCCCCGACGGGTGCCGTTGACAACTACATGCTCTGGTCGGCCAAGCCGATCTCCAGCATCAACCAGGTCAAGGGCCTGAAGGTCGGCGCTGCCGGCCCGAACCTTCCCTGGGTTCTCGCGATTGGCGCTGCCGGCGTGCAGACCAACCTTGCGGATGCCTACAACAGCCTGAGCACGGGTATTTACGAGGCCATGATCGTCTGGCGCCAGGGCGCCGGTGCGTTCAAGCTCTGTGAGCCGGCTCCGTTCGCATACGATGCGACCCTCGGTGGGGTGAACGGCTTCTCCCTGAACTTCAATAGCGACGTTTGGGCCGGCCTGCCTGGAGAAGTTAAGAAAGCCATGCAGGATTCGACCAAGGCTTGGGTAACCGAAAACGTCAAGCGGGTGAACGACGGTGCGAAATCCGGACTGGCACGTTGCGAGGCGGAATTCGGCACGAAGGTCACTGTGGCAAGCGATGCCGAGCGTCTTGCTTGGGCCAAGGCACTGCCGCCGTTGGGCAAGCAGTGGGCTGAGGCACGCAATGCCGCTGGTCAGCCGGGGACCGAGATCCTCAAGGCCTGGATGGGCGAGATGCGGGCGGCCAATCAGCCGATCGCACGCCAGTGGGACAAGGAATAGAACCGTCCCGTTCATCTGTACGTGAACTCAATCTCGAAATAGGGAGGGGAGCTGCCGCAAGGTGGCTCCCCGACTTCCATTGAACGCAATACTTGGATTTTTGGATGTTCTGCGTCGAATTTTCGACCGGATCGTCCTGGTGAGCAACGGGGTGGCTTCGGGCTGGATTTTCGTCCTGATGCTGCTAATCACCCTCGATATCACCCTTCGATTTGTCTTCAACTCGCCCTTGAGCGGCGTGACCGAGATCGTCGAGATTTCGATCGTCACGATCCTCTATCTGCAGTTGGCGCATACGTTGAAGGTTGGCCGCGTCACACGATCCGATGCGCTCTACGGAAGTATCCTCAGGAAATGGCCGGCGGTCGGCAATATCATGGGGATTCTGTTCCATCTGGCCGGGGTTGGGTTGATGGTTGCCATCGTTATCGGCGGCTGGCCGAAGTGGCTGCAGGCCTATCACGGCGGTCATTTCGTCGGGAATACCGGGGTGTTCACATTCCCGGAATGGCCCCAGCGCCTCGCGCTCGTGGTCGGCTGTACGCTTCTCGGCATCCAGTTTTTCCTGTTGGTGGTTGATAACCTCCGCGGCTTGTTTGGCAAGCCGCCGCTCGAGCATGAGGAAGCCGTAGATGTGCAAGCGGCTGCCGCTGAGGAGTCGACCAAATGAGCGGTTTTGAAATTGGCATCGTCTCCATCATCGCGATGCTGCTGCTGATCTATATCGGCATGCATGTTCCTGTCGTGCTCGCCCTGATCTCTTTCGTGGGGGTCTGGGTCATCAAGGGCAACGTCAATATCGCGATTAGCCTGCTCTGGATATCGGCGGCAAAAACCGTCCAGGATTTCCTGTTCGGCGTCATTCCGTTGTTCGTTTTGATGGGCTTGCTCGTCAGTACGGCGGGGATGGGGCGCGACACCTACGACATCGCCCAGAATGCCCTGCGCCGGGTGCGTGGCGGCCTCGGGATGGCGACGGTCATCGCGAATGCTATCTTCGCCGCTATCACCGGCGTCTCCATCGCATCGGCGACCGTATTCACCCGTATCTCCGTGCCGGAGATGTTGCGTTACGGCTACAAGGGCCGCTTCGCGGTCGGCACCGTCGCGGGCTCATCGGTCCTGGGCATGCTCATTCCGCCCTCGATCCTGCTGATTATCTTCGCGCTGATTGCTGAAGAATCCGTCGGTGATTTGTTCATCGCGGGCATTGGCCCGGGCATCCTGCTGACCTTCTCCTTCTGCGTCCTGATTGCGATCATGGCGTACGGGTTCCCCAATTGGGTTGCCGAGCCAGGGGCTCTCGATCAGCAGATGGACCAGGAGAAAATGCCTGGCAAGGAACTGTTCGCGAAAACCTATCCGATCGTCATCCTGGTGATGGTCGTTCTCGGCGGCATCTATGCCGGGCTTTACACGCCAACCGAAGCAGGTGCCGCAGGTGCCTTCGTCGCATTCCTGTTTGCGCTGGTGCGCAGGCAGATCACGGTCCGCAAATTGTGGGACGTATTGGTCGAGACGGGGCATATCACGGCGACGCTGCTGTTCCTGATTATTGCGGCCAGTATGTACAGCCGGATGCTCGGGATTTCGGGGCTGCCGACAGAGTTGGGACGCGTGATTGGCGATATGAACGCCAGCTTCGTCCAGCTGATGATCATGTATGTGGTCATCCTGATCATCCTCGGGACGATCATCGATTCGGTATCGATCATGCTAATCACCGTGCCGCTGTTCCTCGTGGTGCTGAAGCCGTTTGATGTTGACCTGGTCTGGTTTGGCGTCGTGACCGTGATAGCCACGGAAATCGGCCTCCTGACCCCGCCGTTGGGCCTCGCGGTCTACGTGATCAAATCGACGCTGGTACAGAAGGACATCTCGCTCGCGGATATCTTCATCGGTGCGGCACCGTTCGCGCTGGTGATGCTGGTTGTCCTGATCCTGGTGATGATTTTCCCGGAGATCCCGCTGTTCCTGGTCGAACTCAAGCGATCGCTCAGGTGACGAGCCACGCGGCTCCATCTATGTGAATTAGAGGGCGGTGGAATTTTCCACCGCCCTTTCTCTATCTGCCAGCAGTGTTAAGCTTTGCCGCAACCGACCAGTAGGTTGAACAAACTTGGAGGGGGACTCATGGCCGCAAACGGAACAATCGCCATCGACATGCATTGCCACGTCTTTTCGCCGTCGGCGAAGGCGTTGATGGACAAGCATTATCAGCCCACGGAAATTCTGACACCGGACCGCGATCCGTACATGTTCTACGCCCATCCGACTTCCATGGCGGTCGACAACGAGAACATCCCGAGCCTCGTGCCGAAGATGATCGACCTCAAGCCGCGCGAAGCGGATATGGACGCCACGCGCGTCGATATCCAGATCGTCAGCCCGGTGCCAATCCAGTTCTACTACTGGACCGATCCCGAACTCGGGAATGAGCTCGCCCGTGTACAGAATGATGACGTGTCGAAGCTGGTGGCCGGCAACCCGGACCGTTTTGCCGCCATGGGCACGCTGCCCATGCAGGATGCCGCCGCATCGGTTACGGAGATGCGCCGCGCGGTGAAGGAACTTGATATCCGGGCCTTTATTCTGTCCACCAATATTGATGGCGTGGAACTCTCGGACGAGCGCTTCGATCCGATCTATGCCGAGGCCGTGGCCCTTGATGTGCCGCTGTTCCTGCATCCGTTTGGTTTCACGGATGGCGCGCGGCTGCGCCCGTTCTTCATGCACAATTGCGTCGGCCAGCCCCTCGAGGAACAGATTGCGATCACCCATCTGATTTTCGGCGGCGTGCTGGACCGTCATCCGGGGATCAAGATCTGCATCGCTCATGGCGGCGGGTATTTCCCCTACTATGCGGGCCGGATGGACCATAGCTGGGAGTATCGACCGGAGTTGCGCGACAAGATCAGCCGGCCGCCGAGCGAATATCTAAGCGAGCTGTACTACGACACCATCGTGTTCCGGCCCGACCAGCTTGAATATCTGGTCAACCTCGTCGGGGTCGATCAGGTGATGATGGGGACCGACTATCCCTTCGACATGCAGGAGTTCGAACCGGTGTCATTCGTCGAGAGCGCGACCAAGCTAACCGCGCCCGAACGCAAGAAGATCCTCGGCGGCACCGCCGCGGCGATCATGGGGATAGGGTAACGGGCTGAACTGAATTCCGGTCACGGACGGACTAGGAGGTATCAATGTCACTGAAGCACGGATTCAAGCAGATGCTCGCGGAAGCGAACGCCTCAATCGAGACCGTCGCGGTCAAGGACGCGATCGCGGTGGTTGGCGAGGCGGGCTATGCCTTCATCGACATTCGTGAGGGCGTCGAACGGGAGCAGGGCACGATCGCGGGATCGGCGCATGTGCCGCGCGGGTTCCTGGAGTTTCATGCCGACCCGGACAGCCCGGCGCACAATCCGGTGTTCTCGAGTGGGGACAGGTTGATTTTATTCTGCGCCACCGGGGGGCGTTCTGCGCTTGCGACCAAGACATTGCTCGATATGGGCTTCGAAGACGTGTGCCATGTGGCCGGAGGGATGGCGGCGTGGCGCGAAGCGGACGGCCCGCTCGACTAACCGTCAGCGGTCGCCGAGCAGGGTCCAGGTCGTCTGAATGAGGGCGATATGGTCACCCGTGTCTGCCGTTTCCAGGTCTATCCGGCCATAGATCATACGTTTGCCGCGGCGCAGGACTTGGCCGCGCGCGATGATGTCGGTGTTGTAGGCCGCTGCGAGGAAAGACGTTGTCATGTCGATGGTGGCCATTTTCTGAAAGCCACCGATCGCAGACGAGATCACCACCACCATTGCGGCATCGGCGAAGGACAGTAGTGCCTGACCCGTCACCAGCCCGCCGTCGCGGGAAATGCGTTCGTGCCACGGCAGGCGGACGACGGCGCCATTCTCGGTGAGTTCCTCGACGGTCATGCCAAGCTCGTCAAGCCAGGGCGTCATCACCGTGTCGAGGATATTTTGGGCTTCGTCGCGTGAGAAATCACTCATCGTGTCGATGTCCGGACTAATCGCCCTTGAATTCCGGCCGTCGTTTCTCGACGAACGCCGCCACACCCTCGGCGAAGTCATCTTTGACCGCACAGCGCAGAAACGCGGCGTGTTCGGCCGACAGATGCGCGGCCATGTTCTCGGATTCGAAGCTGTGGTTGATCAGCGCCTTGGTGTTCGCATAGGCCGTCGTGGGCCCTTTGGCGAAGCGCTCGGCCATCTTCATTACTTCGGCCTCGAGTTCCTCGGCGGGGACAACCCGGTTGACGAGGCCCAAGTCGAGCGCAGTCGCGGCGTCGATCGGCTCGCTGAGCATGGCCAGTTCCAGCGCCTTTCGGCGGCCGACGACGCGGGGCAGCAGGTATGTGGAGCCGCCGTCGGGGATCGTGGCGATGCCGATATAGGCCATGGTGAAGACCGTGTTGTCCGCGGCGACGCCGATATCTGCATTCAGCGCCATGCCGACGCCCGCGCCTGCGACGGGGCCGTGCAGCGCGGCCACCACCGGCTTGGGCAGGCTCGACAGTCCCAGGACCGCCTTGTGATAGAGCCCGATGAGGTCGTCGATTGTGTCAGCGATCGTGTCGATGTTCTCGTGAAACGTCGCGACGTCGCCGCCCGCCATGAAGCCGCGGCCGGCCCCCTTCAGGATCACGGCGCGAACCGAAGCGTCACCGGCCAGCTCTTCGACGGCGGCGTTGAGTTCAAGCGCCATGTCGCGATTGAGCGCGTTCAGCACATCGGGGCGATTCAGGGTCAGGGTGGCGACGGCGCCCTGCTTGTCCAGTAGAATGGTTGGCATTGGATTGGTGTTCCGGGTGGCGTGAATGGTGTCTCAAACTTACCGGCGCCGCGTGGGTTCAGCAATCTTTCGGAGTTTGGAGAAATTGTATGAGCGATCGGTTTGATCTGACGGGGCAGGTGGCCTTCGTGACGGGCGCGTCGAGCGGCTTGGGGGCTCATTTCGCCCAGACCTTGGCCGGGGCGGGTGCGCAGGTGGTCATCGCGGCGCGGCGCACCGATCGTCTGGCCGATCTCGCCGCGAAAATCGAGGCTGACGGCGGTCGCGCACTTGCTGTCGAACTCGATGTGACCGACGCGGATTCCGTCGCGCAGGCCGTGCGCCACGCCGAGGAAGAACTCGGCGCAATGACCATCCTCGTGAACAATGCGGGCGTGCCGCCCCGCGCGCTGACCCTCGAGATGGACGAAGAGGAGTGGGACCAGGTGGTCGGAACCAACCTCAAGGGCGCCTGGCTCGTCGCGCGTGAGGTCGGTCGGCACATGGTCGCCCACGGCAAGGGCGGACGGATCATCAACATAGCCTCCGTGCTCGGCTGGAAGACAGTCGCCAAGGGAATTCAGTCCTACGGCGTGTCAAAAGCGGGCTTGGTCAGCATGACGGAGACGATGGCGCTGGAGGTCGCGAGACACGGTATCCTGGTGAATGCAATCGCGCCCGGCTACATCCGAACGGAACTAAACGACACCTTCCTCGACAGCGATCCGGGACAGCGCATTCAAAGCCGTGTGGCAGTCCGCAGATTTGGTGAGCCCGATGATCTGGATGGCGCATTGCTGCTTTTGGCCGGACCCGCCGGTGCCTACATCACCGGATCGGTGATCGCCGTCGATGGCGGCCTGACCCTCTCGACGCTCTAGGCGCCTACACAGGAGATAGAATTTTGGATTTTTCACTCCCCAAAGAACTGGAAGAACTGCGCGGGCGCGTCAACGCGTTCGTTGGCGACGTGATCATGCCCGTCGAGGCCGATCAGGTGAATTTCGACGAACATGAGAATATTGGCGAAGCGCCCCTGCAGGCGCTGCGCACGAAGGCCAAGGCCGCCGGCCTGTGGGCCCCGCAGATGCCCCAATCGCGTGGTGGGCTGGGCCTCAACACCGTCGGCATGGCCACGTTCTATGAGGAGGCGGCCCGCTCGCGCTTCGGGCCGGTGGTGTTCAACTGTGCGGCACCTGACGATGGCAATATGATCCTGCTCGATCGTGTGGCGCGCGAGGACCAGAAGGACCGCTGGCTCCAGCCGATCATCGACGGCGATATCCGCTCGTCGATCGTCATGACCGAGCCTGCCCCGGGGTCGGGCTCCGATCCGACGATGATGCTGACCCGGGCCGAGCGGAGCGGCAACGACAAGTGGGTGATCAGTGGCCGTAAGTGGTTCATCACCGGCGCAGAGGGTGCTGAGCATTTCATTCTGCTGGCCCGCACATCCGACGACAAGCGCGGCGCGTTGACGACCTTCCTGTTCCACAAGGACCAGCCGGGCTGGCACATCGTGCGCCGCATCCCGATCATGGGGCCGGAGGAGCATGGCGGGCATTGCGAGGTGGTGTTCGACGGGCTGGAGATCGATGACGAGAACCGGCTGATGGAGGTCGGCGAGGGTATGAAGTCTGTGCAGATCCGCTTGGGGACCGCCCGTCTCACCCATTGCATGCGCTGGCTGGGCATGTCGAAGCGTGCGGTCGAGGAGTGCCTCGACTACGTCAAGACGCGCGAGAATTTCGGTGCAACCCTGGCCGATCATGAGGGCGTCCAGTGGATGCTTGCGGATGCGGCGATGGACATCGAGATCGGCCGCCTGCTGACCATGCGTGCGGCCGCCAAGCTCGATACCGGCGACCAGGCCCGAAAGGAAGTCTCGATGGCCAAGATCTGGGTGTCAGAGATTCTGCACAAGACGATCGCCACGGCCATCCAGCTGAATGGCGCGCGGGGCTACTCCAAGGATCTGCCGCTTGAGTGGATGTACCGTTACGCGCCCCAGGCCAAACTGGTCGATGGCGCATCGGAGGTGCACAAGATGGTGGTCGCGCGGCATTTGCTCAATGACGGCATGGATTTCTGGAGCTGGGATTAGTGCCTGACGGCCTGAACCCCAGGTCCACACCGGCATTGCCGATGCCGGTTGCTCTGCTGGCACGCTGGTTTCAAGAGTGTCTCGGCGTTGCTGATGCCTCGATCGTCAGGACAGATCTGCTGCCAGGTGGTGCGGTTCAGCACAATTGGCTGGTTGGCCTGAATGTCGAAGGCGCGCCGCACAGCTATGTGTTGCGAACCGGCCCCGCGGTTTCGTTGCCTGAGAGCCTTCCAAAGGCAAAGGAGTTCGACATTCTTCGCTGCGTCTTTGCGCAGGGTATACCCGCACCCGAGCCGCTTTGGTTTCGGGATGGTGCCGCGCCGTTCTTTGTCTCGCGTCTGTGTCGCGGGGATGCGCGGCGTGAAGGCCTGATTGGTCAGCCCGACAGTGCATCGCTGTTGGGTGATCTGGGCTCCGCTCTGGCCCGAATTCATCAAGTGGAAACTGCGGGTCCCGCAGACCCGGATACGCCGTCTGCGCGCGTCGAGATGCTGACGGAATGGATGGACGGCCTCGCTGGAACTCCCCTGCGGCTGGCCGGCGGCATTTCTTCCGGGCTCGTCTGGCTGCGCACCAACGTGCCCGATAACGCGCCCACAACCCTCGTGCATCGCGATTTCCGGACCGGAAATTTTCTCGTCGAAGACGGGCGGTTGGTCGCGGTCGTTGATTGGGAATTCGCGGGCTGGGGCGACCCTCACGAGGATATTGGCTGGTTCTGCGCGCAATGCTGGCGCGGCGATTCGCCGGATCGCGAGGCCGGTGGTCTCGGGGATCGCGCCGCGTTCTACGAAGCCTATAGGGCCGCCGGTGGGCAAGAACCTGACCCCGACCGGGTCCGGTTCTGGGAAGTCTTCGCCCATGTGCGCTGGGCGATCATCGCCCTGCAGCAGGGTGCGCGCGCGCGCGCCGGGGCCTACCCGGCGTGGGAACTCGAAGAGGCCGAAGCCCGGGTGCCCGGGCTGTTGCGCACGATCGTGGAGATGACCCGCTAGGCAGTGATGTCCGGGCGGCGTCAAGCGCCCTCGGGCACCACCACCACGCGGCCGATGATGCGCCCGGCCTCCAGATCCTGGAGCGTCTCCGTGACCTCGGACATCGGGCGTGCGGCGACTGGTATTGGATCGACCTTGCCGTCTTTCACCAGCGCCATCAGCTCATGCATCTCGGTGAGTGTCCCGACATAAGAGCCGCGCAGGGCGATGTCCCGGGTCGGCAGGGATAGTGAGGGAATGTCGATTCGCCCCCCATACAGGCCGACGGCGATGTAGCTGCCGCCCCGGCGGATGCAGTCGATGCCCAGGCTGGCGGTTTCGGTGTTCGCCACAAAGTCGACGACGGCACCCGCACCGGCGGTGGTCAGCTTCGCGATCTCCGCCCGAGCGTCCTCGCGCAACGGGTTGATCGTGTGGTCGGCGCCCGCCTCGCGCGCTGCGGCGAGTTTTTCCTCATCCACATCGACGACGATCATCTCGTTGGCGATATAGTCCGCGGCAATGCCCACGCCCGTCAGGCCGACGCCGCCGGCACCGATGATCACCAGCTTGTCGTCCGGCGATATGCCTTTCGCCTTGCGGATGGCGCTGTAGGAGGTGATCCCGGCGCAGGCCAGGGTGCAGGCGTAATGGGGGTCGACCCCCTCGATATCCACCAGGTAGCGTGAATGGGGGATCACCACATGGTCGGCATAGCCACCGGGCCGGCGCACGCCCAAGGGAGCCGTGTTGGCGCAATCATTCTCGCGGCCTTCGTTGCACCGCGCGCAGTCGCCGCAGCCGAGCCACGGGAAAATCAGATAGGTCTGGCCGACCTGCACGTCGTCGCCGGCGTCGGGGCCGAGCGCCACGACCTCGCCGACGGGCTCGTGTCCCATGGTGAAGGGCAACTCGATGTTGCGGTCCTCCAGGGTCATTTTCTGGCCGTCGCCCAGATCGTAATAGCCGTGCCAGAAATGCAGATCCGAATGGCACACGCCGCAGGCGGTAACCCTGAGCAGGACTTCGCTGCCCTGGGGCTCGGGTGTGTCGCTCTCGACCAGTTCGAGGGGTTCGTTGGCGGCGACGAGCTGATAGCTTTTCATGGAACGTATCTTTCTGTGTTCTGTGCGGCTTACGCGAATGAAATGGACACCGAGGCCAGGCCCGGAATGGAATGATCGATGCGGTCACCCTGCGCGACCCAATGGGTCGCAATGACCGAACCGAGGGTGACGAACTCCCCGGCCTTCAGGTGCCGGCCGCGTTCGGCGAGGCGGTTGGCCAACCAGGCGAGCGCCTCGAGCGGGTGCCCCATGATCAGTGATCCCAGCCCGGTGCCGAGAAGTTCACCATTCAGCAGGATGGTTCCCTCGGCTTCGGCGAGGTCGATGCCCTGCCAGTCCGTTACCGGATCGCCGAGGACGACAGCTGCGTTGAAGAAATTGTCGGCGGCCATGGTGGGCGTGTCGAGTTCGCGATAGTCGCGGTAGCGCGCCTCGACGAGCTCGATGGAGATCATCGCCGCGCCCACTGCGTCGCGAACGCTGTCGCGGGTATAGGGGCCGCCGTCTGCGGGCATGTCCGTGGCGAGGCTTACGGCGATCTCGGTCTCCACACCGGGGTTCACAAAATCCGCGAAGACGAGGTCCGCGTGATTGTGGTGCACCGTAGAATCGAAGACTTCGCCGTAGGACGGCTCGTGGATGTTCATATAGGCCTGCATCACAGGGGTAGTGCAGCCGATTTTGTAGCCGACCAGATTGCCGAGGCCGCGTTCACCCAGAATCTCGTTGTGGCGTTCCTGCACCGCATAGGCATCGTTCAGATCCTGCGGCCGGAACTCGGCCGGGAGCGTGTCGAGCTTGGTCCGGGCCAGCCGGTTGTCGGCGATGGCGGTGGCGGCCTGGGTGATCGCAGCGGCGTCCATGATTGTCTAGTTCCCGTCTGTAAATGCGCGTTGCAGGGCGTCGATGGAGAGGCGCAACGCCTCGCCGGAGGCATCGATCAGCTTACCGTAATGCCAATAGCCATGGATCATACCGGCCATGCAGCTGTACTCGACGCGAACGCCCGCATCCGCGAGCCGCTCGCCGTAGCGTTTCCCGTCGTCGCGCAGGGGGTCGAATTCCGCCGTGACGATCTGCGCGAACGGCAATCCGCTCAAATCCTCGGCTTTGCAAGGCGACAGCATGATGTCGTCGGTCGCCGTCACGCCGGGTGCATAGCAATCGTAATACCAGGCCATCTGGTCGCGAGTCAGGAAGTAGTCCTCGTCGAGGAACGCATAGGACGGCAGGTCCTGCTCGAAGAACATGTCGGTCACGGGGTAGACAAGAATTTGCGCAGCCAATGCGGGGCCACCGGCCGCGCGTGCCCGTAAGGTCAGGCCGGCCGCCAGGTTCCCACCGGCACTCTCGCCGCCAACAGCAATCCGCGAGGGATCTCCGCCCAGGATCGCGGCGTTTTCATGCACCCATTGCAGCGCCGCCCAGCAGTCATCGGGCGCGGCCGGGAACCGATGCTCGGGGGCGAGACGATAATCCACGGACACGACGATGCATGGGGTATCCCGGCAGATCAGGCGGCACTGCGGATCACGGCTTTCGATACTGCCGATGACGAAGCCGCCGCCATGGATGAACAGGAAGACGGGCAGGGGGTCAGAGCTCGCTTCGGGTGAGTATATCCGCACCCGGATATCGCCGTCTGCGCCGGGTATCTGGCGATCCTCGACGTTGCCAACGGGCGCAGGATCGAAGTTGCGGGGGACGATGAAACGATCATAGGCAGCCCGTGCTTCGGCGGGTGGCAGATCCTTGAGCGGTGTCGGTGCCTGGTTGAGCAGGTCGAGGACCGCCTGCGCTTGCGGGTGCAGCGTCATTTTTTGTCCCTGTTGTACCGGGCTTGAGGGCCAGCTTCGTTGACCCGAAGCATCCGACGCCGACCCGGGGCCGTCAACCGTAATCGAGGCGTTTTCCTGACCTTTTGGCGAGAGAATCCCTTTGATCATGAGCGCTGGGATGCTTCAATCCCTGCCTGTTCGGAAAGGAAGAGTTGATGCGGTTTGCTTGTGACACCGGGGGTACGTTCACCGACCTGATCGTCGAGGACGATGACGGCACGTTGTCCATGTACAAGGCGTCGACCACACCGTCTGACCCGGTACAGGGCGTGCTCGACGCGTTGACGCTCGCTGCGGCCGACCGGGATATGCCACTCGGTGATTTGCTTGCCCGTGGCGAAATGCTGATCCATGGCACCACCCACGCCATCAACGCCATCATCACCGGGAACACCGCCCGGACGGCTTTCCTGACGACGTCGGGCCACCCGGACATTCTGGTCCTGCGCGAAGGCGGGCGTATCGAGCCCTTCAATTTTGTGGCGGCATATCCTGAACCCTATATCCCGCGCGCCCTGACATTCGAGGTGCCTGAGCGTGTGAACAGTGCAGGTGCGGCCCACACACCGCTCGAAGAAGCCGCGACGGTGGAAATAATAGGCAAGCTGAAGCAGAACGGTGTTGAGGCCGTGGCCGTGTGTTTCCTGTGGTCGATCTCCAACCCGGCGCACGAACTGCGCGTGGGTGAATTGCTGGAAGAGCATCTGCCGGGCGTGCCTTACACGCTGTCCCATCAGATCAACCCGGCCCTGCGCGAGTATCGCCGCGCGTCGGCAACGGCGATCGACGCTTCGCTCAAGCCGCTCATGGGCAAGTATCTCGGCGGGCTGACCGAACGGCTCACGGCAGCCGGATTTGCGGGGCGCACCTTGGTGCTGACCTCGCAGGGCGGCATGCTGGATGCGACCGACCTGGCTCAAAAACCCATCCACGCGATCAATTCCGGCCCCTCCATGGCGCCGATCGCGGGCCGGAACTACGCGGACATCGATGCCGCTTCGTCGAACGTCATCATCGCCGACACGGGCGGGACGACCTACGACGTCAGCCTGGTGCGTGATGGGCGTATCCCGCTGACCAAGGAAACCTGGATCGGACAGCCGTTTCGGGGCCACATGACCGGGTTTCCATCGATCGATATCAAGAGTGTCGGTGCGGGTGGCGGCTCCATCGCCTGGGTCGACGCGGGCGGGTTGCTGCACGTCGGGCCGCAAAGCGCGGGCGCGGTGCCCGGGCCGGTCTGTTATGGCGCGGGCGGCATGGAGCCCACGGTGACCGATGCCTGCGTCACGCTGGGCTATCTCGATCCGGGCTATTTCCTCGGCGGGACCATGGATCTGGATGCGGCCGGCGCACGCAAGGCGGTCGAAGACCATGTGGCCACGCCGCTCGGTCTGTCGGTCGAGGAAGCGGCGGCATCCATCCTCAGCGTCGCGACGGAGAATATGGTCCAGGCGATCTCGGACATCACCGTTGATCAGGGGATCGATCCGGCGGACGCGGTCCTGATTGGCGGCGGCGGCGCGGCCGGGCTGAATTCCATCTACATCGCGCGGCGGCTGGGTTGCCCCACGCTGCTCATTCCGGAAACCGGCGCGGGATTGAGTGCCGCCGGGGCGTTGATGACCGATCTGACCAACGAGTATCGCGCGACCTTCTTCACCACCTCGGATGCGTTCGACCGGGACGGGGTCAATCGCACCCTCGATGGATTGCGCGCAGAGGCACAGGCCTTCATCGACGGCCCGGGATCGAACGCGGTGTCGTCTCAAATCGAATTCGTGGTCGAGGCCCGCTATGCCTCCCAGGTCTGGGAGATCGAGGTGCCGCTTCCGATTGACCAGTTCAGCACCGACGACGAGCTCGGGGCGCTGAACGAGGCGTTCCACGCGATGCATGAGCGGATCTTCGCGATCCGCGACCCGGGCTCGGTCATTGAGTATGTCGGTTGGACCGTGACCGCACGCTGCGGCTTGCGCGATGGCGGTCCCGGCAGGCTCGGCGTTGGCAAGGGGCATGAGGTCTCGGGCACCCGCAGGGTGTATTTCGCTGGCGACGGGGCGGTCGATGCAGTGGTGCATGATTTCGAGACGATGGCGGCGGGCCAGCAGTTTCAGGGCCCTGCGATTATCGAATCACCGTTTACGACGGTCATCGCCGATGGTGCGACCAGTTTCGAACGGACAGCGTCCGGCAGCCTCTTGATGCGGCCCTAGGGAAGAGCGCAATGACAGACAAACAACTCGACGGCGCGCAACTCGCCATTCTGGCCAACCGGTTCGAGGGGATATCCTCGAAGATGGGCAACACCCTGCTGCGCACCGGGAGATCCGGCGTGCTCAACCGGGCCAAGGACTTCTCCTGCTGCATTTTGACGGCGGATTGCGATCTGCTGGCGGTGGCCGAGAGCCTCCCGATCCATGTTCTCTCGGGCCCGGATATCATGGCGCAGTCCATGAAGGAGTTTCATCCGGAGCTGAAGAAGGGCGACGCTTTCCTGCACAACTCGCCCTATCACGGCTGCTCGCACCCGGCCGACCACACGATCATCATGCCGGTGATCGACGATGACGGGGTCCACCATTTCACGGTGCTGGCCAAGGCGCATCAGGCCGATATCGGCAATTCGATCCCCACCACCTACCACGGCACCGCCCGCGACGTTTACGAGGAGGGCGCGCTGATCTTCCCGGCCGTCCAGGTGCTCAGGAACTATGAGACCATCGAGGACATCGTGCGAATGTGCCAGCTGCGCATTCGCGTGCCGGAACAGTGGCATGGTGATTTCCTGGCGATGCTCGGCTCTGCGTTGATCGGCGAGCGCGAGCTGCTGGCGCTGGGCAAGGAAATGGGCTGGGACACGCTGCACGCCTTCACTGGCCAGTGGTTTGAATACTCCGAGAAACGCATGGCCGACGCCATCGGTGATGTCCCGAAGGGACAGGCCTCGGCCCAGTCGACCCATGACGCGATACCCGGGACACCGGACGAAGGCATCACCGTCACATCGAATGTCACCGTCGATCCCGACGCGGGGCGGATCACGGTTGATCTGCGTGACAACGCGGACCAGATGAACTGCGGCCTCAATGTCTCGGAATCCTGCACCCGGACGGCGGCCTATATCGGCGTGTTCAACTCGATCGACCATACAGTGCCGAAAAATGCCGGATCTCTGCGCCGGATCGAGCTCCATCTGAAGGACGCGGGGGTGGTTGGCATCCCGCAACATCCCATCAGCTGCTCGGCCTCGACGACCAACCTGGCGGACCGCATCGTGTCGGCGACCCAGCGCGCGATGGCTGAAATGGGTGACGGGTTCGGCATGGGCGAGGTGGGCTGTTTCTGTCCCCCCTCGACGGCAGTGGTTTCGGGAACGGACCCGCGCAATGGCAAACCCTATGTGAACCAGTTGTTCCTCGGGCACACTGCGGGTGCCGGCGCACCCCATCAGGACGCCTGGCTCACCATGCTGCATGTCGGCAATGGCGGCATGTGCTTCATTGATTCTGTTGAGCTCGACGAGGTCTATACGCCGATCCATGTCCACACCCGTCGCCTGATCCCCGACAGCGAGGGGGCCGGCCGTCATCGCGGTGCACCCGGGATCGAGGTCGAGTACGGCCCCGTCGATTGCCGTATGGAGGCGGGTTTCGTGCATGATGGGAATATTCATGTGCCTCAGGGCGCACGTGCCGGATTGCCCGCCGCACGGTCCAACCAGTTCAGGGCGACCCGCAACAGGGAACGCGAAACCCTCGAACAATGCTCGATCGTCTGGATCGAGGACGGAGAGACCCTGATCTCGATCGCACAGGGCGGCGGCGGGTATGGTGATCCCCGGACCCGCGATCCCGATCGGGTGCTGCATGATGTGCGCGAGGGAATTGTCAGCCAGGTGCGGGCGGAAGAGGTTTATGGCGTGGCCATCGCGGACGACATGTCCGTCGATTCCGCGCGAACAACGGAACTACGATCGGCATAGCGGCCGATCGCGATATCTGGAAAAAAGGAGAGTATTCATGAGGTTAAAAGACAAGGTGGCAATCGTCACGGGCGGTTCGGTCGGCATCGGCGCGGCAATCGCCAAGCGTTACGCGTCAGAAGGTGCGACCGTTGCGACGGTCTACAAGAGCAATGATGACGGTGCGAATGCCATCATCAAGGAGATCACGGACGCCGGCGGCAAGGGCAAGGCGTTCAAGTCCGACGTGTCCGACGTCGTGAGAATTGAGCAGCTCGTCAAGGACGTGATTGCCGAATTCGGCCGGGTCGACATCCTCGTCAACAACGCGGGTGTATTCCGCACCGTACCGGTGATGGAAACGACCGAGGAAATCTGGGACGAGCAGCTCGACCTCAACCTCAAGGGCTACTTCTTCATGGTGAAGAACCTCGTGCCGCATTTCCGCGAAAATGGTGGCGGCAAGGTGGTCAACATCTCGTCGATCGCGGGCACCGGCGCGTTCCCGAACTGCCCGGGCTACTGCGCCTCCAAGGGCGGGGTCGTGAACATGACCCGCGCGCTCGCCGCCGAACTCGGCAAGGAGAAGATCAACGTCAACTCGATCGCGCCCGGGAACGTCGCGACGCCGCTGAATGCGCATCTGCGCGGACCCGGCAACGAGGAATATATGGAGTTGATGAAGACCTTCACGCCGACGGGTATTGATTTCATCGATCCCGACGACATGACGGGGACGGCCGTGTTCCTTGCGACTGAGGATTCACGGATGATCCATGGCGAGACAATCATCGTCGATGCGGGCTGGTCGGTCTGGTAGGGAAACCACATTGGTCGACCGCGAGAATGTCCATTTTCTGCTTTTGAATATCGGGCATTTTCTGACCCACCTGTTCATGCTGATTTTCGCGACCGCGGCGGCGCTGACGCTGTCGCGTGACTGGGGCATGAGCTATGGCGAGCTGATCGCGTTCGCGACCCCGGGCTTCGTCGCCTATGCAGTGTTTACCCTGCCGGCGGGCTGGCTCGCGGATCGCTGGAGCCGGGAAGGGATGATGGCGGTCTTCTTTGTGGGTATCGGTGCCGCGTCGGCCGTCACGGCGCTCGCCGAGACGCCGGTGCAGATGGCCGTCGGCCTGTTCGCCATCGGCATGTTCGCGGCGATCTACCACCCCGTCGGGATCGCGCTCGTGATTCACGGCCGGCAGCGTACGGGTGTACCGATTGCGATCAATGGCATCTTCGGAAACCTGGGCGTAGCGGCGGCGGCCCTGATCACCGCACTCTTCATCGACCATGCGGGCTGGCGGTCAGCCTTTGTCTGGCCCGGCCTGTTTTCGATGGTGATCGGTGGTGTGTATCTGTTCGTGGTCGCCGGGCGCAGCCACGAAGGACACCAGAAGGCAAGACCGGCTTCGGCGGGTGGGGCCGGGCAGATGTTATTCGACCGCGCGACGATGATCCGCGTGCTCGTGATCGTCTTCCTGACCTCGTCGATGGGTGGCCTGGTCTTCCAGAGCACGACCTTCACCCTGCCCAAGGTCTTCGACGAACAACTCGGCGACATCGCGGTGACGGCGTCGGACGTCGGCTGGTTCGCGTTCCTGGTGTTGGCGATCGCCGCCGTGGGGCAGCTCATCGTGGGTTATCTGGTCGACCGGGTTCCGGTCCGACGGGTGTTCATGATCGTCGCCGCGTTGCAGGCGTCCCTGTTCGCGATTATGCCCGGCCTTACGGGCTGGCAGGCGCTCATCGTGGCGATTGCGTTCATGTTCGCGGTGTTCGGCCAAATTCCGATCAACGACGTGTTGATCGGGCGGGTGACCCACACCGAATGGCGCTCGCGGGTCTTCGCGCTGCGCTACATGATCAATTTTTCGATCATCGCGTCGTCGGTGCCGCTGATAGCCTGGATCCACAGCAGCTGGGGGTTTGACACGCTGTTTGTGCTGCTCGCGGTCACCGCAGCTTGTATCTTTGCCGCCGTTTCCCTGCTGCCCGTGCTGCGTTTTGCAGCCACACCGGCGGAATAAGGACACTCAGCTCAGGTTGAAACCCTTTCTGCGCGCATAGGCGCCGAAATCGGTGCGCTGGGGCTCGGCATACTGGCGCGCCTTGTCTTCCGACCAGGTGTAGGGATCACGTGTGCCGAACCGCTCTGGATCGCGCTGTGACCCGTAGGGGCGAAGCTCGGCACGCCGGGCGTCATAGGCCTCGATGGCGCCCTGCTGGGCATCCTCGTTGTAGCTGTCGGTGTGGACGGTCGCTGCGAGCGGCAGACGCAGGTTGACCCGCGGCTCCCGCCCCGGCCAGCCCAGGGTCATCCCGGCGACGGGAAACACCCAGTCCGGCAATCCCAGCAGTTCGTTCATCGTCTCCAGATGATCGCGAACGGTGCTGATCGGGCAGGTGCCGAGACCCGCCGCGTCGGCCGCCAGCACAAACGCGGACAAAGCGATCCCAGCGTCGACGGCGGCATTGAAGAACGCGTCCAGGTGATCATTCTCGAACGGGTGGCCGTGGCGCGCGTGAATTTGGCGCAGGCGGCGGTTGTTCCCGCAGAAGACGAGGAAGACCGGCGCGTCCGCGATCCATTTGCTGTCGGGAAACAGCGCGTTGATCGTGGCGCGTTTGTCTGGATCGTCCACGATGATGATGTCGCGCTGCTGCAGATCGCTTTTGGTCGGCGAACAGAGCGCGAGCGCGCAGAGATGCCGGACCAGATCGGGATCGAGCGGCGCGTCGGTGTAACTCCGACAGGATTGATGGTTTGCGATTGTTTGCCAGAGCCCGGCATCGGGCGCGTCGGGAACATTCTGCGGCGCATCGTCAAAGCGAAGTTGCAGCAGGTCGTCGATGACGGGGGCGTTGGCCATGGTCGTTCGTCTTTCCGTGATGTGTCGTACTGCCTGTGTTTCAGGCGCTACGCGGTCGGCAGCTTGTGGTCACCAAACTGCTCGCGGAGCTTGGTCTTGAGGACCTTACCCGTGGCGCCCAAGGGCAACTCGTCGATGTAGACCGTGTCGTCGGGCAGGCACCACTTGGCCAGCTTGTCGCTCAGAAATGCCGTGAGTTCGGCGTGGCTTGGAGACTTGCCGTCTGCCGGGACCACGACCAATAACGGGCGCTCGTCCCATTTCGGGTGCGGAACGCCGATGACGGCCGCCTGGGTCACGTCGGGATGGCTCACGGCGAGGTTCTCGATCTCGATCGAGCTGATCCACTCGCCACCCGACTTGATGACGTCTTTCGACCGGTCGGTGATTTCCATGTAGCCGTCGGGATCGATGGTGGCGACGTCTCCGGTGGCAAACCAACCGTCCGGGCTGTGGGCATCGGACTGGTCCATCTTGAAATAATTGTCGATGATCCAGGGGCCGCGGACCTGCAAATCGCCGAAGGCTTTCCCGTCATGAGGAAGCGCCTTACCGGCATCGTCGGTGATGCGCATCTCGACCCCAAACACGGGTCGGCCCTGCTTGGTCTGCTTGCGCAGGCGTGTGGCGTCGTCGGTCATCGATGGTTTTGGGATCGAGACGCTGCCGAGCGGGCTCGTTTCGGTCATGCCCCACGCATGCCGCACCTCGACGCCATAATCGTCCTGGAACTCGCGTATCATCGATTCCGGGCACGCAGACCCGCCGATCACCGTGCGTTTGAGCGCCGGTGCGCTGGAGGATGTCTCACGCCAGTGGGCGAGCAGCATGAGCCAGATCGTCGGCACGCCCGCGGCGAAGGTCACGTCTTCTTGGACCAGGAGCTCATGGATGCTCGCGCCGTCGAGTTTCGGCCCCGGAAATACCAGCTTCGCGCCGACCATGGTCGCGCCGTAGGGGATGCCCCAGGCGTTGACGTGGAACATCGGGACCACCGGCAGGATCACCTCGCTCTCGCCCATATGCAGGACATCTGGCAACGCCGAGGCGTAGGCATGGATCATGGTCGAGCGGTGGCTGAACAACGCGCCTTTCGGATTGCCGGTCGTGCCCGACGTGTAGCAGAGCGACGAGGCGGTGTTTTCGTCGAACCGGGGCCACTCAAATTCATCGGAGTGGCTGTCGATCAGCTCCTCGTAGCAATACACATTCGCCAGGGTCGTCTCGGGCATATGGTCGCGATCGGTCATCACGATCACGCCCTTCAGGCCGCGCAATTCATCGGCCACATTCTCGATCAAGGAAATCAGATTCAGATCAACGAAGACGAAGGCGTCTTCGGCATGGTTCATGATGTAGGCGAGTTGGCTCGCATGCAGGCGGGGGTTCAACGTGTGGGTGACCGCACCGATCCCCGAGACCGCGTAATACACCTCGAAATGGCGGTACGTGTTCCAGGCCATGGTCGCGATCCGGTCGCCGAGCTGTACGCCCAGAGCCTGGAGCGCGTTGGCCATCTGGCGCGCCCGCTTATGGGCGTCATGGTAGGTGTAGCGATGGATCGGGCCCTCGACCGTGCGGGTCACGATCTCGCGGTCGCCCGACGTAAAATCGGCATGCTGCAGCAGGCCGGAGATCAGCAGCTGATTGTCCATGATGCGTCCGAGCATGGACGGTCCTCCCTCATAGCCCGGTGTCGGCCACCGGTTTGAATGCGGAGTATCAACCGGCCCGCAGCGCGGCTCAAGGGCGTAGGCGTCTAGTGCGCCACCCGCCGCAGGAATTCGAGGCAGACCTCCGCGAAGCCGTCGGGATCTTCCATCAGCGCTACATGGCCGGTCCCCTCCAGGATCTTGAGTTCTGATCCCGGAATCTTCGCGTGGATTTCGGCTGATAGATGCGGTGATGCGATCAAGTCGAGGTTGGAACAGGTGATGAGTGTCGGGACATTGATGGTCGGCAGGCGGTCATAGGTATCCCCGACGATGCAGGCCTCGAGCTGGCCGATCCAGCCCGCATTAACCGGCGATTTCTCGAGCAGAAACTGCCGGTGCGCGTCCATCTCCGCGACATGGGCGTCGTAGTAGGCGCTGGCGTGCAGGGCCAGCATGCTGATCTCGGCCAACGCCACGCGCTGGTCGTTCCGGGCCAGATAGAGCCGGGTTTCCTGGAATTTTTTGAGCCGCGCGCCGTTGCGCGTCCAACTGTGGTGGATACCGAGGCTGAGCACGCGCGCACGGTGATTGAGGGTCAGCTCCTGGGCGATATGCCCGCCCATGGAGAAGCCCATGACATGGGCCGCATCGATACGGAGGCTGTCGAGGAGGTGGGCTGCATCGTCGGCCATATCGGCCAGGCTGTAGCCCGGATTCGGCACGCTGGACGCCCCAACCCCGCGATTATCGAACACGATGGTGCGAAAAGACGTCGAAAAACGGGGGATTTGGCCCGCCCAGAAACCCAAATCATGCCCGGTACCGCTGACCAGCAGGAGGGGTGGTCCGTCCCCGTGGACTTCGTAGTTGATCGCGACGCCGTCGCGCGGCGGGGTTACGGGCATGGAACAAATCTCCGGCAGTATTGACCCCGGCAGAATGACCGTGCCCGGAAGACGTTTCAAGCCACCCGGTAAGGGAAACCGCCCCGGGCGGGGGCCCGGAGCGGTTCCAAAAATCTTTAATCAGCCCCTTCAGTCCGGCGTGATCGCAGGACCGAAGGGGAAAGCCCTCTAACCTGGATTTCTTTTGGCAAACAGCCAGAGAATAATCGCAACTGCGATCAGGCCGACGATGCCATTGTCACCAAGTGTGTCGATCAGTCCGATCAACTCGTTGACGACACCGCCGAAGAACGGCAACTCGCCAACGACGAGGACATCCAGCACGATCGCGAGCGCGATGAGCAGGAGTCCAAGTTCGGTAACCTGGCCGATCCACTTCTTAGCTTTGTCCATTATACCTTCGGGCATATTTTCCCCCTTCTGGGCTATTTCAGACTTATAGGTCTCCGGACCACGACATTTTGTGGGCCGCGGGAAGTATCACACAACATGTTCGAAATCTGTCAAGGCACGCAATACAGTACATACCGAAAGAATGATGTATAGAAACAAGAACAATGGACATAAAAATGCATAAATATTTGATAAAAATATCATTTATGTCCTCAAATATTCACTATTATCTAATTCTCAGGAAAAAATGTCGGAATAAATATTTGAAAGTGGTATTTATTGAAGAATATGTACTCTAATTCGTCACGCAGAGTGGGTGGGGTGGATTTTGGGCATATTTGCGGATGAAACAGGCAGACCATGTCGGTCCGATATATCGAGGTTGATTTCGGCACGAGCGGGCGCGGATTTTCGGATGAGCGACGATCAACTGTCCACAAAGTGAGCCTAGAGGCGACAGGCTGTTGCATTCCCGGGCGCGTCGACGCTAAATCTCGATCCTATTGTTTTCCCGGCCCTCGGTGCGTGGAAGACCCGGAAAAAGAGGTAGAGCGCATGCCGAAAGAATTCTTCGACAGCCGTGAGTTTCGCAATGCATTGGGTAATTTCGCGACCGGCGTCACGATCATTACAGCCAAGGGCGACAACGGGGAGATGGTCGGTGTCACCGCCAGTTCCTTCAATTCGGTATCGCTCGATCCGCCGCTGGTTCTCTGGAGTCTCGATCGAAGCTCGCTGAGCCTTCAGGTCATAGAGGCGGCCAGCCACTTTTGTGTCCATATCCTGAGCGATTCCCAGGGCGATGAATGCATGGCATTCGCTAAATCCGGCGGCGACAAATTCGCCGACCTCGAATGCGGTGAGGGGTTGGGCGGCGCGCCGCTCATCGACGGATGCCTGGCACGGTTTGAGTGTCGAAACGTGGTGCACCATGACGGCGGAGATCACGTGATCATTGTCGGCGAGGTCGAGCGTTTCGAGGTCCAGGACGGCGAGCCGCTGGTTTTCTTTCGCGGCAAACTGAGCAATCTGGCTCCGCAGACCGGTGACGCCTGAGGCGCGGCATTCTGCGCCTTGCTTGGGGTCCCCCTGTTTCCTATACCCGGCTATAGTCACGAGGCACATCCGCGCAGTCGGATGTCCGAATAGAGGCGCGTGCGCCCATAGAGGAGAATTTGGTCATGAAAACCCTGGACCACTGGATTAACGGTGCGCCCTCTGCGGGCACATCCGATCGTATGGGCCCCGTGTTCAATCCGGCGACGGGCGAGCAGGTGGCGCAGGTTCACCTGGCGAGCGGCGCGGATGTGAATACAGCTGTCGCCGCGGCGAAGGCGGCGTTGCCCGCCTGGTCGTCGTTGCCGCCTCTGCGGCGCGCCCGGGTTATGTTCCGTTTCAATGAACTGATCCTTGCGCATACCGACGAACTTGCCGAGTTGATTACCCACGAACATGGCAAGACGATCGAAGACGCCAAGGGTGACATTTTGCGTGGTCGCGAAGTTGTCGAGTTCGCCTGCGGTATTCCGCACCTTATGCGTGGTGACTTTACCGAGGACGTCGGGTCCGGCGTGGACGCCTATTCAATTCGCCAGTCGGTTGGCGTCTGCACTGGCATCACGCCGTTCAATTTCCCGGCGATGATTCCGCTGTGGATGTTTCCGCTGGCGATCGCCTGCGGCAACACCTTCATCCTCAAGCCGTCGGAGCGTGATCCGTCATGTCCCTTCCGACTGGTCGAGCTGGCGCATGAGGCCGGCGTGCCCGAAGGGGTGATCAACATGGTCAACGGCGACAAGGAAGCCGTCGACGCGCTCCTGACCCATCCCGATGTCGATGCGGTTTCCTTTGTTGGCTCCACGCCGGTCGCCTCCTACATCTATGCGACGGCGGCGGAACACGGAAAGCGGGTGCAGGCACTCGGTGGCGCGAAGAACCATATGGTCGTGATGCCCGATGCGGATCTCGATCAGGCCAGCGATGCCCTGATCAGCGCCGGATATGGCTCTGCCGGTCAGCGTTGCATGGCTGTCTCGGTCGCAGTTGCGGTCGGGGACGACACCGGCGATGCCCTGGTCGAGAAGCTGACTCCGAAGATCCAGGAGCTCAAGATTGGGCCCGGTACGGCCGATGATATCGAGATGGGCCCGGTTATCACCAAGCAGGCGCAGGATCGAATCCTGAACCTCATCGACCAAGGCGTGGCCGACGGGGCGACTCTCGCGGTCGATGGCCGCGGCCTCAAGCTTCAGGGCTACGAGGATGGCTACTTCATGGGCGGCACCCTGTTCGACCATGTGACAGAGGACATGAGCATTTACACGGAAGAGGTCTTTGGTCCCGTCCTGGTGATTGTCCGCGCGAACGACTACGAGACCGCGCTCGACATGGTGAACCGGAACGAATACGGCAACGGCACCGCGATCTTCACCAAGGACGGGGACGCCGCGCGCGACTTCGCCGAACGGGTGCAGATCGGCATGGTCGGCGTAAACGTTCCGATCCCGGTGCCTGTCGCCTATCACAGCTTCGGTGGCTGGAAACGGTCCCTGTTCGGTGACACCCACATGCATGGCATGGAAGGTGTGCGTTTCTACACCCGGCTCAAGGCGGTGACATCGCGTTGGCCCAAGTCCGGTGTGCGTGAAGGCCACAGCCTGAACATGCCAACAATGCAGTGACCACGAGCGCAGTGACCGGGGGCGGCGACACGCCAAAAATACGCCTCACCGGGGTGACGCGCAGCTTTGACGGGCTGCGCGCACTCGATGCGGTCGATCTACAGCTTGAGCCGCGGCAATCACTTGTGCTGATCGGCGGTTCGGGCAGTGGTAAATCACTGCTTCTCAAATGCATCCTCGGGCTGGTTGCACCGGACGCCGGTTCGATCGAAGTCGATGGGCTCGAGACGATCGGCATGCCGGAAAGCCAGCGCATGGCGTGGATGCGCCGCTTCGGGGTCCTGTTCCAGCGTCAGGGCCTGTTCGACAGTCTGACCGTCTGGGAGAACGTATCTTTCCGATTGCTGCAAGAACATGACATGTCGAGACATGACGCACGCGAGATTGCGATAGCAAAACTGCGGCAGGTCGGATTGTCGGCGGATACGGCGGATCTCTCGCCGTCGGAACTCTCAGGCGGGATGCAAAAACGCACCGGCCTGGCACGCGCGATCGCGACGGATCCGGAGATTTTGTTTCTCGACGAGCCGACCGCCGGTCTCGATCCGATCATGAGCAATGTCATCAGCGACCTGATCAACGACCGGGTCGAAGAATTGGGCGCGAGTTCGATCTCGATCGTCAGCGACCTGGCGGTCGTCCGGCGGATCGCCGATCGCGTCGCGATGCTTCATGAAGGCCGGGTGGTGTGGCAAGGACCCGTCGCGGAACTCGATGAGACGGACAATGCCTATGTGCGCCAGTTTGTAAGCCAGTCGATCGAAGGTCCGATCCGGATGCCGACGCTCGCCAGCTAGGGTTACCTAGTCGGCGTCGGGATTGTCCAGGCATTCCCAGATTTCGGCACGGCACGGGATGGCGCCGCGGCCTCCCGGTTTCGAACTTTTCAATCCTGCGGCGGCGTTGGCAAACTGCGCCGACAGTTGCAGATTCTTTTCCTCGCCGATGGCCAACGCGAACGCCCCGAGAAATACGTCCCGGGCGCCGAGTTTGTCTATCACTGGCGATTCGAGTGCGGCGACCCGTTGCAGGGAACCGTCCTCGTCGAGCCATTCAAAACCGTCCCATCCGGCGGTGACTCCGATCCGGGCATCGGTCGTCGCGGCCACGGCCTCGAGGCTGGCCGGCAGGTCTGCCGCGGCGGCATATTGCAGCAGCCCGGCGCGCGAGAAGACCACATGGCTCGCCATCTCGATTAACTCCCGGGCCACCGGGTCTGGGCCCGCTTCTCCGTTCAGGATCGCGGGAATTCGGTGATCGTAGGCGCTCTGGAGTGCGGGCATCGCCGCTTCGGGCCAGCGCGGGTCTACGAGTATGGCGCTCGTGTCCTCGATCCGGCCGAATGGCAGCCAACTGGCATCAGCGTCGAGGTCCCGTCCCGCAAACACGGTTTCGTGCCGTTCGCCGTTTGCGTTGACGAGAATGGAAGAGACCGGTGACTGAGCGCCGGGGACGAGACGCACTTGCTCTGTCTGGACCCCGTGCCGTTTCAGGCCGTCTAGAACCTGCAGACCCGTTTCGTCGTCGCCAAGCCGTCCCCAGAAGGCCGAGAAACCACCCAGACGTACAACCGCAACACTCGCGGTTGCGGCCGTTCCTCCGCCGTACTGATTGAAGTCTTGCGCGAATGCGAGGTCGCCGCCGGCCAGTTTGAAATCACCCTCGAATACATGATCGAGGAATGCGATGCCGACACAGATGACCTCAGCCATGCCGCGCCTCTAGACCTCTGATGCGCCGTAATATAGCGAGGCGGCGTGCCGTGCTTCGGCGAAGAACAGCCAGCGCTCGATTAGAATTCCTGTGGCCGCACCAAACAGCGCGACGATCGAGGCGATCGTGGCGTAGGGCGCCGGCAGGACGCCTGCGACGACCAGGGCCAGGGCGGTTGCGATGCCGCCGAGAATGAGGGCGATCTTGCGCAGGCGCGCGGCATGCTTGCGTGCGATTGTGTAGCCCATCTCGCGCATCACGTAGTTCTCGCTGCTGTGCGGTGATTCCAGCAGGCGAACCTTTCCGATGTCCCCGAGGCCCGTCGCCGATTCAGCCGTCGCGACCGGCTTTGCGTTATCAATCTGCCGCCAATAGACGATTTTGAGCATCCAGGCCGCGAGCGTGATCACCGCCGCACACCAGGCAAGAACGCCAGGCGTCACCCAGAACACCGATGCAATCGCGATCAGAAGGACAGCGCCCGTGGACAAGGCAAAGGCGATATAGAGCGGCACGACCAGCGGGGTCGACCAACGGGGGATGGCGCGCAGGCTGGCATATATCATTCCCGTGCAACCCACCGTCACGAGGCATAGACCCGCGGCGATGAGCCCGAACCATATCCAGATGTTGTTATAGGCGCCGAAGAACAGGGATCCCACGGCGAAGACCATGATCGGTATGTAGGTCGCCAGCGCGGCGACACCTTCGCGCGAAAGCCAGGAAGAGCGCCATTGGCTCAACGCCCGCCAGGCCCGTTCCGGGTGGCCGAGATGGAAGGTCGATGAGAGCAGGCCCGCGGTGATCAGGGCGAGGGACACGATAAACACCGACGCACCGAGTGCGGGGGTCAGCGGCACGATACCGAGCAATGCGAGCACCACGAGCCATACGACGGCGCCGTAACCCGCACCGGTGGCGGTTGTGAAGAAAATGACGGAATAGGCGGGGTTCATTGAGCTCTGGGATTTCGGGGTTGATCAGTTCAGCGGGAGAGCATGCGGTCGACCCAATTGAGGAAGTCGCTGCCGGTGTCGGTTGACGCTGGGATGGTTTCAGGAGCTGGTGCCGGCGGGTCGAGATCGTGGCGGGTCGACGCGCGCGGCGGCAGGTATTTGTTCACCGGCTGCATGCCCATTTCGGGCATCAAATCATATCCGCCACGTTCCTCGACGAGCCGGCTGACTTCAGAGTTGGGGTCGCCAAGATCGCCGAAATGGCGGGCGGAAGCCGGGCAAGTGGAAACACATGCGGGCAGTCGGTCTTCGGGCGGCAGGTTCTGGTTTTCGATCCGGTCGATGCACATGGTGCATTTCTTCATCACCCCGTCGGCATAGTCATATTCGCGCGCGCCATAGGGGCAGGCCCATGAACAGAGCTTGCAGCCGATGCAGGTGTCGGCGTTGACCAGGACGATGCCGTCGCTCTCGCGCTTGTAGGATGCGCCGGTGGGACACACGGTCACGCAGGCCGGTTCATCGCAATGCAGGCAGCTGCGCGGGAAGTGAACCGTTCGTCCGGTGGCCCCATCGCCGGCCTCGAAGCTGTGCACCCGGTTAAACCAGACACCATCCGGGTCGGCGCCGTAGGGATTTTCATCGGTCAGGGGCGCGGAGTGTCCGCCCGTGTTCCATTCCTTGCAGTTCACGGCACAGGCGTGGCAGCCGACGCAAATGTCGAGATCGATCACCAGGCCGAGCTTGCGCCCGTCAGTGGACGTCGGAAGACTGGTCATTCGCTCGCACCTCGGCGGTTTCGTCGCCAGCTCGATTGCGGCAGAAAACGTGCGCCAAATCGCGATCGCTTGGGGGCTTCGCCAACACCCGGCGCGCGTGGCACCGCATCCTCCAGGGGTGGGGCTTTGTCATCATCCTTGATGACCCGCACCCGCAGATCGAACCATGCTGCCTGACCCGTGATCGGATCGGTGTTTGAGAAGCGGTACCCGTCCTTGGGGGGCAACAAGTCGGTAATGAGATGATTGAGCAGGAAGCCCTTGTTCGATTCCGGCGCATCGGCTGACAGGTTCCAGGCGCCACGTTTCTTGCCGATCGCGTTCCACGTCCACACCGTGTCGCCGTTGCAGCCCTCCATCAGCGCGATGACGGCCTTGATGCTGCCATAGGGGCTTTCGACCCTGACGGCGTCACCGTCGGCCAGTCCCTGACCCTCGGCCGCACTGCGGTTCATATAGAGCTTGTTCCAGCCGTGGATCTGGCGGAGCCAGGCATTCTGCGATCCCCATGAGTGGTACATGGCCATCGGGCGCTGGGTCAGCGCATGGATGGGGTAGGCGAGGGGGTCGGTATGGGATTCCTCAAACGGGGCGTACCAGATCGGAAGCGGATCGAACGTTTCGGCGATGCGATCACGATATCGGACCGGCGGCACGACATTGCCAAACCCCTGGCCGGCGAGTTTGAAGCGCTGCAATGGCTCGCTGTAGAGCTGCAGCACAATCGGATCTGCAGACGCGATCCAGCCCATCTTCGCAGCCTTGTCGAGATAGGCGCGGTTGCTGTGCTTGTAGTAGCGCTCGTCCGGCGCGAACTCGTCGCTCCAGAAACATCCATTCTCGACATACTTTGCGAGTTGGTTGTCGTTGGGTGCGCCGTTGCCATGTGACGTTCCGTCTTCACCGCGCCAGCCGGCCAGAGGCCCGACCCCCGGTGCACGTTCGTGATGGGCGAGATAGTCGGGATAGCCGCCCGGGTATTTGGCGGCGCCGGTTTCGGTTGTAAATGCCGGGAGGCCGAGCCGGGCACCCAGTTCGATCAACACGTCCTGGAAGGGGCGCACGTTGCGATCGGGAGCGATCACTGGTTGGCGGATGGCATCTGCGGGACCGTCGGCGCTGCTGATGGGCCTGTCGAGGAGGCTGATGCAGTCCCACCGTTCCAGATAAGTGGTATCGGGCAGGATCAAGTCGGCATAGGCGATCATCTCCGATTGAAAAGCGTCGGAATAGATGATCTTGGGAATCTTGTATTCACCGGTTTCCGGATCGGTATCGGTGAGCATCTCGATGGTTTCGGTCGTGTTCATCGACGAGTTCCAGCTCATGTTCGCCATGAACATAAACAGGACATCGATCGGGTATGGATCGCCCGCCCAGGCGTTACGGATGACCATGTGCATCATGCCGTGGGCCGCCAGCGGCGCATCCCAGGAAAATGCCTTGTCGATCCGGAGCGCCTCTCCCTGATCGTCGATCAGCAGGTCTTCCGGGCTGGTGATGAAGCCCAATGGCGGTCCGGCCATCGGTGAGCCTGGCGAGACCTGATGCGGTTTGCCGGCAGGCTTGGGTCCCGGCGGTGCCGGGCGCGGGAAGGGCGGCTTGTAGCGAAATCCACCGGGGCAATCGATGCTTCCCAGCAACATCTGCAGCAGATGGATCGCCCGGCAGGTCTGGAAGCCATTGGAGTGGGCGGAGATGCCACGCATGGCATGCATCGAGACCGGGCGTCCGATGATCTTGTCGTGCTTGCGCCCAGCCCAATCGGTCCATTCCACGTCGAGTGAGATTTCCTGCTCGAACGCGGCATGGGCCAACTCGGCAGCGATCCGGCGAATCCGGTCGGCATCGATCCCGGTCTGTCCGGCAACCGCATCCGGGCTGTAGCGTTCGTCGAGATACCGGTCGAGGAGCAACTGAAACGCGGGAACCGCCTCTCCATCCGAACCGCCGTCGCCTGGCGCGGCCTCATGCAGGGGAAAACACCCGCGCATGGCCGGAGAAATATCCGTTCGCGCCGCATCGACGATTTGATCGGTGTTGCGGTCGTAGGCAAGCGGCTTGCCATCGCGACCGCGGACGAAGAGGCCGTCATCCGCTGTGCCCGGTGCGCGGCGCACGAGCCAGTGGGCGTTTGTGTAGCGGGCGAGGAATTCGAGATCGACGTTGCCGGTACGCAGGAGCTCGTGCATCAGGGCCATGACCAGCAGGCCGTCCGTGCCCGGGCGGATGCCGACCCATTCGTCGGCAATCGCGGAATATCCGGTGCGGACCGGATTGACCGAGGTGAACTTCGCCTGGCCCTTGGTCTTGAGCTTCCCCAGCCCCATCTTGATGGGGTTCGAATCATGATCCTCGGCCACGCCGAACATCATGAAGTAGCGGGTGTTCTCCCAATCCGGCTCACCGAACTCCCAGAACGATCCGCCGATCGTGTAGATGCCGGCCGCCGCCATATTGACGGAGCAGAACCCGCCATGGGCGGCGTGGTTGGGGGTGCCGAACTGGCTGGCCCAGAAACCGGTCAGCGACTGGCTCTGGTCGCGGCCGGTAAAGAAGGCCAGCTTGCGCGGGTCGCGGCGGCGTACATCGCCGAGCCATTCGGTCGCTGTGTCGAGGGCCTCGTCCCAGCTTATGGTCTCGAATTCACCCGAGCCACGCGGCCCGACCCGGCGCAGCGGCTGCGACAGGCGCGCCGGCGAGTAATGCTGCATGATGCCGGCCGAGCCCTTGGCACACAGAACACCCTTGTTGACCGGGTGATCGCGATTGCCCTCGATGTAGCGGATCGCGCCGTCTTTCAGGTGGACCTTAATGCCGCAACGGCAGGCGCACATGTAACAGGTGGTGGTTTTTACCTCGTCGGAAACGACGGGCGATTGATCGACCGTTTCGTAGCGGTCGTCCTCTTCATGTCGGTCGTTTGGGCGAATATCGTCGGGCATCAGCTAAATACTCAGACCAGGGTGTCGATTTGCTCGTCGGTCAGCCCGCCGGGGATGATAGTGACGGGGATACGAAGCTGGCCAATCGCCTTCTTCGTGAGATGATTGATCAAGGGACCAGGACCGCGCCGGCCAGTCGAGGCCGCGAGCACGAGAATGCGGATATCCTTGTCCTCCTGAACCAGTTCGACCACGGCGGATTTGGTTTCGCCCTCGCGCAGATACAGAATGGGCATGCCACCATACAAGCGGGTGACTTCCGCGGCATGTTCCTGCAGCAATTGCTCGGCTTCCTCGCGCGCTTCGAACTGCATCAAATTCCCGACCGCCGCCCAGTGCTGAAAATCCGATTCACGAATGACCCGGACGAGGCCTACACGTCCGCCGGTGCGCCGCGCGCGCAGACTGGCCCAGCGCAGGGCGACCCGCATTTCCGGTGAATTGTCGACCACCACGAGAAAAATTGCAGCCCGCTCTCCGGTGGACCTGTCGCTTTCCTGCGGGCGGTTGATGGGGGTCGAATCGGACATGACCATCAGACCTTACGGAACACGAAGCCGGCGAACCAGCCGGCAATCAGTGCGATGATGACGGCGATCATGCCGTACAGGGGCGCCTGTTCGAATGCGAACTCGGTCACCTTCGCCTCGAATCCGACCTTGCGGACTTGGAGCAGGGATTCCGATTTGCCCGAAATCTCTCCCCCCCGCACCTGATACACCGTCACTTGATAGTCCCCGGTGGGAACGTTCGCAGGCAGCGCGACCCGGCTGCGGAACAGTCGGTTGCCGCGAAATTCGACGTCCTGGAGGCCGTCGGTATAAAGGCGGCTGCGTTGTTTGTTGCGGATCAACGCCGAGCGGAACGCTTCTTCCTGGTCCAGTGATGTCAGGAAGTGCGGGTTGAACGCGATATGCTCCGTGCCTATCTGGTTGGCGTTGAGGACCGGCAACGGCAGAAGGTCTTCGAGCGGCGCGGACGCGGCGACATGATAAAAGCCGGGTGCATCGTCGAAGATCAAATCAGACGCATTCACCCAGATACCCGCCACGCGTTCCTTGCGCCGGACGATCACCTGGCTGCTCGGCGCGCGCACCACCACGATGACATCGCCTTCGCCGTCCGTCGCGCCGAACAACAACACGTCTGCCCCCTTGAAGCCGGTGCTGATGCCGATCAGATCCTGGCTGAGATCGATCGCGAGCGCGTCGTCGTGTGCGGCGTCGGCCGGGATTTGCAACAACACCAAAGCAGCGGCCACGGCGAGCACCGCGCGCACGTTACCAAACAGACGCAGAGAGCCGAACATGGGTTGCGGGTTGCTCATAGGCCGAACCCGGGCGTTTCACTGATCGAATAGAGATCTTCCGGCGTGGAGACCAAATCAAACCCGATCTTGGCGCAGACCCCGAGCACCATGAGCGCCAGCAGGCCGCGCAATTCCTCGCCGCGCAGACGACCGCTTGCCTTGGTGCCCAGCTGCGCGCCGATCACGGCACCGGTGAGCAGCAGCAGTGCCAACACGATGTCGACGGTCTGATTGTTGATCGCCTGAAGAAAGGTGACGTTCGCAGTGACGAAGATAATCTGGAACAGCGATGTCCCGACCACGACGGCGGTCGGCATGCCCAGGATGTAGATCATCGCCGGGACCATCAGGAAGCCACCGCCGACACCCATGATGGCGGCGAGGATACCGACGAAGAACCCGATCCCGAGCGGCAATAGGGCACTGATGTACAGCCGCGAACGCCGGAACCGCATCTTGAACGGCAGGCCGTGGAGCCAGGTGTGCTGGTGCAGTTTGCCGCGTGTTGCGGTGCCGGTACGCATGCGGAAAATCGCCCGGGCGCTCTCGAAGAGCATCAGGGCGCCGACGATGCCGAGGAACAGGACGTAGCTCAGCTGGACCAGCAGATCGACCTGACCGATTTCCCGCAGAAAGGTGAAAATCATGACACCCAGACTGGATCCGGCGAAACCGCCGACGGTCAGGACGGCGCCCATCTTGAAGTCGACGTTTCGTCGGCGCATATGGGCGAGCACGCCGGAGACGGAGGCCGCGACGATCTGGTTGGCCTCGGTCGCCACGGCGACGGCCGGCGTGATGCCGATGAAAATCAGCAATGGCGTCATCAGGAACCCGCCGCCGACACCGAACAAGCCCGACAGGAAGCCCACGCCGCCGCCCATCATGAGGATGAGGAAGACGTTGACCGACATTTCGGCGATGGGCAGGTAAATGGTCATGTTGTCCGAACGTGATCGATAGGGCTCAAGACGGCCCGTCTAGTGTTCTTGGGTCTGGGTCAACCGGTTTCGACAGGAAAATCCGCCGACATCCAGTCGAGGATGCCGCCGGTCATACGATGGATTGTCCCCGAATACCCTTCGGCGACGAGGTGTTCCGCAGCGACGCCGCATCGCTGGCCGATCCGGCAATGCAGGATCAGGTCCTGACCGTCAGCCGGGTTGATCTGTGAGCTGTCGAAATTCGAAAGCGGGACCAGATGTGCGCCGGCGATTCGCATCTGGGCATTCTCGTGGGGTTCGCGCACATCCACCACATACGCCGTGCCACCGGCGATGCGTTCGTGCACCTCATTCGCCGAGAGCATGACCACCTGGGGACCTGCTGGATTGTCTGACATTAGATTTGCATCCTTTGGCCGCCCACCCGTCAATCCGGTTGCGCGCTGCCGGTGTCGGCACAGTAGATATTGTACAGGGTGCCGAGGACAGACTGCGCCTCTTGGCTGGAGATGGAGTAAAATATCGTCTGCGCGTCCCGGCGGGTTTTGACGAGATGTTCACGGCGAAGGCGCGCGAGATGCTGAGAGAGCGCGGATTGACTCAACCCAACCAGCGGCTCGAGCTCACCGACGGACTTTTCGCCCTGGCTCAGATGGCACATGATGAGCAGCCGGCGTTCGTTCGCCAGAGACTTGAGCAGGCGGCTCGCCTGACCCGCCTTCTCCTGAAGTGCCTCCGGATCCATTGGGGGATCCATTGAGGAATCCATCGGCGAGTTCTTTGGGGAGTTCATTGGATTAGTGTATTCGTATATTAGAAAACCGGTCAATATGAAGTGATGACAGAAATGCAATCTGACGACGACATTATGCTCGACACCAGTGGCCTGAAATGTCCGCTCCCGGTCCTGAAAGCCAAGAAAATGCTCAAGACGATGGCGGCGGGGGCGACGCTGCGGATTATCGCGACCGATCCCGGGTCGGTCCGGGACTTTGCGCATTTCTGCGATGCCACGGGTGATGCGCTGCTGGAGTCCCACGAGGATACAGACGCAGGCCTCTATACGTTCCGGATTTGCAAGGCAGGTGGCGCGTGAAGGTCAACGGGAAGCCCTACCGTACGATCTGGCTGGCCGACGATGGCTGGTCGGTCGAAATCATCGACCAGACAAAGCTGCCGCACCGGTTCGAAATAGAATGTCTGCGGTCCCTGGATGATGCGGCACACGCCATTCGCGCGATGCTCGTGCGCGGCGCCCCGCTGATCGGCGCGACGGCGGCCTACGGGATGGCGCTGGCGATGCGTGGCGACAGTTCCGATGCGGGGCTCGATCACGCCCATGCGACGTTGATGGCCACACGCCCGACCGCGGTGAACCTGCGCTGGGCGCTCGATGATATGCGCGCGCGGCTACAGGACCAGCCGCAAGATAGCCGGGTGGGTATCGCCTACGAACGTGCAGCTGCCGTGTGTGACGAGGATGTGGCGATCTGCAGCGCGATCGGCGATCACGGGCTGGCGGTCATCCAGGCGGCCTTCGACGCGACGCCGGGTGATGGACCGGTCAACATCCTGACCCACTGCAATGCCGGGTGGCTCGCCACAGTGGACTGGGGCACGGCGCTGGCGCCGATCTACAAGGCGCATGAGCTGGGCATTCCCCTGCATGTCTGGGCCGACGAGACCCGGCCGCGAAACCAGGGCGCGGCGTTGACCGCGTGGGAACTGGGCCGCCACGGCGTGTCGCATGCGGTCGTTGCGGACAACGCCGGCGGCCATCTGATGCAACAGGGGCGCGTAGATCTGTGCATCACTGGCACGGACCGCACCGCCGCCTCGGGCGATGTGGCGAACAAGATCGGCACCTATCTCAAGGCGCTGGCTGCTCACGATAACAACGTGCCGTTCTATGTCGGTCTGCCGTCGCCGACGATCGACTGGACACTCAGCGATGGGGTGCGCGACATCCCGATCGAGGAGCGGGGTGCAGACGAGGTGACACACATCTCCGGCAAGACGGCAGGCGGCGATATCGTGGCGGTCCAGCTGACGCCCGACGGAACGCCGGCGGCCAACCCCGCCTTCGACGTGACGCCGGCCCGGCTGGTGACCGGACTGATCACCGAGCGCGGAGTATGTGCCGCCAGCACGGCGGGGCTCGCCGGGCTGTTCCCGGAGTTCGCTTCGTCCAACTAGCCGAAAATTAGCGCGGCGTGGCGTCGCCACCGTCGACGATAACGAGCTCGTTCTGGGCAATTCCTGGCACCCGGCGGAATTTTGCTGCTTCCACATATTCGGGCGAGTTGAAGCAGGCCTCGGCATCGGCCAGCGTGTCGAACTCGATGACCACGAAGCGCTCATATGGCGTCTCGCCCTCAAGGACCTTGTTCTCGCCGCCGCGCGCCATCACCCGGCCGTTGTATTTCTCCATGATGGACGGGATGTGGTCGGTGTACTTCTTGTACTCCACGGGATCTTTGATGGTCGAACGGGCAAGCCAGTAGGCGGGCATGGTATCTCTCCGGTGTCTTTATGATTGTGACGGATGTTCGTGATGGTTTCGGTTTATCGCGCGTCGGCGATCGGCGGCAAGGAGGTCAGATAGGTTGCGATGGCTTTTAGGTCATCTGCCGTCAGCTTGCTCGTGCTTTCCTGGACGACATCGGTCATGGCACCGCCGACGAAATCGCTGTCGGGCGTGATGCCGATCTCCAGAAATGAAACGATGTCATCCGCACTCCAGTCACCGATGCCGCCGGGGCCGGGCGTGATGTTGGGCACGGCGTCCCCGTCGGGGCCGTTCGCATTGCCGGCGAGCGGGCGGTCGGAATCGACCACGCCGAGGAGGTTGCGCGGCGTATGACATTCGCCGCAATGGCCAGGCCCGTTGACGATATAGGCGCCGCGGTTCCATGCCGCGCTCTGGTTGGGGTCCGGCGCGAAGGGCGTGTCGTCGAAGAACAGCAGCTTCCAGCCGAACATGCTGGCGCGAATGCCGAAGGGGAAGGGCAGGTCGTGATCGGGCACGGGATTGCGCACCGCGGGTACGGTGTCGAGATAGGCCTTGAGGTCGAGCATGTCCTGCTCGGTCATGCGCGCGTAGGAGGTGTAGGGGAAGGTCGGATAATAGTGACCGCCGGTCGGTGACTTGCCCTCACGCAGTGCGCGCACGAAATCCTCGTCGTTCCAGTCACCGATTCCCGTCTCGCGATCGGGCGTGATGTTGGGGGTAAAGAACGAGCCGAAATCGGTCTTCAGTTCTCGGCCCCCGGCCAGAAATTCCCCGTCCTTCGCGACGGTGTGGCAGGCGACGCAGCCGGCCATGTTCAGCACGTATTCGCCGCGCGCGGCATCCCCGGTCTGGGCAGCAGCCGGAACGATGGCCGAGACGGCGGCCAGGAGAGGAATGAGAAAGGTCAGTGTTTTGATCATCGTTTTCATGGATCGATCCTAGCAAAAAAAATCGCCCGGCAGAGCCGAGCGATTTCCCATTCAGGTCTGACTGAATAGTTTTAGACTTTGGGACCCCGGTACACCTTGTGGCATGCGCCACAGGTCGCGCCGATCTTGCCGACGACGGCCTTCGGATCCGAACCGAGCTTGCCGGCCGCTGCGTCAGCAGCAACGCCGTCAGCGGCGATTTTGAGGTTATTCGCCTTGGCGTAGAAATCGCCGAAGTTCGTCCAGATTTCAGGCTTCGAGCGATGGGCTGCCTTGCCGTCCTTAAACATGCCCGGAATTTCGGCGGCAGTTTCGCTGATTTTTGCTGCGGCCGCTTGCGCTGCCGACGCGTTGCCGGCGGCAACGGCGCCGCCAAGCGCTTTCATTGCGCCGCCGAGCGACTTCATCGCGGCATTGCGGTCGCCGTGGTCGTCGGCCGAAACATTACTGCTGCCGACTGTCCCGAATGCAACGGCAAGGGCCAGGGCGGCGCCGGCGATCAGGCCGAGCTTGGTGTATTTGCGAATGGTGAACATATATATCTCCCAATTCCCCATAAACGTGACGCCGTCACCCGGTCGTGGACCGTAACAGCAACGCCACGTGACCGCGTAAGCCACTGGATTACCATCGGAAATCGACACTCTTCACAGAAACGTGAACCAAAATGCACTAAGTGACTCAATCTTGTGTGAGTTGGGGAATAAACCCGCCCCGACACTGTTAACGTGGATGTGTGTTCGACATCCTCAACACGTGGAGAGACAAGATGAGAGCAGTTCGATTCGCCGTTGCAGGTCTGGCCCTGGCCGGAACCATGCACGCACATGGCAGCGCTTTTGCCGACAGTGAGCCGCTCACCGTGGTCGAGTTGTTCACGTCGCAGAGTTGCTACTCCTGCCCGCCGGCGGAGGCCTATCTGGGTGAGCTCTCGGGGGAGAAGAACATCCTCGCGCTGGAGTATCACGTCGATTACTGGGACACCCTGAACTATGGCCGTCACGGGCGCTGGAAGGACGCGTTCTCGACCCCGGAAATGACCGCGCGGCAGCGTGCCTACAACGCAGAAATTCGCGACACCCGCAGTGTCTACACGCCCCAGATGGTGATCGATGGACGCACTGAGGCCGTCGGGTCGCGCCGCCGGGAAGTGCAAAACCTGATCTCCAAGGCCCGCAAGGACGATGCGCCGCGTGTCGCCGTTGAAGTGACGGCCGCCGAAAACGGCGGTGTGACCGTTTCGGTGGGCGACGTCGCGGACGCAAAAGCAGATGTCTGGCTCGTGACATTCATCCGTGAGGTGACCACGCAGGTGGTGCGTGGCGAGAACCATGGCAAGACGCTGACCAGCCACAACATCGTCCGCAGTACACGCCATATCGGCAAATGGGACGGCAGGACAACCGCCATCGATGTGTCGGATCTCACGCTGGAGGATGGCCAAAGCTGCGCGGTGCTGGTGCAGGACGGCAAGGTCGGCCCGGTCCTCGGCGCAGCATACTGCCCGACGGGTGTGGGCGGCGCGGCGTCCTGACGAGACCCGTTTCGGGGTCTATTTTCGGGCCAGATTCTCGGCGCTGAGGGTCCGGAGGCTCTCCTCGTTATCGAGGTACCAGGCATAGGTGCGCTCGACCCCTTCGCGCAGGCTAATTTTCGACTGCCATCCAAGCTCGGTCAGCCGGGACACATCGACCAGCTTGCGTGGCGTGCCGTCCGGTCGCGAGCTGTCATAGGAGAATGACCCGCTGTATCCGACCACGTCTGCGACAAGGGTCGCGAAGTCGGCGATGGAAATATCCTCGCCGGTGCCGATGTTGACGAACGGCTCGTCCGAATAATTGTTCATCAGATAAACGCACGCATCGGCCATGTCGTCGACGAACATGATCTCGCGCTTCGGTGTTCCGGTGCCCCAGATCACCACGTTGTCCGCGCCCGAGAGCTTTGCTTCGTGCATCCGGCGGATCATCGCCGGGGCCATATGGGATGTCTCATAGTCGAAATTGTCGCCGATCCCGAAGAGATTGGTCGGCTGTACGCTGATCGCGTCGAACCCGTACTGTCGGCGATAGGCCTGGCACATCTTGATCCCCGCGATCTTGGCCACGGCGTACCACTGGTTGGTTTCCTCCAGCGGCCCGGTCAGCATGTACTCTTCCTTCATCGGCTGGGGCGCGTCGTGGGGCATGATGCAGGTCGAACCGAGAAACAGCATCTTCTTGGCACCCGCGCGATAGGCGGTGTCGATCAGGTTCGTCTGGATCTTCAGATTGCCGGCGATGAAGTCGGCCGGATACAGGTCGTTCGCCATGATCCCGCCGACGATCGCCGCCGCATCGAGCACATAGTCCGGTTTTTCCGCGTCGAAGAACTCGCGCACGGCGGCCTGTTCGGTCAGGTCGAGTTCCTGGCTCGTCCGGGTCACGATGTTCGTGTGGCCCCGGGCGTTGAGCTGTCGGACCAGCGCCTGGCCGACCAGCCCACGATGTCCCGCGATGTATATCTTTGCGTCCTGTTCCATATTCCCGTTCGCTTGGCGTAGCCCACTCGTGGCCTACTTGTGACCTACTTGACGTATTTGCGGAATTCCGGCTTGCGGCGTTCCTGAAACGCCCGGCCGCCTTCCTTGGATTCCTCGGTGGCGTAATACAACTTCAGCGCTTCGAATCCCATGGCGCCGATCCCCTTGATGTGGTCGGTGTCGGCGTTGAATGAGCGTTTGGCGATGGACAGGGCGGTCGGGCTCTTATCCATCAGGTCGGCACACCAGCGCGCCACCTCCTCGTCCAGATCCTTGTCCGGGACGACCGCGTTCGCCAGCCCCATCTCCAGGGCTTCGCGCGCGGTGTATTGCCGGCACATGTACCAGATTTCGCGCGCCTTTTTTTCGCCCACGACCCGCGCCAGATAGGCGGTGCCGAAGCCGGGATCGACTGAGCCCATGCTCGGCCCGACCTGGCCGAATATGGCGCTTTCCCCGGCGATCGTCAGATCGCATACGGTGGCGATGACGTTCCCGCCGCCGATGGCATACCCGCGAACCTTTGCGATCACGGGCTTCGGTACTTCGCGGATCAGGCCCTGGAACTCCTCGATCGGAATTCCGGTGGTGCCCCGGCGACTGCCGTAACCCTCGGTGTCCTTGTTCTCAATCGACTGGTCGCCGCCCGACGAGAAGGCGCGATCCCCCGCGCCCGTGATGACAATGACGCCGATCGACTTGTCCCAGCCTGCGTCCTGCAGGGCCTCGATCATTTCCTCGATCGTATGTCCGCTGAACGCGTTGAGCTTGTCGGGCCGATTGATGGTGATGGTCGCGACGCCGTCAGTGGTTTCATACAGAATGTCGTCAAAGCTCATGGTTTCGCTTCCCGTTGTTGTGCGCAATCATAGCCGCAACGGTTGATCTGCGCGCGATTGGATATATGTCACCTGCAACCGCGCCGCACATGTCTGGAGAGTATCGAATGCCGCAGAAAGCAAAGACGAAAGCGAAAAAGAAATCAGATGAACGTCCCCCGGTCGCGGTGGGGCATGTCTCGCTGCATGTGAAGGATGTGCCGCGCGCGAGCGAGTTCATGCAGGTGCTGGGCCTGCGGCCTGTCTTCGAGACCCCGAAGTTCGCCGTTCTGGAATTGCGTGGGGGCACGCATTTGATCCTGAACAAGTCCCGGAAGAAGATCACGGAAGGGGAGGTCGCGCCCGTCGATTTGATGGTCGATGACGTCAAAATTATGCGTGAGTTCTGCAAGAAGCAGAAGCTCAAACCCTCGAAGATCACGACCGGTTCCGTGCACAGCTCGTTTTACGTGCCTGGTCCCGATGGTTGGTCGATCAAGATCACCTCATCGCACGCCACCGGTCTTCCCGTCTGAGCCGTAGTCGACGCTTGTGTCACAAGCGTCGTGAATGAAACTGACCTTCTGTAAGAATTTCGAAGCGGCTAGTTTCTCCGGCATTCAAGGTCGAGGAGAGCGTTTGTGCCTGATCGTTTCGGACCCCGCGGTGTCGTCGCCGTCCTGATTCCTGTGCAGAACGCCAATATGCAGCCCGAGTACGCGCTGATGCGCCCCGAGGGCATCAGCAACCAGATGTACCGGTTCGATATTTCGGCGCATGACAAAGCACCGGAGGCGGTTCTTCGCGTGGTTCCCGACACGTTGCTGTGCTGGCCGGATGTAATCATCGGCGGCAATTCACTTGAGATGGGGGCCTGGTCGAACGCGCAGCAGGCCGAATACCGGACTGCCTTCGAGGGGCGCGCCAACGGGGTGCCCGTGGTCCTGGCCACCGATGCCACGGCTGCGGCATTGCGGACGATCGGCGCCAGGCGGATCGCCGTGCTCTCGCCCATGTCGCCGGAACACTCCGAGCGCGTCAAAAGTTACTACACGGATCAGGGCTTCGAGATGCCTTACGGCACCTCGCTGATGGTCGAGAAGTCCGAGGACCTCATCAACATGACGGCCGACGATGCGATCGCCGCCTTCGAACGCATCAATACGGACGATGTGGACACGCTGCTGCATGTCGGCGGCGGGCTCGGTATCGTCTCGCATATCGAGGCGATCGAGGCCCGTTTCGGCAAGCCGCTCGTCTCCGTGAATGCCGCGACATACTGGTATGCGCTGCGCAAGATCGGCATGACGGATCCGATGCCCGGTTTCGGCCAGCTTCTGATGCGCACCGACGTCACCGAATAATTCCACCCAGCACCCAAGAGAGTTACACCCATGCCCGATCGCTTTGGCCCACGCGGCGTTGTCGCCGTCCTGATCCCCGTGCAGAACTCCAACATGCAGCCCGAGTACGAGATGATGCGCCCCGAGGGCGTCAGCAATCAGATGTACCGGTTCAACATCACGAGCCCGGACACGGTCGGCGAGGCCGTACTCGATGTGGTGCCGCAAACGCTGAAGTGCTGGCCCGACATGATTGTCGGCGGCAATTCCCTCGAGATGCGGGACTGGTCGCTCGAGAAGCAGGAATGGTACACGGGCGAATTCGCCGCGCGGGCCGACGGCAAGCCCTTCGTGCTGGCGACGGACGCCGTCATCGCGGCGCTGCGCACGATGGGCGCGAAGCGGTTCGGGATGATGTCGCCCCTGTCGGTCGAGAATTCCAAGAGTGCGGTCGACTACTACACCGCACTCGGCTTCGACGTCGCAGCAGCGACGGCGCTGTTGGTCGACAAGCCGGAAAACGCGGTGAACGTGCCGATGGAGCGGGTCATCGAGGCCTTCGAGGAGGTCGACGGCCCCGATATCGACACGCTGCTGCATGTCGGCGGGTCGCTCGGCATCGTGCCGTTGATCGCCGAACTGGAAGATCGCTTCAAGAAGCCGGTCATCTCGGTCAACCTGGCAACCTACTGGTATGCGTTGCGCCGGATGGGCATCACCGATGCCGTTCCCGGGTTCGGTGAGCTCATGCTGAAGGCCGAGATTGTCGAATAGCGGAGGCTATTCGAGCCAGGTTACTCAGCGGCGACGCGGTCCGCCATGCGGAAACCGACCTTGTCCAACGCGGCAAGCGTGTCTTCGCCAAACTTTTCGAGGATTTCCTGGCCGACATGGGGATGGAAGACGACCTCGTCTTTGACGTCACCCTCGACGGACTGGATCATCACCAGCAGGCGTGCGGTCTCATCGGAGATGTTGTTGAAGTCGCGATAAACACCGGCCGGCACCGAGATGAAGTCGAGCGGTTCCAACTCGATGGAGTTCTCGCCGTCCTCGCCCCAGGAAACACGGAATTTTCCGTTCAGGCAGAAGAAGTTCTCGACCGTGTGAGAATGGCTGTGCAGGCCCGGATGGTTGCCCGGCGGGCACTCGGCGATGGTTACGGTCAAACCGTTCATGCCCTTCACCGGCGCGACCTTGGAGCGGCCTTCCCAGCCCTCGGGCGACATGATCGGATAGACCGACTTCGCCGACACGATCTCCACGGCTTCCGCCGGAATCCCGGTGCCTTCCATGATCGATTGCTTGTAGGGCTTGAGGTCCTTGAACCGGGCGATGCGGTTGGACATGTCTGTGGTGTTGAGATCGACTGTTTTCATTGTGCTTCTCCGTCCCCTTGTTGCCGGAACATTAGCGTATCGGCGTGGCGGTGCGAAATCAGAGAGTTTGTGCAGTCACGCGGCTTCTTCAGCGGTAAAGAGCCTGTTGATCAACTCTGGCAACGCCGGCAGGACCGGGGCCGTGCGGTCGGGAATGCCAATGCCCCGGCCGTCCTGTCGGAGGTCGGACAGCATCGACAAGGCTGTGTCACGCAGGAACCCGTCGTCCGGATCGCCGCGCTGACACACGAACAACCGCGCGTTCCGGTCGCCATTCGATACCCCGGAGCGCCCAACAATGGGGCCGAAGACCCGCATGACGAAAACACAGTGCGTCGCGGCGTATGAGATGAACGCGGCCTTGGCCCTGTCTTCGAGATTCACGACGCGCGCATCGTCGAGGTCGACACCGCGTGATGCGAATGCCGAGTTGAACACGCGGCGGAAATCCGCTTCGAACAACTCAGCGGCGAAGAAATTGTCGACCAGGCGCTCGTAGAACATGGTCACGAGGGGTCCGTGCTGCGCATTGTCGGGATGACGCCAGGATTCCTGAATGCGGTCGGGCAGTTCATTGCGCTGGATCAGAAAATCTCCCGCATCGCGGCTGCCCTGAAATTCGCTGTCGCCCAACGTGATTGCGTGCCAGTTGGACGTGCCGAGTTCCTTCCCGTCCACCGTCCTGTTTTCCTGTGCGGCCGCCGCGCTGGCACTCAGCAGGATTGCGCATGCGATGGCGCAGCTTCGCAGAATGATCGGCATGATTTCCAGATGCATCGCGTTGTTCATTCGTCGTTTCAAGCGCAGCAGTTTGACGATCCGGGCACGCTCAGACAATTACCGGCGGGTGTCGACTTGGTTCCGTCTGACTGGCCGAAGCGGAACGGCGCTTTCGGTCGACGAAATTGTGAGCGCTGGCGGCAAAAGAACCGGGGCATAGTGGTATCACTGCATTTCGATACAGCAAAAATTCTGGGGAACACTATGAAAACCATCAAACACATTTTCGCTTATCCGGTTGTCGCAACTGCTCTCATGGTCGCACCGCTCGGGTCGGCATGGGCCGGTGACGCCGAGACGAAAGCGATCGTCGAGCACCATTTGGCATCATTTGGTGCGGGCGACATGAAAGAAACGTTGGCTGACTACACCGAGACTTCGGTAATCGTGACGCAGGGCGGTGAGTTGCGCGGCTTGGAGGCAATCCAGGGATTGTTCACCGGGTTGTTTGCCGAGTTTGCCAAGCCCGGCGCCAGTTTCGACCTCAAGATCCTGTCGACGGCCAACAATGTCGGCTACATCGTCTGGTCGGCCGATACGGCGGACAATGTCTATGAACTGGGGTCCGACACCTACGTGATCGAAGGCGGCAAGATCGCCGTGCAGACGCTCGCCATTCAGGCCACGCCTAAGAAGTAACTCTAACGGTTGCGGGCGAACTGTGTCACAACATCCGCCGTCACGATGTGCGCCCGTAACCGTATGAGCATCCAAAATGTCTGATTTCTACAGCCCCGACCTGGGCATGAATCCAGACGACCCGTTCGCGCGTGACGCGGACGGCAAGCTGGTACGCCGAGGCTACTGGCTCGACATGGGTGATCGTTCCGTGATCATGGCCATGACTCAGGGCGTCGGTGCAGCCCTGGCCAACGAACATAAGCGCGCGCATCTGGACGACATCGGGCGCGCACATCTTGTTGACCAGATATGCATTCAGGAGATCATCCCGCCGGAAGCGTGAGTTCCGCTTATTTCAGCGGCGAGAAGCCCGCCGGGAAGAGCATCGTCGAATGCATCTCCTCAAGGTCTTCGCGCCCGGCGGCTGCAAACTCCTGCCAAGCAGATTCCTTCGCGATACCGTTGCGCGCTTCCATGCGCTGTTCGAGACTCGCATAGGCCCAGAGATGGCAGACCTCGTTGGGGTTCGGCCCCTCGGTGATCCAGGCGCATACATTTTTCGAATATTTCTCACGCACCGGCATGACATCGATGAAGCGCTTCATCCACGGTACGGCCTTGCCGGGCTTCAGGCGATAGTTGCGGAATTCGTAGAAATTGCCTTCGGTTTCCGGGGCCACCAGATCCTTGGCCGGATTCAGGAAACGCGTCGTTTGATTGACCAGTAGGGGGCGCAAGGTCGGGACGTACTTCTTCGTCCAGTCTTCATTCTTGCCGAGTTCCGCACGCAGGCGCGCGCGCTCCTCAAAACTGTCGTAGCGCCACAGATGCATGACCTGGTTCAATGGCCCGATTTCCGTGAACCAGTAGCCCTCCAGGACTCCGTAGTCATTGCCGCGTGCCTTTCGGCCGACCTCTTCGTTGACCTTGAGAATGTCCGGTACGGCGCCAGCGCTCGCGGTATATGTGCGCAGTTCATGAAGCATGTTTCTTCCCCCTTTGAACGTCTATTTAATTGCTGCGTAGCCTGATGCGCGACCACGCGCAAAGCAAGGGCGACCGATCTGTTTTCTTGGGGGTTTTCCGGTTTTGGGCGCGTCGTCGCCGTCAGTCGATCGGCCAGACCGTCGGCGGGAGGGGGGCGGTTCGGTGGATGTGATTCGCACCGGACTGCGCCAGGACGGCTTCGGCCTTTTTTGCCGCGTTTTCACCTTCGGCACGCACCCAGCAAATAATGCCGCCGTCATGGGCGCTTTGCTCCAGCCGATGGTGCCAATGCTCGTCGCTGATGCGGCTCAGGAACCCTCCCAGATTGTCCTCGGTCTCGGCGGCAGCGCCGGTCGAAACGCCGATCGGTCCGCCAACGGCGAACGCGGCTGCCGCTGTCCCTATTTGGGCGACGACGGCCAGGCTGTCGGACAGAAAATCAATCATGTCTTTCAGATATTCGTGAGATTCGAGACTGTCGCGCGGCGTATCCATCCGGTCTGCAAGTTCACCGGATTTCGGTAGTGTGCCGAAGTGATCGATGATCGCCTGATGGTCGCCCAGAATGCTGATGTCGTTGCGGCGATGGCCGCCTTTGACGAGTTTTTCGATTGCGGTTGTGAAGGTGTCCACATTGTCGAAAACGCCGACCACGAGGCATTCCTGAGATTTGTCCGTCATATCGTCTCACTCCGGTTGCCGGTTGTTAGGTGCGAGCCTGACATGATGTTTGTGTGTTCGGGATGATCGAGATCAACCGGATGAGCCAGTTGCAGGTCAGCTGTCTCCCGTGACCTGTGCCCAGAGTCTGTCTGGTGTATCGGGGGCGGCGTTGCCGCGCCAGGCAATGTGGTGGTCAGGACGTAGCAACACCAGATCGACACCGTAGGCGTCGCGCACGTCCTGCGAAGCGATATCGACGACCGCATGGGGAATTTTTCGCGCCACTGCCGCGTCGGTCAAAGCGCTGACGTCGGGCGGGATCTCCGAGAGCCGCAGCAGCGTGAAGTTCAGGCTGCATCTGTCGAACAGGGCGTCGTTTGGCCCCAGCCAGACATGGGGCGCTCGCCCGCCGGGGACCGCGCTGGGGACATACTCGAAGGGTGAGTCCGCAGGTGCCTCGGATCCGTCGTGCGCAATCAGGCCTGATCCGTCATATCGCGCGCCGAGCTGGATGCCGAGCGAACGAAATTCCTCCGTGAACGTCGCGAGATGCGCGCCGATGCGTTCGCGTTCGGCCGTTCCCTCCGGCGTATCGTCTTCGAGGGTTGGGGGGATTTCGAGCCCGGCGACCGCACTTGCAAACTGGTGCGACATGGTCGTGTTGCGAATGCCGATGGGCCGCCTCTCGGCCTCGTAAGAGTCCAGAAGGGATGGCGGCGCCCAGCCCTGAACCACGGCTGCGAGTTTCCAGCCGAGATTGGCCGTATCGTCGACGCCTGTGTTCATGCCAAACCCGCCCGTGGGCGTGAACAGGTGGACTGAGTCGCCGGCCATCAGAACCCGGCCGTCCTGATAGCGGTCTGCGACGAGCGCCAGCCCGGCCATCCAGGATTTGACCGACAACACCTCGACGGGAATATCCGCACCGACGCATCCCAGGAAAGCCGCCGCGGCGTCGACCGTGGTTTCGTCCTCGTCCGGTGGCATGCGCGTCAGGACCACGTACTTTCCCTTGGCGTCGAGCGTCGCAACGCTCGCGCGGTCGTCCTCGTTGATTGTCCAGTAGTGCCAGCCGGGCTCGAATTTCATTGTTTTCGCGAGGGCCGGCGCATCCACATAGGTGGATAGCATGCGGCCGCGCATGAAAGTTTCGTCCTCGCCACCCTTGCCGGCATAGCCGATCCCGAGGGACTGACGAACTGTCGAACGGGCGCCGTCACAACCGATCAGCCAGTCACAGCTGATTCCCAGTCGCTCCCCGTCTGCAACGCGCTCGACTGTCGCTGCTACACCATCTGCGTCCTGCGCGAACTCGATCAGGCGATGCCCGAAGCGCACGTCGACTGACGGCAGCGTGTCCACCCGGGCCTTGAGGATGGGTTCGATGAAGAAGAAATTCGCGCGGTGAATGGGCTCGGGCGTTTGCGCGGTCTGGACCGGGTCAGCGAGTTTCTCCGCGGTCGACGGCATCGGCAGACGCGCCAGTTCCCAGCCCGCAAATCGGGTCGCATAGACGACATCCGTGGCATGGTCGGTCGGCAAACCTGCCGTGCGGATCTCTTCGGACAATCCCAGGCGGCGATAGTGTTCCATCGTCCGGGAGTTGAGCGAATTGCCCTGCGGGTGGGTGGCGGTCGTCTCTTCTTCGCTGATCAGAATGCAGGGGACATCGCGGCTGCCGAGTTCGACGGCCAGAGAGAGCCCCACCATGCCGCCGCCAACGATCAGAACCGGGGTCTTCGTGCTTGTGCTTTTAGTGGCCAATGAAACTCTCGCTGTCGGGGTTACCGGTCCGCGAAAAGCACCGGATTTACTCTTCACGACGCAGATGCGGCGTGTACGGTCTGAATATAGTGCTTGGAAACCGGGTCATGAACCGGGGAAAATTAACACGCGTTATTCTGGGAGGGGACGATGGATCTGGAATTCTTCATTCACGTGTCGCTGGTGGGCATGCTGGCGACCTATATGCATCTTGTTGGCGCGCTGTGGGCGGACCGATATGGCCTGCCGCGGATCGATCTGCCGCGCGGCATGACCCAGCTTACCTTTGGCGATTCGTTCGAGGGCCCCGCGCCCTATGGTTGGGGCATCGCCGTCATCCATGTGAACGGAATCGCCTTTGCGCTGCTCTATGCCACCGTGATTGCCCAGTATCTGCCGGGCGAACCCTATATCAAGGGGCTGATCTTCGGCGGAATTCTGTATCTCGGCGCGATGTTCATCTTTGTGCCGTTCTTCCTGAAGGACGGGTTCTTCGGCTCCAAAGGGCACCCCATGGGCTGGCTGACCGCGCTGGTCATTCACCTGATCTACGGGCTGTTCGTCGGCTGGTTGTCGCCGATCCTGTAAATCATCGGCCTTCCGCCGGTGCGACGCAGCGCAGCATACGGTAGGATGGGCCGAAGATATCTGGGGGTAGAGAGATGGATCTGGAATTTTTCGTTCACGTGTCGCTGGTGGGAATTCTCGCGACCTACATGCTGATCGTCTCGGCGCTTTGGGCCGAGCGATTTGGCCTGCCGCGGATCGATCTGCCGCGCGGGATGACGCAGCTCACATTTGGAGATTCGTTCGAGGGTCCGGCCCCCTACGGCTGGGGCATCTTCATCATTATGATGAACGGTATCGCCTTCGCGTTCCTCTATGCGACCGTGTTCGCCCAGTATCTGCCGGGCGAATTATGGATGCGCGGCATTATCTATGCCGTCATTCTCTATTTCGGCGCGATGTTGATCTTTGTACCGTTTTTCCTGCGCGACGGTTTCTTCGGCATGAAAGGGCACAAGATGGGATGGCTCACATCCCTGATCCTGCACCTTTGGTACGGACTGATCCTCGGCTGGCTGTCGCCGATCCTTTAACGGTAGACCGCGATCCGGCCCGCGCGTGAATCCCTAAAAGTCGAATCTGCTCTCTTCGGGTGTCGGCGGTTCAGGCTGTGACTTCCCGATCTCGTCGAGATAGTTCTGGTTCACATACCAGTCGCGGTAATCCAGGAAGCGCACCGGCTTGTATTTCGGCGGGTTGTCCGGGCTGACGCAGGTCGGCATCGGATCCGCGAGCGTGTCCCAGGACGGGCTGAAGAAGAAGGCCAGCGAATAGCGATCCTTCTTCGGCGGAATGACCCGGTGCGGGGTCGCCATGAAGCGGCCGTTGGTCCAGCGGTTCAGGAATTCACCGGTATTGACGATGATCGCGCCCTCGATCGTGTTGGCCGGCAGCCAGCGACCCGATTGGGTCTGGATCTGCAGGCCGGGCGTGTCGGTGACGGGCAGTAGGGTGATGAAGCCGTGATCGCGATGCGGCGCGATCCCGAACTGATTCTCCTCGCCGTCGACCGCCGGATAATGCTGGTTGCGGGTCGTCCATAGCGGATCATCGAACAGGCCGTCGAAATAATCCGCCGGCAGGTCGAGCGCGCGGGCATACAGCGGCAGCAACGCGTGACCGAGGGTCTCCATCTCGCCGTAATATTCGAGCATCTCGGCCTTCCAGCCGGGCAGCAATGCCTCGTCGGGCCACTGGTTCGGACCGAAATAGGGGATCAGGTTCGCCTCGACCCCGGGATGATCGGCCGGGCGCTCGCGCACGATGCGCAGCATCTCGTTGAGATCGGGCTTGGTGTTCTCGTTTACCGTGGACGAGACATAGATCGTCGATCCCGGCGGGACATAGTTCTCGTGCTTGCGCTTTTCGGTGTCCGGCAGGTCGAAGAAGCGGATGAGATTTTTGTGGGTCCGTTCGATCAGTGGATGCGGCACATTGTGGTTGATGGCGAAGTAGAAGCCGACATTTTCCTGAGCGTGGCGCAGTTCGGCGGCGAGTTCTTCCAGCGCGCCGTCTTCGCCCGCGAGGTATGGGCCGAAATCGAGGATGGGAATTTCCTCATCGGCGAATTCTTCGGGGATGACAATTTCTGCGTTCGACATGTCGTGCCTCGTACGTTTTTCCGAACCTGTGGCGCGATGTTAACGCAGATTTTGAAACGGACAAGCGCGGCGTTGCCGTGGCTCAGAATGTGAGCGGGCTGAAAGGGTTGCTATTCTGGCCGCATGCCACGCGCAGCTTCGATGGCGAGGGGCGAGTAAATCGCCTGGCGCATGCTTTCGGACCTGTCGATGATCACATCGATCACCGCGGGCTTGTCCTGGGCCAGGCCCGCGCGGAGGGCATCACCAATGTCCGCAGGATTCTCGATGCGCTCGGCCCAGGCACCGCAAGCCCGCGCGATGGCGGCATAGTCGGTGTCGGGAAAGTCGTTGCCGTGGGACTGGTTGCCCATGCCTTCGGCGGTCATGCCGAGGCGGGAATTGTTCATCACCACATAGACAGGGTTGGCGCCGTATTGCACAGCCGTCAGCAGCACATGCATCTGCATGGCAAAACCGCCGTCGCTGCAGATACCGATTGCCGGACGCGTGGGGTCGAGGATCTTGGCGCACAGCGCTGCGGGCAAGGACCAGCTGACGCCGCCCAGGCCGCCGGAGCCGAAATAGCTGTTGGGACGCCGGGTCTGGAAAAAATGATTCATCCAGTGCCTGTTGCTGCCGGCATCCGTGCAGACGACTGCCTCGGCCGGGACTGCGGCATGGATCTCCGCGACCAGCCGCTGGGGCGCGATCGGGACGTTGGCGGAAGCAAGCATGGGGTCGGCGAAGAACTTACGCGCCGCCTTCAGGTCGGTCAGGGCCTTCCTTCGGGCGGAGGCTGTGGGTGTGTCGATGCGACCTTCGAGCCCCGCGAGCAGAAGTTGCAGGGTCTCGTCGGCGTCGCCCGCGAGCGCGACCTCGGCCGGGATGGTCCAGGAAGCGTTGCGCGGCTCGATATCGATCTGGACGATCCGCTGGCGGTTCGGGTCGAACATCTGCGGGTGCTCGAAGCAGGTGTCCTGGGGCTTCAGGCGGCAGCCGACCACCAGGATTGTGTCCGCCATGCCGACGATCTCGTTGGCCAGCGGCAGGCCGGTGTAACCCATCGGGCCGGCGGCCATGTCGTGGGTCTCGGCGATGGCGCTCTTGCCGAGGACCGAGGTGACCACCGGTGCGCCGAGCAAATCGGCCAGGGCCGCGAGCGTCTCCGACGCATGGGAGATGCGCACGCCGTTGCCCGCGACGATGACCGGCACCTTGGCGGCGGCAAGCACATCCAGCGCGGCGTCGATGGCGGCGGTGGGCGGCACGGACTTGCTGACGTTCAGCAGGCGGTTGGTGTCGTGGATCTCCGGCAGGGCGTTGTCCGCAACCGGATCGCGCAACGTGTTGGCGCGGAACAGGCAGGCAGTGGGGCCGGGGCGGCCGGTGATCGCGTGCTTGTAGGCGAGCTGTACGCTCATCACCGCCTCGCGCGCAGTGTGCGCGACCGCCGTGTATTTGGTCGCCGACTTGAACATGCCTGCGAGGTCGAACGAGCCGTAATGGCCTGCACCCGACTGGATCGGGCCATGCATGACGAACTCGTTGTGGTCCGACAGCTCCGTCAGGACGAGCATCGGGGACGAGGCCAGGAATGCCTCGATCACGCCGAACATGCCGGTTGAGCCGGTGAATCCGCCCTGACCGGCGAATACGCCCGGCTTGCCCGTCAGTTTGCCGTACATGTCGGCCATGCAGGACGCGGTCTGCTCGTCGCGGGGCACGATGGCCCGGATTTTGTCCTGGCGGTCGTGGAGTGCGCGGTAGATGTCCATCGTCGCGCCGCCGGGCAGGCCGAAGAAATGTTCGGTCCCCGCCTCGATCAGGCAATCGACGATCCGTTCTGCCGCGACCCGTTCGGCCATGCCACGCTCCCCCAAAAGTACGTTCGTTGGTGGCGAGGGTAGCGAAGTTTGCGCGGCGGGCAAGGGCGACTGGAAAGTCCCGGCTGGAAAATCTCTGGCACTCGAAAAACATGCCCGGACGGGTTATCAAGTTTGGACGATTAAAGCGGGGGAGTTTGTGACGTGAGCAATTGGGTGCGGTTTGAAACGGATGGCGTGACGGGCATCGGCACGCTGGAGGGCGATTCCATCGCGGTCCATGACGGCGACATGTTCGCCGAGTCGATGGCGACGGGCGAAACACTCGCGCGCGAAGCGGTAGCGTTGCTGACACCCTGCGTGCCCGGCAAGTTTATCGCCCTGTGGAACAATTCACGTTCGGCAGCCGAGAAGCAGGGGCTGGATCAGCCGGAATACCCTTTGTTCTTCCTGAAGCCGTCGACGACCTATCTCGCGCCGGGCGGCGTCATTCGCAAACCCGCCGCCTATGATGGTCGGGTGATCTATGAGGCCGAGCTGGGCATCGTCATCGGGAAGGCCGTCAGCAACGCCGGCGAGGCCGCGGCGGCTGAAGCGATCTTCGGCTACACCTGCGTCAACGACGTGACGGCGATGCAGCTGCTCGACGCCGACCCTTCGTTTCCCCAGTGGGCGCGCGCCAAGGGCTTCGACACGTTCGGCGCGTTCGGGCCGGCGATCGTCACCGACACGGATATCTCCGGCAGCGCGATCCGTGCCGAGCTCAACGGCCGCGAGCGCCAGAACTACGCGGTGGCGGACCTGTTCATGCAGCCTGCCGAGATCGTCGCCAAACTGTCCCAGTCGATGACCCTGGAGCCGGGCGATTTGATCGCCTGCGGCACGGGGCCGGGCGCGTTGCCGATGAAGCCGGGTGCGACCATCGATGTGATCATCGACGGCATCGGCACCCTGTCAAACACCTACGAGGCCTAACGCGATGTCGGAACGCTTCCGGCCCTTCGACCCGGACAACCTTCCGGCCGACGCCCGCGCCGTCTACGACCGGATTCTGGCGCAGCGCGGCTATGTGCCGGGCCCCTTTCAGTTCTGGCTGGCGTCGCCCGGCTTCGCCGACCGGATCGAGCCGGTCGAGGAATTCCTGCGGCACGATGTATCGCTGGAAGAACGCCTGGTCGAGATCACGGTCCTCGTCGTCGCGAAGCACTGGCGCGCGCAATATGTGTGGACCTCACACGGCCCCGCGGCGGAGAAGGCCGGTGTTGCACCCGCGATTGTCGAAGCGATCCGCGCCGGCGACGTCCCCGTCTTTCATCGTGACGACGAGGAGATCTGTTACCGCTTCTGCGTCGACATGATGGCCGGGCAGGGGGTCGACGACGGGTTGTGGGACGCGGCGCAGGCCGCGTTCGGCGAGACGGGCATCAACGAATTTCTGGGATTGCTCGGCCTCTACACGTCAGTCTGTCAGACGATGGTCGCGTACCGGATGCCCACCAAGAATGGTGAGCCGGACCCGCTTTCATGACGATTGGCTGACGACGATGTCCGATGCCCAGGAAGTGGATGTCCTGATCGTGGGGGCTGGGCCGGCCGGTCTGGCCACCGCACATTATCTCGGCATGTATGGCGTACGCGCGCTGGTCGTCGAGCGGAACATGGGCACGGTGGCTGAGCCGCGCGCGGTGTCGATCGATGACGAGACGTTGCGGAGTATGCAGACGCTCGGGCTGGACGGGCCGATCAACGAGGAGACCCTGCCCGGATATGGCGCGCGCTACTATTCGCCCGGGCAGAAGGAGTTTGCCCGGATTCAGCCGACCACGCGCGAGTTTGGTCATCCCCGGCGTTCGGGATTCCGGCAGCCGGAGTTCGAGGCGGAACTGCGCGCAGGGTTGAGCAAATACCCGACCGTTGAAGTGCGTTTCGGCCACAGTTTCGAGGGGCTGGAGCAAGACGACGCGGGCGTGACTGCGGATATTCTCGATCCGGAGGGGCGCCGCGTCGAGGTCCGCGCCGGCTTCCTGGCGGCGTGTGACGGGGGGCGTTCCACGGTCCGCAAGCTGCTGGGCGTCGAACTCGCGGGATCGAGTTTCAATGAACGCTGGCTGGTGATCGACTGCGTAAACGATTCTGACGAGACCCCGGCCTCGATCGCCTATTGCGACCATCGGCGGCCGGCGATCACGATCCCGGGTCCGGGCCGAACCCGGCGCTGGGAGTTTTTGCTGAAGCGCGACGAGGACGAGGCCGACCTGCTGGCTGTTGGGACAATCCGCGAGCTGCTGACCCCCTATATCGGTAGCCGCGACGTCGAGATCATCCGCAAGCTCGTCTACACGTTTCATGCCCGGATTGCCGACCGGTGGCGGGTCGGGCGGGTCTTCCTGCTGGGTGACGCGGCCCATCTGACGCCGCCCTATGCCGGGCAGGGCCTCAACAGCGGCCAGCGCGACGCTGCGAACTTCGCCTGGAAGGTGGCTGCGGTCGTGTGAAGGGGCAGTCGGGCGTATCGCTGCTGGACAGCTATGAGGCCGAGCGCCGGGACCATGCCTGGTCACTGATCCGCATGGCGATCCAGATTGGCTGGGTGATGGTGCCGCGGAACTGGTTCCACACCTACGCCCAGATCGCGTTCTTCCGGCTCGCCGGAATCATCCCGCCGGTGCGCGACTATTTCGTGGGCATGAAGTTCAAGCCCGTGCCGCGATTCCAGAACGGCTTCCTGTGTGCCGATGATCTGAAAGCCCGTGACACGCTCGTCGGGCGGATGCTCCCGCAACCGGACGTGATCGACGGCGAGGGGGAGACCCGCAAGCTCGACGATGTCCTGGGGACGGGATTCGCGCTGCTGGCGATCTCCCCGGCAGACGCGGCTGACCTGGCGGCGCTGGATCATCCGCTCTGGGCGCGGCTCGACGCTGAACGGGTGGTGCTCACCAAGGGTGGCTCGTCAGGCGACGTGTCTACCGTGCGGATCGAAGACGGCCCGCTGCTCCACCGCTTCGACAAATATGCGGGCCGGATATTGCTGGTCCGGCCGGATCGCTATGTCGCGGCCGCGTTCACGGTAGCCGACGCCGACGACATCGCAGACCGGCTGTCCGGCCTGATGGCATAGATTTGGCCGGCTAGCCGGCCACCACCGCCGTTACGTCGATCTCGACCAGCGCGCCTTCGAGCAGCAACGCCGTCACACCGACGCAGGTGCTGGAGGCGGATTTGTCGTCGCCATAGAAATCCATCATCGCCTTCATGATCGTCGGCCGGTCGCTGGGCTTGAGGTCGACGATGAAGACCCGTTGGCGGACGATGTCGGCCGGAGTGGCTGAGGCCAGCTCCAGCGCGCGCCGGATGGTGTCGTAGACATAGGCCATCTGCGCGCCGAGATCGCCGGGCCCGATCAGCTCACCCTCGATGGTGCCGGCAACGAGGCCCGACAGGTGGACCGTCTTGCCACCCTCGCTGGTCACCAGATTGGTGAAGTGGGGCTTGTTCCACAGGAATTCGGGGCGAATGCGTTCGATCGTTGCGGCCATCGTGGCCTCCTTGCTGCTTGGTTTGTTCTGTTCGAGGCTTCTAACCCCAGAGACGGTCGCTGGCAATCTGGGCACCCTCGGCCATGGCGCGGAACTTGCCCAGCACCACAGAGGGGTACACGCCCTTGCGGCCGGCATAGGTCCCGAAGCCGCAATCGCTGCCCGCCAGCACCCGCTCACGCCCGACGATGTCGGCGTATTGGCAGATGCGTTGGGCGACGAGCTGCGGGTGCTCGACGAAGTTGCTCGTGGAATCGATGACGCCCGGGATGAGCACCTTGTCGTCCGGCACGCCGGCGTCCCGCAAGTCTTCCCACTCATGGGCGTGGCGCGGGTTGGCACCCTCGAACAGGATCGCTTGGGGCCGGGCCTTCGCTAGCAGCCCGAGGAGTTTCTTGATCGGGATGTCGTGGGTGTGGGGTCCGGCATAGTTCAGCCAGCAGATATGCATTCGCATGGCCTCGGGCGGGATGTCGCTGGTCGCCGCATTCAGGGCCTCGATGCTTTTCTCTGCATCGGCCAGGAACTCGCTTTCGTCCATGGCCTGATAGTCGGTGTGCCGCGCGCCAGCGAGGTCGGGGCAATCGAGCTGCAGCACGATTCCCGCCTCGTGGATGGCGTTGTATTCGGGGCGCATCGCCTCGATCAGGGCCTCGCGATAGGCGTCGCGGTCCGGGTAATGGCGGTTGGGCACATAGGTCGACAGGCACCCCGGCGAGACCGTGTTCATGAACATGTCGCTCGGGCCGGATGTGCTGGTCGCCGCCTTGAGGTTGGCGATGTCGCGATCGAGCGGTCCCCGATCGGCATAGGAGACAGGCCCTTCGCAGACAGTCGCCTTCATGAGTTCAGGTCCGGCACTGCCGGCGGCGTCCTTCATTTCCGGGAAGTCATTGAAGTCCGCGGGGGCCGGTCGGTCGGGAACGCCGGTGCCATCGGTGGCCATGAGCCCGTTCAGCCGGTGCCGGGCATACACGTGATAGGAGATCTTGCTCATCTCGCCGTCGCTCACGACGTCAATCCCGGCCGCGACCTGATCGGCCACAACCTTGCCCACCGCCTCGGCGGTGCGGGCGTGGAGCGCATCAGCATCGACCGCCTCGCCCCGGTCTTCCTGGCGCAGCAGTTCGAGCAGATCCTCGGGGCGCGGCAGGCTGCCGACATGGGTGGTGAGAATTCGATCGGTACTGAGTTTCATGTTTGTTTTCCCAGGCAGAGCATGTCGGTCATCCGGCTACGGCTTCTTGCTCTCGTTGTAGACCCCGAACGTGTTGCTCATGTACCAGCCGAACCATTCCCGATAGGTCTGGACGGGATACTTCGGCGGGTTATCAGGGGAGACGCATGTGGCAATTGTTTCGTTGCGTGCCTCGAAGTCCGGATTGACGAAAACCGGGATGGCGTAGCGGTCGTTTTCCAGGGGCGGGACCACCCGGTGGGTGGTGGCCTTGAAGCGGTCGTTGGTCCAGCGGGTCGCGAACTGGCCAAGATTCAGGACCATCGCGTCGTCCGGCATCACTGGCCAGAACCAGTTTCCGTCTTCATCCAGGACTTGCAGGCCTTCCTCCGCCGCCGGCGGCAGGAAGGTCATGAAGCCGGTGTCGCGATGCGCGTGGATGCCCAATTCGGCATCCTGATGTTGCGGCAGGGGCGGATAGGTGGCGTTCCGGAAATAGGTGTAGGGCGTGGTGAAGTGCGGCGCGAAATAGTCCGCCGGCAGTTCAAGTGCCAGGGCCCAGATCGGCAGCAGCTTCTTGCCGAGCTCCGTCACCGAATCCATGTAGGCCAGGGTCGTTTCGCGGAAACCGGGTGCGACGTCTTCCGGCAGCCATTGGTTGGGGCCGTAGAACTGGGTGCCGGCGATGGCCTGCGGGTGGTCGACGGGATACTCGGTGGCGGTGAAGATCGCCTGGGTGATCGACGGTTTGCGGTTGTCTTCCATCGCGCCGGTTTCGAGAAAGTCGGTGCGGATGCCCATATAGCCGCGATGGTCGGTGTTCAGCGGGATGGTCTGCTTCAAATCTTCCGGCAGGTCGTGGAACTGTTTCGAGGCTGCGAACATGCCCGCGATCTGTGCCTGCGAGATGCCATGATTGACGATGCACATGAAGCCGATCGTCTCCCACACTTCGCGCCATTGATCCGCGAGTTTCGCGGGCGCATCGGGGTCGCCGGCGATGACGTCGGCGACGTCGATGACCGGCAATTCGCGACGCGGTACATCGCGGGCGGCCTGGCTGGCGGCAGATTGGGTGATGATGTTCATGTCGCTCTCCTCCAGTGGAGCTTCGTACCTGCGCATGTCGGTGACGGCATGACTCTATGGGGAGAAATGTGGGGTGTCTACGCAGCACGTGCGTCCGGTTGTCCGGCGCCACCGCCCGCGCGACCGGACTATCATTTCGAAATGCCGTACCATGTGCTCTGCCTGCCAACGGCGGGCAGACAATGACGACGAGGGTCCTGGCGCATGGAATACAAACGGCTCGGCCGCACCGGCGTGCACGTCTCAAAATTCTGCTTCGGCACGATGTCGTTCGGCGGTGATGCGGATGCCGCCGAGGCAGCACGAATGTACGGTGCTTGCCGCGACCGAGGTTTCAACTTCTTCGACAGCGCCGACACCTACAACACGGGGCGGGCCGAGGAGATTCTCGGTTCCCTGATCGCCCACCATCGCGACGAACTCGTCATCGCGTCGAAATGCTTCAACCCGATGTCCGGCGATATCAATGATCGCGGCGGAAATCGCCGCCACATCCCGCGCGCCGTTGAAGCCAGCCTGAAACGTCTCGGCACCGACCGGCTCGATATCCTGTTCATGCATCGGTTCGATGACGACGCGGCGATTGAAGAAACGTTGCGCGCGCTCGAGGATCTCGTGCGCGCCGGCAAGGTGCTCTATCTCGGCGCCAGCAACTATGCGGCCTGGCAGATCGCCATGTCGCTTGGGATCGCGGAACGCCGCGGCTGGACGCGCTTCGACGTCATCCAGCCGATGTACAATCTGGTCAAGCGTCAGGCCGAGGTCGAAATCCTTCCGCTGGCGCGGGCCGAGAATCTCGGCGTCGTCACCTACAGCCCTGTCGGCGGAGGATTGCTGAGCGGTAAGTTCCGCCCGGGCACACGCCCCAACGACGGCCGGTTGGTGGAGAATGCGAGCTATAGCCGACGCTACGGCGACGAATGGATGCTGGAGACGGCCGGTGCGTTCGGCGAATTCGCGGATGCCAGGGGTGTCCATCCCGTGACCCTGGCCGTGGCCTGGGCGGCGGCGCACCCGGACGTGACCTGCCCGATCATCGGCGCCCGCAGCCTGGAACAATTGCAACCGTCCCTCGACGCGCTCGACTTCGAGTTGCCGGCGGATTTACGCGACGAAATCTCGGCGCTTTCCCGCCGGCCGCCGCCGGCGACCGATCGAACGGAAGTCCAGGAATAGCGCTGGTCGTCGGGCCGTGACGACGCGCATCGGACGGTGTGCCACCGCCTATGGAATTGGAAACGGCAATCCCAAATTTGATGGAAAAGTTGACCTGAAGCCCATTATTGTTGCTGTAATGACGTGACTGGAGGGGCGGTAGATGGACAGAACCGACGCGATGGCCTTGTTCGTGGCGGCAATCGATGCGGGTAGTCTTTCGGGCGCGTCCCGGAAAATCGGATTGTCGCTTTCCTCCGTCAGCCGACATTTGACGGCCCTGGAGGAACGCCTCGGCACCAAACTGGTTGTGCGGACGACCCGCGCACTGGTCCTGACCGATGCGGGACAGACCTATTACGAGGCAGCCAAGCGCCTGCTTGCGGAAGTCGACGATCTGGAAGCCAGCCTGACGACGGATGCCGCAGCGCCCAAGGGCCCCCTCAATGTCTGCGCGCCGACCCTCTTCGGGCGGGTGTTCATATTGCCGATTCTGGCGGACTTCGCGGTCCGGCATCCGGCGATAACAATGGACGTGATGCTGCTCGATCGGACACCAAATCTTATTGAAGACGGGATCGATCTTGCTGTCCGTATTGAGGACCTTGACGATTCGAGCCTGATCGCCCGCAAGCTGGGTTCCCTGCGCTGGGTGTTCGCCGCTTCGCCGGAGTATCTCGCGACCCGGGGCACGCCGGCGGCGCCGGACGATCTGGCGCGGCAGGACTGTCTTCTCTTCAGCCAGCAAGGCCGTGAGTCTTCATGGCCGATACTGGTCGGCGGCAATCTGGAGCGCGTCACGGTTCCGGTCCGGATGCGGTCGAACACCCTCGACGGGGTCGTGGCCGCGGCCGTAGCGGGTGCGGGTATTGTCCATGCGCCGGCATGGGCCGTTGCCGATCATGTCGCCGAGGGCCGCCTCCAACTCGTGCTGTGTGATTTCGAGGTCCCGCACCGCCCGATCAGCGCTGTGTTCACGCACAACCGACTTTTGTCGGGCAAAGTCCGTGCGCTGCTCGACGCTCTGGCCGAAGGGCTGTCCGGTTACAAGCTGGATGAAGTGCCGCCTTTCGGGTCACGCCCGACGGCTTGAGGCGCGCCGAACGATCTTGCCGACCCATCGAGGCAACGAACCTAGTGCAAATCTGAAAGAGTGGTTTTCAATCCATTGGCTTCTGTGGGTTGCAGGCCGTCGGCATATTCGGCGGCGGCAAAACCAGCCAGAAAATCAATGGAGAGAGACATGCGTTTCGGTTTGTTTGGCAGTGCTCAGGAAAGTGGTGACAATCTCGGTGCGGGCGTGGGGCAGGGGTTCCACGACTATGTCGACTTCAATGTCGAAGCCGAAAGCCTCGGCTATTACAGCAGCTTTCTGGTCGAGCATCATTTCACGGGCTGGGGTCAGGTTTCCGCCACGCTCAACCTTTTGACCTGGCTCGCCTCGCGCACGACGATGCTTCGTGTCGGGACGGCGACAATGATCCTTCCCTGGCACAATCCGGTCCTGTTGGCCGAGCAGGCGGCGACGCTCAGCCTGCTCTCGGGCGGCCGTCTCGACCTGGGCGTGGGAAAGGGCTACCGCCACAGCGAGTTCGCCGGCTTCGGCATTCCGATCGAGGAATCAGAACCGCGTTTCGAGGAATGTCTCGATATCATGCTCAAGTCCTGGGCCTCGGCCGAGCGGTTCTCGCATCACGGAAAGTTCTGGGACTTCGAGAACATTGTGGTCGAGCCCGCCACCGCACAGCGGCAGGGAGTTCCGTTGTGGATGGGCGCGGGAAGCGAGGGGTCGATCCGCAAGGTCGCGGCACGCGGGTTTAATCTTCTCATGGACCAGTTTGCCGACGCGACGCTGACCGGCGAGCGCATCGCGTTCTTCCGCAACGCCCTCAAGGAAGAAGGGCGCGAATACGACCCCATGGGCGTCGCCGTTGCGCGCGAACTGTTCATCGTCGACAGCCAGCGCGAAAAGGACGAGGCGATCGAGCGCCTGAACGATCTGCGCCGGCGCACGGTCGACGTGGCCCGGGCCCCCAACCAGAAGACGGGATCGCATATTCTCGCCTACGCAAAAAAGGGTGCTGCGCCGAGTACCGAGAGCGCGCTGTTTGGCACGCCTGACGAGATCCACGCGCAGCTGTGCGATCTGCGCGACAACGGCGTGAACTACATTATCTGCAGCATCCTTGGCGGATCGCGCGCTACGCTGCGTCGTTTCGCGCGGGAGATGATGCCGGAATTCAGCGACCAGGTCTCCGCGCGTACCGCCGCGTTCGCCGGGGTGGAATCGGCGGTGTAGTTTGGCCGGGCGGCGTTCGCGGAGCAGCGCGCTTTAGTCGACCCGCACCAGAAGCTTGCCGGTGTTCTTCCCCTCGTAGAGCATCTTGATCGCGCCCGGTGCCGTGTCTGCCCCCTCGAGGATATGCTCGTTGCGGGCGAGCTTCCCTTCGCGCACCCATGTGGCGAGCTTTTCGATCGCTTCGGGGAAACGTGCCTTGTAATCGAGAATGAGGAGGCCCTGCATGCGCGCCCGCGCGACCATCAGCTGGCGATGCACGCGCGGGCCGACCGGCAGCGGATCCCAGTCTGTGATGGCGACGGTGCCGCAAATCGTAATCCGTGCGCCGATCGCGAGTTGGGTCATGACCGCATCGGTGATGGGGCCACTCGTGTTGTCGAAATAGCAGTCGATCCCGTCGGGGCAGGCGGCCTTGAGGGCCTGGGTGACATCTTCGTCGCGATAGTTGATCGCCACGTCGTAACCAAGGCTCTCGGTGCACAACGCGACTTTCTCGGCACTGCCGGTGATGCCGACGGTGCGGCAGCCCAGAATTTGGGCGATCTGTCCCACGGCCGAACCCACCGCGCCAGCCGCCGTAGAAACGACAACGGTATCGTCTTCTTTCGGTTCGCAACCCTCGAGCAGCCCGAAGTAAGCCGTCACGCCGTTCAGGCCCAGGACACCGAGCGCGAGTGAAGCGGGCAGGTCTGCCTCCTCGACCTTGCGGTCGACATTGCTGCCGTCGCTCGCGGCATAGCGCTGCCAGCCGAACATGCCGGACACGACCTCACCCTCGGCGTAGTTGGGGTGCCGGGACGCGACGACCGTCCCGACCGCGAAGGAGCGCATGACCGCGCCGATCTCGACCGGCGGCAGGTAGTTCGGCGCGTCGTTCACCCAGCCGCGCATGGCCGGGTCGACCGACCAATACTCGGTCTTGACCAGGAATTCGCCGTCGGCGATCTCAGGCACGGGCGCCTCGTCGACGGTGAAGTGTTCCGCCTCGGGCACGCCCTTGGGGCGGCTGGTCAGCAGCACGCGTCGGTTCGTCAGTTCTGCGCTCATGGCGTCTGTCGCTTTCAGAGAGAGTTGGGGGCGTGGCAGGTGTCGGGTCAGGCGTTGATCGTCAGCATGATGCGCCCGAAATGCTTGTTCGCGGCGGACCGTTCCAGGGCAGCAGATGCCTCCGAGATATCGAAGGTGCTGTCGATTGGCATCTTGAATTTGCCGGCGTCGAGCGCGTCCCACAGATCCGCGCGCGCGCGCCGAAACACCTCGGCATGCTCTTCCAGCGAGCGGGTGCGGCCGGTGGTGCCGATGTAGGTGAGGCGCCGCTCGGCGTGCATGTTGAAGTCGAACTCCGCGACCTCGCCGCCGAGCCGGCCGACATTGATGATGCGGCCATGGACCTTCGTCGCCGCCATGTTTTGGTTGGCGGCATAGCCGGAGATCTGGTCGATGATCAGGTCGACACCCTTGCCGTCCGTCGCTTCAAGGACCTGATCGACCCAGCCCGGATCGCTGGAATCGAGCGCCAGGTCGGCGCCGAACTCGGTGAGTCTTCCGCGTCGTTCGGCGTTGGTCGAGGTGCCGATCACCAGGCTGGCACCCAGATGTTTGCCGAACTGCATGCCCATGATGCCGACGCCGGTGCTGCCGCCCTGAATCAGGATCGACTGGCCGGATTTGAATTCGCCGTTGGTGACGATGGCGTCATGCATCGTCAGGAAGGCCGAAGAAATCGTGCCGCCCTGGATGAAGTCCATATGATCGGGGACGGGCAGGGTCCGGCGGTAGTCAGAGACCGCATACTCGGCCCAGCCGCCTGCACCGACACCCATCACGCGGTCGCCGACCGCGATGCCGCTGGTCTCCGAACCCGCTTCGACGACTTCACCGCAGAAGGCCGCGCCCATGACCTTGGCCGCGCCGCCGACATGCCCGTAATTCTTACCCTGGGTGGTCAGCAGGTCCGACCGGTTCACGCTGCAGCTGGCGACCTTGATGATGACTTGCGTCGGCTTCATCTCGGGCCGGTCGACCTGGGCGATCTCAACGCCGTTTTCGGTGAGCACAACGGCCTGCATCTGGTTGTCGGACATGGTTGTTCCTTTTCTCTGGTGCCCCTCAATTCACGAGAGGAACGATTCTATCTGGTCAAGTTGGTTTGTTCCGAACAGAAACCCTGATCGTTGATCTGGCGACATGATGGCAGGCCGAATGGACTGTCGGCAAACGAGTTATCTTGAGAACTCACACAAGGTAATTTAATCTGAGCTCGCAATGTACGAGCTCCCTCCTCTCAACGGATTGCGCGCCTTCGAGGCCGCCGCCCGCAACCTCAGCTTCGCGAAAGCCGCAGACGAACTGCACGTCACGCCGGCAGCGGTGAGCTATCAGATCCGCGCGCTCGAGACCAAGCTCGGGGTGAAGCTGTTCCGCAGGCTCAACCGGGCGATCGTTCTGACGGACGCGGGGGCGACGTTGTTTCCGGGTGTCCGCAGCAGTTTCGAGGGGCTGCACCGCGCGGTGGCGCGTATTGATACGACGCCAACATTGGACCGGGTGGTGACGGCGACGATCTCCCCGCACATGGCGGCCAAGTGGCTGGTGCCGCGATTGACGGGATTCATCGAGCGTCATCCCGATATCGATTTGCGCATCGCGGCGAGCAACACGGTCGTCGATCTGACCACCGACCGGGCGGACGTCGCGATCCGCTACAATCTCGGAAACAATGCCGGGCTGGTTGCGGAGAAGCTGATGGACGAGGCGGTGACGCCCATGTGCACCCCCGAGCTGCTGGGTGGCCCACATCCCATCCGCACGCCGGCCGACCTGCGTCACCACACGCTGATCCATGACGACACCCTGTCGCGGCACTGGCCCGACGCGCCCGCCTGGTCGAAATGGCTGACACTTGCGGGCGAGCCTGAGCGCGACGCGAGTGCGGGGCTGCACTTTGACCATTCCGATCACTGTATGGACGCCGCCCTGCAGGGGTCGGGTGTCATACTGGGGCGCCGGGCGATGGCCAGCCGCGATCTCGAGTTGGGGCGCCTGATCGCGCCGTTCGAGCTGGACCTGCCCTTCGAGGGCGGCATCTACAGCGTGACGACGGAAGAAAAGGCGTCGAACCCGGACGTCGCCGCATTCCGCGACTGGCTGCGCGAAGAGGCGGCGGCCATGCGAAGAAGCATTCCGCCGGGGGTGTAAGGGTGGGCTCAGCCCAGGCGGTAGAACGCTTCGGCGGTGTCGTGGAAGAAGGCGCGCTGCTCCGCCGCCGTGCGGTCGGCGAGAGCACCCCTGCACAGGGCCACCACCTCGTCATAGGTGATCATCAGTTTCTCGACGGGGAAGTTGCTGCCGAAGAAACACCGCTCGGCACCGAACATGTCGATCAGCGCGTTGTACTGCCGGGAGACCGCCGCGAGCGGTCGCGGTGTTTCCCAGTTGATGACGTTTGGACCGGAACATTTGACCGATAGATTGTCGAATTTGGCCAGCGGCTCGAGCGCGCGGCGCCAGATGTCGAAGGTCTCGTCGTCGTCGGCCGTCAGCAGGCCACCATGGACCAGGCAGAAGCGCAGGCCCGGGTGGCCGGCGACAAGCTCGGCGAAGATGCCGAACTGGTTGGCGAAGCCCTGCAGTTCGAAATGCACGTCGCGGGCCTCGAGCACCTCCAGACCGCGCCGGAATTCGGGCGACATGCAGAAGTCCGGCCGGTCGACGACCTGCCACACAGACCTGTCGGGGTGCCAGGCGACGACCTGGCGAATGCCGCGAAAGTTCGAATATTCCAGATGCCCGTCGAGGACGGTGCCCAGGTCGTCGCCGGCGATGTTGGCATGGCCGACGATGCCGTGGGGGAACCCGTGTTCGTCGGCCACGCCCTGCAGCCAGCGGGTCTCACCGACATGATCTGGCGGGTTGTAATGGGCCTGTTCGTGGACCGACTTGACCACGTTATGGTCGCCGAAGTCGGCCAGCAGGTCGTCGATCAGGTAGTCCCGGCGCAGCAATTCATACTCGGGGCCGAAGATCTTGGGCGAGGGCGGCGCCGTCAGCCACGGATAGTCCTTCACCACCCAGATGTGATGGTGGGTGTCGATGATCGGGCCGTCATACATCGCGCGACCTTTCCCGCCTGCCGGACCTAGTTGCCGGCGGCTACCAGCCCGCCCGCTCGAGATTCTCGGGCCCCGGCTCCAGTTCACCCGCATGGATTTGCCGCGCCATCTCGGTGATGCCCGCGCAGACCGGCGCCGGGCGGCCTGAAGCCTCGCACTCGGCAGCGACCAGGCCCTGGATCATGTCGGTCTCGCACAGGCGGCCCTTCATGAGATCCTGCAGGCTGGTGTTGACCGGGCCCGGCCCGATGTCGGCCAGGATCCTGTCGAGCAGGGTCTCGAGCAGATTGTTGGTGTTGTTGACGTCCTCCGGTTTGAGCCCGAAGACGGGCACGACCTTGTAGTCGAGGGACTGACCGGCGGCGAGGGCCTCCTCGCCGGCCTGGAGGAACCATTTGCGCGCTCGCGCACCGAATTCCGGACCGTTCTGCTGCAGGACCTGCTCGGGCGTGCCGCCGAGGACGGCCATCGAGCCCATGATCATCGCGTTGACGATCAGCTTCACCCACTTGGCCGACAGAATCTCGTCGATCACTTCGACCGTTCCGGTGTGGCTGCACAACTCGGCGATCAGTTCGACATGGCGTTCCTGGGAGGGATCGAAAGCGCCGACGCCGAACCAGGTGTGGTCCTTGGCGGTGCTGCGCTGGACGGTGCCGGGGTCGAACAGTTGGGAGGCGAGTTCGATGACGCAGCCAAGCGTGCGTTCAACGCCGACGATGTCGGCGATGATCTCCGCCGTCATGGCGTTCTGGACGCCGACGATCACGCCGTCGTCGGCGAGATGGGGTTCGATGAATTTCGTCAGCCAGCCCGCGTCGTAGGCCTTCGAGACCAGCAGCACGACGTCGAACTTCTCGGTGAAGGTGCACACGTCGCTCAGGTGGTGGGCGTTGGCCGGCACGTTGAAGGTGTCGTGGGTTTTGCTGGTGATGGTCAGCCCGTTGGCCCGCATCGCTTCGACATGCTCGGCCCACATGTCGATCATCGTGATCTCGATGCCCGCGCTGATCAGGTCGCTCGAGATGACGCTGCCGTTGGCGCCGGTGCCCAGCACCGCGATTTTCTTGTCTGCGAATTTATTGTCCATGTCCCCACCCCTGTATTGGCCCTTCGTGTTCGAAGGTTTCGTTACGTTACCGTTCTGGCGAACGAAATCCCATCATCTCACGGTGATGGGGCGGAGGATGTGTTTGATGTGTCGGGAAATGGTGCCGGCTGCAGGAATCGAACCCGCGACCTACTGATTACAAATCGTCTGTCCTTATGTTTCTTTGCATTGC
>JABIVD010000030.1 GCA_018667335.1 Rhodospirillaceae bacterium
CTACAAACATAATGATGGGAATTGCGCGGTGATCGAAGGTCTCATGCAGACGCTCACCTGGTCGGTCATGTTCTGGCTGACGGTCGGCGTCATGATCGGCATGGTGGTGGGCACCCTCCCGGGCCTGACCGCGACGATGGGCACGGCCCTGCTGGTGCCGTTTACGTTCGCACTGCCCACGGAATCAGGCATCGCCATGTTGGGCGGCCTGTATGTCTGCGCGATGTTCTCGGATGCGATCCCCGCGGTACTGGTCAACACACCGGGCACCCCTGCCGCGATGGCGACCGCGTTCGACGGACATCCGATGGTCCACAAGGGCCGGGGCCAGGAGGCCATCGTCGCCGCCTGTTTCAGCTCCGCGATCGGCACATTGTTCGGTGCTGCCGCCTACTTATTGCTCGCCTGGCCGCTGATCAACATCGCCCTGAAATTCGGCCCGCCCGAGTTCTTCTGGCTGGGCGTTTTCGCGCTCACGATCATCGGCAGCCTGGCCGGTGACTCGATCCTCAAGGGACTTGCCGGCGGCGCGATCGGATTGCTGATCAGCAGCATTGGGATCAGTCATGGCAACGAGATCGCGCGCTTTACCTATGGTGTGCCCGAGCTTCGCGGCGGCCTGTCCCTCGTCGCCGGCCTGATCGGCATCTTCGCGATCCCCCAGGTGCTGGCGATGGTTGCCGACCTCCGCCGGAAGGAATTTATCGCCGAGTACAAACCGGTAAGCGGGCAGACCATGGCGACCATCCGCAAGGTCCTCGCGCATCCATTTCATGTGGTCCGCTCGGCGGTGATCGGCACGTTCATCGGCATTCTGCCCGGCGCCGGCAGCCCCATCGCAGCACTGGTCTCCTACAACGAGGCGGTGCGCTGGAGTAAGGACAAGAGCCAGTACGGCAAGGGCGACCTGCGCGGCGTCACCGCGTCGGAGATCGCGAACAATGCCGCCGCACCCGCGGCCATGATCCCGCTGGTCACGTTGGGTGTGCCCGGGTCCTCGCCGGCCGCCGTCATCGCCGGCGCACTGATGCTCCGCGGCCTCAATCCCGGCCCGGAGCTGTTCCAGAGCGACGGATCGCTGGTCTTTTCCTTCGGCTGGTCCCTGCTCTTTGCAGGGATCGTGACGTTTATCCTCGGCACCCTGTTCGCACCGCTTCTGGTCCGGATCATCAAGATTCCACTGCGGCTGCTGGCCCCCCTGATCATGCTGCTGGCGATCATCGGGGCCTATGCGATCCGCAACAATATCTTCGACGTCTACATCATGCTGGCCCTCGGGGTCTTCGTGTTTCTGATCCGGCCCCTGGGCTTCCATCCGGGGCCCATCGGGCTGGGCCTCATCCTCGGCCCGATCATCGAGCCGTCGCTCGTCCAGGCGATGTACATCTCCGATGCGACGTCGGTCTGGAATGTCTTCTTTACCGGCACGATTAACATCATTTTGATCACGTTGAGTGTGCTCTCCATCGTGGTCGTCGTCTGGTCCCGCCAGCGTGATCGGATGTTGGCGCGGAATGGTGCGGCGACCGGCATCTCGCACGCCAAACCGGACGGGCCGGAGTAGGGGGATGAACATGAAAAGATTTGCAGACCGAGATCTCCTGACCGCCATCATGCTGTTTGGCGTCAGCGCTCTTTTTTCGGTCGGTTCCAGTTCCGATCCGAAGGATTGGGCGTTTCCGCTGCTGGCGAACTACGTCACCCTGGGCATTGCGATCGCCTTTCTCGCGAAGTTCATCGTCTCGGCCGTCCGCAAACACTTGCCGGACCTCCTCGCGATGACCGCAGACGACCGGGCTTCATCCGTGGATGTGGTCGTATTCATGGTGATCGTGCTCGCCTTTCTGCTCGCCATGTTCCGCCTCGGATTCTGGCCGTCGGCCCTGATCATGCTGATCGGGGCGTCGCTTTACCTGACCCGCGAGCGCACGACCCGGAACATCCGGATGGCGATCATTGTGCCGATCTGCATCAGCATCGTGGCGTTTCTGGTGTTTACGCAGGTGTTCTATGTGCCGTTTCCCGAAGCGGGCTGGTTCGCCGGCTAGGACAGACGGGATTACGGGCCGAATTCGCAGGAGGATAAATCATGTTGGCGTTTAATTTGCGGGCCGAACAGGCTTTCGACCCGAAAAAGCATGTCGAGAAAATTCTCGGCCAGGTCGGCGACGGCGATTTTACCGTTGCATGCTGGGAGCCGGGGCAGGTGAGCCCGAACCACTGCCACCCCGACGCCTCGGAAATATATTTCTGCTTCGAGGGTGGCGGCGTCATGAAAACGCCCGACACGACAGTCGAGGTCAAGCCGGGCGGGTTCGTTGTCCATCCGCCGGGCGAGGTGCACGAATACACGAACGGTTCCGAGCGCACGCTGTTGTTCCGGGTGCGATACGGCGGCGACAAGCTGTCGCGCCATGTCGACTGGCCGACCAATGCGAACTGGACGCAGAAGCCGGAGGACACCGCGTATTTCGAGAAAAATCCGGTCGGTTAAGACGGGCGCAATACCCCGCACATAAAAGTCCCTGGGCGTTACGGCCCGGCTGGCTCAGATCTGGCCGCCCGCACCATCATCCCACCGGGCTGAAAAGCGCCACCAATATGGACAGTGTCACGACGGCAAAAAGCATCGACACCAGGGTCGCTGCAGAGGCCTGATTGCCGTAGGTGTCATAGGTGGATGCCACGAGATAGACGCTCACGCCAAGCGGCGTGGCGGCTGCAATGATTGCAATGTTCCGCCAGTCGGGCGGGATGTCCGGGAATACCGACATAAAAAGGAAAACCAGAAGGGGATAGAGCAGCAGCTTGCCCGCCGCCATGAAACTGGTTTCCCGCAGGCGTTCGCTGAAGGAAAGCCCGGCGAGAGACGCGCCGATCGCAAAAAGAGCACAAGGGACCGTTGCGCCCTGAACCAGATTCACGAGACCGTTCAGGACTGCGGGAATCTTCACCCCCATCATCGCCGCCGCGACGCCGAGCAGGATGGAGGGCACGATCGGATTGAAAAAGACCGCCCGGAGTGCCGTCCCGGAAACGGCGATAAGACTGCTGCGCTCCTGGCTCTGGATTTCCAGCAAGACGATAGCCAGGGGCACGATGAAGGCCATTTCTATCGTGATCAGGAGCGCGATCGGCAGAACCGAGGCCTCGCCGTAGAGCGCGAACCCGATGGGGATGGTCATGAAAACGGTATGGCCAAACGAAACCGCCAAACCCTGAACGGCCTGCTCGGCGGCGGTACATTTGAAGATCCATCTGGCGACCGCATAGCCGATCGCAAACGACATGAGCCCCGCCAGGAGATACGCCAGTACGTAATCACCACGTATTTGTTCGGCGACAGGGGCATTGGCCAGATTGCGGAACAGCAGCAACGGGAGGCAAAAGTAAAAGACGAAGGTCGTGAAGGCCTTAATGCTCTCCTTGCCCATGATTCCGCGCTTGGCGGAGATGTAGCCGGCCAAAATGACGACGAAGATCGGAATCGTAACCGTGAGCACCAAAATCATGATCGTTCTATTTCTCCGACGGTAAGCCGGTTTTCCGTATGATCATCAAAACCGGTCCGACCCTAGATTTCGCTCGGGGCGAGTTCCATGTGGCCAACCACCGCATGGACCAATCCAATTCAATTTGCCGGCCAGGTTCCGCTCATGCGCAATTTTGACGTCATTATCATCGGTGCCGGGGCGGCAGGCCTCATGTGTGCGGCCGAAGCCAACAGGCGCGGGCGGCGGGTGCTTGTGCTGGAACGCGCGGCGAACGTCGCGCAGAAGATCCGCATCTCCGGCGGGGGGCGCGCCAATTTCACCAATTTGTACGCCACTCCCGACGACTATCTGTCGGCCAACCCGCGTTTTTGCGTCTCGGCCCTATCGCGTTACACCCAGCATGATTTCATCGCCCTGGTGGAACGCCACGGCATCGCCTATCACGAGCGCGACCACGGCCAGCTGTTCTGCGACGGCTCGGCGCAGCAGATCATCGACCTGCTGCTCGCCGAAACAAGCGGCGTGACGATCGAAACGGCGGTCAATATTTCCCGGGTTGCGAAGGACGCCGGGCATTTTTCTGTCGAAACCGATCGAGGCGCGTTTGCCGGGGACGCCCTGGTCATCGCGACCGGCGGCCCGTCGATACCGAAAATGGGGGCGAGCCGTTTCGGCTATGACATCGCCCGGCAGTTCGGCCTGAACGTGATCGAGCCCCGGCCCGGTCTGGTGCCCCTGACCTTCGATGCCGCCATCATGGAGAAGATCGAGGGGCTAGCCGGGGTATCCCTGGACGCCACGGTCACGCTGGGCAAGGTTCACTTTACCGAAGCCCTGCTGTTCACCCATCGGGGCCTGAGCGGCCCGGCGATCCTGCAAATCTCGTCCTACTGGCGCGACGGCGAGACGATCAAGATCGATTTGCTGCCGGGGACCGATCTGTTCGGGCACCTGAAAAATGCCAGGGCGACGCAGTCTAGAATGGAGATGCAGACGGCGCTGGCGCGGCTGATTCCCAAGCGCCTGGCGCAGAGAATGGTTGTTTGGGCCGATTGTGGCGGCCGGTTGGCCGACACCTCCGACAAGTCTCTTCGTCGACTTGCAGAGCAGGTCAACGCCTGGCGGATCACGCCCAACGGCTCGGAAGGGAACCGCACGGCGGAGGTCACCGTTGGCGGCGTCGACACCAGCGCGCTGTCGTCGAAGACCATGGAGGCCACCGCGGTTCCCGGTCTCTATTTCATCGGCGAAGCTGTCGACGTCACCGGCCATTTGGGCGGCTTCAACTTCCAATGGGCCTGGGCGTCGGGCCACGCCTGCGGACAGGCGGTATAGGCACCTTCCTGTCTGGCGATTTGCGTTCGCGCGGGGGCGGTTCGGCCGCTCAGGCCGCTTCCTCCGCCGCAGCGCCGGCGCGTTCGTTCAGGTCGTCGAAATCATCGGGCCAGTTGTCGGCCAACCAGCGCAGATAGGTCTTGATGTTGCCCGGGTCGATGTGGACGGTCCCCCGGATCTTGTCGACCTCGGATTGATCCTCGATGGTCAGCTTCAACGAGTCATTGAAGCGGTTGATCATGTTGAACATGGAGCAGATGAGGGTCAGTTCGACGATCTCGGCTTCGCTGTACTGCGCTGCGACGCGTTCATAGACGTCGTCGCGCGATGCCGCCGTGTTCTTGGTCATATGTTCGGCCCACTCGATCGCGGCGCGCTCGCGCGCGTCGAACAGGTCCGACGTCAGATAATCGTCGGACGATATGGCGATCACCTGATCATGGGAGATGCCGGCGGCTTCGCCGAGCGCGGTGTTGTGCGCGTAGCAATACTCACAGCCATTGATGTGGCTGGTCTTGATGATGACCATTTCCTTGATCTTGCCCGACATACGCACACCCGGCCATTCGCGCTGATTGGCGGCCTGGAACGGCAGGAAAAGCATCGCCAGATAGGGCGCATGGGCCATCGTGCGATAGGCGTTCGGCACCCGGCCAACCAGACCGGTGACGGCCTCGTAGAAATGCCTCAGCTCGTCGGGTGCGTTCTCGGGGTTGATAACCGGTACTCGTGCCATTTTTGCTCTCCCATACTTCGCCGCTGATGTTTTGGGCGTTTGCCCGGTACATGGTGTCGTTCCATGTCCGGTTGGTCACCGTGACTGCGTCGACTGATTGTTCATCTGAACGAACCGTTAGACAAGGTCCGAGACTGTTTTTGATCCGGTTCCGCTACACTGCCGGACCGATGGTTGGTCATCTACTGTAGAATCGGACGATCATCACGGTAGAAATAAGCAGATTCCGGCGGCGCAATTGACCAGCAAGAACATAGAAAATGTGAGCCTGCCACACGCAGGTCCTGCCGCGCGGCCCGGTCTGGCGCTCGGCGCGCGCCTGCGGCATCACCGGATGCTGCTCGGAAAGAAGCTCAAGGAAATTGCCGAAATCGCGGGTTGTTCTGAAAGTCTTCTGTCGAAGCTGGAGAACGGCCACGCCAACCCGTCGGTCCGGATGCTGCACCGTATCGCAATGGCGCTCGAGATCAATGTGGCGTCGCTGTTTGAGGATGATGGTTCGACGACCGGACTGGTGACGCGCGCCGAGGATCGCCCGCTCATCGATACGGAACCGTCGCGTGGCGGTCACGGCGTGCGTATGCAGCGCCTCATACCCTATGCCGACGGCCACCTGCTCCAGGGCAACATCCATATCGTTGAGCCGGGTGGAGAGTCTGCGGGATATCTGGAGCATGTCGGAGAGGAGATCGGGTACGTCATCGAGGGGGAGATCGAACTCACCGTCGGCGATGAGGTCGTACAGCTTCGTGCCGGGGATTCGTTCAACTTTCGCTCGGAACGCCCGCACAAATATCGTAACCCGGGCAGTTCTGTCGCCCATATCGTCTGGGTTAATACACCTCCAACATTTTGAATTTACGTATTATTATCTCCAATATTCAAGTCACTTGAATATTATTCAAATGACTTTAAAGTTGGCCGTAGAATCTCAGGGAAAGGGAACCGACCATGACCGAATTTGCGACGCCCGAGGGGCTCGAACACGTCAAATATTACAAGTCGCCACGCGACAACCGCGTCGTCGCGATTCACATCCGCGCCGGCTTCGAGGAGTTCGAGAGTTTTCCGCCGTTCATGGACACCGAAGAAGAGCATGAGCATATTCGCAAGTCCTACAATGTCGATCCGACGTCCGAGCGTCGCAACAAGGCGCACATCACCGACGACAACTGGCCGCTCCAGGTGATCATGCTGAACCGCGATCCTGGCGGGACCACGGCCGCGCATTACCATGTTCCCGATCCGGAATTCCCGCTGCCCGACCATCCCACGCGCCATCAGATTTTGCTCTGCCAGCGTGGCAAGGCCCGCATCGGCGTCTATGCAACCGAGGGTGATTTCCTCGGCGATGTAATCCTCGCGCCGAACGATCTGATCCTCATGGTCGAGGGCCACGAGGTCGAGTTCCTCGAGAAGGGAACTCGCCTGATCGAGATCAAGCAGGGGCCATTCCCCGAGACCGACGAGGCCGACAAGGTCGACCTCAAGGACAAGGTGGCGGCGGAATGAAGCTCGCGACATTCAGGGTCGAAACCCCCGTCGGACCGTTCGACCGCTTCGGCGTGGTGCGCCTCGACGACGGCGACACGATCGAGAACGCGCGCCACGGCAAGGGCCAGATCATCGATATCAATTTCGCCTATGCGGCCATGCAGGCCGATGGCGGTGATTCGAACCCGACGGGGCGCGCGGAAGCCTTCTGTCCGGCGGACCTGCAGCAGTTTGCCGGTCTCTACGGCACGGACCTCGGCCTGCTGGAGGAAACGGTCGCCTGGGCCGAAGCCCATCGTGACGCAACGGGACCCCGCGGCGAGACGCTGATCTGGTCGCTGGCTGACATCGCCTTGCGCCCGCCGATCGCCCGCGTCCCCGTGTTGCGTGACTTTGCGGCGTTCGAAGACCATCTCGAGAACACGTTCGGCAAGATGGACCTGTCGATCCCGCCGGCCTGGTACGACCAGCCGACGGCGTTCAAGGGCAACTCGACGACGATGTTCGGTCACGATTCCACCGTGCCCTGGCCGCGCTACACCAAGAAGCTCGACTACGAGCTGGAGCTGGCCGCGATCATCGGCAAGCCGGCGCTCGACGTGGATCTCGACAACGCGTCGGACTACATCATGGGCTACACGCTGCTGAATGACTTTTCGGCCCGCGACACCCAGCGCGGCGAGATGCAGGTCAGCACCGGTCCATACAAGGGCAAGGATTTCGCATGGGGCCTCGGGCCCTGGATCGTTACATCCGACGAGATGGGTGACCCGGCCGACCTGCAGATGGCCGTGCGGATCGACGGCGAGGTCTGGGCGGAATCGACGCCCGGTCCGATGCAGTGGAGCTTCCCCGAAGCGGTGTCCTACACATCTCAGGATGAGATGCTGAACATCGGTGAGGTGCTCGGTTCGGGCACCGTCAACAATGGCTGCGGTTTCGAAATCGATCGCTGGATTTCGCCGGGGGCGGTGGTGGAACTGGAAGCCGATCGCATCGGGGTGCTGCGTCACCATGTCGCAGAGCCGAACGGTGCGCCGATACGCTGGCAACGGGCGCAATAGAGACCGCGAAAGGGGCGCAAATCAATGACGGTCCGTTCGGAAATTCCGGTTATCGATGTCTCTGCCGTCGTGAATGATGATTCGGCGGGGATCGACGATCTCGCGCGCCAGATGGGCGAGGCCTGCCGCCGGATTGGTTTCTTCTGTGTGACCGGGCACGGCATCGATCCCGCCGTGCTGCGACGTAGTTTCGAAATGTCACAGGCGTTCTTCGCGCTGCCGCTCGAACGGAAGATGGCGGTCACGATGACGAAGTCGCCGAACAATCTGGGCTACATGCCCTTCGCGGGCGAAACTCTTGATCCGGACAAGCCCGGCGATCTCAAGGAGACCTACAATCTCGGCCTCGACCTGGCGGCCGATGATCCGGAGATACTGGCCGGGAAGCCCTTTCGTGGGGTGAACCAATGGCCCGACTTGCCGGATTTCCGTGCGGCGATGCTGGCCTACTACAACGCCGTCTGGACGCTTGGCCGGCAGCTGCATTTCGCCTTCAGCCGCGACCTGGGCCTCGCCGACGAATTTTTCGAAGATAAACTCGACCGCCCGCTCGGCTACCTGCGCCTGCTTCATTACCCCGCGAATGCGCAGCCAACGGTCGCGGGCCAGACGGGAGCGGGCGAGCACACCGACTATGGCAACATCACACTCTTGTTGCCGGATGCCACACCCGGCCTCGAGGTGCGCACCCGCGAGGGTGACTGGATCGAACCGCCCGCCGTGCCCGACGCGTTCGTCTGCAACATCGGCGACTGCCTGATGCGCTGGACGAACGACATCTATGTCTCCACGCCCCACCGGGTTCGCGTGCCCGAGCAGGAGCGCTACTCCATCGCGTTCTTCCTCGACCCCAATCCGGATGCCGACGTGACGGTCCTGCCGGCCTGCGTCAGTGACGAAAGGCCGGCAAAATATCCGCCGACGACCGGCGCAACGTATTTGGCGGAGCGACTCACCGCGACGCAGGAATTCCGCCGCGACATGTGAGCGTTCATTGGGCCAGGCTCATAGAATCGATTTCGGCCGACGCAACGGCTTCCTTTTTTGTCGTGCAGGTTGATCCACATCAAGACGTTACAAGGCGGGATGCGCACTCTCTTTCGATAGACAGGCAGCGGTCTGGCTGGCGATCGGGATTCGATCGACGGGGGCCGGCTGGGAACGAGTGTGATTGATTTTGCCGCCATCGCCCGCGCAGAAGTGGCGCGCGAGCCATTTCAGTTTTTCGCCGCACCCGAGGTGCTGAAGGCAGCGGATTTGGCGGCGATTGCGGCGGATTTCCCCGATATCCGCAAGCCCGGTGTGTATCCACTTTCGGCGCTGACCTATGGACCGGCCTTCGCCCGGCTGGTTGATGACATCCGCAGCCGGGAGATGGAAGACGTCATGGCCGAGATGTATGGCGTCGATCTCTCCGACAAACCTCTGATGATTACAGTGCGCGGCCAGGCACAGGAAAAAGATGGCCGCATTCATACCGATACGGAGGCCAAATTCGTGACCTGTCTGCTGTATCTCAATGAGACATGGGATCAGGGCGAGGGGCGCTTGCGCTTGCTGCGCCGCCCGGATGACCTGAGTGACTATGTTGCGGAAATCCCGCCCGACGGCGGGGTTCTGGCCTCGTTTCTGCGTGCCGATAACTCCTGGCACGGACACGAGCCCGTTAAGGGGCAGCGGCGTTACGTGATGTTCAACTGGATGACCTCGTCAGACGCGCTGGAGCGCGAACTCGGACGCCACCGGTTCTCGGCAACGGTCAAAAAGCTCAATCCGTTTGCGTAAGGACGGAAACAAAGGAAGCAGATGATGGGGCAGCCCTCGCAGACGATTTCGGTGAACGCTCCGTCGGAAACCTCCGTGGCCGGCTCGTTCCTGGCATGCCTGCAACGCGCCGCACACGAAACATCACCCTACGACCACTGGCTCCTCGATGGCACGCTGCCCGACGGCTGTTGCGACGACATCCTCGCGCTACCGTTCCCGCCGCCGGTGGACACCGTTTTCGACGGCCGGCGCGAGAGCAACAACAGCCTGCGGGTCTACTTCACGCCCGAAAACCAGCAAAAATACGCTGTCTGCCGCCGTGTTGTTGCGGGCTTCGAGGACCCGGGGGTGAGAAAGACCATAGAGGAAGTCACCGGCACCGATCTTTCCGATGGTCTGTTGCGGATCGAATTCTGCCAGGACACCGCAGGCTTCTGGCTCGAGCCCCACACGGATATCTCGGTGAAGAAGTTCACCATGCTGGTTTATCTGGCGGACGACCCGGGCCTGGCAAATGCCGGCACCGACATTCTCGAAGGCCCGCCCGATCACAAGTATGTCGGATCGGCGCCCTATGGAATGAACAAGGGGGTGATTTTCATCCCCGGCGAAAACACCTGGCATGGCGTCGGCCATCACCCGGTCTCCGGCACCCGCAAATCGATCATCATCAACTACGTAACGCCGGACTGGCGCGGTACGGCTGAACTCGCCTGAACTAGCCCAGATTTTCGCTCAGAAGCGGCGATGTCTCCCGTTTGAAACCTGCCAGCGCCTCGGCGATGCGGTAGCGGGTCGGGAAGGGGAACGAAATGTGCTTCTGTACCAATGCATCGCGCACATATTTCTCGATCGGCATACCCTGGATGACGCCCATGCCACCGAAAAGTTCCATGGCCTGTTCGGTGATGCGCTGGACCGCTGTGCCGGTGAAAGCCGTCGCCATCATCTCGTAGGGCTGCCAATCGGCGCTCCCATCGGCGAAGGCCTCCGGGTTGTCCTTGGCCCATGCCGCAGTCCAGATCAGCCGCCGCGCGGCCTCGAGGTTTGTGGCCATGTCGGCAAGGAACAACCCGACTGCCTGGTGCTCGATGATCGGTTTGCCCCCGGCGCGCCGTTCCTGGACGTATTTTATGGTTTCCTCGAGCGCCGCGCGGCCGAGGCCCAGCGTGATCGCGGCGATGGTCACATGTGTGCCCATGTCGGACCGTGGCGGGATCGCTGCGAGAATTCGGCCGGGCGGCACCCGGACGTCGTCGTAGAAGATCTCCGCGTTGTCGCCAATCTTCCGGCCGATCTTCGACATTGGGTGGCGCACCAGCCCCTCGGATTCTCCCTCGACAAGGAAGGCGCGCGGACCGTCTTTGGTCTGCGCCATGGTAACGATCAGCTTGGCGAGATAGCCGACGGTCTGGAAGTTCTTGGCGCCGTTGATTAGCCATGATCCGTCGGGCTGTTCGACCGCGCGGGTTCTGAATTCCGCGTCGGCTGGCGTCTCGGTGAAGTAGTCGAAACCGAGGTCAGTGTCGGGCTCATGGATGGCGACGGTGGTGAAATAGGTGTCGTCCTCGAGAAAGCGCGGGATGAAATATTCGCGCTGTTCGTCGGTCATGCGTAATTCGAACCAGTCGCGCGCGCGCCGTGCCGTCAGCATGAAGTAGTAAGCCGTGCCGATGTCTCCCGCGGCCAGTTCTTCGGCGACGATGCAGGCGGTCAGATGATCGGACGCACCCGCACCACCATTCTCTTCCTGCAGCACGAAGGATCGAAAGCCGAGCTGCGAGCCCTTTTTCAGCACATCCCAGGGAATACGGTCTTCCCAGTTCGGCTTTGCGTCCAGTTCGAGGGCGATTGGCTTGATCTCGTTTTCGGCGAAGTCACGCGCCATCTGCTGGAACGCGCGCTGTTCCTCGTTCAGTCGGATATCGAACATGGTCACTCCTCCTCGTTAGTCGTCCGCCCACCGCTTGGTGTCGTTCCAGCTTCGCTTGGGCTCGGTAAACTCGGTTGTTGGGTTGTTCATCTGGATGAACTGCTCAACCAGCGCAGACACGGTTTCCGGCGCATCTTCCTGGAGATAATGACCGACCCCGGGCAGCGAAATGAGCGGGCCGTTGGGCCAGAAGCTCTTGAAACGGAATTTCACCCAGTGCGGCGGCATTGCCCGGTCTTCCTCGCCGATGATGCACATGGCGGGGATGGTCTTGAGCACGTTGATGTCGTGGGTCTCGGCCATCTCTTTGAAGAACCGGAATGTGTCCGGGTTGGCGATGGCGCGGGGGAATGCCAACGCCCCGCGGCAGGATTCTACGGTTGGGAAGGGGCCGGAGAAGGCGCGGACCCAGGTCTCGTCCACATGGTCGGTGTTCTCGAACCCGACACGCTTCATCACCGACAGGATGGTCGAACCGAGATGGGACAGGGTGGGCTCAAACTCATGGGTCTGGGTCCAGTTGAACCATTTGTGGTGTTCGGTCGGGAAGGTGGCGTCGATCGGCTCGTCGGACCACGGCGCGTAGGTGTTGCAGATCGCCAGGCATTTGACGCGGTCGGGATGGCGCAGCGCGAAGCTGATGCCGATCGAGCCACCCCAGTCCTGCATCACGAAGGTGATGTTACGCACGTCCAGATCGAGCAGTAAGCGCTCTAGATTGTCGGCGTGATCGCGGATGGAATAGTCGCGGTCCTGCGGGGTCTCGCTTTTGCCGAAGCCCATATGGTCCGGCACGATGACCCGGCCGACCTTGCTCAACCGGGGAATAAAATTCCGATAGAGATAGCCCCAGGTCGGCTCGCCGTGGAGCGGGATGATGACGTCGTCCGCGCCCTCGGGTGCGTTGTTCACATCGACATAGTGCTGGCGAAAGCCATTGCCCTCGAAGAAATGCGGCTCAAACGGCCAGGTGCCGTCGAATGTCTCGTCTGCTGGTATCATGTGTCCACCGGGGTTCAGTTGAGCGTAACGATCGCCGGAACCGGGTCTCCATCGATCATTTGAACGTCTCATTTGGTGAGATTATTCGAGGCGCCGATACCCGCCTGACAACGGTAGCCTGACAACGGTCTTGCAAACGCCTATTTTCGAGCTGTAACGCAATTGCCTGTTCTCAAACCGGAGCCACCACGCGATGCCCACGATTGATATTCACACCCACATGTTCGGCGACGGCTGGCTCGACATGATCAAAAAACATGGTGCGCCCGCCTACGAGATCGCGGACATGGAAGACCGCCGCAACTATCTGGTTGAATACGGCACCCCGGCCTGCGCGCTGGAGGTCGAGGCGTTCGACTATGACAAGCGGGTCGAGATGATGGACCGGTTGGGCATCGATATCTCCATCGTCTCGCTGACCTCGCCGAACGTGCATTTCGGCGACGAGGCGATCAGCGTCGCGACGGCGCGCCTGGCCAACGACGAGATGGCGGCCGGGCAGACGGCCTATCCCGATCGCATTCGCTGGTTTGCCTCCCTGCCGTGGGAGTATCCCGACGCGGCGCTCGCCGAACTCGACCGGTGCATCGCATTGGGGGCGGTGGGGGTCATGTGCGTGGCCCATATCGGTACCCGCCATTTGATCGATCCGCTGTTCGCACCCGTCTGGGAGGCGCTGCACAAGCGTGCATTCCCGGTGCTCATCCACCCGACGGCACCCCTGGGTGCCAAAGACGTCAATTATGGTCATGAGCGCATCCTCATGCCGGCGGCCGGGTTCATGTACGACACGACGATTGCGCTTGCGCGGATGGCCATCGACGGTTTCTTCGAGCGCTTTTCGGATATCAAGATGATCGCCAGCCACGGCGGCGGCTATATCCCGTTCGTCAACGGACGGGTCGACATGTTCTTCGGTGTCGAGACCCTGGCGAAGTTCGATATCCCGAAACTGCCCAGCGACTATTTCAGCCAGCTCTACTATGACGCCATTGTCTATGACCCGGCGGCGTTGCAGCTGGTGATTGATATCGCGGGCCCGGAAAGGGTGATGTTCGGCACCGATCTGCCGATGCCCGCGGATGTCCCCAAACTCTATGAGCTCGTGGATGGCCGTCCGGCCGGAGAGATCGCCGCGATCCGTGGTGACAACGCGGTGCGCGTGTTCGGCCTCTAGAACGTCACGACCGGGAGCAAATCCATGACCGAACGTGAATCCTCTGTGCGCTATCTCGCACCCGCAGGCGCGATCAAGCCAACGGGCACCTGGTCGCTGGCGAGCCGCGCCGGCGATCATGTTTTTGTGGCCGGGATGCGCGGCATCGATCCGGCGACGAACGAACTGGTCAAGGGAGATGAGAACCGGATCCGCCAGGCATTCGAGAATATGGCGCATATCGCGGCATCGGAAGGTGCCGGTCTTGGTGATGCGGTCCGGCTCACCGTCTATGTCACCGACATGGACCGTTACCGGCCGATCGTGAACAAGGTCCAGGAGGAAATCTGGGCCGGCGGGCCTTATCCGCCGCGCACGATCCTCGAGGTCTCGGCGCTTAACCAGGACGATATATTCGAGGTTGAGGGCACGTTCTACGCCCCTGTTTGACCGCGACGCTTGAACACGAAGACAAGCAGCAGCGCGGTCATCAGGCTGAGCGCTGTCGTCATCATTTGTGCGATCCCGAACGGCAGCGTTGTTTCATGCGCAACGCTGGCGACGGTGAAGGTGATCAGAAACGCCCAGCCCATATGAATGAACCCGCTGAGCGCCGAGGCGGCGCCGGCGTAGGAGGGTGACACCGTATTGAGCGCTTGTGCGTAGCAGCATGCGAGCACCAGCCCGGTTCCAAGATTGGATATGGCGAACGCGCCGAGCACGTGCAGCGGTGTGATGTCGCCCGCACCGAGGCCGAGCCCGAACGCCAACTGCAGCAGCCCGCCCCCGGCGCTGGCGAACCCGCCAATCAGGACGATGTTGTCGATCGGTACCCACAGGGTCAGGCGGCCGGCGAGGAAACTGCCGACCATGTAGATCAAAGGCATCAGCATGACGCAGAGGCCGTATATCGCCGGCGACATATCCATCTGCACGATCAGTATGATCGGCGAGGCGGCCAGGAAGGCCTGCATGGCCCCGCTCGCGAATGCGACGGTCAGGCTGTAGCCGACGAAGACCGGATTTCCGAACAATCTGAGATAGGTCACGATCTGCTCGCCGAACCGTGCGGGGCGGCGTTGGTTGAGCGGAAGTGTTTCCTCGAGATACCGCAACACACCGAACGCTGTGACCACGCTGATCAGGCTGGTGAAATAGAATGTGGCGCGCCAGTCGAACCATGAGACGAGTTGGCCGCCGATGAGTGGCGCGGCCGACGGGCCGACGGCCATCGCGATGGCAAGGGCACTCATCGCGCGCGCTGCGGCGGCGCCCTGAGCGGTGTCGCGGATGATCGCGCGGGCGACGACCATGGTCGCGCAGGCCCCGCTGGCCTGCAGCGCGCGCGCGGTCAGCAGCAGTTCGATGTCGGGTGCCAGGCCGGCGGCCAGGCTGGCCAGACTGAACAGCCCCAGCCCGCCGATGATCACCCGCCGGCGTCCGAACGCATCGGACATCGGGCCGACGACAAGCTGTGCGATCGCGAATGCGCCGAGATAGGCCGGTAGCATCATTTGCGCGGCCGAAAGGGACGTCTGCAAGTCGCTGGCGATACCCGGCAGGCCGGGCAGGAAGATCGTGGTGGCAAGCTGGCTCGCGAACATCATCGCGAACAAGAGAGGCATCGATGGCGCCCGGGGTCCGGCTCTGGTCATGACGCCATCATCTGATTTGTCACGTGGCCTTCAAGGGGTGAATGCTGTGCAAAGTAGCCGGGACGTTTCGCCCTGAACTGCGACCTGTGCTGGCATTACGGAAAGAAAAAGGGCGCCGGCTGCTGCCGACGCCCCCTTCATATTCGGTATCAAAGTCGCTTACGGGGCGACGGAAACCTCAACGCGGCGGTTCTTTGCCTCGTCCACACCATCTGCAGTGCGCTTGGAGAGGAACTCCTCGCCATAACCGTCCATCTTCATGTTATCGCGCGAAATTCCGCGGATGCGGAGCGCGGCAGAGACCACTGCGGCCCGGCGCTTGGACAGCGTGTCGTTGCTGGCTGCACTGCCGACCGTGTCGGTGTAGCCGCTGACGACAACCTGAACCGGGCTGAAGTTGGCGGAATACTTGACGGCGTCAGTCAGTACTGCGTTCGCAGCGGCATCGAGTGTGGCACCACCGGTCGGGAACGACACGACGAACGTCTTGCCCTTCGGCGGCTTCGCCTTCTTGGCCGGTGCGGCGTCTGCTGACGCGATCGCATTCTGCAGGGCCGGGATCAGACCATCGAGCTGGTCGCGACATGCTGCGATGTGCGGCGGCTGGTTGTTCTCTTCCAGTTCCTGGATCCAGCACTCGTAAGACACCTGGGCTGCTGCTGCGAGCTGCGGTGCGCGGACGCGTGCGCCGCCGTCGAGGGCTTGGCTGAGCTCTTCACGCGCGGTTCCCACGTAAAAGGCGTCAGCCTTCGGGAGATTTCGCGTGGTCACTTCCGGCAGCGGCACGACTTTGGTCGGCGACGCAGCGGCCATGGACTGAAGTGCGAAATAGTCGGCGTCTTTGTAGTCGCCTTCCTTCTGCTCTGCCTGTGCCAGTCGGAGATATCCGGCCGCCAGTGCATTGTCGAATTCGGTACTGTCCGGCGCAGTCATCTGCGCCTTGCCCAGTTGCTGCCCTGTACATGCTGTCAGTGCGATCATTGCCGCGGCAGCAAGTAATGCCTTTTTGGTCATCCTAAGGATCCCCTTTTGAATTAATTCTTCCGGTCGATGTTGAGTTCCGCGCTGGTGCGGTTCCCGCTCACATACTCCCCCGACCGGGTAAGACCGATCGCGGCGATTTTACCTAAGTAGAAATATTTTCCAACCCGTACGTACCAAGATATGCAGATTTAAGTTTTCTGCGATTCCTGAAGACATAGCATGAACAAACCGAGCGCTTCCGCCGAAAAGCGCCACATATTGGCGCTTCTGTCGCCATTTTCGGTCTCCAGCGTGGCCACTTTGGACACAGGCCCCGAGACCGCAACGCATGTATGACCGGCATCGTCACCGTATCTATTGCCCGTTGGGCCGGCCGCACCGGTCTCTGCAAGACCCCATGTTGCGCCAAGTCGCTCACGTAGAGTCTGTGCCAAAAGTTGCGCAAACGGCTCGCTGCTGGAGCGAATGCCGGCCATATCTGCGTCGGTAATGCCGGCCAGTCCTTCGCGTGATTCGCCGGTGTAGAGCACACCGCCGCCCACGAAATACGCAGAGGCGCCGGGCACGGCGAGGAGCTGGGCAGAGACAAGGCCGCCGGCGGAGGTTTCGGCCACGGCGACGGTCTCGCCGCGCGCCCTGAGAATTTCGGCGATCGCGCTGGTGTGTTCGAGCAGGTCGGTCATGGCTTTCTCTCCATTTTGGCGCCGGGGATGCGTATGTCGGACAAACGTAGCGACAGGACGGCTGCGATGACCAGCCCGGCGCCGAGGATTTGCAGACTGCTCAACGCCTGGCCGAGGATCAGGAACCCGAAGGTCAGACTCGCCACGGGTTCCACATTCATCGACATGGCGGCCGGGGCGGGGCCGGCAAGAGAGATCGCAACGAAGACCGTAACGATGGCCGCGGCGTAGGCGCTCGGTCCGATCAGGAAGCCGGTCCACCCGGCCAGCGTCTCGGGCAGGGCGTAGTCGCCGGCGATCCAGGTGACGACGGCGAACACGATTGAGGCGGACAGCATCATGTGGAACGTGATCGGCTGGGAATCCCCATCGCCGACCAGTCGGTTGTTGAGGATGATCACGGTCGTGAGGCCCAGCGCGGCCATCGCGGCGAGGCCGACTCCCCTGAGATCGAGCGCATCGCCCTGAATATCGAGCGCCAGAACGAGTCCGAAAAATGCCACAAGCAACGCGCCTACGGCCAGGAATGTTGGCCGTTCCTGGCCGCTGACCCAGGTGTAGATGCTGGTGAGCAGGGGGAAGGTGTAGAGAATCAGGATTGCGAGGGCGACGGGGATGAACTGGATCGATGCCAGCGTGCCATATGAATAGACTGCGAGCAGACCGCCAATGGCGAAGGCAGCCAGGCGACGCCGCATCGGCATGCGCAGGCTCCGCCTGTTTGCGACGATGATGATCAGAACGAGAACGGCTGCGAGCACTGAGCGCAGGGTCAGGAATGTCAGCGGGTTCGTGCCGCCTTCATAGGCAACCTTCGCAGCGGTGGAATTTGTGGCAAATCCGATTCCGGCGGCACCCGCCAGCGCGGCACCGAGCAACATGTTGGGGCGTGACATCGTGTGCCGTTTCAGTGGACCATGGGGTCGCGACATTGGACACATCGGCCGCGTCGATCAACATATCAGGACCGATGGGTGGTATCGCTATATGCAGAACGGGAGAGATCGGTGACGGCGTTTGACGAGTTTGAAGACTATGATGCAGTAGGCTTGGCGACCCTGATCCGGGAAGGCGCGGTCACTGCGGCCGAGGTTATGGAAGCTGCGATTGCCCGTTGCGAAGCACGCAATCCGGCTCTCAACGCGGTCGTGTTGGAGCTGTACGACCACGGTCGCGCGGCGGTTGCGGGAGATCTTCCAGACGGCCCTCTGGCAGGCGTTCCCTATCTGATCAAGGATTTGGGCGCGACCCTGGCTGGCACGCCGACCACCGGCGGCAGCAAGTTCATGGCGGATGTGGTGCCCGACGCCGACAGCGAAACCGTGACGCGTTTGAAGGCCGCAGGGATGGCAATCTTCGGCAAGACCAATACCTGCGAGTTCGGCATGTCGATCACCTGCGAACCGCAGCTCTACGGTCCGACGCGTAATCCCTGGGATGATGCGGTGACGCCGGGCGGCTCGTCGGGCGGCGCGGCATCTGCGGTGGCCGCGCGCATTCTGCCGGCGGCCCATGCCAGCGACGGGTTCGGTTCGATCCGCGTGCCGGCTTCGTGTTGCGGACTGGTCGGCATGAAGCCGACGCGAGGCCGGAACAGCTTTTCGCCGGGGCTCGGTGAGCGCATGGGCGGGATCGTCGCTGAACACACCGTCTCGATATCCGTGCGTGATCACGCCGCGATCCTCGATGCCACCGCCGGCCCGGCGCCGGGCGATCCCTATTTTGCACCGCCGCCGGCGCGGCCCTTCCTGGATGAAGTCGGGGTCGATCCCGGAAAGCTGCGCGTTGGGTTCAGCTATGGCGGCGCCACGGGCGCGCGAACCGACGGCGAGCACACGCGCGTGCTCGACGAAACTCTGTCAGTGCTGGAAGGCCTCGGTCATGACGTGGTCGAGGCGGACCCGCCGATCGACAATGGCGAGATGCAGGAGATTTTCCGCACGCTGATGGCATCGAACGCCGCCCAGACCATCCGCCTGCACCCGACCAAGGGCCGGCTTCCCGAGCCGGGTGAGGTCGAGAATGTTGTCGCCGCCACTGCGGAGATGGGCGAGCGCGTTACAGGCTATGACGTGTTCTTGGCCCAGGGGCGTATGCACCAGGCCGGACGGCGCATGGCAGCATTTCATGAAGACTATGACGTCCTGCTGACCCCGGGGCTCGGTCACATGCCGCCGAAGCTGGGCTGGATCGACATGATGATGGACGACGCCGATGAATATTGGGACCGGGTGGCGGCATTCTCGCCCTTCACCGTCTGGTTCAACCTGACGGGTCAGCCGGCGATCAGCCTGCCGGTCGGAACAACGGACGAGGGCTTCCCGGTCTCGGTGCAGGCTGTCGGGCGCTTTGCCGATGAGGCAACCCTGTTCCGGCTGTCGGCGCAGCTTGAAACCGCGATGCCGTGGCGTGATCGGAAACCCGCGGGACTTCCGGCCGTCTGAAGGTTCTAGACGTATCCCGGCGCGGCGGCGAACGGGTGGGCCTTTTCGTATGCCCGCGCCGCGCGCAGAACCAGCGCGTCTTCCCAATGACGACCGACCAGCTGGAACGCGACGGGAAGGCGCTCGCTGCCCAGCCCGCACGGCACCGAGCAGGCGGGTTGCATGGTCAGATTGAAGGGATAGGTGAACGGGCACCAATCGACCCACTGGTCCATGTCGCGTCCGTCGGGGACGTTCTTGCCCGCCTCGATCGCTTCCAGCGGCATCTGCGGGGTGAGCAACAGGTCATAATTTTCGTGGAACCGCGCCATCCGGTTGCCAAGCTCGACCCGTGCGGCGTGGGCGCCGACAAGGTCGGTGACACTCAGCTTGCGACCCTCTTCGGCGATTGCGAGCAGCCCGGGGTCCATGAGCTCGTGTTTGTCGGCGGGGATCTGGTCCACCAGCCAGGCGTCTGCCGCGGCCCAGATCACCTCGATGATCGGCCGGACCGGCGGGATGTCCGGATCGACCTCCTCGACGATAGCGCCCAGATCACTGAGGGTCTTGGCTGCGGCAGCGACAGCGGCGGCCACGTCATCGTCGGCCCAGCCATTTTCACCGAGGGTCGGGCTGTAGGCGATGCGGACGCCCTCGATGCCGGCATCGAGCGCGTTCAGGTAGTTTTCCGATTGGGCCGAGACGGGTGCGGCCATCGAATCTCTTGAGTCCGGGCTCGCCAGCACGTTCAGCATCAGCGCCGCGTCGGTTACGGTCCGGGTCAGCGGGCCCATGTTGGCCAGATTGCCGATATGGCCGGGCAGGGGATAGTTGGGCACCAGCCCGAAGGTCGGCTTGTGGCCGAAGATACCGGCGAAAGCCGCAGGGATGCGAATTGAGCCGGCCGCGTCGGAGCCCTGGTGCAGCGGCCCCATAAAGGATGCGCAGGCTGACGACGCGCCGCCCGAGGAACCGCCGGGCGTTCGCTCCGGGTTCCACGGGTTGCGGGTGATCCCGGTCAATGGGTTGTCGGTGACGCCCTTCCAGCCGAACTCCGGCGTCGTGGTTTTTCCTGTCAGGACTGCGCCGGCCTCGCGCAGACGGGCTGTTGCGGGGGCGTCCTCGTCCTGTGGCGCATCCGGGTTGCTGGTGCGCGACCCGCGCATGGTGGGCCACCCCTTCGTAAGCGTCAGATCCTTGATCGAAGCCGGGATGCCGTCGATGGCGGACAGGGGCTCGCCCTTCTGCCATCGAACTTCGGACTCGCGCGCGGTGGCGAGCGCGGAATCGGCATCGACCAGGCAGAAGCAATTAAGGGTCGGGTTGTGGGTCTCGATCTGGTCGAGCACGGCTCGCGTTACGTCAACGGGTGAGGCCTCGCCGCTGGCATATAGATCACTCAGCTGGGTGGCGGTAAGCGCCGCAAGGTTGTCAGTCATCCGTAATTCCCCTGTCTCTTTCCCGGTCGCCTACGCGACCTCGATCTGGCCCTGCTCGCGCAGCATATCCAGCGTGTCGTCGAGCGCGCGCGTGAATCGCGCGATCATCTCCGCGATCTCGTCCTTGTTGATGATCAGCGGCGGGCAGAACGAAATCGTATCTCCGATCGCGCGAACGATCAGCCCGTGCTCCTCGGCACGCTGATTGCAATAATCGCCGACAGCGAGCGCCGGATCGAAAGCCTCTCCGGTTTTCTTGTCGCGAACGAGTTCTACCCCCGCGACCAGTCCCTTGCCGCGCACTTCGCCGACCAGCGGGTGTTCGAGCAACGCTTCGAGTCCGCCCATAAAATGCGGTTCCATCGACCGGACATGGCCGACGATATCTTCGTCCTCATAGATCTGTAGCGTCTCGCGGGCGACCGCGGCGGATACCGGATGGCCGGAATAGGTGAAGCTCAGTCCGAACACGCCCACCCGGTCGCTTTCCTCAGAGATCACATCGAACACGCGGGCATTCACCATCAAAGCGGAAATCGGGATGTAAGCGCTCGACAGGCCCTTGGCGCAGACCAGCATGTCGGGCTCGAGGCCCATCGTGGTGGAGCCGAACATGTTGCCTGTACGTCCGAAGGCCGTGATCACCTCGTCGGCGATCAACAGCATGTCGTGCTTGCGGATCACCGCCTGGACTTTGTCGTAGTAGGTCGGCGGCGGCACGATCACACCACCAGAACCCATGATCGGCTCGGTGAAGAATGCGCCCACTGTTTCCGGACCCTCAGCCTCGATCAGCGCATCGAGTTCGTCGGCGAGGCGCGTGGCAAAGTCTTCCTCGCTCTCGCCCGGTTTCGCGTAGCGATAGTGATGCGGCGGTGTGACGTGCAGGAAACCGTCGAGCGGCAATCCGAAGGACGCGTGGTTGTAGTACAGGCCCGACAGGCTCGCCGAGGCGATCGTGTTGCCATGATAGGCGCGTTGATGGGCGATGATCTTACGCTTCTCGGGCTTACCCATCGCGTGCCAGTAGTACCAGACGATCCGCGCGGCGCTGTCATTGCCCTCTGAGCCCGAGTTCGCGAACCAGATTTTCGACATCGGGACGGGTGCAATCTCCAGCAGCTTCTCTGCCAGTTCGATCACCGGCGAATGGCTCTTGTGATTCGTCAGATGATAGTAGGGCAGGCGAGCCATCTGGTCGGCCGCCGCCTTGACCAACCGGTCCTGCCCATAGCCGAGCGAGATGCACCACAGGCCGGCCATCCCCTCGATATATTCCTTGCCGTGGATATCCTTTACCCACACGCCCTTGCCCTCCTCGATGACGACCGGACCCTTGTCCAGATGTGTCTTCAGGTTGGTGAGCGGGTGGATGATTGAAGCGGCATCGCGCGCCTCGGGTGAATTCGGGCGAGGTGAATCGTCGGGCATGCTGGTCTCCAGTCTAGAGGGCGTCATGATACATCACCAAAGCCCGGCGCGGTATCGGCGAGCTAGGAGGCGAGCTTGATGCCTTTGAGGATGCGCCGGCCGGATTTGGCGAGTTCATCCATCTTGCCGCGCAGACCACGATATTTGAGCTTGCCGTTCTGCTTCTGGATCTTGCCGGCGATCATGACCGTGTCCACGTTGCCGCCATGGGCGTGGAAGACCACGCTTTCTATCGGGTTGTGTACCGGAAACAGATTCAGATCGTTCCCGTTGATCATAATGATATCAGCCTGTTTCCCGGGCTTGAGTGATCCGATCTTTCGATCCAGTCCCATCGCCCGTGCCGCATTGATGGTCGCCCATTCAAGCGCTTCACGCGGCTTGATCGAAAGGCTGTCCACCATGGCCTTGGTTTCGCGGAACGTCGCCTGATTGTCGAGCAGGCGTTGCGGCTGCATGGCCATGCGCATCACCGTGAACATGTCACCGGAGATGTTGCATTCCACATCGATGCCGATGCTTGGCTTGCCGCCCAGTGCGCGCACGCGCCCGATCAGTGGATTGCCATGGCCCATCTGGATTTCGACTTCGGGGGTAATTGTTGTAGAGGCACCGCAATCGATGATGAGCTTGAGTTCGGCGTCCGACAGGTAGTTGCCGTGGACCATGTTGTGCCGGCGGTCGAGCAGCTTGAGTTTCGCCAGCTTCCGATAGCCGTCCGGATTGAGCCGATTGGGCGCCCCCCAGACATGGGTGCTGATAATCAGGTCGAGTTCCTTGGCCAGCCGGAAGTCATGTTCAACGACCTCCCATGTGGAGAAATCGACGCCGAGCGCCGACATGGCCAGCGTGACCAATGCGTCGTCGTCGGAAAGCACATCGTTGCGGAGGCGCTCCAGCTCCTTGCGGGGGTGAGGTATCTCACTGAAATGCTTGGCACCCGCAGCCGCGTCGGGCTTGGGCGAGCCATGACCGAACAGGGCCCGGATTCCGGATTCCTGTAGTCCCCGAACGCCTGCATCGGAATGGGCGGGGGTGGAGTTGTTGTGGCACCAGTCAAATATTGTGGTTGCCCCCAGATTGATCTGGTTCAACGCGCCCACGAGATTGCCGAGATAGGTGTCGTTCGCCGTGTAACGCGGGGCGATCGTGGCGTGCATGTGGTGCAGGTATTCGGGAATCGACCAATTGCCGGCAACGCCGCGAACGCCAGTCTGCCAGGTGTGCAGATGAGCATTCACGAAACCCGGCATGACGATCATGCCGGTGGCATCGATCAGCTTTGCGCCCGGTGAACGGATCGACTTGCCGATCTTCTCGATTTCGCTGCCATTGACGAGAATGTCGCCCTTGGCAAAGTCACCGGTCTTGCGGTCCATCGAAATGATGGTGCCACCCTTGATGAGGGTCTTGGTCATTGTTGGTTTCCTTGAAGCGTTATTCGGCGGCGTCTTTCAGGCCGTCATCGACCTCGACATTTTCGGCCTTGATCTCGTAGCCGGCGGCGCGCGCCTGCATCTCGATCAGCGCGGCGAAATCGTCTTCGCCGTGTCCGGCACCAATTAGAGTCTGGACCAGTTCGCGGGTCAGGGTCGTCACCGGCATCGGCACTTCGAGATCGTGGGCTTCGGCCAATGCAAGATCGAGGTCCTTGCGTAGCATCTTCGACGTATGGGTCGCGGTGTAGTCGAGGTTTACCAGGGCCGGGGCCTTGTAGTTGGTGAAGATCGAGGACATGGCGCTGTTGTTGAAATAGTTCAGGAAGGCGTGTCGCTCGATCCCTCCCTTCTCGCAAAGTACCGTGATCTCGGCCATGCATTGCGCAACTACCCCGAGCATGACGTTGTGCGCGAGTTTCGCGAGACGAGAGGAATCGCCCTCGCCGATATAGGTCTCTGCGCGCCCGAGCGCGGCAATATAAGGCTTCGCGATGTCGTAGGCTTCGCGCGGGCCGGAAACGCCGAGTGTCGCCTTGCCCGCGGCCACTGCGTGGCCGTTGCCGCTGATCGGTGTGGCCAGGAACATGACGCCCTTGGCTTCGCAGGCGGCGCGCATGTCCTTCGACGTCTCGATCGAGATCGTTGAGCTGTCGCTGATGATCTTCGGCAGGGATGCCCCGGACAGCACACCGTCGGGTCCGGTGATCATCTCGCGGATTGCCGTGTCGTCGGTGACGATCGTGAAGACGATATCCCGGTCGGCCAGGTCAGACGGTTTGCCGACGACCTCGACGCCCAGCGGCTCTGCCTTGGCGGCCGTGCGGTTGTAGACTTTGACGTCCGCGCCGGCCGCAATAAGCAAACCCGCCATCGGGTAGCCCATCTTGCCGGTACCGATCCAACCGACCGTATGTGATTTCAGATTGTCGCCGGACATGGTCTTCTCTCTCCAGATTGAATGTTGTTTGGATGGAAGAATAACAGGCCACGGGCTATACCGCCCCGACTTTCTGTTGAATAGTTCGCTTCGCGTACGGAACCGAAATGCCAGATGAACCGATCAATCCGCCTCCTACATCTTTCGTCGAATGGCCCGATGAAATGCGCGTAGAAAATCTTCGCGACACGCTCGCCGCGTCGCCCGATCCCGATACGCTTTGGGTGTTTGGTGCGGGCTCGCTTATCTGGGATCCGCGCTTCGATCCCGACGAGACGCGCATCGCCACGCTCGCCGACCACCGCCGGGCATTCAGTTTCTGGACCATTCGGGCGCGCGGCTCCTTCGAGCGCCCTGGCCTTGGTCTGGCGCTGGAGCCGGGTGGTACGTGCGAAGGCGTGGTGTTCCGTGTGCCGGAGGCGGGCCGCGAAGGCATTCTCGATGCCCTTTGGCGGCGCGAGATGAGCGGCGGCGTTTATGTGCCGACCTGGGCACAGGCACACACCGAAACCGGCAAGGTCTGGGCGCTCGGGTTCGTCGCCAATCGGGACCATCAAAACTATGCCGGGCAACTGCCGGTCGAGACGTCGGCGCGGATCATCGCGACGGCGCTGGGAACCCGCGGCACCTGTCATGAGTATCTATCGTTGCTGGTCGAAGCGCTGGAACGGCACGGAATCGAGGACCATGAGACATTCGATCTGCACCGACGCGTGCAGCAAGAACTGGTGAATGCCCCATGACGAAACTGCCACGCGAACTCGCCGCCGCTGACCGGAACCGCGACGATGTGTTGGCGGTTCTCCGCGAAGTCTTGCCGGGCAGCGGGACAATTCTGGAGGTCGCCAGCGGGGGCGGGCAGCACGCGGCGTATTTCGCGGCGGCGCTGCCGGGCATTTTCTGGCAGCCGAGCGACGCCAGTCGGGATCGGATCGCACTGATGATTGAGCGGTTTGCTAGTCTTGAGCTTTCCAATCTTCGCGCGCCCGTGCAGCTCGATGTCGGCGCCGACATCTGGCCGGTCGAAGCGCCGCATGTCGACCCACCGGTGACGGGGATCGTGAATGTAAACATGATCCAGGTCGCCCCCTGGTCCATTTGCCAGGCCTTGCTCGCCGGTGCGGCGCGCCTGATGCCGGACGGCGGCGTGCTTTATATGTATGGCCCGTTCATGCGGGATGGCGTCCACATGTCCGAGGGAAATGCAGAGTTTGACAGGTCCCTCCGCGCGCGTAATCCGGAGTGGGGTTTGCGTGATGTGTCAGATGTGTGTGACGCCGCCGCCCAAGCGGGTCTGAAACTGGACCGGATTGTCGAGATGCCGGTAAACAATCTTTCTGTGGTGTTTCGCATCGAAGCCTAGAAAGATGGCGACGCCCAAGGAGAATGTGATGACTGTCGAGAAGTTACAGAATGCCTACTACGTGACCGGGGACATGGACCGGGCCATCGCGTTCTATCGCGACACGCTGGGGCTCGACCTCATGTTCCAGGACGGCGGCAAATGGGCCCAGCTCAAGGCGGGCGGCGCGAACTTCGCGTTGAGTTCTGCCGAAGAGGCACCCGATGGCGCGGTCGGCGCGACGGTTGTGTTCGAGGTGCCCGACGCCGCCGCTGCAGGCGCGGCGATAGCCGCGGCGGGCGGAGAAATACTCGGCGAACGCGACATGGGCGACCACGGCAGGACGCTTACGTTTCGCGATCCCGACGGAAATCTTGTGCAGCTCTATCAGCGCGCACCCTGATATCAACCAGTTCAATCGAGAGTTTGAGGAGAGAGTTATGGAGACCAAGGCATTCCGCATCTACAAGTTTGGCGGCACCGGTGAGATGAAATGGGAAACCGTTGACGTCCCCAAGCCGGGGCGTGGCGAGGTCCTGTTGCGGCATACCGTGGTCGGGCTCAACCTGGCCGACACCTACCGGCGCACCGGGCTCTACCCGATGCCATTGCCGAATGGCATGGGCAACGAAGCCGTTGGTGTGGTCGAGGCGGTTGGCCCCGGCGTGCGCGCCCTGAAGGTGGGTGACCGGGTCGGCTATATCGGTGGCCAGACGTTCGACGCCTATTCAAAGCGCCGCGTGGCGAAGGTGGCAGGCCTGATTCCGCTGCCGAAATACATCAACGATCGGACCGCGGCGGCCGCGCTGCTCAAGGGCATCACCGCGCAGTATCTCCTGCGCGACGCCTACCGCGTAAAGCGCGGCGACACGATCCTGGTGCACGCCGCCGCCGGCGGTGTCGGGCTCATCATGTGCCAGTGGGCCAAGGCCATCGGGGCGACGGTGATCGGCACCGTCAGCACCGAGGAGAAGGCGCGAATTGCCAAGCGCAACGGCTGCCATCATCCCATCGTGGTCAAACGCAAGGGGCCGAAGTTCGCCAAGAAGGTGCGCGAACTGACCAACGGCGAGGGCGTGCACTGCGTGTATGATTCGGTCGGCAAGGAAACTTGGGAGGAATCCCTGGCCAGCGTGCGTTTGCGCGGATCGGTCATCAATTTTGGCAGCGCGTCGGGCAATCCGCCGCTGACGAACATTGCCGCCACCGGGCCGCTTGGCTCACCCTACATCGCGCGCTGTGCCCTGGTGAACTACACGACCAGCCGCAAGGAGACGATGGCGCGTGCGGATGATCTGTTCGCCGCGATCAAGAAGGGGCACGTCAAGATCCGTGTGAACCAGCGCTACGCCCTGAAGGATGCAGCCAAGGCACATCGTGATATCGAGGGACGCCGGACCACCGGACAGACGATCCTGATTCCGTAACCCAATTCACTTGAGAGAAGCGGGATGACCTGGACGGAAAAGAAGTTCGCCGACGTTAACGGCCACCGCATGGCCTATGTGGAAACCGGCAAGCTCGACGGTGATCCCATCGTCTTCCTGCACGGGAACCCGACATCCAGCTATCTGTGGCGGAACATCATCCCCTTTGCCGAGAGCTTCGGGCGTTGCATTGCGCCGGATCTCATCGGCATGGGGGATTCCGACAAGCTGCCCGACAGCGGGCCGGATCGGTATCGCTTCGTCGAGCATCGCGAATATCTCGATGCGCTTCTCGATCAGCTTGGAGTGAACAGCAATGTCACGCTGGTGATCCACGACTGGGGCAGCGGCCTCGGCTTCGACTGGGCCAACCGGCATCGTGGTGCGATGAAGGGCATTGCCTACATGGAGGCAATGGTAAAACCGCGCAGCTGGGAGGATTTCCCCGAGCGTGCACGCCCGGCGTTCCAGGCGATGCGTTCACCCAAGGGTGATGAGATGGTGCTCGCGAATAATTTTTTCGTCGAGACGATGCTGCCGGGTTCGATCCTGCGTGATCTGACCCAGGAAGAGCATGATGAGTACCGTCGGCCCTTCACGGAGCCCGGCGAATCTCGCCGGCCCACCCTGACGTGGCCGCGCCAGATACCCATCGACGGAGAACCGGCCGACGTTACGCAGATCATGGCCGATTATGGCGAATGGCTGCAGGCGTCGGACGTGCCAAAGCTGTTCGTCTATGCCGAACCTGGCGCGATCCTGTCGGAAGGGCCGAGCTTGGATTTCTGCCGCACCTGGGCCAACCAGACCGAAGTGACGGTCAAGGGTTCGCACTTTATCCAGGAGGATTCGCCCGACGAGATAGGCCAGGCGCTTTCCGACTGGCTGAAGGCCATCGGCTAGGCCCGCGCGATGGCGTTTGACGTTGCCGGACTGGCGCTCATCGCCGCCGTGTTCGGCGCAGCGGGGGTTGTGAAGGGTGTCATCGGCTTTGGCTTGCCGACCATTTCCATGGGCCTGTTGGGCGTGTTGATCGCGCCGGAGATCGCCGCGGCCATCCTGATTATTCCGACCTTTGTGACCAATATCTGGCAGGCATTCGTCGGGCCCCATACGTGGACGGTCTTGCGTCGGTTCTGGCCGATGCTGGCGGGCGTGTTCCTCGGCACGCTGACGACGGCGGGTGTGATCACAGGGGCGGACCCGCGTGTTGCGGCGGGGCTGATCGGAACCATGCTCTTCATCTATGGCGCGCTCGGGCTGTCGGGCGTGCGATTCCGGGTGCCGAGAAATGCCGAAATCGTGGCCGGTCCCATTGCGGGACTGACGACGGGGTTGATCAATGGTGCGACAGCCATCTTCGTTTTGCCCGGTGCGCCCTATCTGCAGGCCTCGGAACTCGACAGGGGAGAGCTCATTCAGGCCTTCGGATTTGTCGGGCTGGTCGCGCCCGTCGCCCTGGCGCTGGGATTCGGCCTGAACCAGTCCGTCGACACCGATCTGTGGCCGATGGTCGTCGTCGCGCTGATCGCCGCAATCACGGGCATGACGGCGGGACAGGCGGTGCGCGGCCATCTGACCGTATCCGAGTTTCAACGGTGGGTGCTGATCGGCCTCGCGGTGCTTGGATGCGTGATGGTCGTCCGGGCGCTTGCCTAGCCTCGACCGCCTACCAGTCGTTGCGCAGCAGGCGCAGGTGCAGGAACACGTCCTCTTCGGTCGGGTTGTCCGGCAGCTCGGAGAATTTCGCCTTGATGCCTGCGATGACGCCGGCGCTGTCGAGGCGCATGAAGGTGTTCACCTTGCGCTCCGTGCCCAGCGTGGTGACCAGCGCGTCGTCCGGATTCTGACCTTCCACATCAGCCAAAAGCGCCTTCGCATCGGCGTTGTTCGGCTCGCGGTCGAGGGTGAACTGGAGGTTGTTCGCGATGTAGTCGTGGCCCGGATAGATCCGGGTCGCGTCGGGCAGTTTGGAGATTTTGTCCCGGAAGGTCGCGTACAGCACATTCGGGTCGCCGGTATGGCAATGGCCGACGCCGGCGTTGAACACGGTGTCCCCGCACAACAGGTGCGGTTCGTCACTATGCCCGAACAGCGAGATGTGGATCGGCGTGTGGCCGGGGGTCTCGATGACTTCGAAATCGACCGTCTTGCCGAGTTTTACATGGTCGCCCTCGCGCACACCCTCGTCGATCCCCGGAATGCGGTTGCCAGCATTGTAGGGGCCGATCAGCTTGGCGCCTGTCGCCGCGATCATCTCATCGTTGCCCGCGATATGGTCGCCATGTTCGTGGGTGTTGAAGACCCGGGTGATATCCCAGCCCTTGTCCTTGGCGACCGCGAGGCATTTATCCGGTTCGATCGGATCGATTGCGACGGCTTCACCCGTCTCCGAACACGCGATCATATAGAAGAAGTTGCGGCCCGAATTGCCGGTCCAGATCTGTTCGACGATCATGTCTCTACCCCGTGATTTATCCTGTTGGCGTCAACATACGCCGCCTGTGTTCCGACCGCTAGGTTCCGGCACATACCGTTCAGTCGATCAGGCCGCGCGCGCGCATGAACTTGAAGAGAAACGGTACCAGCATCACCACGACGGTGATGCGGACAATATGGTGGGTGGCGACGAACGCGGTGTCGACGTTGAGCGCCAGTGCCACGAGGCTCATTTCCGTCAGTCCGCCGGGTGAGAAGGCGAGCACGAGCGACGCAAATGGAATCCCGGTCAGCGCATTCAGCCCGACGGCGAAGACGCCGGAGATCACCAGCAGAATGACTGTCGCGATCCCGCCAAGCCGCAACACGCGTCCGAGATCGCGGTAGGTCAGCCCCGCAAAGCGCGCGCCGACCGATGCGCCGAGCAGGATTTGCGCAAGTGCCACCACGATCACAGGTGGCGAGGCCTGGGTCAGGCCGATCAGATGTACCGCTGCGCTCGCGACCATCGGTCCGGTCAGATGCGGCGCGGGGAGGCGTAGCATTCGAGCGGCATAGAGCCCGACGACGGCGCTGCCGGCCAGGATCACCACGTCAATGATCGTGAAGGGCGCGCCATCGCCGGAGAAGGTGCGCAGACCCGGTTCGAAATCCTCGATCAGGCGAAACAGGAACGGCAGAATCATCACCACGAGGAAGATGCGCGTTGTGTGTGCGACGCTGACCTGGCGCTCGTCGCCGCCCATCGCGCCGGTCAGCGTGACCATCTCGTTCAGCCCACCCGGGACGCCGGAGAAGAAGGCGGTCTTGGGCTCGAACCCGGCCAGGCGGAAGTAGAAGTAACCCGTCACCGTGCTGAGCAGCACATAGCCGGCAAGAGAAATGAGCGTGATCGGCCAGAGCGCTGCCCGGTCGAGGATCTCGGGTGAGAAGGCGCTGCCCAGAAGGACCCCAAGGACGACGATCATCAGTGTGCGCAAGCGGACATCCATGTTCGTCTCGATCCGCATGAGCGTGACCGATCCCGTCGCCATCATCGCGCCCAGCATCCAGGGCAACGGCAGATTGAGCGCGTTGAAAATCGCGCCGCCGATAAACGCAATCGCGACCGTCCGTACGAACACCGGCAAATCGCTCCGCGTCAGACGCCGTACGGGCACGATTTCGGGTGTTTTTTCTGCTTCAGCCATCGGCGCGCCCACCGAATTTGTGCCGGCGACCGAGGCGAACCGCGGTCTGGCCGGCGGCCAGCCGGCGGGACGGCATGATCAGGACACAATTGTCGTAGGGCGTGTGGATATTTTTCGCGCCATCACGGGCGAAGATTGTGCCCCGATCGGCGATCACCTCCATGCCAACAAATGAGTCCGTGAATTGCGCGTCGTCAGTTTGCGGCACAAAGCTCCCAGTCACCTCGATCCAATGCTCGGGCGTGTTGTCGCGCAGCAGGTAATCCGCTGCCTCTGCCCGGGACGTCATGCCGAGCGTCAACAAAAAGCGATAGGCCGTGTCGATGGCCATGGTCGTCGTTGCGGATCGCCAGTGTTGGCCGCATTCCGCGAGCACGGACTTATGTGGTTGGCCCGGCACATTGAATGCGCCGAAGTCCCTTAACCGCGTGCCGTTGGGGTGCCCTGAATCGCAGACAATGACTGCGGGGCTCGAGAGACTGTTTGAAAAATCTCGCCCTTTGTCGCTCGGTCCTGCCAGCAGGAGAGAGGGGCTGTCCGACTGCATCGAGTGAAGATCCAGCAACAGATCGACATTCTCGAAGAGCGGTCGAAGTGCGCGCACGCGTGCGCGTTCGACGTTGCTGCGTCCGTTTTTGGCATCCGTTGCCCAAAGCCGGTTCATGTCTTCGTCGATGTAGCGCGACGCATTCGGGTTTTCCGGATCGAACGCCTCGAAGGCCGCAACATTGGCGAAGACCAGAGAAAGCGCCCCGATCGCCGGCCTTATGTCGCTGCGCAGGAGGTGGTCCAGCGCCAGCGCACCCGATATCTCGTTGCCATGCATGAGCGCCACGATCGCCGCGTGGGGGCCGGGGCGACCGCTATCGAAAGTGGTCACATAGGGGATGCCGATGTTTCCCGCACGGTAGGCCGTAATATCCGGTGGCTCGAGTTCCACCTTTTCGGCGTTGCCGGCGTGCATCGAAGTGCGGCCGGCGGTCGTCACGGTGCGAACTGTTCCTTGAGGATACGTTCCTCGAGGTTGGTCTCGGGGTCGAACAAGATTTCGAAACTGCGGGTCCGGTCCTCCCGGATGATGACTTCGACGACGTTGCGCACTTCGAAGTCATCGGCGGTCGCGCTGACCGGCCGCTTCTCGGCTTCGAGGATGCGAAAGACGACATCGGCTTCATGGGGCAACAATGCGCCACGCCAGCGCCGCGGGCGAAATGCGCTGATCGGCGTGAGGGCCAGGATTTCCGCACTGAGCGGGATAATCGGGCCGTGCGCGGAGAGGTTGTAGGCAGTGCTGCCGGCTGGTGTTGAGACCAGCGCGCCATCGCAGATCAATTCGGGCATGCGTATGACGCCGTCGACCAGGATTTCCAGTTTGGCCGCCTGATAGGTCTCGCGGAGCAGAGAGACTTCATTGATCGCCACCGATTCCTGAGTGCTGCCGTCGAGTGTCTTGGCAATCATCTGGAGCGGATACAGCGTCACGGCCTGAGAGTTTTTCAGCCGCTTGGGCAGATCCTCGGGCCGGAATTCGTTCATCAGGAAACCGACCGAACCACGGTTGAGGCCGAAAACCGGCACACCGCTGTCGATAAACCGGCGCAGGGTTTGCAACATGAACCCGTCACCGCCCAGTGCGACGACCACATCGGCGTCTTCCGGCGCGACACAGTCATACGCTGCGGTGAGGTCCTTCAGCGCATCCTGCGCGGCGTCAAAGTTCGCGGCGACGAAGGCGATGCGCTCGGCAGTCACTTTGGAGGCCTTGTCTGAGTTTGCTTGGGGCACGATCTCGCACGCGGGTATCAGGGCTTGGCCGGCAGGCCAGGGAAGTTGGAGTATATCTTAGGGAGATGGTGACAAACCAGCCGTTGTCACGGTATCGGAGTGCCGCCAGAGTGTGGCGCCAATAGGTTTCGCTCTCACGGGCCGTTCCAGTTTCCGAAGGACTATTGCGTATGAAGCTCAATCGCTTGCTGGCCGTGGCGTTGATCGCCGGATTGGCGGGGGCCCCGCTCGGGGCGTCCGCCATCGCCCAATCCGCGGATCGTCATGTCGGATATTATTATCCCGCACCGGCGACGAGCGAGATTTATGACGCACGTGTTCCCGTTCTGCCCGGCAGCGACCGCAAGCGCCGCATCGGCTTCGTGACGGTGATGACAAACGAAATGCTGAAAAATCCGTATCCGCCGCAGTTCGCGATTTTTGCCAAGGGCGCAGAGGCCGAGAAACTGATCATCACCGGTCTGAACGCGAACAGCTATGACACGTTGTTTCGCGCGCGCGGCCTGTTCGCGATTCTGACGGCTGTCGCGCGCGGCACACCATTCTTCCAGGAACAGCCCGAATCCGACCGCTTCACGTTCTTCGACCTCGCGAAGCTGCTCGGGTTCAGCCAGATCACCTACACGGATGGTGCGTCATTTGCGCACCAGGTCCAGCTGCGATGAGCCGCGGCTAGGCGCCGAACGACTTCAGGGTGCGCGCGACGTCGCGGTGGTTACCCTGGATCGCGTAGTCATAAGCCGAATTCCCCTTGTCATCCGTCATGCTCAGGCGTGCGCCGGATTCGATCAGCAACCGCACGATCGTGTCGTGGCCGTTCCAGGCGGCCCGCATCAGGGGCGTGAGCCCGTCGCGGTCGATCACGTTGGGCCGCGCGCCGGCTTCGACGAGCTTTTTGACGATATCACTGTGGCCATTGCTCGCCGCCCAGGACACGGCCGTGCGGCCGTCATAGTCGGTGACGTTGAAATCGGCCCCAAGTTCCACGAGGAGGTCGACAACTTCGGTCCGCCCCCGCCAGGCGGCGTTGATCACCGCGGTGCGGCCGGATGTGTCGTTGCCCTCAAGGTCGGCGCCGCGCGACAGGAGTTCGGCGATCTTGGCCGTGTTGCCGGCTGCCGCCGCGTCGAGCAGTTCATCGCGCAGGCCGGAGCCGGCCGACCCGCGCGCACGCGGTTTCGCCACCGCGTCGAGCAGGCGCTTGTATTGTCGCGCGAGGCGGCGGGAATTGGCGATCTCCTGCGGTGCCATCTGGCGTTCGAGCACGGGCAGGATTTCATTCGCCTCTTCGCTGCCTTGTGCGGCCGCCAGATCGAAGAAGACGTGAGATTGGACCGTGTCCTGGGGCACGATGCGGCCGTCCGCGAACAATGCCCCAAGCATGAGTTGGGCTTCCTCTTCGCCGCGTTCGGCGGCGTTGCGAAGCAGCTCGACCAGTTCCTCGGGGTCGCTCCCATCCACGAGCCCGAGGAGGGTGCGTTTTGCAAGCTTGGTTTGCGCCTCTGCGAGACCCGCATCTGCGGCCTTTTCGAGTGCCTCGTTGGTGCGCTGGGTGCCAGGGTCGGGGTTTCCGCCGATCGTATCGAACGGGGTAGGGTCGGTGAGGGCGCGTGCGAGTGCGGCGTCTTCGCCGGCGATCACGGCAATCACCTTGGCGAGCGGGTCGTCTTCCCCGTCACGCAGAGCCGGTCGGTCGAATTCGCTCGCATCCGGTGCCTTGAACACCTCGCCGGGCTGCACCGCCGCGATCTCCGTGCCGGCCAGATCGGAAAGTTCGGTTTTTTCGGCGCGCTCCAACGCGCTTTCTGACGCGCCATCCCGCACTTCGTCAGACGGGCGCGCGAGCTGCGGCGCATCCTTCAATCCTTCGGCGATTTTGACCTGTTGTTGCGGCGTGTCGTTGCTCTGGCCAATGAGGCCGTCTTCCTGCTCGTCTGCGCCGGCCAGCTTGGAGCCGATGCGCGCGAGCGAAGTTCCGGTTTCCTCGGGCTCACGAAGTTGTTGGTGGTCCTTGAGTTGCGGTGCGGGTGTTAAGGCGCCCGGGATGCCTTTTAGTGGCACGGCGACTGTGCGCTGCGGCTGGGCGGTGGCGTCGGCGGGAACCGGTTCGTCTTTCGGTTTCACTTCCGGACCGGCATCGGGCAGGCCGGGCTGGCCGGTTGCGGCTTGCACCGCAGTTGTTTGCTCTGAAGCCTCGGGTACGCCGGTGGGGTCTTCATCTTGGTTGATCGCCGCCGTGCTCCGCGTCGGCGCCAGCGTATTCTCGGCTGCGAGCGGCAGCGTGTCCGGGAGGCTACCCTCGATTTCTGACTTCGCGGCCAGTGTGCCGCCAGATGCTGAAATTTCTCCGGTCTCGGGTGCGACCGCTCTGGTCGGATCGATTTTGCTTTCCTGGCCCTCGGCAGTCTCGCCGTCTTCCGGAGCGTCCGGATCGCCGCCGCGTTCTGCCTCGAGAGGCACGTCCGGCTCGCTCTGGTCGAGTGCGGCGAGCTCCTCAAGCGCCTCGCCGGCCGTTTTGACCGCGATCGGTGCTGGTGTCTCGGTCGGGCCTGCTTCGCGCGCAGGGTCCGCTTCTACAATCTCCTGGTCGGGCTCGGGCTCGGGGCGAAGATTGACGAAAATGATAATTTCGCGCGTGGTCTCGCCGGCGTCTTCGGCGTCGCCAGTGTCACCCTCATCCTCGAGGTCTCCCTCCAGGCTGGCTTCTTCGGCTTGATCTGCGCCTCGCCCGGCGCCACCGGCCGGCTCGTTTAGCAGCCGAAGCGCATCAGGTGCACCCCGGCGGGAATCGTTCTGGGTCGATTCTCCGGGCTCGTCGAATCCGATGTCACCACTCGTGAGGCTGTCGACATTGTCGTCGGGGTCGACGCCGGATTCCGTCTCGTCTTCGATCGTCTCACCGGGTTTGTCGGTTAGGGCGCCCGTCGAGAATTTACTCTGGAACTCGTTGCTCTCCTCATAGGAGAGGACGTCGCGTGTCGCACCACGCCCGAACCGGTCCCCGAAGGCCAGCTCGATTGCCGGCAGACTACCCAATGAGGCAGCCACCACGATAATGTGGACCAGACCTGAGGTGCCGGCCGAGAAGTACATGTCAGAGCGCCGCCGCTGCTAGCCGCCCGTCACACTCATGTGACGGCCGACCGCCGGGGTGTTGTGGCGTCGATCCATGACGAAGTCATGGCCCTTTGGCTTGCGGCCGATGGCTTCATGGATCGCTTCTGTCAGCAATGCGTTGTCGTCGCTGGCCCGCAGGGGCGCGCGCAGGTCTGCGGCGTCCTCCTGGCCAAGGCACATGAACAGCGTGCCGGTGCAGGTCAGGCGCACTCGATTGCAGGATTCGCAGAAATTATGGGTCAGCGGGGTGATGAAGCCGAGCCGCTGGCCGGTCTCGGCCAGGTCAAAATAGCGCGCCGGGCCGCCGGTTGAATGGTCGGACTCGGTCAGGGTCCAGCGTTCCGAGAGGTCGGTCCTGACCATCGACAGCGGCAGATATTGATCAAGCCGTTGCTCACCGATCTCGCCCATCGGCATGACTTCGATAAAGGTCAGATCGAAATCGCATTCGCCGCACCAATTGATCAGGCGATCAATTTCGCCGTCGTTCACGCCGCGCAGCGCCACCGTGTTGATCTTGATCGCCAGCCCGGCCTTGCGGGCGGCAGCGATGCCGTCGAGGACTTGGTCAAGATCGCCCCAGCGGGTGATGGCTTTGAACTTGTTCGGGTCCAGCGTATCGAGCGAGATGTTGATCCGGCGCACGCCGGCATCGGCGAGTTCGTCGGCATAGCGCGCCAACTGGGTGCCGTTCGACGTTAGGGTCAGCTCGTCCAGCGCACCGCTGTCGAGGTGACGGCCGAGGCGCCGGATGAGCCACATGATGTTCTTGCGGACGAGCGGTTCACCGCCCGTCAGGCGCAGTTTCCGCACACCCAAATCGACAAACGCACTGCACATCCGGTCGAGCTCTTCGAGCGAAAGAATTTCGGCCTTGGGCAGGAAGGTCATGTCCTCCGCCATGCAGTAGACGCAGCGAAGGTCGCACCGATCGGTGACCGAGACCCGCAGATAGTCGATGGGCCGCGCAAACGGATCGATCAACGCCGGTTCGGATGGTGCGGTGTGGGATTTCGCGTTTTTGGACAGTTCTGTGCTCATGCTTGTGTATGTAGTGCATTTCGCGACCGGAATGTAGGGCGCGAACCGCGTCATTTCAGAAATGTTTTCGTTAAAGCGCATGATTCCGGCGTTTTTCGCGTCGTTTCAGCCGCAGTCCTTACCCGTGTTGAAGCATGTTTCGTGCCATCGGGTTCCGCTGCCACGTTTAGCGCGGTGCAGACTCTGGCCTGGAGCGTGGTGTCGGGACGTCGATCCCGCGTGCCACGCCCAGCGGAGGGGGCTGATCGGGGACGCTCGGTTTAATGCGGGGCCGCGGGCCCGCGATATCCGCCCAATCCACGACCGAACGCTGCGCCGAAGATGTGTCGCGCTCCAGCGCAGCGACATCCACAAGCGCGCGTGCATCCTGGTTGACCACCAGATGCGACGCCCGGGCACGTTCGAACGGCGCGCGCGAGGCGGCCGGCTCTTCAAGAATACGCGCGACCAGATTGCCGAGCTGGACGCCAATCCCGAATGGCTCCACGACCATGGCCGCGAGCGCGCCGCGAATCACGCTGTCCTCATCGGTTGCCAGAAAGGGCAACTTCCGGGATTCCGCTGCGGCGGCAAGCGCCTCGACCGGTGCGGCGGGCAACAGGCTTCGGTCCAGGAGGATGACGCTTGTTTGCGGGTCGAGCTCGGAGATCCTGTTGCTGACTGCGTTCTGCAACACCGACACCGGCAGCGGCATGATCGTTAGCCCCTGGCGTTTGGCGGTGGAGGTCAGGCGTTGCAGGCGCGCTTGCATGTTTCCGTCGATCGGATCGACCGGCACTGCGACGGTCTTGGTCTCCGGCGCGAGCTTCGCAATCAGCGCGAACTGCTCAACGTGGGTTTCACCGGACACGATGCCGGTGACCGTCCGCCGCCGCCGGTTGCGTTTGTAGGATTCGGCGGTCTCGAGCGAGACCCCGGCAACCACGAGCGGCAGGCGTGAATTCGCCGCCACTGCGGCCTCGATCGACGGCACGGTGATGGCAACCAGAACATCGGCCCCCCCGCGCACGAATGCGCGAACCTGTTCAGTCGCGCGTGCCGCATCGGAGTCGGCATCGGCGACCTCGATGGTGATTGTATCGCCGGGCCATCGGCCGTGCGTTGCCAGTTGGTCGAGCATACCGTCGATGATTGCCTGGATGTCCGCATTGCTGGTGATGGTCGTCACCGCGACGAAAGGTATTTTTCGCTCATCCGGCTTGCTTTGGGCGCGGGCATGCTCGATGCCGGTCGAACCCGCGATCAGACCGATCACGAGTGCGACTATCGCGGCCCTGAATGTCATTGATCCTGCGATCATGCTGACAGCGTGTCGTCCCGGTCGCGGTGCGTCAATCATCGGTGGCGGCAATTTAGCGGACGGATATGAACGGCGGCGTGCCGTCAATCTGGAACCCGGCGATGAAGGATTGGCCGGCCGGGCCCGTGAGCCAGTCCACAAGCCGCGTCGCCGCACCCGCGGCAACGTGGTCATGACGTTCGGGATTGATAGGAATAATTGAATAGGGATTGGCCAGGCGGGGGCCCTCCGCGAACAGGATTTCGAGATCGCCGCGGTTCGAGAAGCTGTTCCAGGAACCGCTTTCGGTGAAGGTATAGGCGGAAAGCGCGCTCGCCATGTTCAAAGTGGCGCCCATCCCCGAGCCGGTTTCCCGGTACCAGCGGGTGCGGTCCGCCCACGGAGACAGCCCGGCGATGGCCCATAGGCTGCGCTCGGCGGCGTTGGTGCCGCTTTGGTCGCCGCGTGAGATAAATGCGAACGGCCCGCCTGCGATGCGCGCGAGCGCGCCTGCCACGTCAGGTGCGGTACGGACGTTGGCGGGATCCTTGGCCGGTCCGATAATCATGAATTTGCTCGTCATCACCAGGTGGCGTGCCGCGCCGTGGCCATCGGCAATGAATGCCTTCTCCGCATTGGGGTGATGGACCAACACGACGTCGAAGTCGCCGCTACGCCCGAGCTGCAGGATCGCCCCGGAACCCCGCACGACGGCGCGAACCTCGATCCCGGTGTCGTCATGAAATGCGTCCAGCAGCGGGCCGAGCAGGCCTGAATTTTCCACCGACGTGGTCGTTCCGAGCAAAAGTGCTCGGTCCCCGTCGTTTGCGCTATCTGCCGCCGACGCGGGTGACGCGAGCAGGGCTGTCAAAAGGAGTGGGAGCGAGAGTATGGGCGTCAGAATGTTCACCAGAGAAGCTCACCCGCCACGAACGCACGGCCCTCTTCGGTCGTGGGCTGGGCAAAAAAGTTTTCCGCGTCGCCACTCTCCAGCAAGCGTCCCTTGTGCAGGAACAGGATGTCGTCGGCGATCCGCCGCGCCTGCGCCAGGTCATGGGTCGCCATGACGATCTTGGTGTCGGCGGCGTGAAACCCGTCGATCAGGGTCTCGACAGCGCGGGTTGCGGCCGGGTCGAGGCTCGATGTCGGCTCATCGAGAAACAACACCTCCGGTTGCGTCGCCCAGGCCCGGGCGAGTGCAAGGCGCTGCTGTTCGCCGCCGGAAAGCAACCGTGCGGGCCGTCGTGCCACGTCTGAAAGTCCCGCCTGGGCCAGCGCGGCATACGCGCGCGGCAAACGATCGGCGCGCGCCACACCGTGTGCGGCAAGCGCGTGGCTGATGTTTCCGACCGCCGAGCGGCGCAGCATCACGGGGTGCTGGAAAACCATGGCCTGTCGCCGGGCGGATCGCCGTCCTTCGAGGCTCCAGCGAACCTCTCCCGATGTCGGGGTGAGGAGCCCGTGGCACAGGCGGAGCAGGAGGCTTTTGCCTGCGCCGTTCGGGCCGAGCAGAACCGTGCGCCGCCCGGCCTGCAGGGTGAAGCTCACATCGTCGAGCAGGCGCGTGCCACCGGCCTCGAAGGCGAGGCGTTGGACGCGCAGCGGGAGGAGTGAAGCAGGACCGCTCATGCTTTCATCCTCATGCCAGGGCCGCGCGTTTGCCGGCCGACGTGTTGATGATCTGCACGGCGGCGTTGACCGTGAGCGCGAGGAGCAGCAAGACGATCCCGAGACCGAGCGCGGTCGACAGATTGCCCTGGCTGGTCTCGAGCGCGATGGCGGTCGTCATCACCCGGGTCGCGTGATCGATGTTGCCGCCGACAATCATCACCGCGCCGACCTCGGCGATGGCCCGGCCGAACCCGGCGAGCACGACGGTGGTGAGGGAATAGCGCGCATCCATGATCAGGGTCGTCAGCGTCGTCACCGGTCCCGCGTCCAGTGATCGCAGATGCTCGCCATACTCGACCCACAGATCGGCGACGATTTGCCGGGTCAGCGCCGCCACGATGGGCGTGACCAGGATCGTCTGGGCGATGATCATCGCGGCCGGCGTAAACAAAAGTCCCAACACCCCGAGCGGCCCCGCGCGCGACAGGACAAGGAACACGATCAGGCCGACCACGACCGGCGGCAGGCCCATGAATGTATTGAGCAACAGGATGACGAAACCACGGCCGGGGAAGCGCGCCAGCGCCACGAATGCGCCGAGGGGAAATCCGATCAGGCAGGCCAGCGCGACGGCGGATAGGCTGACCCGCAGTGACAGCCCGACGATCGACAGGAAGTCGCGGTCGAAGCTGACCAGCAGCGCGCCGGCTTCCGAAAAGGCTGTGACGAAGGTTTCCATATCGAAACTGCGCTATTTCCTGAGTTTCCGCGTGAATCTGAAGGGTTTCTTGCGCGCCCCATTATCTATGCAGGCATGTGGCGCATGTCCACTCGAAGAGCGCGGTTCTGATTCGGACTGGCGGGTCACAGACCCGCCCCTACATGGTGCATGGGTTTCTATTGTAGGGGCGGGTTTCCAACCCGCCCGTGTTTTCAGGTGCGGTGAACGTCACGGATCAATCACGGCGTCTTTTTGATATGCTGTGCGGACCATGGCATCCGACGACGACATCCAGCTGAATACCGTCTATCCGAATCCCGATGACCCGCGTCTGACCGAGCCGGTCCGCGGGATCGATCAGGACGGCAATCCCGTCGATGCGCGGGTGGTGGTCGAGCGCCCCCTGACCCTGTTTCTCAACGGGCAGGAGATCGTCACCATGATGACGATCGGCGACTACCCGGACTATCTCGCCGTCGGCTATCTGGCGAACCAGAATATGCTGCTGCCCGACGACACGATCACCGGCATCGACCATGACGACGATCTGGGCGTGGTCGTGGTGCGCACGACCCGCGAGACCGACTATGAGGCGCGGCTGAAGAAGAAGACCCTGACCAGCGGCTGCGCCCAGGGGACGGTGTTCGGCGACCTGATGGAATCTCTCGAAGGGGTCGTGCTGAAGCCCGACGCGGAACTGCGCACGTCATGGCTGTATGCTCTGACCAAGGCCATCAACACCATGCCGAGCCTGTATCTCGCAGCGGGCGCCATCCATGGCTGCGTGCTGTGCGAAAAAGACACCCCGCTGATCTATATGGAAGACGTCGGCCGGCACAACGCGGTGGACAAGATCGCCGGCTACATGCGCCTCAAGGGCATCCCCGCCGCCGACAAGATCTTCTACACGACCGGCCGCCTGACCTCGGAGATGGTCATCAAGACCGTGCATATGGGCATCCCCATCCTGGTCTCGCGCTCGGGCTTCACCGCCTGGGGCGTGGAGCTGGCCCGCGAGACGAACCTGACCCTGATTGGCCGCGCGCGGGGCAAGCGCTTCATGGCGCTGGCGGGGGAGCAGCGGATCACGTTCGATGCGGGTTCTGGTGAAAGTGATGAGGTCGCTAGCGGGTCTCGCGAGGGCGCTCGGGAGGATGCAGGCTGAGCCAGTACTGGATGATTAGGCGCCCACTTTGGAAGTGGCTACCGATCGGTGTCATTGTCGCCCTCGGAGTGGTGGGCGCGTTTTTGATTGGGGTGTCCTATTTGACCGGGCAGATTTTTCCCGGGAATTTTGTGACCAAATCTCTCTGGGCGTTCTTGGTTTTCGCGATTTTCCTCGCACCAATTGGGGCGGTTATTCTGTCCCTTTTATGTGTTTCGCACCGAAATAGGGGGTATGCCCGCTTCTGGGACTTCTACTGGTTTTGCGCATGGTTTGGTCTTCTCTATTTGGGCTTCTGGACAATCGTCTGGTTGGGATTGTCTCAAGGTAACCAATACGTGCTGGGAGCATCATTGATTGGTGGAGTGCCTTCAGTGCTCGCCTGCAGTTTTCTATTCGGGATCTGTGTCCTTGATCGGCAGAATGAAAACGCCATTGAACAAGTAGAAGGCGTAGGTGCTCGTGGCTCCGACTAGATCGATCCTCGGCGTCATCCTCGCTGGCGGGCTGGCGCGGCGTCTTGGCGGCGGCGACAAGGCGCTGCACGAGGTCGCGGGCCGACCCCTGCTGGCTCACGCGATCGAGCGGCTCAAACCCCAGGTCTCGCGAATCGTCCTCAACGCCAACGGGGACCCGGCGCGGTTCGAGCCGTTCGGCCTGCCGGTGGTTCCCGATACCGTTGAGGGCTTCGCCGGGCCCCTCGCAGGCGTGCTCGCAGGGCTGGACTGGGCGGCTGAGAATGCCCCCGAATGCGAATGGGTGGTGACCGTCGCGACCGACGCGCCGTTCTTTCCCGACGACCTCGTCGCGCGCCTCGCCGCGGCGGTCGAATCCGAGAATGCCGACCTGGCATGCGCGGAAACCGGCGGACGGACCCACCCGGTCTTCGGTCTCTGGCCGATCCGTTTGCGCGCGGATCTGCGCCAAGCGCTGGTCGAGGAGGACATCCGCAAGGTCGATCTCTGGACCGCGCGGCATTCTCTGGCCGTGGTTCCGTTTCCCGCTCCGGTGGTCGATCCGTTCTTCAACATCAACCATCCCGAAGACGTCGTGGCGGCAGAGGAAATTTTCACAAACCTGAAATAGGGTGAGTGGCCGAGACGTGAATTGACTCTTGTCTCCGGACTCACTTAAATCGCCTCCGCAGAATAAAGCACCCCGGCAAAGCCGAGGTGTCGCGCACCAGCCGGATCAAAAATCGGCGGTGTGCAAGACGGCCCGAGGGAGGGGAGGAGAGAGAGCAACGACGGAAGAGCGCCTGGCGCTTGACCAGCGGGAATAGGAAACAAAAAAGACCTGCCCGTGGAAAATGCTCTTGTTTAGATTTGAGGGGTCCGGTGCGTAAAGCGCCGGGCCTTTTTCTTTTTTCGCCAGATCATCACAGACAGAAATACCGTCATGCTCGTACTTGATGCGGGCATCTTTGTGGAATGCGTTCGACATCGAGATGTGATACGCGGATCAAGTCCGCGCATGACGCGTTGTCGGACTACTCCGCCGCGACGTCTTTCAGATTGCCCGCGTCATCCACGACCAGCCCGGTCTCCCGGGCACGGTCGATCACGCTGGGATGCCAGGCGACCTTGCCGGCGTCCGGGCCGCCGACGATCGCCAGCATCAGCGCATCGTCCTCATCGGTGATGCAGCGGAAGCCCCGATACACGCCGACCGGCACGCTGACGACATCGAGGGGTTCGAGTGCTATGGCGCGTTCCTCGTCGCCCTCCAGCCAGACAACCTCCCAGGTGCCCTTCATGGGCACGAACACCTCTTCGGTCTGGTGGACATGGAAGGCCGGGCCCGAGCCGCTGCCGGGGGTTCGCTTGTTGTAGACGAGGGAGAATCCGAAGGCGCTGCCCAGTTTCGGGATGAGATCGGGATCGTCCTGATTCTCGGTCACGTTCATGCCGATGACGTTGACGATCTCGCGCTCATGACCGGGCAGGCGCTGGTCGAGATAGGCGAGGTCCGACCCGTTGCAGTCGGCGTAGCGCACGACATGCTTCTTCTCCATGTTGGCGGCGGAAACTTTTGGCGTGTCCATGCGAATTCCTCTCGTTGGCGTGCGGGAAAGTCTCGGGCGGCCCGTGGTGGAAGTCAATTCTTCCACCAACCCTCGTCATGCCCGGGCTCGACCCGGGCATCTCAACAAGGCGTCTAAAAGGAGATGCGCGGATCAAGTCCGCGCATGACGCCGAAGTGAAGTGTGACGGCGGGCTCGGCTATTCCGCGGCGTTCTTCGCTGCCGCTTCCACCTTCGCGGCGCAGAATTTGAACTCGGGGATTTTCCCGACCGGGTCCAGCTGCGGATTGGTCAGCAGGTTGGCCGCGGCCTCCGCGAAGCAGAAGGGGATGAAGACCATGCCCTCGGGCACATCCCGGTCCGAGCGCGCCGCGATCTCGATGGTGCCGCGCCGCGTCGAGACCCGGATCGGGTCCCCCGGCCAGACATCGAGGCGTTTCATCTCGCGGGGATGGAGCGAGGCCACCGCCGCGGGCTCGAGTTGGTCGAGGATTGTCGCGCGCCGCGTGATCGCGCCGGTGTGCCAGTGCTCGAGCATGCGGCCGGTCGAGAGCACCATGGGATACGCCGTATCGGGCAGCTCGTCGGGCGGCAGCACCTCGGTCGGCACGAACTTGCCGCGGCCCGACGGGGTGGGGAAGCCCTCTGCGAACATGATTTCCGTGCCGGGCCCGTCCTCGTGGTCGCACGGATAGGTCACCGCGTCCTCGCGCTCCAGCCGCTCCCAGCTGATGCCGTCGATCGAGTGCATGGCCTCGCGCAGCTCTGCATAGATATCGCTGGGGTGTTCGTAGTCCCAGTCGAGGCCGCTGCGCCGTGCGATTTCCTGGATGATCCACCAATCCTGCTTCGCCATACCCGGTGCCGCGAGGGCCGGGCGGCCGAGCTGGACCTGGCGGTTGGTGTTGGTGACCGTGCCGGATTTCTCGGGCCATGCCGAAGCCGGCAGGATCACATCGGCATGAAATGCGGTCTCGGTCAGGAAGATTTCCTGCACCACCAGGTGATCGAGCGCCGCGAGGCCCTGGCGGGCGTGGTGCTGATCCGGGTCCGACATGGCGGGGTTCTCGCCCATCACATACATCGCGCGTATATCGCGTTCGCGCGCCGCGTCCATGATTTCGACGACGGTCAGGCCCGGATCAGGACTAAGATCCTCGACACCCCAGAGGCTCTCGAATTTCGCCTTTATCTCCGGGTCGGCCACGCTCTGATAGTCGGGGTAGACCATGGGAATCAGCCCCGCATCCGATGCGCCCTGAACATTGTTCTGGCCGCGCAACGGGTGCAGGCCCGTGCCGGGCCGTCCGACCTGGCCGGTCATCAGCGCCAGGGAAATCAGGCAGCGGGCATTGTCGGTGCCGTGCACATGCTGGGAGATGCCCATGCCCCAGAAGATCATCGCGCGCTCGGCGGTGGCGTAGGTGCGGGCGATGGTTTTGATGGTCTCGGCGTCGATGCCGCAGACCGGCGACATGGCCTCGGGCGTGAAATCGGTGAGGGACGCGCGCAGCGCGGCGTAGTCTTCGGTGTAGCCCGCGATGTACTGCTCGTCGGTCAGCTCTTCCGCGACGATCGTGTGCATGATTGCGTTGAGCAGGGCGACGTCCGTCCCCGGCTTGAACTGCAGGAAATGATCGGCGTGGCGGGTCAGCGCGTAACCGCGGGGATCCATCAGGATCAGCTTCGCCCCGCGCTTGGCCGCGTCCTTGATGTAGGTGGCCGCCACGGGATGATTTTCCGTGGGTCTCGCGCCGATAACGATGATGCAGTCGGTGTCTTGCGCCGCCGTGAACGGCGCCGTCACGGCGCCGGAGCCGATGGTTTCCATCAGGGCCGCGACGGAGCTGGCATGGCACAGGCGCGTGCAGTGATCGACATTGTTGGTGTGGAATCCGGCGCGGATCAGTTTCTGGAAAAGATACGCCTCTTCGTTGGACCCCTTGGCCGAGCCGAACCCGGCGACGGCGTTCCCGCCATGCTCGTCGCGCGCCCGAGTGAGGCCGGTGGCGGCGGCCTCGAGGGCCTCGTCCCAGCTCGCCTCGCGGAAATGGGTCGACGGATCGCCAGGGTCCACCTGATCGTCCCAGCGCTTGCCGACGCCGTCTTTGCGGATCAGCGGCGTGGTCAACCGGTGGGGGTGATGGACATAGTCGAGGCCGAAGCGTCCCTTGACGCAAAGGCGTTGCTCGTTGGCCGGGCCGTCACGGCCGTCGACCTTCTGAATCTTGCCGTCCTTCAGGTGATAGGTGATCTGACAGCCGACCCCGCAGAAGGGGCAGACGCTGTCGACGGTCTCATCTGCCTTCTCGACGCCGACACCGGCCTCATCGACCATGCTCGCGGGCAGCAATGCACCCGTGGGGCAGGCCTGGACGCATTCACCGCAGGCCACGCAGGTGGATTGGCCCATGGGGTCGTCGAAATCGAATACGATCTTCGAGTCTGCGCCCCGTGTGGCCATGCCGATCACGTCGTTGGACTGCACCTCGCGGCACGCCCGCACGCAAAGATTGCAGTGGATGCAGGCGTCGAGATTAACCGCCATTGCGGCATGGCTCGTATCGGCCTCGGGCGTGGCCTCGCGGGCGGGGAAGCGGCTGGACTCGACACTGACACGGTCGGCCCATTGCCAGAATTTGGAATCCCCGTCATGGGCCGTGGCGCGGTCCGGCTGATCGGCCACGAGCAGTTCGATCACCATCGAACGCGCCTTGCGCGCCCGCTCGGCCTCGGTGTCCACCACCATGCCTTCGGTTGGCGTGCGCAGGCAGGATGCAGCCAGCACGCGTTCGCCCTCGATATGCACCATGCAGGCACGGCAATTGCCGTCGGGCCGGTAGCCCGGCTCGGGGGCATAACAGAGATGCGGGATCTCGGTGCCTTCGCGCGCCGCGACTTGCCATATAGTTTCGTCGGGCGCGGCTGTGACCTCGCGCCCGTCGAGGGTGAAACTGATCGTGTTGCTCATATCCCGTTTATATCACGGTCAAAACGCCACGCGGTCGTGATTGCGCTAGCGAATCTCGATCAGCTCGACGTCGAACATCAGCGTGGCGTTCGGCGGGATGACCCCACCGGCACCGCTCGCGCCGTAGCCCAATGCGGGTGGAATGATCAGCGTGCGCTTGCCGCCCGGGCGCATGCCCGCCACGCCTTCGTCCCAGCCACCGATCACGCGACCGGCGCCGAGGGGGAAGTCGAAGGTCTGGTTGCGGTCGACCGAGCTGTCGAATTTGTTGCCCTTCTCGCCGTCGGTGTAGAGCCATCCGGTGTAGTGGACGACGACTTTGTCGCCGGCCTTGGCCGCTTCGCCGGCGCCAGGTGCGTTGTCGACATAACGCAGGCCGCTGGATGTGGTGATGGTGTCTTGAGCATTGGAATCGTTGGGCATGATGAAAACCATTGCCGCGGCGAGTAGTACCGCGGTCAGCAAGTGTTGGAGACGATATAGGTGTGCCATGGGATACCTCTGGATTGTATAGTACGAGACCGAACCAGCACTAGCCCGGCCCTGCACCTGATCGAAATAAATTGCGCTTGAATAGATCACGCGTTGGCCTGGAGAATACCCCTTTGCACCGCGCTGGTCAGCGCCGGTCCTTCATAAAGTCCCATCGCGTTGGTTTGCCGCAGAAAACCGAACTTTGCGTAGAAATCTTCCTTGCCGAAGACCGACGTCAGGAAAACCCGCTTGAAGGGGAGCTTTGCCAGCAGGCCTTCCATCAGCAGCCGGCCGACGCCGCATTTCTGATGCTCCGTCGCGACCACCACATCGAAGACCGTCGCGTAATAGACCCTGTCGGACATGGCGCGCGCCGCGGCGCCGAGTTCGTCGCCCTTGTGAACGAAGACCGATGCATAGCTGCCGTGGAACGCGCGCGCGATATCGAACGCCTTGCGTTCAAACAGGTTCGCCGCGGCCATGATGTTGGCCAGCGCCCACCAGTCGATGGTCGAGAGTTCGTCGCTGAGTTCGTATTTGGTCTGCGTGGTTCGGTCCCCGCTTGCTTGGGTTGTTTGCCGGGTCCATGCACAAAAAAAACCGCCGTGCATTTTGCCGGCGGTCCGTTGATCTATTGTGATGTGATGGGTGCTAAACCATCGTCCTAACAAAACCGGAACCGCCCTCGCTCGCGCGTCGCGCGGCAGGTTTCCACATGTGATTCATGGTGGCGGTTCGGTTGATGCTAGCGCGGCTGTTAGGCGGGTTGCTGCGTCGCGTCAAGCGTGAACCGTTGACGCGGCGTTGCCGTGGCATGATCATGGCCACAATTCAAAAAGGAAGACGCGCCATGCCACCGAATGAAGTGGGTGAATATCTGCCCGGAGACCCGCGATACGGGCTGAATGCCGAAGAGCTGGGTCGCTACTAAAGCCAAAAACCGGCGCAATGGGTGATATTCGCCTGGGACAAGGATGATCAGGCCGACACCCGGGCCACCAATATCGAGGCGCAAAGAGAATACGCCAGGACACTTGGTGAGCGGCTGATCGGCTATGGTCATATCGTTTCGGACGATGGCACCGAAACCCTGGCGACGACCTGGTTCGTCCAGCTCGATGACCGGGCCGCCGCCGAAGCCTTCGCCGCCGCCGATCCCTTGAGCGCGGCCGGGGTCTTCGACCGCATCGATATCCGGCGCTGGTCGAACAGTTTTTTGAAGCGCGCGGCGGAGTATCAGCGCAAGGGCCTGCAGCAGTATTTCTGTACCGGTTCCAAGATCTCGGATGCCGGTGATTTTATTGCCAAGCATCTGCACGCGCATGAGAGCTATTTCGAGACATATGAAGACAGCTTTGTCTTCCGCGGCCCGCTGCGTTCGGAAGACGGGCTCTTGAATGTGGGCACGGCGCTGATGCTTGAGTTGCCGGGCCGGGCCGCAGCGGAAGATTTCTGGAACAACGAGCCGTTCGCCGCGAACGGCGGCTATCAGGACGATTCTCGCATCTACCGGTGGGTTTTCGGCGACTAGTCGCCGGCTGTTCCCGGGCGCTCGCTGGAGAAGTATTTCAGAACGCTTTCCATCGGATTGGGAGCGGCTTGACCGAGACCGCAAATCGAGGCGTCGCGCATGGTTTGTGACAGCTCCGTGAGGAGGTCGGCATCCCAGTTGTCGGCCTGCATCAGCTTGACGGCCTTCTCGCAGCCAACCCGGCAGGGTGTGCACTGGCCACAGCTCTCATCTTCGAAGAATTGCGTAAGGTTGAGTGCGGCGGCGCGAATGTCATCTTTCTGAGACAGAACCACGACCGCGCCGGATCCCACGAACGCTCCATGTTCCTCGAGCGTCCCGAAGGCGAGCGGCAGATCGGCCATGGATGCCGGCAGGATACCCCCGGATGCGCCGCCGGGCAGATATGCCTGGAGGGTGTGGCCGTCGGCCATGCCGTCGCAATATTCCGCGACCAGTTCGTTTAGTGTGATGCCGTTGGGCGCAACCTTGACGCCGGGGTTCTTGACCCGGCCCGAGACCGAGAAGGAGCGCACCCCGGCGTGGCCACGCCGGCCTTGGTCTCTGTACCAGTCGGTGCCTGACTCCAGAATTTCCCGGATCCAGAACACGGTCTCGACATTGTGCATCAGGGTCGGCTGCCCGAAGACGCCGTTCTGGGCCACATAGGGTGGGCGGTGGCGCGGCAGGCCGCGTTTGCCCTCGATTGATTCGATAAGTGCGCTTTCCTCGCCGCAGATATATGCGCCCGCGCCGCGGCGAAGCTGGATGTAGCCGGGTCCAATGATGCCTGCGTCCTCGATGGCTGCAATCTCGCGGAGGAGTATCGCCCGCCCGGCGGGGTATTCATCGCGCAGATAAATCCATAGCGCATCGGCATCGACCGCCCAGGCGGAAATCAATGCGCCTTCGAGGATCGCGTGGGGCGAACGTTCGAGGAAGTAGCGATCTTTGAAGGTGCCGGGTTCGCCCTCGTCTGCGTTGATGACCACCGCGCGTGCGCCATCCTCGGCACGCACGAAATCCCATTTCCGCGCGACGGGGAAACCAGCACCACCCATACCGCGCAGGTCAGCCCGCTCGAGTGCCGAATGCACCATTTCGTAAGTTCGGTTGTCGGACACGCAGGACTGGAAGATGGCGTAGGCACCGCGCTTCAAGGCCACATCGAGGGTCTGGTAGGGCTCGATGTGGGGCGCAGTTTCGCCTTTGGTGATCGCCGCGGTTACGGTTTCTTGCGTAGCATGATCGATATGTCGGTGGCCGACCGCGGCCGCCGGCGCATGATCGCAGCGGCCCATGCATGGCGCGCGCACGACCCGCACGTCTGTTGCCGTCTCGGCGTCAAGTGCGGCCAGCAAACGGTCCGATCCGGCTTGCATGCAAGGCAGGCTGTCGCAGACCCTCACCGTCAGCGTCGGTAATTTCACGTCGTCGTCGGTCGCGGCATCGAAATGCGCGTAGAAGGTCGCGACCTCATACACCTCGACCAGAGACAACTTCATGAGATCGGCCAACGCCGCAAGATGGCGTGGCAGTAGGCCGTGGTGGGCATCCTGGATCACATGCAGGTGTTCGATAAGAAGATCGCGACGCAGTGGTGCGTCCCCGAGAAGCGCCTGGATCTCTGCGACCGCGTCCGGGTCGACCTGCCGGCCCTTCGGATGGGGCGCAGCCTTGCGTCGCCCGCTGCCTGGATGATGGAAGTCGTGCGGCGTTTGCTCACTCATGGTCGGCCAGCTGCTCGAAGTTGATCGGGTGGATGGGGTGGGGCGGGCGAATCGCATTAGATTGACCAGTGTCGCCGGGGTCAACCGGGCGAAAAGTCTGGCGGGAAAACGAGAGCTATTGATGGAACCTAAAATCGAATTGCGCATCGCCGAACTTCTTGCGTCGCGCCTGTGCCATGACCTCATCAGCCCGGTGGGCGCGGTCAACAGCGGCATCGAGTTGATGACCGAGTTCGGGGATGGTCCTGAGTGTGAGAGCATGGCGCTGATCACGAGTAGTGCCCGCACGGCGTCCGACTGTCTGACGTCAGCGCTTACGGAACAAATCAGCGGGATTACATAAGAGAGGATTTCTGGCTCATCGTAGTGACCGAAGGAAACGCAGATGAGACAGAAATCGTAGACACGTCAGACTGGTGCTGCCAAGGCGATCAAGGACATCCGCCGGGCAACACGCAAGCAATACTCGGCAGAAGAAAAGATCCGCATTGTCCTTGATGGGTTGCGTGGCGA
>JABIVD010000021.1 GCA_018667335.1 Rhodospirillaceae bacterium
AAAGGATCAAACTCAAAACGATGGAGACACGGCGATTGCAATACCGCAAACACGCCGCCTAATATCTTGAACCAGATGAGCCAGATCCTCCTTTAGATCAGGCCGCAGATTGTTCCAATTTATATGACGACGGACAGAGTTGAAGGATCAGAATGATCCCAAGCTCAACGGCCTGACCCTGCAGCCGGGCATGCCCGCCGAGGTTCTGATCCGCACCGGTGAGCGCACGCTGATCCAGTATCTGGTGAGCCCGGTCGAGCAGTCGATCTCCCGTTCTCTCAGGGAATAAACGGCGACTATCCTGTACTGACGACCCTCGCGCGCCGCGCCGCACGCGACGTGAACACCACGCATCCCGAGACCAGCAACGCGCCGGCGACATTCAGCGGCAGGTTGAGCGGGATGAAGCACAGCGCGCCGCCCGCCACGAACACCGGGTACAGCCAGATCGGGATCGGCCCCTCGGAGTAGCGCTGGATCAGCGCCGTCAGCGAATAGATGCCGAACAGCGCGAAGCCGCCGATCTGGATGCTTTCCCATAAACCCGCGCCGATCAGTGGCGTGAAGGCGAACAGCAGCACGACGATGTAGAGGCCCTTGGCGATCTTCCATGCCTCCACACCCGTGGCCATGGGCGGAGACTTGGCGATGCCCGCGGCGGTAAAGGCGGCGAGGCAGACCGGTGGTGTGACGTTCGAATCCTGACTCAGCCAGAACACGATCAGATGCGCGGTCAGCAGGAAGACGGTCAGGGTCTCCGTATCGATCAGGGCCGGGCGGATGACCAGTGCCAGCTCGAACGGCATCCCGCTGACGAGTTCCTTGGCGGCCTCGAGACTCATCCCCTGGGTGATATTCGCCACATGTGGCGAATCCACCAGCGCGAACATGGCCGCCTGGGCCGGGTCGGCGATGCCATTGACCAGCATCTCGACCAGGATGCCGTCCGCCAGCAGCCCGGCCAGCGCGGGGGCCGAGAGGATCGACAGCACGATATATGCGGCCGTCACGGGCAGGCCCATGCCGAGCACCAGCGAGACGATCGCGATCAGGATGACGGCGATCAGGACGGAGCCCTGTGACCATTGGGCGATCATCAGGGCGAAGCCGTTGCCGAGCCCCGACGTCGTCACCGCGTTGTTGATCAGGCCGACCGTGACCAGCAGCACGGCGGTCATGATCGAGGTCTTGATGCCGAGGACGAGGGCCCGGGAGATCTTGCGCGGGCCCATCCGGTTGGGCGTGACCCAGCTCACGACGATCAGGGTCCCGATCGCGAAACAGGCCGCGAAACTCGGCGTTCGGCCGCTCACCAGCATGTAGGTCATGATCCCGAGCGGCAGCACGAAGTTGAGCGCACCACCCCAGAGTTTCTTCCAGTCGACGGCGGCGATCTGCTCGGTGCCGATCCGGTGCTTCATGGATTCCACCCGGACCATGAAGCCGACCGACATGAAATACAGGATCGCGGGAATGATCGAGACGATCACGATGGTGGAGTAGGCAATCCCGGTGAAGGACACCATGACGAAGGCGCCTGCGCCCATGATCGGCGGCATCATCTGGCCGCCGGTCGACGCCGAGGCCTCGACCCCGGCCGCGAACTTGGCGCGAAAGCCGTTCGCCTTCATGAGCGGGATCGTGATGATCCCGGTCGAGGCGGTGTTGGCGACGGCCGAGCCCGAGATGGTGCCGGTCAGGGCCGAGGAAATGATGGCGACGAAGGCGGCACCACCGCGGAACCGCCCGGCGATGATCTTGGACAGTTCGATGACGAAGTCGGATGCGCCGGAGACGACCAGGAAGGCACCGAAGATCATGAACAGGGTGATGTTGGCCGACGAGATGGTCGCGATGATGCCGAGCATGCCCTCGTCGTTGTAGAGCGAGCGGAACAGCACGTCGCTCAGCGGCAGGCTGGCGGCGCGGAAGACGCCGGGCAGGATTTCGCCGAGGAACAGGATGTAGCTCAGGGAGACGACGACCAGAACCGGAATGATCCAGCCGGTCATCCGGCGGGTCAGCTCGATCGCCGCGACGATCAGGATGATCCCGGCAGCCCAGTCGATCGGGGTGAACTGCCACGGCAGCCCGGTTTCGGCCAATGTGCGGGTATAGAGGCCGGTCTCGGCCCCCGCAATCCAGGCCGCCGATGCGGCCACGAGAATTCCGAGGACAAGATCGAGGCCGATCGACCATGGCTTCTCGGCGTGACGCTTGAACGTGGCTGACGTGACGAAGCCGAGGAAACCGAAGCCGCCGTAATGGATGGCGTTCTGCCACAGACCCGGCTCGTTCCAGAGCAGGTTGGTGCCCACATGCCAGAGGCCGAACGCACAGATGGCGATCAGCGTCAGGCCGTAGCGGCCCGGACGCGCCAGCGAATAGTCAAAATCGACAACCCCGGCACGGAAGCCACTGACAGGTTCTTCCGGTTCGATCTCGATGGCGACGGCGTCGATCATGCCTGGCAGGGGTGTCTGGCTCATGGCGATCTTTCCGGCAGATAATTTACGGCGATACGAAAAAAGGGTGGCCGCACGGTCGCGACCACCCTCTGTTTCAGGTCCTGATCAGACAAAAACTACTTTGCCATCAGGTGGGCCGGAATATCGACCCCGACTTCTTTGTAGTAACGCGCAGCACCCGGGTGGAGCGGCACGGGAAGACCCGCCGTTGCCGCCTGGACGTTCATGGCCTTGGTTGCCTTGTGGATCGCCTGCAGGAACGGAAGGTTCTCGTAGATCGCCTTGGTCAGCAGATAGACATGCTCTTCCGAGACATCGGCATTCACCGCCAGGAAGTTCGGCTGAGCGATGGTCAGGAGATCCTTGGTCTGGCCCGGATAGGTGCCGGCCTTGATGGTGTAGGGCACCCAGAGGTTCCGGCCGCCATCCATCTTCTTGGCCTCATCAGGCGTGACGGTCAGCATCGTGAATTTGGCCGCGTTGGATGCCATCAGCTTGGTGATCGCGCCGGTCGGCGGACCGGACGGGGCACCGATGCCCGCAACCTGGCCGTTGGCCAGCGCGTCGGCCGTCGGGCCGTAGCCGCCATGCATCAGCTTGAAGTCCTTCGCCATGTCCAGTCCGAGACCCTTGAGCAGGACCCGGTTGGAGCCGATGGTTCCGGAGTTCTGCTTGCCGAAGCCCATTGTCATGCCCTTCATCGCAACCAGATCGGCGGCGGTGCCGGTCTTGGCATACTGATTGGCGACGACGAACTGCTCGACATTCTGCCAGAGCATGGAGACCGAACGCATGTTGGTCTGCGGCGCGGTCACGGGGCCGGTGCCGGTCGCCGCATAGGAGCCGAACAGGCCCTGGATGATGGCGAACTGGGCCGTGTCTGCACCGAGTGCCTGAACATTCGCGCCCGAACCGGCGGAATTGACGGCCGTGAGGCTGAACTTCTGCTTCGGCAGGAGCTTGACCTTCGACAGGGTCGCAATCGCCGTGCCGACCGGGTGGTAGGTGCCGCCGGTTGAAGCGGTGTTGAGGATGTAATCCTTGTTCTGGGCGAGTGCCGGTGTGGCAGCCAGAACTCCGACGGCGGTTACGCCGACGGCAAGCGTCTTGAACAGTTGAATAGGTTTCATGAAACCCTCCCGATTAAACCAGTTGAACTAGTTGATATTATTGATACTTGAGCTATCCATAACGAATTCCACGCCGGCTGTCCGTCATGCTTTATGCCTATGTCCGTGCTATTTTTCCGGCGTTGGCAGTCGCCAATTGTGGCTGCACAGTTCGAAAGAGGCAACGTTGATGGCGAAGACGTCCCAAACGGCGATGGCGATCGAAGGCATGGTTCGCGAAATTAAGCTCGAGCCATCCCAGATGACGGCACAACTGACCCCGGCCGAGGATCTGTTCGTGCTGGCCCATATGGGCATTCCCGAGACGTCTGCGGAAAACTGGACGCTCGACATCGGCGGACATGTCCAAACGCCTATTCGTCTCAACTACGAACAGTTGATGGCACGCCCCAAGCGGGTGCTGGAGACGGTCCATCAATGCGCGGGAAGCCCGATGAACCCGACACTGGCGACCCGTCGGATCGCCAATGTCCAATGGGGTGGTGTCGATCTGGCGGAATTGCTCGACGAGGCCGGGATATCCGCGAACGCCACCCATCTGTGGTCGTACGGCATGGATCATGGAAAATTCGCCGGGGAAGTTCAGGAGAATTACCTGAAAGACATCCCGCTGTCCCGGCTCGCCGAGGGCGATGTGTTGATCGCTTACGAACTCAACGGCGCGCCGTTGCCGCAGAAACACGGGTTTCCCGCGCGCCTTGTCGTGCCCGGATACTTCGGCACCAACAGTGTGAAATGGCTCTCGCGGCTGGAAGTGGCGGACCGCCGGGCAGACAGTATTTTCACGACGCGGTTCTACAATGACGCCGTGCCCGGCACCGAAGACACGCGGCCGGTCTGGGAGATATTTCCCGAAAGCCTCATTGTGGCGCCGGCACCAGACGCGGTTGTTGCCGCCGAAGAGATCGAGATCTGGGGTTGGGCCTGGTCGGCGACGGGCGTCGAACGGGTCGACGTCAGCACAGACGGCGGCGACAGCTGGCACCAGGCAGAGGTGGGACCGCGTCAACAACGTTCCTGGCAGCGGTTCTCTTATCAGTGGTCGCCGTCTGCCGCCGGGGGATGCACGCTCATGAGCCGCGCGACCAACGCCGACGGCGCAAACCAGCCCCTGGAGGGCGCACGAAACGCCGTCTATGCACTTGATGTAGCCGTGGCCTAGTTGGCGAATACACGGTGCCGGGCAAATCAGTTCGTTTTCACTTGACGGTCCGGGGGGTAAAGGCAGAGAAAACCGGGGTCGGGGCGTAGCTCAGCCTGGTAGAGCACCTGCTTTGGGAGCAGGGGGTCGCATGTTCGAATCTTGTCGCCCCGACCAATCTTTTCAACGGCTTAGCAGGAAACTGCCAAGCCGTTTTTCTTTGTAGAGACCAATTAGGTG
>JABIVD010000045.1 GCA_018667335.1 Rhodospirillaceae bacterium
ATCGCAATCATAGGCCTTTGGTGCGGGGCGAGGGCCCCTGCATCCTATGCATCTCACCATGCGATCAAATGACACTTGTGCGGCTGTTCATTCCGCTGTTATGAATCGGGGGAACTCACGGAAAAGTGAGTCATCGAGAGGATACAAGTCCCAAAGACGTAAAACGTTTTCCAACAAGTTGAATCAGACCGAAAAAGAGTCTGAAATCCGCGGGCTTACCCCTCGATGTGTTCTTATCAAGATTCACGGTTTCGTGAATCTGTGTGAAACGTGAACACCTAGGGAGGGTGCACATGACCCGAAATCTCACAAACCGAGTGCGCGTATGGCTGGTTGCCGGCCTGTTCGCGGCGTCCGTTGTTCTGTCGGGGTCCTTCGCGACCACCGCGCAGGCGCAAGACAAGGATCCGATCAAGGTCGGCTTCAGTATGGCTCTCAGCGGCGCGCTCGCCGGTGGCGGACAGCAAGCGCTGGTCGCCATTCAGCTCTGGGCCGAAGACATGAACAAGAAGGGCGGCCTCTTGGGCCGACAGGTCGAGCTCGTCTTTTATGACGATCAGACCAACCCGAAGAATGTCCCCGGCATCTATTCCAAGCTTCTCGACATCGACAAGGTCGACCTGATCGTCAGCGGTTACGGCACGAACCTGATCGCCCCGGCGATGCCGATCGCGATCGACCGCGAGATGGTGCTCATGGGCCTGTTCGGCATGAATGCCAACGCCAAGTGAGAATATGAGAACTACTTCTCGATTCTTCCCGCGGGTCCCGATCCGGCCGTTGGCTTCTCGGAAGTCTGGTTCCAGTCTGTCAATAAGGCGTTCAAGCCCAAGACGATCGCGTTTATCGCGGCCGATGCTGAGTTTGCGCAGAACCTGAAAGAAGGTGCTGTTCGCAACGCGAAGGCGATGGGAATGGAGATTGTCTACGAGCAGAACTACAACCCGAAGACAGCTGACTTCACGCCAATTCTGCGTGCGGCAAATGCCAAGAAGCCCGATGCGATCTACATCGCGTCCTATCCGAACGGTTCGGCTGGGCTCGTGCGTGCACTTGCCGAAGTCGGCACCGATGCGAAAGCTGTCGGTGGCGGCATGGTTGGTCTGCAGTTCGCCGGCCTGATGGCGGGTCTTGGTCCGATGCTGAACGGCATCGCGAACTACGACTTCTTCGTGCCGGAACCCACGATGAACCTGTATCCGGGTGCGAGCGCATTGATCGACCGCTACCAGTCGAAGGTGAAGGCTGAGAACCTCAAGGTTGATGCCCTTGGCTACTACTTGGTGCCGTGGGCCTATGCCAATCTCGATATTCTTGGCCAGGCCGTTGAAGCCGTCGGTTCGCTCGATCAGGTGGCGATCGGCAAGTACATTCGTGACAACGAGTTCACGTCTGTGGTCGGCAAGATCAAGTTCGGCAAGAACGGTGAGTGGGAACGTCCCCGCACGCTGGTTGTCCAGTATCAGGGCATTACGAACAATGATCTGCAGCAGTTTGCGACACCAGGTACGCGCAAAATCTTGCTCCCGGCGGACATTTCCACCGGCGACATTCAGTCGTTCAACTCACTTCGTAAATAACAAACGAAACAGGGCAGCGGGCCGAAATTCGGCCTCGCTGCCCTGCGCTTTTTCTCCACCGGCGCCCGTTCGGGGTGCGGAGTTCGGCCATGGCCATATTTATTGATCTTCTGCTGAATGCGCTCGTGATCGGCGTCTTGCTGGGCGGTTTTTACGCCGCGTTGTCGATCGGTCTGTCGATCACCTTCGGCCTGTTGGATGTGGTGAATATCGCCCATCCCACGATGCTGGTTTTGGGCGCTTTCATTGCGTTCCTGCTCAATTCGACCTGGGGTATCGACCCGGTCCTGGCTGGAATTATCTCAACCCCATTCTTCTTCGTTCTCGGTTGGCTGATCTATCAGGTCTATTACAACGTGTTCGAAAAGTCGGGCGCGGAATCACTGCGCGGCCTGGCATTTTTCTTCGGGCTGCTGTTCATCATCGAAGTTGGCCTGATCATCCAGTTCGGCGTCGACCATCGCTTGGTTGAGGCGCCCTATATCGGCCAATCCTGGAACATCGTCATCGGAGAGGAGATCGATGTCGCGATCCCGTTCCGTTTGCTCGTGGCCTTCGTGGTTGCGGCGATTGCGACCCTGGCGATCCATGCCTACCTCACCAAGACCTTCTTCGGTCGCGCGGTGCGCGCCGTCGCGCAAGACATGATGGCCCTGCGCCTCATGGGCGTGGACCCCATCCGGGTCAAGCGCATCGCCTTCGCGATGGGCGTGGCAACTGCGGGCATTGGTGGCGCGCTGATGATCATCGTCCTGCCGATTGAACCGTCGCTCGGTCGGCTTTATCTGGGCAATGTCTTTGCCATCGTCGTGCTCGGGGGGCTGGGTTCCATCAGCGGAACGCTTCTTGCTGCCGTCATCATCGGCATCGCCGAGAGCATCGTTGCAACCTTCTTCGGCCCGTCATGGGCACCGGCCGTTTCCTTCGGCATTCTGCTTGCGGTCCTGGCGTTCCGCCCCGAAGGGTTGTTTGGCAAGACGGCGGGAGCCCACTGATGAAGTACACGTTCGAAATCATCTGCATGCTCCTGATCGTTGGGCTGTTTGTCCTGACCCAGGTGGTCGGCAACCAGTTCTACTTCTTCATCGGCTTCGTGATCCTGCAATACATGGTCATGGCGACCGCCTGGAATATTCTGGGTGGATATGGCGGTTACGTGAATTTTGGCAGTGCCGGGTTCCTGGCCACGGGGGCCTATACGGCGGTCGCACTAATCAACTTCCTCGACGTTGGTTTGGTGGAACAGATGGTCGCCGGCGGGATCTTCGCGGGTCTCCTGGGTCTCGCGACGGGCTACCTCACACTTCGCCTGCGCGGCGTCTATTTCGCCATTGCGACCCTGGCGCTCGCGATCATTCTCGAGACGGTCGTCGCCCATTGGGACTATGTCGGTGGCGCAGCCGGGACATCGATCCTGCCCAAGCGCAAGCCGGAACTCCTCGGAGAACTGATCGTTGACCGCAAGGCTGGCATCTTTGCCAACTACAAGGAATATCTGTTCTTCCTCATGGGGACCGTCGCGATCATCAGTGTCTGGGTCGCGCGGTATATCGAGAACAGCAAGCTCGGGCGCGGCCTGAATGCGATCAAGGACAGCGAGGAAGCAGCGGAATGCATGGGCGTTCCGACACTGCGGCTCAAGCTGATCGCAACCACAATCAGTGGCGCCATGATGGGCGTCGCAGGCGCACCTCTGGCGAGCTACCTGACGTTTATTGACCCGCTCTCGGCCTTCAATCTGGAATATGCGATCAACGCGATCGCGATGCCGATGATCGGCGGCACGGTCAGCTGGGCCGGCCCGGTGATCGGCGCGTTGCTGCTGGGGACGGCGCAGCAGGTGTCTTCGCTCTGGATTCAGTCTGAACTGAACTTGTTGATTGTCGGCGTGGTCCTTGTGGTCTTCGTGATCATCGCGCCGGAGGGAATAATCGGCTGGTTCAGGAAATCACGTCAGGGGTCACGCCGATGAGCGACGCACTTCTAAAAATTGACTCCATCTCGAAGCATTTCGGTGGTTTCACCGCGCTCTCGAACGTCACCACCGAAGTTGCACCAGGTGAGCGGTTCGGTCTGATCGGCCCCAACGGTTCCGGCAAGACGACGATGATCAACTGCGTGTCCGGGTTGCTGCGCAACGAGGAAGGCAAGATCATCTTCGACGGCAAGGATGTGACGGACCTCAAGCCGCACAAACGCACCGGCGCCGGAATTGCCCGCAGTTTCCAGATTCCCCGGCCCTTTCACACGATGACCGTGATCGAGAATCTGATGATCCCGGCGGAGTTCGTGGGGCATCATCGGGGCGAGAAGGGTGATGACAGGGCCGAGGCCATGGAAATCCTCGAGACCATGGGGATGGCCGAGAAGGCCGATGATACGACTCTGGACCTGACCCAGATCGAGCTGCGCAAGCTTGAGCTGGCGCGGGCGATGGCCGCCAAGCCGAAACTTTTGATTTCGGACGAGGCCATGGCGGGCCTGACGGGGCAGGAGGTCGATGAGGTGATCGATATTCTGTTCAAGATGAACGAACGCGGGATCACGATCATCATGATCGAGCACATCATGCGGGCGGTGATGCGTTTCTCTCAGAGGATCATTTGCCTCGACGCGGGCCAGTTGATTGCCGAGGGAACCCCTGAGGAAATCGTAAAGAACAAGGACGTCGAACGGGCGTATCTGGGCAGCACCGATGGTTGAGCTTTTTATCAAGAACCTGAATGCCGGCTATGGCGCAGTCACCGTTCTGAACGACGTGACGATCGATGTCCCAAACGGGCAGACCGTTGCGTTGCTCGGGACCAACGGCAACGGCAAGTCGACGCTCATGCGTTGTATCTCGGGCCTGATCAAACCGACCGCTGGGTCCATCGAGTTGCATGAAGATGACGGCACGGTCATCGATCTGACGGCGGCGACGCCCCAGGAGATCGTTGAGGCCGGTGTCGCCCAGGTCCCCGAAGGCCGTCGGCTGTTCCCCGATTTGACTGTCGAGGAAAACCTCACACTCGGCGCGTACCGCAAGGCGGCCCGCGCGACACTTGCGACCAATCTTGATTACGCGTTCACATTGTTTCCCCGGCTTGCCGAGCGGAAAACACAGCTTGCCGGCAGCATGAGTGGCGGCGAGCAGCAGATGCTGGCCGTGGGGCGCGCGCTGATGAGCGATCCGCGGCTTCTCCTGGTCGACGAACCGTCAGTAGGTCTCGCGCCGATCCTGGTCAGTCAGATGATCACGAAAATCGGTGAACTCGGTGAAAGCCGGGGTCTCACGATCCTGATGGCCGAGCAGAATTTCAATCAGGCCATCCGTATCGCAGACAAGGGCTACATCATCGTCCATGGCGAGATCGCGTTCGCCAGCAAGGATGCGGCTGATCTGCGCGAAAACGACATGGTGAAAACCTACTACCTGGGCGCATAGCCGCCAGGCGACCGCCTGACGGAGAAATCCCGATTATGTAACTACGCCGCCTTGGGTGACTGCATCAGTTCCCAGATCCGCTCGGGCGTGGCCGGCATGTCGACATGCGACACACCGAACTCCCGCAACGCATTGGCGATCGCGGCAATGACGACCGGCGGTGCAACCAGCGCACCGGCTTCGCCGGCACCCTTCACGCCCAGCAGGTTTGTCTTGCAGGGCACCTCGTTGGTGTCGAGCTCGATCATCGGCAAATCATCGGCCCGCGGCATGGTGTAGTCCATGAAGGAGCTGGTGAGGAGCTGACCGTTCTGGGGGTCGTAGAACGTGTTTTCCAGGATCGCCTGTCCAACACCCTGTGCCACGCCGCCGTGCACCTGACCGGCAACGAGCATGGGATTGATCACCTTGCCGACATCGTCGATTGCGCAATAGCGAACGATATCGATCACGCCGGTGTCCTCGTCGATCTCCAGCTCGCAGATGTGGCAGCCATTGGGATAGCTCCAATTCTCGATCGTGTGGGTGTCCGTCCCGTTGAGCGCACCCTGCAGTTCCTCGGGAATTTCGGTCGAGGTGCGGGCGTGCTTGGCGACGTCGAACAGGGTCACCGTGCGGTCGGTGCCGGCGACACGGAACTCGCCTTCCTTGAATTCGATATCCACGGCCGCAGTCTCGAGCATTTCCGAGGCGATCAGGATGCCCTTGGAGATCACCTCGTCACTGGAGTTCAGTGCCGCGACACTGCCGATATGGCTGGGGCGCGAACCATGACTGCCGCCGCCGCTGGGCAAGTTGTCACTGTCGCTGGTGTCGATGTGCACCTGATCGAACTCGACACCGAGTTTCTCGGAGATGATTTGCATGAACGACGTGTCGTGGCCCTGGCCCATCGGCTGGGTGCCGACCCGCACGATCACCTGGTCGTCTTCGACTTCGACCTCCGCGCTTTCGGTCGGATTGCCGGCCGTGGTCTCGAGATACTGGCTGACAGCGATGCCGCTGAGTTTGCCGCGCTTACGGGCTTCGGCCCGGCGTGTCTCATGGGTGCCCCAGTCGGCCATCTGCGCCACGAGGTCCATATTCTCCTCGAAGGAACCGCTGTCGTAGGTCGTGCCGACGGCATTGGTGTAGGGGAAGCGGTCATTGGCGATCAGATTTCGTCGCCGGATCTCCAGCGGGTCGATGCCGAGGTCGTGGGCAGCAACATCCACCAGCCTTTCCATCACATAGATGGCCTCGGGACGCCCTGCGCCACGGTACGGCCCGACCGGGGCGGTGTTGGTGACGACGCATCGCACTTCCACATCCGCATGCGGAACGTCATAGACGCTGGTCAGGATTTTCGGGCCGATCTGGGTGGGAACCGAAACACCGGCGGAGCAGGAATAGGCGCCGATATTGGCGACCGTTTTCACGCGCACGGCGAGAAACTTGCCATCCTTGTCCATGGCCAGCTCGCAATCGGAGATGTGGTCGCGGCCGTGGAGGTCGCTCAGGAAGGCTTCGGTCCGGTCGCTAATCCAGCGTACGGTTCTCCCGATGCGCTTGGCGGCGACGAGCACGAGGACCTGTTCGGGGTAGGGATGGGTCTTCATGCCGAACCCACCGCCGACATCGTCGACCAGCACGCGGACATCGGCAGGGTCACATTTCAGGAATGAATTCGCGATCCAGTCACGCAGCATGTGCCTGTTCTGGTTCGAGGTGTAGACCGTGTAACGGCCGCTGTCGGTGTCGTAGCTGCCGATCGCGCCGCGCACTTCCATGGAGTTCTGGACGATCCGCTGATTGACCAGGCGGACCGATGATACATGGGCCGCCTCGTCGAAGGCTTTGCCTGTTGCATCAGAATCGCCGATCTGGGCCTGGAACAGGAAGTTGTTGGGAACGTCATCCCAGAGCTGGATGGCGTCGTCGTCCATCGCGCGGTCCGTCCCGACGACAGAGTCGATCGGAGCGTAGTCCACCTCGACCACCTCGGAGGCGTCGCGTGCCTGCTCCAGGGTTTCGGCGACGATGAACGCCACGGGGTCGCCGACATAGCGTGCCCGGTCGGATGTCAGGGCATACTGCGGCGGATAGATCAGGGGGGATCCGTCAGGTTTCGTCAGCGATGCAAAGAATGGCGGCGGTCCGGGAAAGGCGCCGATGCCGTCATCGGCGAGATCCTGGCCCGTAAGGACAGCCAGGACACCCGGCATGGATTTCGCGGCGGAGGTGTCGATGGACCGGATATCGGCATGGGCATGCGGCGAGCGGAGCACGAAGCCCATCGTCTCACCCTCGCGCGGCGGGTCGTCGTTGAATTTACCGCGACCCGTCAGAAGCCTTGGATCTTCGGTGCGCCGCACCGGTTGACCGACACCATATTTCGCCATTTCTTCCCCCTGCCTGAAATTCATTATTCGGGATATTATGAAACGAACGGGCCGACCGTGCGACACTCAATGCGCGGCGATGGGCCGAATAAGTGGTTTTTTTGGGGGAAACACTGTGTCGATACCAAACCAGCGCACCGTCTACCTGAACGGTGAGTACATTCCCGAGAATGAGGCGCGGATTCCGTTCCGCGATCGCGGGGTGAAGTATGGCGATGCCGTATTCGACACCACGCGCACATTCGGTCACGAGATATTCAAACTGCGTGAGCATCTGGAGCGCCTCTACCGCTCCCTGCGTTACATCGGGATCGACCCTGGGATGTCGCTGGACGAGATGGCAGCCGTGACCGAAGAGGTCGTACGCCGAAATCTGCCGACGATTGCCGCAGACGAGGACCTCTGGGTCTCCCAGCGGATCACCCGCGGGATCGTCGACCCGAACGAACGCTCCGCCTGGCCGGACTATGTGGGGCCGACGGTCATCGTCGAATGCCTGCCGTTGCCGCTTTCCACCCGCGCCAAGGTCTACCGGGACGGGATCGATATGATCGTATCATCGGTCCGCCGCACCGCGCCGGACATGCTGAGCCCGCGGGCCAAGACCCACAACTATCTGAACCTGATCATGGCCGACGAAGAAGTCTCGGCGCAGAACCCCGAGGCCTATGCCCTCATGCTCGACCACAACGGCAACGTCGCCGAGGGACGAGGCAGCAATGTGTTCTTCGTCTCCGAAGGACGGCTCTATACGCCGCAGGAACGCTATGTGTTGCCGGGGATCAGCCGACAGACCGTGATGGAGCTGGCGGTGGAGTTGGGCATTCCGTGTGCGGAAAAGGATTTCGACCTCTACGACGCCTACAACGCGGATGAGGCATTCATTTCGTCAACGAGCTTCTGCATCTGCCCGTGCCGCAGCGTCAGCGGTCGTGTGTTCGGCGATGGCGCCGTGCCGGGACCGGTCACCAGGCGGCTGATGGACGCCTATGTCGAGCATGTCGGTTTCGACTGGGTCGAACAATATGCGCGCTACCCGGTCGAGGACGCCCCGCGGCTTTGATCCCGGCGCTGATCACCTAGGGCGTTTGCTTCGCGAACCAGTCGGTCAGGGTCTGCATCGACTTCTCCGCCTCTTCCATCAGGAAGAAGTGGCTCGATTTCTCGAAGATGACCGTCTCGCTGTTGGCGATGCCCGCAGACAATTCGTCGGTGCCCTGCATCGAACATACCGGGTCCTGGCGCCCGGCCATGATCAGGGTCGGGGAAGTCATCTCGCCCAGCCTGTCGCTGGTGTCATGGGTCAGGGCCGTGTGATTGAGATTCACATAGGAAATCTTGCTGCGCGCCTCGTTCCCGACCAGCGCCTCGATGCGCGCGATGGCCTCGGGGTTGTCGTTGTAGAAGGCGGGTGCCACGAACACATGCGCGGAATGGCGGGCCCAATCGGCCCAGTTGTCGCGCCATTCCAGGACTTCGCGCATATTCTCCAGGATACGCTTGCCGATCCGGTCGACGGCGGGCGTGGAGGCGGCGAGGGTCATCGACTGAATGCGCTCAGGCGCGCGCAACATCATGTGCTGACCGATCAGGCCGCCCAGGGAACGCCCGACGACATGGGCCTTGTCGACCCCGAGATTGTCCATCAGCGCGATCATCGTGTCGGCCAGTTCCTCGGTCGTGACCGGCGCGTCGACCGCCGAACTCTCGCCCGAGCCCGGATTGTCCATCGCGATGACGCGGTACGTGTCCTTGAAGGCTGCAATCTGCGGCAGCCATGCGGTGTGGTCGCCGGCCAGACCGTGGATCAGGACGATGGGAAATCCGTCGCCGTCCTCGATGTAGTTCACATCGAAGCGGCCGCAGTTGACGATTGGCATTGCTGTAATCCTTCTTGCTTGATCAGGCGGCGTTCTTGGCGAGCCAGGTTTCGATCGTGCTCATGGCCTTCGCGGCTTCCTCCATCAGGAAGAAATGACTGGATTCCTCGAAGAGCGTGAACTCGGCGTTGGGCAGTTTCTCCATCATCCAGTTCTGCGCGGTCATCGAGCAGATCGGGTCGTAGCGTCCGCCCATCACGAGGGTCGGTGCCTGGATTTCGCCCAGTCGATCGAGCGCGTCATGCTCGATGCAGGCGGTGGCGAGATTGCTGTAGGAGACCATGTCCCTGTCTTCACCGCTGACCAGGGCCGTGATCTTCTCGATCAACTCCGGATTGGCATTGAAGAAACCGGGGGACACGAACAGGTAGACTGCGTGGGGTGCCCATTCGGCCCAGCTCGGGCGCCATTCCAGCAATTGTTGCAGGTTGCCGATGATCTGCGCGCCCAGCGGATCGAGGCGCGCGAAGGAGGCGGCAAGCGCCATCGAGCGCACGCGCTCTGGCGACTTCAGAGCCATGTGCTGGGCGACGGCTCCGCCCATGGAGCGCCCGATGATCTGGGCTGAGTCGATCCCGAGCTGGTCCATCAGGCCCAGGGTCGCATCGGCGAGATCCTCTGTGCCGGCGGGTTCGGAGACGAGGGAGCTGTCGCCCGAGCCGGGGTTGTCGAAGGCGATGACCCGGTAGCGGTCCTTGAGCGCTGCGACCTGGGGCAGCCAGGCGGTGTGATCGCCCGCCAGTCCGTGGATCAGGAGGACCGGTTCGCCGGCTCCTTCCTCGATATAGTTGATGTCAAAGCGGCCTGTGTTGACGATTGGCATGACTGTTTCTCCTCAATAAAAACGCCGCGAACCCATGGGGCACGCGGCGCTTTAAGTGTGATTTACGTGCTTGGTCCAATCAGCGGATGCGGTCGCCGTTTTCGGCGAACAGGAAGATCGCTTCGTCGGGGAAGCCGACGTCGACCTTCGCGTGACGTTTCACTTCCTGGGTGCCTTCGATGACGGCAACGAACGGCCGTACCGCTTCGGTCCCGAAGTAAAGCAACGTGTCCTTGCCCAGCGGCTCGACCAATTCGATTTCACTGTTGATGGATGCCCCACCATCAGTCGTGCCGATGGTCACGTTCTCCGGGCGAATGCCCAGTGAGCCCTTGCCCGGTGCCGTGTTTTTGAACTTCTCGGGCAGCGGAATATTGAACTGCGAGCAGTGGAACTCGAGGCCGCTTGCGCCGGCAACGAATTCACCCTCGACCAGGTTCATGGCCGGGTTGCCAAAGAAGTCAGCGACAAAGTAGGAGACCGGATCGCTGTAGATCTCCATGGGCGAGCCCATCTGTACGATCAGTCCCTGGTTCATCACCACGATCCGGTCGGCCAGCGTCATCGCTTCTTCCTGATCATGGGTAACGTAGACAAACGTCTTCTGCAGTTCGTCGTGCAGGCGATCGCACTCGGCGCGCAGTTCGCGGCGCAGCTTGGCGTCGAGACTGGAGAGTGGTTCATCGAGCAGGAAGTTCGAGGGTTCGGTCACCAGCGTGCGCGCCAGCGCGATGCGCTGGGACTCACCACCCGAACACTGCGCCGGCATCTTGCCGAGCAGGTGGGTGATCCGGACGAGTTCGGAGACTTCCTTGACCTTCCGCGCCTGTTCGGGCTGCGGGACCTTCTTCATCCGCAGGCCGAAGGCGATGTTGTCGGCGACATTCTTGTGCGGGAACAAGGCGTGGCTCTGGAACACCATGCCCAAATCCCGATCGCCCGGTTCCTTTTCGTTGACCACCTCACCGTTGATAAGAATATTCCCGGCGGTTGGGTCTTCGAAACCGGCAATCATCCGCAATGTGGTTGTCTTGCCGCAGCCTGAGGGGCCGACGAAGACGATGAACTCACCATCCTCGATTGTCAGATCCATACTATTGACGGCAACGACGTTGCCGTATTCCTTGCGTAGGTTGACGAGTTCTATACGTGACACAGCTCGCTACCTCCTCACCATTCCAAAACTGAACCCACGAGCAAGATGCTTGCGGATTATGAGACCCACCACGATGAGTGGCAGAGTGATACCGACGGACAGCGCCGCTTGGCGTCCGTAGATGCGGCCTTCCGTCGAGCCTTGATACTTCGACAATTCGACCGGCAGTGTGACCACTGCGGTCTTCGACAGGAGCAGAGCCAGCAGATACTCGCTCCAGGTCAAAATCAGGATGAACAGGAAGGTTGCCACGAGGCCAGACCGGACCAGAGGCAGGACCACTTCCCAGATCGTTCGCATGCGGCTGGCACCGAGAATTTCGGCCGCCTGTTCCATTTCACGTGGCACTTCGTCGATGAAACTCTTCGACATCCATACGGCGTAGGGCAAGGTGGTCAAAAAGTACAACATGACCAATCCGGTGATGCTGTCCAGCAGCCCCAACGCGCTATACCAGATCGATATCGGCGCAATGAGCACTATTGGAGGCACCATGCGGAGCATGAGCAATTGGAACATTCGTCCTTCGGATAATATCCCGTATCTCGAAACCCCGTAGGCGAGCACGGATCCGAACAACACCGTGAGCGTGGTCGAGATTACCGATATGAGGGCGCTGTTGCCGAGCGCGGTCCAGGGCCGCTGAAGCGACTGGGCGACGGTCTCGAGGTTGCCGGTTTCATCGACGGCGTACTCGCTGACGTCGGCCCAGACCACGAGATAGTTCTGCAGGGTCGCGTTCTCGGAAATATAGACCGGCGGCCAGGCAAACCACTCCCGGTCCGGCTTGAACGAGGTCGACACCATCCAGAACATCGGGAAGGCCACAATCGTGAGCCAGACAGTCAGGACAAGGTAACGGAACGCGGAAAATGTGTGGCGCCGCTGTGATTTCGTCATGGACATGGAGCGTTCCTCAACCTTCCTGCGGCTTCGATTCATACATCGCGTCGAGGCTCTTTTTCTCGCGCCGCAACAGCCAGATCGCCGACAGGACGATTCCGGCCATCATGAACAGGATGAGATAGGACAGCACCGCGCCGTAGGAGATGTCGAAGAACTGCCATGCGTTGATGAAGATGTAGACCGGGACGGTCTCGGTCGCTGATCCGGGGCCGCCCTGGAGCAGGCCCCAGGTCTTGGGGAACTCGGCCATCGATTCCAGGAAGCGCAGGATCAGTGCCAGCAGGATCACCGGGCGGAGCAGGGGAACCTGAACCTCCCAGAAGATGCGCCACTTGTTGGCACCGAGAATCTGGGCCGCTTCCTGTGGTTCCTTGGGCAGGGACGCCAGCCCCGCCATCATGATGATGAAGCTGAACGGGGTCCAGTTCCAGATCTCCAGGAAGGCGATAGAGGTGAGCGCCACCTCCTGTTTGTACAGGAACTGGGCCTCGACCCGTGTCTGCGTGATTATGCTGAGGATGTCGTTCAGGGGTCCGTTTTGGTACAGGATCATCTCGCCCGTGTAGGCGATCACGATCGGCACCGTCAGCATCGGCAGAATGAAGAAGATGTAATAGATGCCCTGTCCGCGGAACGGACGGTACATCAACAGCGCCAGTGCAAATCCTATGATGAAACACCCGACAGTTACGCCCGTGGCGAACAGCAGAGAGCGGATAATCGCCAATCCGAATTTGGCGTCGCTGAGGGCGTCTGACCAAAGGTCCAGGCCGACCCATTCCGATGCCTCAAAATAGGAGGAGAAGCCCGTATTTTCGCCCGCATCGAAGATCGAGAAGGCGAAGAACGAGAAATAGCCCTGCAGGAGGAGCGCCGGCATCAGGATGAACAGCATCAACGCCAGGAAAGGCGTCAGCACGGCCCATTTGAACCGGCGGATGCCTTGGGCACGGGTGCGTTCGCGTTTGGAACCAGCCGCAGGGGTAGTGTCAATGGTCGCGTCAGCGGTCATGTCTTGGAAACCTCGACGACCCCGGGGCGCACTGGGCGCCCCGGGGCTATGTCAGGAGATCACAGGCAGAAATGCCTGCCGTCGATCAGGTCGGAAGGTCGATGGTCGGAAGCAGCGCCTTGTAGGTCGCAAACTCTTCCTTCAAACGACGTTTGCCAATACGGCGGACCGAACGGGCCCAGGCATCGGTCGTATCTTTGTTGACCTGCTTGGCCGTCTTGTCACCGGCATAGGCTTCCGAGAGGTTCCGCTTGAGTTCGGTCTCGAACTCGAGCAGCCCGGTCAGGTAGATCGGCGGGGTCGTGATCTGCAGATTTTGCTCGATCGCGGCCATGCCGCCCGGCGTATAAGTCTTCGCCGGCAGTGAGCCTTCTTTGAAATGTTCGACATGCCACGGATCGTGGAATGTGTTCACCCGGTCACCAACGATCCGTGCGCTGTTGTCCGCCGTTGCCATATAAGCAGCAAGATAAGCGGCAGCTTCCTTGCGCGGGCTGTGGCGGTTCACCAGCATCGACACGATCGGCGTCGAGATCGAACGCTTGATCAGCTTGCCGCTGAACTTCGAACCCGGAACCGGGCCGTAGGACCACTTGCCGGCAGTCTTCGATTTATCGGGGTTCTCCGCCAGGGCAATGATGCCGTCCCAATACTGACAGGAGAAGGCGTTGCCGTTGATGATCCGTGGGATCATCTGCGGGGTACCCCAACCAGCTGCTTCCGGATGGGAAGCGGACTTCACGTTGAGGAATGTCTGCACCGCGTACTCGCCGGCATCGTTGTCGATGTTCGGCTCCAGGTCATCCGTGAACGGGAAACCACCGGCGCTGTAGAGGTACATGTACCACCACGCCAGAGATGACCCACGGTCACGCAGGTTGGCGGAGCCCCAGAGATTGTCTTCCGGGCGGGTGAAGAAGTTCATGAGCTCAAGCTCTTCTTCCCATGTCTCCGGCCAGGTCATCTCGCGACCGTGCTTGTCCGCGAACGCCTTACGCTCGTCCGGGTCCTCGAACAGGTCCTTGCGGATGAACTGAACGTGCACGTTGCCATCCGTCGGAACGCCGTAAGTCTTGCCCTTGTAGGTCATGAACTCGCCGAAGTTGCCGACCGCGTTGATCTTGACGCCGGCGTTCTCGAGATACTGGTCCAGCGGCTCCAGAAGGCCGGCAGAAGCCAGCGACGGGATCATGTTGGAATCGACATGGAATATGTCGAACTCAGGCGACTTCGAAAGCGCCTCGGCCATCGCACGCTGCGGAATTTCGAACGTCGAGATGTCCTGGATCTTCTTCAGGTCGATACCCGTCGCCTTACCGAATTCCTGCATCGGGCCGGAAAGGGCCACCTGATAGTTCGACCAGATGATGCCTGTGATATCCTGGCCGCCGGGGACTGCCGCCTTGGCAGCCTTGATGATGGCGTCTTCTGCTGAGCCCGCGAAGGCCTTGCCGGCCATTCCCGTGCTGGCGGCGGTGACAGCCGCAGCGGCTGCGCCGGTCTTGAGCGCCTGTCGACGCGTGAGATTTGTTTTACTGATTTTCATTCTGTTTCCTCCCAGTTCCTGCCGTATGAATTTTCGATGCACCTAGGCAAGGTTCAGATGGCTGCTTTTGCGCGCCACCGTGTCCGAAACGTTACAACACTTTTGTACTATAGGAAAAGTTTTCTTAGAATACGAAACTGTGAAGGAACGCCGGGGGTTTGAGGCGTCTGAAAATCTCTCGGTCCCGGTTTCGATTCGTTGTGGGGGTTTGAGCCGGCGGTTGTGACGGGACGAGTCGAACTGATAGAGCAGCCCGAGCGTCAGGGGAGAAGTGGCATGGACGATTTGCGGACCGAACCCGGTTTGATCAACGGGCAGACACTTGGGACGAAAGTGCGCGCCCTTCGCAAGGCACATAGCTGGACCCTGGCCGCGGTCTCGGAAGCGACAGGCCTGTCCATTTCCGCCTTGTCGAAAATCGAGAACGATCAGGTCTCTCCGACGTTTGCGAACCTGATGCGTTTGGCCGAGGGCCTGCAGATATCGCTCAGCGATCTCGTGACGTTGAACGAAGACGAAGGCAGTGTTTCGGCGCGCATGACCGTTAGTCGCAAGTCGGACATCGTTTTCCGGTCGACCCCGAAATACGACATGTACGCCCTGTGCGCGGAGCTGCGGCGCAAGCGGATGACGCCGCTGATCGAACGGGTCAAGGCCGATGAACCCAGCCCGCTTGATGGCATGGTCAGTCATTCCGGCGAGGAGTTTTTCTACGTGCTCAACGGCGCCATCGAGGTGCACACCGAGCATTACGGCCCGGTACGGTTGGAGAAGGGCGATAGCGCCTATCTCGACAGCACGATGGCCCACACCCTGGTTGCCATGGATGGTAAGGACGCCGACATACTTATGGTCTGGCTCGGCCCGGCGCCGGTCGGCCAGGAAGACGGGGCCTCAATGGCCGAGGCGATCCTGAACCAGGATTGCTGAACAACAACGACAATAAAGTTTTGGGGGGAAGTCATGGACGTACGTCAACTGGACGTGCCGAACGCGGATGTTATTCAGGTCGGCGAAGGTCCTGACCTCCTGCTGGTGCACTCATTGCTTGCCGAGCGCACCGCGTTCGACAGGGCGCTGCCGGAGCTGGCGGCCAATCACCGTGTGACGGTACCGAACTTGCCGGGCTATGGGGCCACACCGCCGTTGGACAATCCCAATCCCGACGTGCGCGAATTCGCCGATTTTATCACCGGCGTCATGGATGCGGCAGGCCTTCCGCAAGACACGTCGGTGCTGGGCAATGGTGCGGGTGGCTTCATGTGTGTCGCGCTCGGCATTCATCATGGCGACAGGTTCGGCAAGTTGATCCTGGCCGACACGGGGCCGGGGTTTCCCGAGGCGGCGAAGAAACCGCTGCATATTCTTTCCGAGAAGGTTGAGGCGGATGGCATGGACGCCGTCCTCGATGCGGCGATCCTGCGCATGTTCCCGCAGCCCTATATCGATGCCAATCCCGACGTGATCGCCGAACGCAAGGCGGCGCTCGCGACGGCCGATCCGGCGGCGTTCGCGGCCACTGCGCGGGCGTTGGCCAAAGTCGAGATGGCAGACGAGATCGGCGGGATCCGCAACGAGACATTGGTGATGATCGGCCTGGACGACGCCACGACGCCACCCGCAATGTCTTATGCGCTGCATCAGGGCATCCCCGGATCCGAACTCGTCGAGATTCCCGATTGCGGGCATTGCCCGCAAATTCAGGCCAAGGATGCGTTCGTCAAAAGTGTCCTGGAGTTCATCGAAGTCTAGATGTTATCCGGCGTCCGCGCCCGCCATGCGCAAGGCGATGTCGCCATACTGGTTGGCAAGATCTTCGACGGTGAGTGCGCCTTCGGTTCTGAACCAGTAAACGGCAAAGTCGACTATTCCGATGATCGCGAATGCGGTGGTGGTGACGTTCTCGAACGCAAACACACCGTCTTGTTTGCCCGCGTTAAGAATGTCACGGAGCCTGTCGAGAAAGCTGCGTTGCATCTGTATGAGCTTGCGACGCCGCGCGGCGGGAAGTCCGCCGATAAGCTGTTCGACGTTATAGAGCCCGGCATTGAGCATCGGCATGATATCGGCGTTGCCGACGTCATGCTGGACATGCGCATGTACGAAGCCCCGCAGCTGCGCGACTGGCGAGGACCCGGCCTCGGCAACGCCGTCCGCGGACATCTGATTGAGTTGGACCAGTGTGGTCTCCAGTGTCGCGAACAGAATTTCGTCTTTGGAATCGAAATGATAGTAGAGCGCGGGGGCGCTGATCCCGATCGCACTGGCGATTGCTTCAAGGCTGGTTCGCTCATATCCGCGCGTGGCGAACAGGATCGTCGCCTCATGAACAATCGAAGCTTTGGTCTCGCTTGCGTTTCGCGATCGTTTTCGCGCCTGGGCCATTCGGCCACCTCCGTTCGACGTCCAGTATAGTTACTTAATGACCATTAATTAAGTTTGGATGTGCTGCATACGGCCTGTTAATCTGGCACCCTTGTGTGTGCGTCCATCGGTGCCGGACGCACGCATAACTACAAAGGCGCCGTGGGGATGAGGGGCGCGATGCGGTTTGCAGTCGATACGGGTGGTACATTCACTGACTTGATTGTGGAGGACGATGAGAACGGCCTTCATATGTACAAGGCCTCCACCACGCCGAGTGATCCGATAAAAGGTGTTCTGGACAGCCTGGCGCTGGCAGCCGAAGACTTCGGCCTCGGACTGGACGCGTTCCTGGCCAAGGGCGACATGTTCATCCACGGCACGACCCATGCGATCAACGCGATCGTAACCGGGAACACGGCCAAGACCGCGTTTCTGACCACCGAGGGCCATCGCGATATCCTCGTGTTCCGCGAGGGCGGGCGGATGGAGCCGTTCAACTTCACCGTTCCCTATCCGCAACCCTATCTGCCGCGCGCGCTCTCTTATGAGATCCCCGGCCGAATTCTGTCGGATGCGTCCGAAATGAATCCGCTCGACGAAGGCCGGGTGGTGGAGATTCTCGAGGAGCTCAAAGCCAAAGAGGTCGAGGCGATCGCCGTCTGCCTGTTGTGGTCGATCATCAACTCCGCTCATGAGGACCGGGTGGGTGAGTTGATCGAGCAGCATTTGCCGGGTGTTCCCTACACGCTGTCCAATGTTTTGAACCCGTCTCTGCGTGAATATCGACGCGCGTCATCGGCGGCGATCGACGCCTCGCTGAAGCCATTGATGAGTGCGTATATGCACAATCTGACGGGGCGTCTTTCTGATGCAGGGTTCGCCGGCCGTGTGCTGATCGCCACCTCCCAGGGTGGCATGATGGATGCCAGCGATGTCGCCGAGCATCCGATCCACCTGATCAACTCCGGCCCGTCGATGGCGCCTGTGTCCGGCCGCTATTTCGCCCGCGAGGATGAAGGCTCGGACACGGCGGTGATCGCCGACACGGGCGGCACGACCTATGACGTCAGTCTCGTACGCCGAGGCCGAATTCCGTGGACGCGCGAAACCTGGATCGGCCAGCCCTATCGCGGCCACATGACGGGCTTCCCGTCCGTTGACGTCAAATCAATCGGCGCCGGCGGCGGGTCCATCGCCTGGGTCGATGATGGCGGCATGCTGCATGTCGGCCCGCAGAGCGCGGGTGCCGTGCCCGGTCCGTCCTGCTACGGGCAGGGCGGCGACAAACCGACCGTGACCGACGCCTCACTCGTGCTCGGATATCTCGATCCCGAATTCTTCCTCGGTGGGTCGATGGCCCTCGACCTCGACGGCGCGCGCGGCGCGATCGAACGGGACGTCGCTGGGCCCATGGGGATTGGGCTTGAGGATGCGGCCGCGGCCATCATCTCCATTGCGACCGAGAACATGGTTCAGGCGATCGTCGATATCACCGTCAATCAGGGCATCGATCCGCGCGACGCGATTCTGATCGGTGGTGGTGGTGCTGCCGGACTGAACTCGACGGCCATTGGCCGGCGTCTCGGCAGCGAACGCGTGGTTATCCCGGAAGTCGGCGCCGCGCTGAGCGCGGCCGGAGCCATGATGTCGGATCTCCACTCCCAGTACACCCGGACCTTCTTCGCCACCTCGGAGAACTTCGACGCCGCAGGCGTGAACCAAATTCTCGATGGTCTCGAGGCCAGGTGCAACGCGTTCATCGATGGTCCCGGCAAGGGGTCGATCAGCCAGACGATCGAGTTTTTCGCCGAGGCGCGTTATCCCGATCAGGTCTGGGAAATCGAAGTGCCGCTCGCTGCCCGCCGGTTTGAAAGCGATGCGGACGTGGAAGCACTCATCGAAGAGTTCCACAAGGTTCACGAGGATCTCTTCGCCATCAACGACCCGGGGTCAGGCATCGAGGTCGTCGGCTGGACCGCGTCGGTGAAGTGTCAGCTGAAGGAGAGCGAAAGCGGCTCCCTGGCGCCGGCGGAAGAAGACACGTCGATCGATGGCACGCGCAAAGTCTATTTCGCCGAAACCGGATATGTGGATGCCACGGTCCGGCGGTTCGAGGCGATGAAGACCGGCGAAACATTGCCGGGTCCTGCGATTATTGAATCCCCGTTCACGACGGTGGTGGTGAATCCGGGCGCAACGGCGGAGCGACGGGCATCCGGAAGCGTATCGATCGTTCCGGGCGTCGCCCCGGCGGCGAAGTAGGAGGAGAGACCGATGGCTGACAAAATCGATGGCGTGAAGCTGGCCCTCCTGTCCAACCGGCTGGAAGGCATATCGCGGAAGATGGGCAACACCCTGATGCGTACGGGGCGGTCGGGTGTGCTCAACATCGCGCGTGATTTTTCGTGCTGCATCCTCACCGCCGACGACCAGCTTGCGGCCGTGGCCGAGAGCCTGCCAATCCACGTCCTGTCGGGCCCGGATATGATGGCGGCAACGATGAAGGAGTATCACCCCGACCTGAAACGCGGGGACGCGTTCCTGCACAACTCGCCCTATCACGGCTGTTCCCATCCGGCAGATCACACGATCCTTGTGCCGGTGATGGATGATGACGGCGTGCACCGCTACACCATGGCGGCCAAGGCCCATCAGGCCGATATCGGCAATTCGATTCCGACGACGTATCACGGCACGGCGCGCGACGTTTATGAGGAAGGTGCGCTGATCTTTCCAGCCGTGAAGGTTCAGGAAAATTTCGAACACAATATGGACATCGTGCGGATGTGCCGTATGCGTATCCGCGTACCGGATCAGTGGTGGGGCGACTATCTGGCGATGATTGGTGCGGCCCGGATCGGCGAACGTGAACTGCTCGCGCTGGGGCGCGAGGTCGGCTGGGACACGCTCGAGGCATTCAACGAGCAATGGTTCGATTATTCCGAAGAACGCATGGTCGGGGCGATCCGCCAACTGCCCGCCGGGTCCGCGACACGCACCTCCACGCATGATGCGATCCCCGGGACACCGGAGGATGGCATCACCATCACCAGCAAGGTGACCATTGATCCCGACGGCGGCGAGGTGACCGTCGACCTGATGGACAACCCCGATGCCCAGCCCTGCGGCCTGAACCTGTCGGAAGCGTGCGCGCGGACAGCGGCGATGGTCGGCGTGTTCAATTCGATCGACCATTCCGTGCCTAAGAATGCGGGCTCATTCCGGCGAATCAAAGTGCTGCTACGCGAAGATTCGGTGTGCGGAATTCCCAAGCATCCGACCTCCTGTTCCGCCGCTACGACCAACATCGCCGACCGGGTCGCAAACCCGACCCAGTCGGCCATCGCAGAGATCGCTGACGGATTTGGTCTGGCCGAGTGTGGGGCCATTATCCCGCCGGCCGTCGGTGTCGTGTCCGGCATGAATGAAGAAACCGGGCAGCCCTTCGTGAACCAGGTTTTCCTCGGCCTGACCGGAGGCGCGGGTGCGCCGGAAGCCGATTGCTGGCAGTCGATCTGCCACGTGGGCAACGGTGGGCTTTGCTATCAGGATTCCATCGAGCTCGATGAGCTTCGCCAACCGATCTTCGTCAAGACGCGTACCTTCGCGCCGGACACCGAAGGGGCCGGGCAGTTTTGTGGTGCCCGTTCCGCCTATACGGAGTTCGGCCCGCGGGTCGGAAATCTTGATATCGCCTATGTCAGCGACGGGGGGATCAACGGGCCCAAGGGCGTGCGCGGCGGCCTCGGCGGGTCGGTCTCCGGCCAGTATAAAATTACCCGCAACAATGAGCGTGAGGACCTGCCAAACTGCGCCGTGGTCACGCTGGTTGCGGGCGAGCTGATCAGCTCCCAGTCATGCGGCGGCGGTGGGTATGGAGTACCGACTGAACGCGATCCCGATACGGTCGCGCGTGATGTGGTCGAAGACTATGTCTCGGCCGAACGCGCACGCAGCGTCTATGGCGTTGTTCTGGATGGCGTGGGGAATGTGGACGCCGCTGCGACGACGAAACTGCGCGCCGAAATGACCGCCTGATGAAGTCGGCCGGCGAACCGAGGGATCCGGACGCATTCGACGGCGTGCAGCTTGCGCTGTTGTCGAACCGGCTCGACGGAATCGTCAAGAAGATGGCCAACACGCTGCTTCGGACCGGCCGATCCGGGGTCCTCAACATGGCGCGGGATTTCTCTTGCTGCATCGTCACTGCGAACCATGAATTGCTGACGGCGACCGAGAGCCTGCCGATCCACGTGTTGTCGGGTCCGGACATCATGGCGGCCTGGATGTGCGAGGTGCATCCGGATCTGAAACGCGGCGACGCCTTCCTGCACAATTCGCCCTATCACGGCTGTTCGCACCCGGCGGATCACACGATCCTCGTGCCCGTCTTCGATGACGCCGGGATTCACCGTTTTACGCTTGTCGCAAAGGCCCACCAGGCTGACATCGGCAATTCGATCCCGACCACCTATCACGCCCGCGCCCGCGACGTTTACGAGGAGGGCGCGCTGATCTTCCCGGCGGTTCAGGTGCAGCGTGATTACCAGAACATCGACGACATCGTGCGCATGTGTCAGCTGCGGATCCGGGTGCCGGATCAGTGGTGGGGCGACTATCTGGCCATGGTCGGCGCGGCGCGAATTGGCGAGCGCGAACTGACGGCGCTGGGCGAAGATGTCGGCTGGGATCGGCTCGATGCCTTCGCGGCGCAGTTTTTTGATTACTCCGAGGCCCGGATGGTGTCCGCGTTGCGCGAGCTCCCGGCGGGCACCGCATCGCACTCCAGCACCCACGATCCCATTCCGGGTACACCGGAAGAAGGGATTAAAATTAATGTCACGGTTGCCGTCGATCCGGATGCTGCACGGGTGCACGTTGATCTGCGCGACAATCCCGATACCATGCCGTGCGGGCTGAACCTGTCCGAGGCCTGCTCGCGAACCGCGGCGATGGTCGGGGTCTTTAACTCGATCGACCACACGGTGCCGAAGAATGCCGGCGCGTTCCGGCGGATCGATGTCGATCTGCGCGAAGAGTGCGTCGTCGGCATCCCGAAACACCCAACGAGCTGTTCGGCTGCGACCACGAATGTCGCCGACCGGGTCTCCAACTCGGTCCAGGCCTCGATGGCCAAGATTTCGGAAGATATTGGCCTTGCCGAATGCGGGGCTTCCAGTCCGCCGGCCGCCGCCGTCGTGTCGGGTATCAACCCCGAGACCGGCAAGCCTTACATCAATCAGGTGTTCCTGGGCCGAACCTGCGGTGCGGCCAGCGCACATACTGATGCGTGGTGGACCGTCGGGCATGTCGGCAATGCCGGGATGTGTTTCCTGGATTCCGTCGAACTCGATGAGCTGCGGCTGCCGATCTACATCCATGCCCGGGGTTTTGTGCCGGACACCGAGGGTGCGGGCCGGACCTGTGGGGCGCCCCAGGGCTTTGCCGTCTACGGCCCGCGTGTCGGGACCATGTCCCTGATCTATAATTCGGACGGTACGATCAACGGCCCGAAGGGCGTGCGCGGCGGTCTTGGCGCGGCCACGGCAGGGCAGCACAAGCTGACAGCCAATGGCGCGGAAGAAGAGGTTCCGAGGGTCGGCCAGGTCCATCTCGATGCGGGAGAATTGATCGTGTCGCGGTCCTGTGGCGGCGGCGGGTTCGGTCCGCCGGCCGAGCGTGATCCGGAGCGCGTGCATTATCAGGTGGCGGAGGGTTTCGTCAGCCGTGACAGAGCGCGCGATGTCTATGGCGTTGCGGTGGATGAGGATGGTGCCTTGTTGGCCAGGGAAACGAACGACCTAAGAGCGGAGGCAACATCATGAGCGAGATACCTGTATCAGGTCGCTGCGATCCGAAGTTTGCGGCGGTCGAGGACGCGTTTCGGCAGAACATGGCAGCGGGCGACCCCGTCTGTGGTGATGAGCTCGGCGCCTGTGTGTCGATCGTCGTTGATGGCGAAGTGGTGGTCGATCTGTGGGGCGGATATCGCGATGCGGCGCGGACCCGGCCCTGGGAGGCGGACACCATCACTTGCATGATGTCGGTCACCAAGGCCTGTGCGGCGATCGCGCTGCTCAGCCTGATGGACCGTGGCGCCCTCAGCATGGACGACAAGGTGAGCGATCACTGGCCCGAATTTTCCGGCGACGGGAAGGAAGACATGACGGTCCGCACCCTGATCTCCCATCAGTCCGGCGTGATCTATGCCGATGCGGCCGCTGCGGATTCGCTCTGGGACGGCACCTCGGTCGAGCGCGCGCTCGAGGCGGCGACACCGGAATGGGAACCCGGGACGGGTGGCGCCTATCACTCCTTCACCTATGGCCCGCTGATGAACGGGCTGATCCGGCACGTGGATGGCCGCGATGTCGGGACGGTCTGGCGCGAGGACATCGCCGACCCGTTCGGCATCGATTTCCATATTGGCCTCAACGACGAAGAGGCCGCGCGCCGCGCCGAATTCGTGGAGACCCCGGGCACGCCGTCACGCGACGGCATCAAGGGGGTGACGGAATCGCCGTTGCTGCGGGCCTGGCGCCCGATGCCGCGGGGCGAGGATTTCAATTCCGACGACTGGGTGCGCAACCAGTTCGCGTCGGCCAACGGTCATGGCAACGCCCGCGCCATCGCACGCCTGTATGGCGGTTTGTCCAATGGCGGCCTGATCGACGGAAAGACGCTCCTGTCCGAAGGTTTGCTGTCTGATGCCATTAGCGAACATTGGGATGATCTCGACCGCATGACCAATCGGTCGTTCCGGTTTGCCTGCGGCTTCATGCTGTCCTGCCCGCCATTTCCGTTCGGCGGGTACCGGGACAATTTCGGACATACGGGCATCGGCGGCGCTGTCGGTTTCGGCGACCCGGTGCGACATCTGGGGTTCAGCTATTGCTGCAACCGGATGGCACCGATCGCCGATTTGGGGCCGTTCGCACCGCCCATGATCGACGCCATGTATGCAGCACTTTGAATTCGAGGAGATAAGTCATGCGGTTTGAGGGAAAGGTTGCACTCGTCACAGGCGGGTCGTCGGGGATCGGCGCCGAAGCCTGTGTGCGTTTCGCCGAAGAGGGCGCGCAGGTCGCGGTGGTGGCCAGTTCATCGCTGGAACGGGCCCAGGCGACGGTCGATCGATGCGGCGGCAAGGCAAAGCCGTTCGCCTGTGATGTCGGCGTTGTCGCTCAGGTCGATAAGCTTGTCGGCGATGTCATTGCAGAATTCGGTCGGATCGACGTCCTCGTGAACGCAGCGGGTGTGTTCTTCCCGACCCGGGTCGGCGAGACCGACGAGGCTATGTTCGATGAGATGTGCGACGCCAATCTCAAGGGGTGTTTCTTTGTATGCGACCGGGTCGGACAGCACATGGTCGAGCGCGGTGGCGGTGGCAAGATCGTCAACCTGGGGTCCGGTGCAGGCGTCGCGGGCCGGTCGAACTATCTCGTCTACTCGGCGGTGAAGGCGGGGGTCATCAACATGACCCGCTCGTTTGCCGTCGCGCTGGCGCCGCATGGCATTAACGTGAATTGCCTGGCGCCGGGCAACACGGCGACGCCGATGAACGAAAATGTGCGCACCGAGCCCGAATACGCCGAGATCTATGCGACCATTCAGGACAAGACACCTAGCCCGCGCGCGTTTGCAGACCCGCGGGAGATGGCGGGCACGATCCTGTTCTTATGCTCCGACGATGCACAGGCCGCCTATGGCGCGATGTTGCTCATGGATGAAGGTGTGTCGGCCGGATACTGATTTCAAATTCGCAGAATGAAGGGAAAGACCATGGAACTGAGAAACAAAGTGGCACTGATCAGCGGTGGCTCGTCGGGTATCGGCGAGGCGATCGCACGCAAATTCGCCTCCGAAGGCGCGACCTGCGCCGTGATCGCGAGCTCGAATATCCGCAAGGCCAACAAGGTCGCCAAGGAGCTCAAGCGCAAGTCGAAGGGCTATGTCTGCGACGTGACCAAGCCCAAGGAGGCCGAGGCGACGGTCGCGAAGGTGCTCAAGAACCACGGCAAGATCGACATCTTGGTGAACGCGGCGGGCGTCTTCTACCCGACCCCGGCCGGCGACACGAAGCCATCCGACATGAACCGCATGGTCGACATCAACCTCAAGGGCCAGTGGAACATGATCAACGCCGTGTCGCCCCACATGGTGTCGCGTAAGCGGGGCAACATCATCAACATGGCGTCGGTCGCGGGGTTGGTGGCATTGCCGTCATACGGTCTGTACTGCGCCACCAAGGCGGGGATCATCATGCTGACCAAGTGCATGGCTGTAGAGCTTTCGCGCTCGGGCATCCACGTGAACTCGATCTCGCCCGGCAACACCGCGAGCCCGATGAACGAGGATATCCGCACCGATCCCGAGCTCAAGCCGGTGCTCGATTTCATGGAAATGCTGACCCCGTCGGGCCGGACCTATTCCTCAACCGAGGAAATGGCCAACGCCGCATTGTTCCTGGCGTCGCCGAAGACCGGGAACCCGATCTACGGTGCGAACTTCACCTTGGATGAGGGGTTTGCTGCCGGCTTATTTATCGCTGGATAAATAAGCTATTTATCATTTGATAAATTAGGCCCGGTTATTCACCCATCGGCGGCATTCCCGGGAAGCGCGGAAGTGCCTCGTCGAACCTGTCGAAATGCTGGGCGCTGGATTCGAAGATATCCATCTGCGGCGTGAACACGCTCGGGTCGTCCAAGGTGATCGCGTGCAAGAACACGAGCTCCTCGCCTTCGATCTGACCCATGATCGGGGTGCCGCAGGTCGGGCAGAAAGAGCGCATCGACGTGCCGCCGCGGTCGTTCGTGATCTTGTACCAGGTGACGTCCCCGGTGAGGGAGAAGGCGGCTGCGGGCAACCCGATTCCGGGCAAATGCGTGCTGCCGCTGGTCATCTGGCAATGGCGGCAATGGCAGTTCACAGCGAACAGCGGTTCCGCGTCGCTTTCGTAGCGGACGGCGCCACACAGGCAGCCGCCTTCGATCTTCTTTGTCATCTTAAAAGTCCTTTTCGAATGATCAGTCGTAGGAATTCCTGGGAAACCAGCCGTCGCGCCCCTCGGGTGTCATATCGAGCAGGTTCCAGACCGGCCAAATCATATCGGCGTGACGCGGGTGCTGGCCGTCGGCGGCGGGGGCATAGAACAGCTCCGAGCCCCAGCTGTGGAATATCCCATCCGGGGTACGCTTGAACACGTTGATGATCGGAATCTGGTCGGATCCGTCCCGCTCGGTCACATAGTCGGTGTTGTAGCTGGTGCCGTTCGTGGACAGGAGGCGGACGTTGCGCCAGCCGCGCGCCTGCGCCCAGGCCCGGAAATCCGCGACGGGCGTCTTGGCGAAGACGGCGAAGTTCATCCGGTCGGTAAGATGCGGCGCGAGGCCGTCGAGACCGTCGATCAGGGACGTACACGCCGGGCAGGGATTGCCGCCCTCGGGATACATGAACGAGTAGACGATCAGCGTGTCCTTGCCGGGTGCAAACAGCTCCGAGAAGCGTGTCTGCGTCTCGCCCGTAGTGGCTGACAGGGCGGCCGACAGGTCCGCAGGGCCCTCGGTGAGCAGATAGTCTTCCTTCAGCGCGCCACCGCGCGGCAGCGTGCGGCGCAGTGCTGCGACCTCCTCGACCTTGGCGCGCAACTCCATTTCCGCCGCAAGCAAAGTGTCGCGGGCGGCGCGGTACGCACCGGTCTCATTGGGGAACCTGTCGTCATGCAGGTGGGTCATTGATCGTTCCTCTATATTTAACTAGTAGGTTAAGTATAGGCGGTGCGCTCCAGAACGCAACGGCGACGTGCAGGCTCAGGCGATGTTGGTCGTCACGATGTAAGTGCCGAGAAGCAGGAGCGCCACCAGCAGTATCCGGCGGAACAGGGCTTCCGGGATGCGCTGGCGGATCTTCGCGCCGAAATAGTAGCCGCCGAGCGTCGGCAGCGACCCGAGTGCCGAGGCGACCCCGATCTCCGGTGTCAGGAAGCCCCGATATGCAAACGAGATCGCGATCATCGAGGAGCCGAGCAGGAACAGGATGCCCATGGCCTGGATCATCATGTCCCGGCTCAAGCCCAGGGACTGCATATACGGGACGCCGGGGATGACGTCGGACCCGGTCATGCCGCCGAAAATGCCCGTCAATCCGCCGATCACAGGGGACATCCATGTCTCGTGGCGCCCGGGCGAGGGAATGCGCGGCGCGGACAGGGCAAACACCGCGTAGACCACCAGCAGGACGCCCAACGTCGCGGCCAGATGCGCCGGGTTCGACGCGGCGAGGATCTCGGTCCCGAACCACACGCCGATGCAGACCATAACGAACAGGCTCCAGGTCCGCCGCAGGGTCTCGCGCAGGGGCGGCCCGCCGAAGACCTGCCAGATGTTGGTGGTGACCGCGGGAAGGATGATGATCGCGATTGCGACAGGAAGCTCGATGATGGTCGCAAGCAGGCCGAGCACCACGATCTTCATGCCCATGCCGACCGTGCCCTTCACGAGGCCGCCCAGGAACAGGGCGAAGAACGCGAAGGCGAACTGAAACGGTGTCAGGTCAAGCATCGGCATGATGATACGGGGCCTTCGCCGCTAGATCTCCCACTCGACGTTGCCGTCCATGCCGATGTCCTGGCCGGTGATGTGCCGACCGGCGTCCGACGCCAGGAAAACCGCGAGATCGCCCACTTCCGTGGGGTCGATCCAGCATTTGAGCGAGATGAATTCGAGAAACTCCGCCTCACGCTCTTCCGGACTGATGCCGCGCTCTTTGGCCTGATTGGCGACGATGCCGCGGCCACGCTCATTGTCGATCAGGCCCGGCAGGATGGAATTGCAGCGAATGCCGAAGGGGCCGTATTCGCGGGCCACGGTGTGGGTCAGGCCCAGCACGCCGACCTTGGACGCCACATAGGGCGAACGCATGGGCAGCGCGACCTTGGCCGAAGCTGTCGAGATGTTGACGATACAGCCGGAACTCTGGGCCTTCATGTGCGGGGCCACGTTCTTGATGCAGTAGAACATGCCGTTGAGGTTCACCCCGATCGTCCGGTCCCAGTCGGCGTAGGAGATGTCCTCGAGCGCGGCGCGCGGTCCACCGATCCCGGCGTTGTTCACCAGCACGTCGATGCCGCCCATCGTCTCGACCGCCGCGGCGACCATATTCTCCACGTCCCTGGGCTCGCCCACATCCGCCAGACTGCCGCTCACACGGTCGTCGCTGGCGACGACATCGTCGAGGAATTCCTGCTGCACGTCACATGTATGAACCCGCGCGCCGGCGGCAACGAAACGATCGACGATCGCGCGTCCGATGCCGGAGCCACCCGCGGTCACGATCACGCGCTTGCCATTGATTCCGTTCGACATGAAGTTATTCCCCTAAGATACTAATAATAAATACTATTTACTGCCTGATAATTCTTTCCATCGGCCCATGATCGAGGCGAGTTCCTCGCGCAACAAGACCACGAAACGTTCGGCAGCGCTGGTTAGCGGGCGCCGCGTCTGGCGCACCAGATAATACTCCACCGGGGCCTTGGGACGCACGATCGGATTGATGATCAGGGCGCCGGTATCTGCTGCGTCGATGACAGATGCGACCGCCGTCAGGGTCGACCATCCGGAATGGCGGATATATTCGAGCGTGGTGTTGAGGCCATCGGATTCGATCATCGCCTCCACGGTCAGTTCGGCCCGGGCAATCTGGCTGTCGATCATCCGGCGTATCTCGTGGCGTTCGGTGGGCAGGACGAGGCGCAGGGGCGGTAAGTCCTGCAGCCGTATACGCTCGAAGGGGCGGAGCCCGGACCCCGGTCCGGAAACAAGCGCCAGTTCATGCTCGGCGATCAGCGTCGCCTCGATTCCCTCATGTTTTACGGCGCTCGTGACGACCGCGAAGTCCAGTTCACCTGCGACCACCCTCTCGGTCAAGGTGCCGCCATAGGCCTCATCGAGGGTCAGCTCCACATCGGGATAGGCCTCGGTGAACCGCGACAGGGCCGCAGGCAGCGCGCTGCGCGAGACCGATGGCACGGTTCCGACCGTGATCGAGCCCGTGACGCTGCCTGCGAGTTCGCGCACCGCCATCTGGGTGTCGGCGACCGAATTGAGGATCGAGAGACCCCGGACATACAGGCGTTTGCCCGCGACGGTCGGCTCCACGCCGCGTCGGTTGCGCGTAAACAGCGATACGCCCAGCTCGTTTTCCAGGTTTCTGATCTGTACGGATAGACCGGGTTGCGTGCAGTTTGCACGGCGTGCGGCGCGCGAGAAGCTGCCTTCTTCGTATACGGCGACGAACTGTTCAAGCTGGCGGAAATCCATTCGCCAACCATAATTCAGGACTATGGCTACGGCCAGACACCATACGTCTGGGTTTTGGAGCTAGGCGGCGACGCCGGGCGCACCGGCGCGGATCGCGGCCCATATGGCGGCGTTGCCCTGCAGTGTGGTCTCCAGGCGCTCCACGAAGGCGCGTGCGGCGCGGCTCAGCGGATGGCGGGTCTGGTGCACAAGGAAGAATTCAAACGCCGTTGCCGGCGACGTGATCGGATTGACGACCAGCGTGCCCGATTTGAGATCGTCGATGACGGTGGACACGGGCAGGATGCCGGACCAGTCCGAATTTCGGATGAACTCGAGCTCGCCGATCAGCCCATCGATCTCGATGAGGTTTTCGACCGCGATATTTCCGAGTTGTATGTACTGTTCGATCATGTCGCGCAGGCTGTGCAGGGGCGATGGCATGACAAGTTTGACCGGCGGCAGCGCACGCAGTGAGACAGGCTCCAGATGCTCGAAGCTGCTGCTTGGACCGGACACAAGAACCAGTTGCTCGGTCGACAATACGCGCATCTCGAGGCCCGTCTGCGTGGCCGGACGGGTCACGATCGCGAAGTCGAGCTGGCCGTCGATCACCCAGTCCGTCAGCGTGCCGCTGTAGGCTTCGACGACACGAACCTCGACATTCGGCATGTCGGTGGTGAATGCGGGGAGGATTTTCGGCAACGCGCCTTTGGTGACGGTCGGGATAAGGCCGATGTTGAGAGAACCGGAGGCCCCGTGCGCCCAGTCGTGCATGTCCTGTTCGGCGTTCTCGATTCCGCCGAGAATCCCCAGGCAATGCTCATAGAACCGGCCGCCCTCGGGCGTTGGGCGGACACCACGCGCATGGCGCTCGAACAATTTTACACCCAACGATTCCTCCAGGGTGCGCAATTGCACGCTGAGGCTGGGTTGTGCGGTGTTCAGGCGTTTTGCGGCCCGGTTGATGCTGCCTTCCTCGTAGGCTGCGACGAACGCGCGTATCTGGCGCAAATCCATGTCTGAACCCTATATGTAGAACCTATAGTTTGTATCTAACCTTATTATTGGAACATAACCCATAAACTTTTTAGGGTTTCTGCCGTCGCGTTAACAGGCCGGGCGGCAGCGCTGCCGGTCGCCTTTGTAAAACAGGTGAGGAAATCCCACATGGCTAAGCCGAAAGTAATTCTCCAGCTCTATCCGATGTTTCCCTCAGACGGCGAAGAGGGCCGCAAGGCGAAACGTCCGCTGGGAAACGATCGCGAGCTCTACAACAAGATTCTGCATGAGTGGGATGAAGTGGTTATCGAGGCCGATGAGATGGGTGTGTGGGGGCTCGGAACGATCGAGCATCACCTCCATTCCGAAGGTTACGAGGTCGGTCCCAATCCCGGTGTGCTGAACGCGCGCTGGTCGACGCTGGTCAAGAACGCCAACATTGGCGCGCTCGGTTATGTCGTGGCGACCCAGGATCCGATCCGGGTGGCCGAGGAAACCGCGATTATCGATCACATGTGCGACGGCAAGTTCTTCGTCGGTTTCGCGCGCGGCTACCAGGCGCGCTGGACGAATATTCTCGGTCAGTTCTCGGGCGCCGAGGCGACGGTGTCCGACAAGAGCGAGGCCGATCACTTCAACCGCAAGGTTTTCGAGGAACGTGTCGAGCAGGTCATTGCGGCCTGGACCCAGGAATCGATCGAGTTCGATGGCGATCACTACAAGGCGCCGTTCCCGAAGGATACGGGCGTGCAGAACTACCCGGCACGGGAGATCACCCGTGAGGCCGGCGCCGTGGGCGAGGTCGACGAACAGGGCAACATTCGGCGGGTGTGTGTTGTGCCGAAGCCGTACCAGCGGCCGCATCCGCCGGTCATGATCGCGGCCTCGAAAAGCCCGGAATCGATCCAGTTCTGTGCGCGCAACCGGTTCATCCCGACCTACTTCATGCACACGCTGAGCTTCGTCGAGATGGCCAACCTCTATGTCGAGGAAGGGCGCAAGCACGGGGTTGAATACGCACTCGGTCAGAACCAGAACATCGTGCGTTGGCCCCATATCACGAAGTCGCGCGAGGAGTATGTGCAGCGTCTGCTGGACTACGATCTCGACATCTACAAAAACTTCTATGGGCCGTTCTTCCCGCAATTCCCCAATAGCGCCGACGAATCCGAGTATCTGGCGAGCATGGAGAAATCGGGTATTTTCATCGGTGGCACGGTCGAGGAATCGATCCGCCAGTGGAAAGAACTCTTCGACCAGGTGCCCTCCGAATACATCACGCTGATCTGGCATTGGGCCCAGGTCCCGAAGGAAGTGATGATGGAGGAGCTTCAGTTGTTCATGGACAAGGTGTTGCCGGAACTCGAAATCCCCGATTTCGAACCGATTCCCGCCGTCGCGGCGGAGTAGCGGCTCCCTCTAACCCCACGCGGGACAGGAAAAAAGCCCCGTCGCCGGGTTTCGGCGGCGGGGCTTTGCTATCGGAAATCACTATAGAGGATATCGGTTCCTATTATTGGTCGCTCATAACGTGAACCGGTAGGATCGCGCCTCGTTTTTGAGAATGCGAACTCTAATCATTCCGATAGGTAACGTTTCATGGCCAAACCCAAGGTAATTGTTCAGCTCTATCCGATGTTCCCGTCCGACGGCGAGGAAGACCGCAAGGCCAAGCGCCCGCTCGGCAATGACAATGAGATGTATCACCGGATCGTCCACGAGTGGACCGACATCATTAAGGAAGCGGACAAGATGGGCGTGTGGGGCCTCGGCACCATCGAGCATCACTTCCATTCCGAAGGATATGAAGTCGGACCGAACCCGGGCATCCTGAATGCCTATTGGGCCAGCCTCGTGGAGAACGCCCATGTGGGTGCGCTCGGATATGTCATGGCGACCCATGATCCGCTGCGTGTCGCGGAAGAGACGGCGATCCTCGACCATCTGACCAAGGGCAAGTATTTCGTCGGTTTCGCGCGCGGCTATCAGTCACGCTGGGCCAATGTCATGGGCCAGTACACGGAATCCCCGGCGACCGTGTCCGACGGCAGCGCCGCCGACGACCGCAACCGTCAGATCTTCGAGGAACGGGTCAACATGGTGATCGAGGCCTGGACCCAGGAATCGGTTCGTGTGAAGGGCGAGTTCTACGAAGCGCCGTTCCCGTTCGAAACCGGTGTCGAGGGTTATCCGGCCTACGAAATTGCCCGCGATGCCGGTGCCGAAGGCGAGATTGGCCCGGATGGCAGTGTCCAGCGCGTTTGCGTCGTGCCGAAGCCTTATCAGCAGCCCCATCCGCCGGTGTTCGTAGCCGCGTCGAAGAGCCAGGCATCAATCGATTATTGCGCACGCAACGGTTTCATCCCGACCTACTTCATGCCGGACAAGGGCGTGATCGAGATGACCCAGTACTACCAGAAGGTCGCGAACGAGAACGGGTTCAATGTTCAGCTTGGACAGAAACAGAACCTCGTGCGCTGGCCGCATGTCACCAAGACGTCGGAGGATTTTGATCGCAAGCTGCGTGAGTATGATCTCGACATCTACAAGAACTTCTACGGCCCGTTCTTCCCGCAGTTCCCGCAGGGCAACGACAGTGAACTGGTGCAGAGCATGAAGGATTCGCAGCTCTTCATCGGCGGCACGGTTGATGAGTGTGTTGCGGGTTGGAAGAAGATCTTCGATCAGGCGCCGTGCGAGTACGTCACGCTGATCTGGCATTGGGCACAGCAGCCCAAGGAAGACATGATGGAAGAGCTCCGGTTGTTCATGGATGAAATCCTGCCCGAGCTTGAAGTTCCGGATTTCGAGGATGTTTCGGCAGCGGCCGAATAGGACATTCGCCACGTTGCGATTGATTGGGCCGTCCCATTGGGGCGGCCTTTTCATTTCCGGGCGTTGACCGGTCGCGAATGGCGATGCGAACGTGACGGTTCGATTTGGGGGAGAAAATGAGCAAGCAACAAGACGCACTCGGTGTGGCAGTGATTGGCTGCGGGCGTATCGGCTCGTTGCGCGCGAACCTGTCATCCACCCATCCCAGCGTCGGGTTTCTGGCGCTTTCGGATAGGAGTCAGAAACAGGCCGACGTGCTGGCCCAGCGGACGGGGGCGGACCTCGTCACCACCGACAATCTGGCGGCCATCACCGACGAACGGGTCGGGGCGGTGTTCATCTCCACCCCCGAGCATGACCATCGCGAAGCTGTTGTGCAGGCGTTGGAGGCCGGCAAGGCGGTGTTCGTCGAGAAGCCGATCGCCCTGACCGTCGAGGATGCAGACGTCATCATCGAAGCGGCCGAGCGCACCGGATCGGAACTTCGTATCGGCTACTCGCGCCGCCATGATCGCCGCTGGATGCTGGCGAAGGAGCAGATATTACAGGGCCGGGTCGGGGAAGTTCTGGGTATTCAGTCCCGGGTCTACAACACGCGCGCGCAGCTGATGGAGATTCTCAAGCGGGCGCCCGACGCCACGCCGGTGAATGATGTGCTCACCTATTACGTGGATATGGCGTGCTGGTTCCTCGAGGGCATCCGACCCGTCGAAGTGGTCGCACGCAGCCAGTCCAAGGTGTTCAAGGCGATGGGGCACAAGGCGGCCGACGTCACCTGGGCGATCATCACCTTCGAGAATGGTGCGGTGGTCAATCTCGGCGTCAGCTACGTCCTGCCGGCGACCTATCCGACCGTCGGGCAGAGCTCCCGCTTCGAGATCATCGGCGACGAGGGTGTCATCCTGCTGGATGCCGACAACAAGGACAGCCTGCTGTTCACCGATCGTGGCGCGCCGCACAGCTACGTGCCCGATCACAACATCAACATGATGTTCATGCAGACCACCTCGGCGGCGGATTTCGCGGTGGGGGATTACTGGGGTGCGGTCGCCAGCGAGACGCGATCCTGGCTCGACCATCTGATAACCGGCCGGCCGAGCCCGCACACCACGCCGCGTGAGGCCCGACGCACGCTGGCCGTGACCCTGGCGATCGAAGAGGCGGCGCGGACCGGGGCATCGGTCGCATTGCCGGACTGAGCGCATCCCGCATGGCAGAACCCGCGCAGTATGATTTCATTGTTGTCGGTGCCGGCAGCGCCGGCTGCGTTCTGGCGAACCGCCTGAGCGCGGATGGCCGGCATCGTGTCCTGCTTCTCGAGGCAGGCGGTCGCGACACCAGCCCCTGGATCCATGTCCCGCTTGGTTACGGAAAGCATTTCGCCAATCCCAAGGTGAACTGGATGTATGCCAGCGAGCCGCACCCGGCGTCGGGGAACCGCGCCATCCCCGAGCCTCGCGGCAAGGTGCTGGGCGGTTCGAGCTCGATCAACGGCCTGGTTTATGTGCGCGGGCATCGGGCCGATTACGACGTCTGGCGCCAGATGGGAAACCCCGGCTGGGGGTTCGATGATGTGCTGCCGTATTTCCGAAAGTCGGAGGACCAGCAGCGCGGCGACGACCCGTTCCACGGGGTCGGCGGACCGCTCGCCGTTTCCGACCCGACCGACCGGCATGCGCTGTGCGATGCGTTTGTCACCGCAGCGGGGGAGTGCGGATACCCCGCGAATGACGATTTCAACGGGCCCGAGCAGGAAGGCTTCGGGTATCTGCAGTTCAATCTCCGGCGCGGACGTCGTGCGAGCGCCGCCACCGCCTACCTGAAGCCGGCGCGCCGCCGTTCGAATTTGACGATCGAAACCCATGCCCATGTCACGCGCGTGTTGTTCGAGGGTACGCGGGCGACCGGTGTTGCGTATCTTCGTGGCGGAACAGCCTGCACGGCCCAGGCGCGCGGTGAAGTGATCCTGTCGGGTGGTGCGATCAACTCACCACAATTGCTGCAACTCTCGGGCGTCGGCCCGCCGGACCTGTTGCGCCAGCATGGCATCGATGTCGTGCACGGGTTGCCGGGAGTCGGGGCGAACCTGCAGGACCATTACAACGCGCGGCTCGTGTATCGCTGCAGCCAGCCCGTGACACTCAATGATGTTGTCGGCCACCCGGTGCGGGCCGTTGCGGAGGGGCTGCGCTATGCATTCGCCCGCCGCGGGTTCCTGACCATGGGGGCGTCCTACGCCGCCGGTTTCTTCCGCCAGGACGAAGCGTCCGCAACCCCGGACATTCAGGTTGGGCTCGCATTGTTCAGCACCGACAGGGCGGGCACGAAGCTGCATCCGTTCTCCGGATTTTCTCTGATCGTTCGGTTGTTGCGGCCGGAGAGCCGCGGCGAGGTCGAGATCGAAAGTGCAGATCCCATGGGCTCACCGGCGATCCGCCCGAACTATCTGGACGTATCGCGGGATGCCGACCTGCTTGTCAGGGGCATGCAGTCTGCCCGCCTGATCGCGGCGGCACCGGCCATGCAGGCCTTTGCCGACGGCGAGTATTTGCCGGGCGCGGACTGTGCGTCGGACGCCGATATGCTCGACTTCGTGCGCGCGAGGGGCGGCACGAGCTACCATCCGGTCGGAACTTGCAGGATGGGCACAGGCTCGGATGCCGTGGTGGATGCGCGCTTGCGGGTACACGGCCTGGAGCGCCTGCGCGTCGTCGACGCCTCGATCATGCCCCAGATCGTGTCGGGAAATACCAACGCGCCCACCATCATGATCGGGGAGAAGGCGGCGGACATGATCCTGGAGGATTCGCGATGAACCGCATCAATGTGGGGGTGATCGGCGCCGGCTGGGTCGGCGGGATTCGCGCCAATGCGTGCGCCATCCATCCGCTGGTCGACGAATTGCACGTCGCCGAGATCAATCCCGCGCGCGCCGCGGAGATCGCAGCGGAAACCGGTGCCGTGCGTGTCACCGATGATTGGAAGGAACTGGTCAACAGTCCGCAGATCGACGCCGTGATCATCGCCTCGACCCCGGAATCACAGCGGTTTCCCATTGTGCGCGCCACGTTGGAGGCGGGGAAGCATGTGCTGATCGAGAAGCCCGTGGCGCCGACGCCGGCAGAGGCGGACGAAGCCATCGCCCTGTGTGACGCGGGAAACCTCAAGCTCGCGATCGGCTACACCCGTCGGTTCGATCCGAAATACGCCTACATCAACAAGGCCATCAAGGCCGGCCAGATCGGTGAGCCCGTGACCTGCCTGGTCAGCCGGAACATCACGCGGGAGATCGGCGCCAAGATCAAGGGACGCTCCAAGATGTCGCCGGCGGCGATGGGGGGCACCCATTCGATCGACTTCCTGCTCTGGTGCCTGCAGCCGCGACTGCCCGTGAAGGTGTATTCGCAGCAATCCGGCAAGTTGTTCAACAAGGTCAGCGATACGCCGGATCATCAGTGGATCATGGTGACGATGGATGACGGGACCACGATCACAGCCGGATCGGGCTGGGTTTTGCCGTTGGGCTATCCGCAATATTCCCAGAGCTGGATCGAGATCGTCGGGACCGAGGGTGCCCTGACCGTCGACGACACCCACCGCGAAATCCAGATGAACACGACCGCGCACGGTATCCGCTATCCTTTGTCTTCGATGCCCGGTGAGCCGGTGGATCATGTGTTCGCGGGCGCGATGGTCAGCGAGACCAACCACTTCATCGATGCGGTCGCACGCGACCGGCCGGTGCTGGCGAACGCGCGCGAGGCGCGCCTCGTCATGGATGTCACGATGGCTGCCGATCTCTCTGCGGAAACTGGTCAACCGGTCGATCTTGGAGTGCGAAGCTAAACGAAGATTCGCGTCGTCGCTGAGCACTGGAAATCCAGCCCGGTTTGTCTCATATTTCGAGACGAGGGCGTTATCTGACATTCGATAATGACCCGCGGCTCGATTGTCAGGCCCGGAATTGGAAACGGAACGATGGCCACTTACAAGAACCAGTCGCTGGAGCGCGGATTTCAGATACTCGAGTATCTCGGTGACAGCACCAAGGGGCGTGCCGTGTCCGAAGTGGCGCGCGCGACGGGCCTCCACCGGGCGACCGCGCATCGGCTTCTCGAGGTGCTCTGCGGCATGGGCTACGCCTACAAGGCCGAGGATCGCCGCTACTGGATCGGATACAACGCGCAGTTGTTCGGGAACCGTTCGAACATGGTCGCGCGGATCACCCACCACGCGCATCCGTTTCTTGTGACCCTGGCCCATGAGGTCGATGAGACGGTCGCCCTTGGATTCCTGGAAGGCATTCAGGTGTTCATTGCCGACCGGGTCTCCACCGACCGGGCCCATCGGTCCGCGGTCCAGATTGGTACCTATTTCGACGCCCATTCGACCAGTCTTGGCAAGGCACTGCTGTCGGTCAGGCCGATCAATGAAGTTCGTGCCAGCTATAAAAATACGCGATTGAGCGCCTATACCGGCAAGACGATTACCGATGTGGATTCGTTGTTGCGCGATCTGTCGAAAATCAAGAAACGCGGTTACTCGATTAGCGACGAGGAAGGTTCTCCCGGCATTCGCTCGGTTTCGGCACCCGTGCTCAACCTGGATGGACGCGCGGCCTGTTCGCTGGCGGTGAGCGGTCCGCGCGCGCGGCTCGACGATTCGAAGATCGAGCGTGTCGGTGTGCGTTTACAGAATGTTGCGAGTGAGATCGTCGCCCAGGTCGTCAAGCAGGGCGGCGAGACCTAGTTCGGGTTCTTTCCGCGCCGTTATTTTCGCGCGGAAATATCGACCGCGACGACAGGACCGAAGGGCCGGTGGCCGCTGAACGCAATCTTGGTGAATCCCGCACGATCCAGCGCCGCGTAAAATTCCGGTTCCTCTACAACACCGCCCAGCGCGCTGGCCATGGCCATCGGGTCCGCCAGGATCTCTGGCGGAAGAGGGCCGTTGCGCACGAGGTCGGCCGCCAGCAATTGGCCGCCGGGGCGGAGAATGCGGGCGACCTCTGCGAAGGCGGCGTTCTTGTCGGTTGCGAGATTGAGCGAGGCGTTGGCGATGACGACATCCGCGATGCCGTCGGGAAGGGGGAGACGCTCCATGTCCCCGGCGAGCATGCGGACGCTTGCACCGCTGATATCGGATACCGAATTGCGCACGCGGGCCAGCAACTCGGGCGTGAGATCCACCGCGACCACGACGCTGTCGGCGGGCAAACGCTCTGCGACAAAGCGCGTGTCGAGCCCACCGCCGCATCCCAGGTCGACCACGATGTCCTGATTCCAGTCGCCGAGGGCGTCGGCCGGCCAGCCGCAGCCGGAAAACACACCGGCGATCCGCAGTGGCAGCGCGTCGTACCAGGCCGTGGGAACGCCGGCGGCGATTGCCTTGTCGCGCGCGTCTTCATGAAACGAGTCCGCCGCCGCTAGCAGAGCATAGCGACGGCGGATCAAGGCTTTGGCCTGGGCCTCCCACGTGGTCGGTTCAGGCACGCGTGTCATCGAGACACTCCGTACGCGGAGCGGCTTAGTGGGGCATGTGGTCGGGGTTCCAGAAGTAACCCGACCGGATCATCTTGGCGATACGGTCGCCATGGGGGATCCAGCAATTTTCATTGAGCTTGGCCTGCTCCTCGAAGTCGCCATCCACACGATGTGTCTGGCAGTCCCATTTGCCGTCGCCGAGATATTCGACCGTGGCGTAGGACGGACGCGGATCGCCATCCCAGCTCATGCCGACAGCGGCGGCGCAGACGAGGGTCTTGTCGCGCACCTGACGGACATAGCCGCCATGGATATGGCCGAAGGACATCACGTCGGCATCGACTTTGCCGATCTTCTCCCACATCTCGTCATCGGTGAGGCGCGGCGGCAGAGCGTCTTCGTCGCCGATCTCGTCCGGGGTGGCATGGAAGACATGGAAGTTGTGGCCATGCTCCGGCGTGTAGGTGGTGGCGAACGGCAACTTGTTCAGCCAGTCGAGCTGCTCCTGGGTCATCCGCTCATGGGTGAGGCGGGCCATGTCGAGCATCCACTCGTGATAGATGTTCTTGGGAGTCTTGGTTTCCCAGAACTTGTCGACCACCCACATGTCCAGGTTGCCGATCAGGATGTCGACGTTGTTGCGGACATTCATGTAGTAATCGACCACTTCGGCGGGTTGCGGGCCGAGCATGATCAGATCACCGATCAGGATTTCCTTGTCGGCGTTTTCCTTATCGACCGCTTCGAGAACGGCTTCCATCTGCGGCACTTGCGCATGGATATCCGCATAAAGAACAAATTTCATTGGTATCTCCTCTTCCCCTGGCCGCGCGTTGACGTCGGCGTTGGCTGGATCATAACACGGCATGGGCGTGCATCGTGATGCGCGGCCAGCCAGTGAATTGTTCCCGTGATTTGTACAATTTTCGAATATCCGTGTCATCCGAACAAAAATTCGAAAATAGGCAATTTCACTCTACGGTCGTGCCCGTCAGGTAAATCTCGCCGTCGCGCTCTTCGAATTCGAGTGGTTTGAGTTTCGCACCCTCACAGGGACCGTCGATGCATTCGCCGCTTTCGATCCTGAAGATCGCGCCATGCATTCCGCAGCGCAGGAAGCCGCCGTCAGGCGTGAAGAACTGGCCCTGGATATGATCCAGCAGTGCGCCCGCATGGGGGCATTTGTTCAGGTAGAGATGGAGCGCGCCGTCCTGGCGCACGGCGAAGATGTTCCGCTGCATGCCGTCGACCCGGCCGACATAGCCGCGCGCCTCCATCTCACCGATCTCGTCGGCCGCGCAGATATGTTCTTCGGTTGTCGACCCGTCGGTCATCGTGGCGGCAATCAGCCGATGGCACCGGCATCGCGGAGTTCCGCGATCCGATTGTCGTCGTAGCCGAGCACCTCGCGCAGGACCTCGTCCGTGTGCTGACCCAGCAGGGGCGGGTGGTGGCGGTACTGGACCGGTGTTTCGGACAGCTTCAGCGGGCTTGCGATCAGCTGCGCACCGTCCGGTCCGGCCAGCGGATGGGGAACGTTCACGACCATCTCGCGCGCCTTGACGTGCGGGTCCTCGAAGACCTGATCCAGCGTGTTGATGGGCCCGCAGCCGATCTTGTTGGCCTCCAGTTCGGCGAGCCAGTGGGCCGAGGTCTGGGTCTTCATAATCGCCTGGAGATGGGCAACGACCTCGTCGCGGTTTCGCACGCGTGAATCGTTGGTGGCGAACAGCGGCTGGTCGGCCAGCTCCGGCTCGCCGATGATGCCGGCGAAGGTGCGGAACTGGGTATCGTTGCCGACCGCGACGACGATATGCCCGTCCGCCGTTTCGAAGACCTGGTAGGGGACGATGTTGGGATGTGCGTTGCCCAGGCGTTCGGCCTGTCCGGAATGGAGGAAGTTCATGCCCTGGTTCACCAGCCAGGCCACCTGGGTGTCCAGCATGCCGATGTCGATATACTGGCCCTGGCCGGTCACTGCGGCGTGCCGCAGGGCGGCATTGACCGCGACGCCGGCGAACATCCCCGACATGATATCGGCGATCGGCACACCGACCTTCTGGGGCTCGCCCTCCGCCTCGCCGGTGAGCGACATGATCCCGCCCATGCCCTGGATCAGGAAATCATAGCCGGGGCGGGCCGCGTAGGGCCCCGTCTGCCCGAAGCCGGTGATCGAGCAATAGACCAGCTTGGGATTCTCGTCCTTGAGGTCATCGTAACCCAGGCCGTATTTGGCCAGATTGCCGGTCTTGAAGTTCTCGACGATCACGTCCGCCTTCATGGCCAGCTCGCGCACGAGTGCCTGTCCGGTCTCACTGGTGAGGTCGACCTCGACGGAGCGCTTGTTTCGGTTGGCGCTCATGAAGTAGGCGCTCTCGCTTGAATCCCCGCCGTCGGGACCGGCCATGAAGGGCGGCGCGAAGCGTCGGGTGTCGTCACCGGCGCCGGGGCGTTCGATCTTGATCACATCGGCGCCCAGATCACCCAGCATTTGGGTGCAGTAGGGGCCTGCGAGAACACGCGTAAGGTCGAGGACGGTTATGCCGGAAAGGGCGCCAACGGGTTCGGACATGATTCACTCCAGATGGGCCGCATTCGTATGATGGGCCAAGATTGGTCTCGAACAGCCTCAATAATGCATTCGGTCTGCGCGCTCAACGCCGGCCGCTGCGTTCGTCCAGTGAACCCGGGGTTGATGCGAATTGACATTGATGGCCGCGTCTCACATGTAGTCACCAACCACGGACACGGTTCGGCGATGCGCCCGCGCCGCCGACGAAAAACAGGGGAAGAAGAATGTCAGTTGAAGAAGCTCTCGCCGCGGCCCACGCCCAGATAGAGGAAGGCCGCACCCAGATTCAGGCGCTCGACGAAAATTCGCGGAACCTGTTGTTCCTCAACGCCCGCAATCACAACTGGTGGCAGGACCGCGACGTCAGCGATGAGCAGCTGCGCGAAGCCTTCAACCTGGCGCGCATGGGCCCGACGAGTGCGAATACCCAACCGATGCGCGTGGTTTATGTGCGCTCGAAGGAAGCCAAGGAACGGCTCGGACCGGCGGTCAATGAGCGGAACCGGGAAAAGACGATGGAAGCGCCGGTCACGGCCATCATCGCCTACGACAACACATTCTTTAAGGATTTCCCGAAGTTCAATCCGTTCAACGAGGCGATGCCCAAGCGCTTTGAAGGGAACGAAAAGCTCGCGGACGGGTTTGGGCGTACCCAGGCCGTTTTGCAGGGTGCCTACTTCATCATGGCGTTACGCGCGATCGGCCTCGACGCTGGCGCGATGGGCGGTTTCGATGCAGAGGCGGTCGACGTGGAGTTCTTCAAGGACACGCCCGTGAAGTCGATCTTCCTGTGCAACATCGGCTATGGCGATGTCTCGGGCATCAAGGGGCCGCGTATGTATCGCTATGAATTCGATGAGGTCTGCGACGTCCTGTAGCGGATAATCGGCCCATATCGAAACGGCGGCGCTCTAGCGTCGCCGTTTTGCGTTCAGCGCGGCAATTGTGCGGTGATCTTCCTGGAGGCGTCGTGCAGTACCGGTAGAAAACGTGACGTCATATCGTCGAGCCGCGTCCGCGCGGCGTGCGTTCCAACATTGAGGGCCGCAAGGATTCGCCCATTGCGATCGAGGATGGGAACGGCGAGGGACCTGAGCCCGATTTCGAGTTCCTGATCTACCAGCGCATAGCCTTTCAGTCGCACGGTATCCAAAGCTTCGCGCAGTTCGACGCGATCCGTCTTCGTGCGTTCGGTGAATTGCTGCGGGACAAGCTCGGTCAGATACTGGTCGAGATATTCCGGTGACTGATGGGCCAGCAGCACCCGGCCGAGCGATGTCACATAAGCGGGCAGGCGGGTGCCGATGCTGAGATTGATGGACATGATCCGCGTCGCCGAGACGCGCGCGACATAGATCACCTCATGCCCGTCCAGGACGGCGGCGGAACAGGATTCCTGCAGCTCGTGGACGGCTGATTCCATATGTGGCTGCGCGATCTGCCACCATTCGAGTGAGGAGAGGTAGGCATAACCGAGACCGAGGACATGCGGGGTCAGGGAGAAGCGGCGTCCGGTAGAGCGGATGTGACCGAGTGATTCGAGTGTCAGCAGAAACCGTCGTGCAGTGGCACGTGTTGTGCCCGTGGCCTCGGCGACTTCACTGATCGTCATATCGGGTCGCTCGGCACCGAAGGCCTGTATGACGGCCAGCCCGCGTTGCAGAGACTGTACGAATTCCGAACCTTCGCGTGGCGGGGCCATTGTCGCGTCCATCTGTAAAACGTGAAGTTCAATTGGCGAACAATAGTTCGATATATGAACATTGTTGGCAATGTCCAGTCCGTTCCCGAGACCCTGCGGTACGTTGCCACCGAGGGGAATGCCGCTGCCTACAGCGATTGCGCTAGTATCGGCGCTTGATCGGCATTGCATAGAGAAGCGGCCGGCGCCGCTCCCGAGGCGGCGCGGGTTCGCATTCAGGGGGAGGAGCAGACGTCATGAGCCTAGATGGAACGAAAATCGGCTGGATCGGTGCCGGCAAGATGGGCGGGCCCATGAGCCGCCGCCTGGTCGGCGCGGGTGCCACACTCGCGGTCTATGACCCGGTCGCGGCCAATGTGGAGGCCGTTGTGGCGACGGGTGCGCGCGCGGCCAGTTCCAATCAGGATGTCATCGCGGACGCCGACATCGTCATCTCGATGATTCCGAACGATGCGGTGCTCGGGGCGATCACGATTGGCGAGGAAGGGATCTTCGCGAACCTCGCGCCGGGCACCATCTACGTCGATATGAGCACGGTCTCGCCGGAGGCTTCCGGCGAAGTTTCTGCCGCGGCTGTTGCGGCCGGTATCGATTACTTGCGCGCACCCGTGTCGGGCAGTGTGGCCCTGGCGGAGGCCGGCAAGCTCACGATCATGGTGTCTGGGCCAAAGGATGCTGCGGACAAGTGCGCGGATGTGTTCGCCGCGATGAGCGCGGAGAACTTCTATCTCGGCGTGGACGATCAGGCCCGGTACCTGAAGCTCGTCATCAATCTGTTGGTCGGCACCAGCAGTGCGGTCTTGGCGGAGGCCCTGACACTGGGCAGAAAGGGTGGCCTCGACTGGGAACAGATGATCGACGTCATCGGGGTCAGTGCCGCGGCGTCGCCATACATCCAGTACAATGTCGTGCCGCTCAAGGCGCGGGACTTCTCGGCGCAGTTCACGAGCGAGCAGATGGTGAAGGATTCACGCCTGATATGCGATGCGGGTGCCAGCGCGGGCGTCCCCATGGCAATCGGTGGTGCGATGCTGAAGACTTTCGAAGATACCGTCGAGGCCGGCTACGGCGAGGACAACCTCACCGCAGCCATTAAGCTTCTCGAACAGCGTTCGGGGCTGGACGAACTGTAGGTCGTTCGGCCTAGAGGGCGTCGGAGCCGGTCTCGCCGGTTCGCACACGAACCGCGGACTGGAGATCGAGGACGAAAATCTTGCCGTCACCGATCTTCTCCGTGTTTGCGGCGTGGCGGATGGCATCCACGACATTGTCGACAACGGCGTCGTCGACCGCGACTTCGATTTTGATCTTCGGAACGAAGTTCACCTGATACTCCGCACCCCGGTAGATCTCGGTCTGTCCCTTTTGGCGCCCATAGCCTTTGACTTCGCTGGCGGTCATGCCTTCGATGCCGACCCCGGCCAACGCCTCGCGCACATCGTCGAGTTTGTGCGGTTTTATGATCGCAACAATGAATTTCATGGTTGATCCTGTGTCGTTGGGGGCGGCACCTGTCGCGGCACCGCCCCAAAGTTACGTCGAGATGATCCGCCCGGCTACATATTGTGGTAGCCGCGCTCACCATGCAGTGCCAGATCGAGGCCCTGGACTTCTGTCTCTTCGTCCACCCGGAACGTCAGGAACATCTTCAGCACCATCACAATAATGGCGGTGAGGACACCAGACCAGACGGCGACGATGATGATGCCGAGGGCCTGAACGCCGAGCTGGCTGCCGATCGTCATGCCTTCGGCAAGACCGTTGCCGCCGAGCACCACCGAGACGAACACCGCCGTGAGCATCGTGCCCAGCATGCCGCCAACGCCATGCACGGCGAACACGTCGAGGGAATCGTCGATCTTGAACCGCTGCTTAATGAGCTGGGTGACCATGTAGCAGACGACACCACCAGCAAGACCCAGGACGAGACCGCCGACGGGGCCCACCGACCCCGATGCAGGGGTGATCGTTGCAAGGCCGGCCACCATGCCGGTGACCGCGCCGATGAGGCTCGCCTTGCGGTAACGGATCAATTCCATGACAGACCAGGCGATGGCACCGGATGCGGCCGCAATATGTGTCACCGTCATCGCCATGCCCGCGGCAGCATCCGCCGCGAGGGCGGAGCCGGCATTGAAGCCGAACCAGCCGACCCAGAGCATCGCGGCACCGATCATGGTGAGGCCGGGACTGTGCGGCGGCTGTACTTCGCCCGGGAACCCGCGACGTGGTCCGAGCATCATCGCCAGAACCAGTGCGGATACGCCTGCAGTCACATGCACCACAACGCCGCCGGCGAAGTCGAGCAGTCCCATCTCGGCGAGGAAGCCGCCGCCCCAGACCCAGTGCACGACCGGGGCATAGACGATGAGCACCCAGACGAGGGAGAAGGCGATCACGAACGAGAAGTGAATGCGTTCGGGATAGGCGCCGACGATCAGTGCCGGCGTGATGATCGCGAATGTCATCTGGAACATGAAGAACAGGGTTTCGGGGATCGTTCCCGACACGCTGTCGATGTCGACGCCTGACAGGAACGACTTACCGAGCCCGCCCCACCAGGCGTTGCCGTCGCCGAACGCGATCGAATAGCCGACCGCGAACCAGAGGATGGAAACCGTTGCCGCGATGGCAAAACAGTTCATGAGAACGGACAGCACGTTTTGTGATCGCACGAGGCCCGCATAGAACAGTGCGAGCCCGGGTAGGGTCATAAACAAAACCAGCGCCGTCGAGGTCAGAATCCAAGCCGTATCGGCTCCTTGCATGATTCCGCTCCTTCATATGTTGGTTGTTACGTTTTCTTGTTACTTGCGGGCTGCCGAACGAATTGGCGTCATGCGACCACGGGCGCTGCCCGCGGCCTCGAGGAGGCGCTGGTTCATTCGGAATCCCTATAACGGCGTGTGTGCGGTTATGTTTCTTATTTGGCCGCCGATAGGCTTCGCGCAGGATAATATCGGGCTGGCAGGCGATCGCAAGGGGCACATGTGAGCAAACTCATCACAACCGGGGCAGAGAAAAGCCGCGCGCGGGAGATTCTGCGGGGCCTGTTTGCATCGGCTGTCGCATCGGCAGATCCACTCGACTGCGTGCCACGCCATCTTGCCGCCCTTGATGTGGTCGGCCGGATCGTCGTCGTCGGCGCGGGCAAGGCGTCGGCGGCTATGGCGCTGGCCGTCGAGCGTGAAGCCGAGAAACAGGGATGGACCGATCACCTGGAAGGTCTCGTGGTCACCCGCTACGGGCATGGTGCCGACTGCGACCGCATCGAGATCATCGAGGCGGCGCACCCGGTGCCAGATGCAGCCGGGGCGGATGCAGCGCGTCGAATTCAGGCATTGGCCTCGGGGCTCACGTCGGATGACTTATTGCTCTGCTTGATATCCGGCGGCGGCTCGGCGCTCCTCACTGCGCCGGCCGAAGGGATCAGTGCGGATGAGAAGGCGGCCGTGACCCGCGCGTTGCTGCGCAGTGGCGCGCCGATTGGCGAGATGAATTGCGTGCGCAAGCATATCTCGGCCATCAAGGGCGGCCGCCTGGCACGAAGCGCGGTACCGGCGCGGGTACTCAGCCTGATGATCTCGGATGTTCCCGGCGACGACCCTTCAGTCATCGCGTCGGGTCCGACGGTCCCCGATTCGACGACACGTCATGAGGCGCTCGAAATTCTGACACGCTACGGGATAGACGCGCCGGGATCGGTGGTTGCGTTGCTCAACAGCGATGCCGGCGAGACGCCGAAACCCGACGATCCGTTGTTCAGAAATGTGGAGAACGTAATCGTCTCGCGCCCGTCGGACATGTTGGCTGCAGCAGATGCGGCAGCGCGGGATGCGGGTTGCGCTGTCGTCTCGTTGGGTGCCGACCTCGAGGGTGAGGCGCGAGATCTGGGCGCGCAGCATGCCGCGCTGGCTATGCGGCTTCAGCAGGAACGCGCGGGAGATTTGCCGCTGGTCATCCTGTCGGGCGGAGAGACCACCGTGACCGTAACGGGTGAGGGGCGCGGCGGGCGCAACGCGGAATACGCTCTGGGACTGGCCCGTGCGCTCGACGGCGCGGCCGGCGTCCATGCCATCGCCTGCGACACGGACGGGATCGATGGTGTTGAGGACAATGCCGGGGTGATGGTGACGCCCGACACGCTCGAGCGGGCGCGCGCTGCCGGTCTCGATGCATCCGAGGTCCTGTCACGAAATGATGCCTACAGCCTGTTCGCCGCGATCGATGATCTGGTTGTCACCGGTCCGACCCGCACCAACGTGAATGATTTCCGGGCGATTTTGGTCGCCTGAATCGAAAAGGCCGGCGTCCCGCTATCGAGGGACCCCGGCCTTTCTGAAATCAGAAAAGCGGCGCTTGCGCGTTAGCTTATGCCGTCTGCTTGCGCGCCTTGCGCTTGGCCATCCAGGTCTGAATATCCAGCTTGAAATGCATGTAATAGACCTTGGGGAAGATGATCAGGATGTCATAGAGCGCCACCCAGCCGCCCTTCAGGGTCACCGGGATCGTGATCCAGGGGGCCGCGCCGAGGATTGCGACATGCTCATCGGTATTGATCGTCTCGCGGTTCTGCAGCGCGCGATCCACAAGATGCGCGAACGACCAGTCCGCGCGATAGATGACTTGTCCGTCGGGATTGATCACATACACGGTGTTGGGCAGAAGGCCCCACTCGTGATGCCATTTGCCCGCGACGTCATCGACGATGATCTTGCGCTCTTCCTTGTAATCATCACGGTTGCGCTTGGCATACTCGATCTTCTCGTCGATTGATTCCGCCTGCTTGGCTTTCTCGCCCGGATGCGCCTCGCGCACATAGACCACCAGCCACTCGACGTCGGGATATTTCTCCTGAAGCTTTGCATAGGGCTTCACGTTCTTGACGTACATCGGGCAGGTCAGGCTGCCGGACTCGATCACGAGCCATTTGCCCTTGTAGTCGGCAAGCTTGACGTCGTTCCCGTCCAGATCCGTCAGGGTGTAGTCGAAGTTTACTTCCTCACCAGCCTTCGGGCCGGGGAAGTAGCCGAGCTCATAATTGCTCATCTTGAAACGCGGATAATTGTATGTGTCGTCGCGTGCGGGTGCGCCCATGTGTTCGGTCTCCTTGCGGACTTCGCGGGGAAGTCCAAATCATTGAGTTGCGCAATTATTACAGCAAAAACGATATGTTTGGTAGCAACAGAAGCGTGAAATCGGGCCCGGATATTCGCTGTTTCACCAGAAAACCGGGGTTTAGACCACCGTCCACCCGCCATCGATGGTCAGGCTGGCGCCGGTGATCAGCTCCGAGGCGGGCGAGGCGAGGAATATGACCGAACCCGTGACGTCGGAAATCTTACCCAGACGGCCCATGAGAATGCGGTCCATCACGAATTCTTTGAACTCGGGGTTCTCGAACATCGGCTTGGTCATCGGCGTCTCGATGAAGGTCGGGCCGATGCAATTGCTGCGGATATTCTGCGGTGCCAGCTCGGCTGCGATCGCCTTGCTCATGCCTTCGACAGCGTGTTTGGTCGCGCAGTAGTTGGTGCGGTTGGGCGAGCCGACATGGCCCATCTGAGACGACATATGAATGATCGAACCGCCGCGGTCGTTCGCGAGCATGCGCCGCGCGGCCGCCTGGGCGACCAGGAACATCGACTTCACGTTGATGTTGAGCAGGAAATCGAGATGCTCCTCGGTCACGTCGACGAACGGTTCGGGGATGTTGGCACCCGCATTGTTCATCAGGATATCGATCCGCTCGAGGCTCTCGATTTGCTCTGTCACCTGCGCGGCATTCGTTACATCGCAAATCACCGTGCGCGCGGTGCCGCCGGCCTCGGTGATGCGCTCTGCGACTTCGTCGAGATCGCTCTGGGTGCGGCTGACGAGGACGAGTTCGGCGCCTGCGTCGGCGAGCGCCAGTGCGATACCGCGTCCCAGGCCGCGACCGGCACCGGTGACCACGGCGACGAGCCCGTCGAGCCGTAGGGAGGGCGATTTGTTGTCTTCAGATTCCACAGCACTCATCTCATTATTTTCCCGTCTCAATGTCGTCAAAACCATCGGATTGGGCACTTGCAATCCGAATTTGGTGCGACCATAACCGAGCCCGTTGCCGGACGTAAGACCGGCAAAAACATATCAATTCGAGATTTTCAGAAGCGAGGCACCGACATGGCCAAGAAAGCAACCGCACGTAAACCCGCCGCGAAGAAGAGCGCGCCCCGCAAGGGCAAGAAGAAGCTGCTCACCAAAGCGGACGTGATGCGCAAATGTAAACAGCTCAGCAACTGGGGCAAATGGGGTCCCAACGATGAGCTGGGTGTTCTCAACTACATCACGCCGGAAGACATCGCCAATGCGGCCAAGCTGGTGCAGAAGGGCAAGGTCTTCCGCCTCGGCTTGAACCTCGACGAAAATGGCCCGCAGAACGGATTGTTCGGCGGCCGCTGGAACCCGATGCATCAGATGCTCGCCACGGGCACGGATGCAGTGCAGGGCATTCAGGATCCGATCGCCGGCATGCGTTACGCCGATGATGCCATCAACCTGCCGACCCAGGCTGCGAGCCAGTGGGACGCGCTCTCCCATGTCTTCACCGATGACAAGATGTGGAACGGCTATGACGCGACCCTCGTCGACGTGCGCGGCGCCCACAAGAACGGCATCGAGAAATTTGCCGACAAGATGGTTGGTCGTGGCGTGTTGCTCGACGTGGCCCGCTACAAGGGCAAGGAGCGCCTCGCGGACGGCTATGAGATCACGACCAAGGACCTCGAAGGCACTGCCAAGAAGCAGGGCGTCGAAGTGCGCCGTGGCGACTTTGTGATCTTCAACACCGGCCAGATGGCCGATTGCCTGGATAAGGGCGATTGGGGCGGCTACGGGGGCGGCGACGCACCGGGCCTCGGTTTCGAGACCGTTGACTGGATCCACGAGAAGCAGATCTCGGGCATTTGTTCCGACACCTGGGGCATCGAAGTGCGCCCGAACAGGAGTGTCCCGGGCCTGAACCAGCCCTGGCATTGGGTGACGATCCCGCATATCGGCATCGTCCATGGTGAAATCTGGTACCTGCGCGAGCTGGTTGCCGATTGCGCCGAAGACGGCGTCTATGAGTTCTTCCTCTGCGCACCGCCGCTGGTGATCACGCGCGGCACCGGTTCGCCGATCAACCCGCAGGCCATCAAGTAAATTTGACCACAGTCATGCAATTTTGGGGGTCACGTTCCATTGGAGCGTGGCCCCTTTGCTTTGCTATAGTTCCATTATAATAAAATCTGCCCGCGCGAGACGGGTGCAACCGAGAGTTACGGGGGAGAGCAGAGATGCACCGTTATGACGATCCGAAATTCCAGATGGACATGGACACCATCAAGGAGAAATCCGAGCGCAACAAGAACTGGGGCAAGTGGGGGCCCGACGATGAGTGGGGCACGATCAACTATGTGGGCGACGAAGAGCGCAAGGCCGCTGCCCAGCTGGTCAAGAAGGGCCAGGTGTTCGCACTCGGCCTGAACTTCGACGGTGACGGCCCGCAGAACGGATTGTTCGGCGGCCGCTGGAACCCGATCCACACCATGCTCGCGACGGGAACGGACGCCGTTCAGGGCAAGCAGACGGTGCCGGGCAAGAAGTATCCCAGCCAGTATGCCGACGATGCGGTGTCATTGCCGCTGCAGTGCGGGACCCAGTGGGACGCGCTCGGCCATGTCTTCAACAGCGACAAGATGTGGAACGGTTACGACGCGACACTGGTCGGCTCGAACGGTGCGGAAAAGAACGGCATCCACAAGATGCGCAACAAGATGGTCGGCCGCGGCATATTGCTCGATATCGCGCGTTGGGCCGGGGTTGATTCCCTCGACGACGGCACGGCGATCGACGCCGATGATCTGGACGCCTGTGCCAAGGCCCAGGGTGTCGAAATCAAGCGCGGCGACTTCGTGATCTACCGGACCGGCCATATGGAGCGTTGCCTGGCCGCGGGAGAGTGGGGCGGATATGCCGGCGGTGATGCGCCGGGCGTGTCGTTCCACACCTGCGACTGGATGCACGACATGGAGATCGCAGCGATCTGCGCCGACACCTGGGGTTGCGAGGTCATCCCGAACGAGACCGACGACGTTTTCCAGCCCTGGCATTGGATCGTGATTCCGCAGATCGGCATCACCATGGGTGAGATTTTCTATCTCAAGGACCTGGCGAACGATTGCGCAGAGGACAATGTGTACGAATTTATGTTCGTCGCACCGCCGCTGCCGATCACCCGCGGTGTCGGCTCGCCGATCAATCCGCAGGCCATCAAGTAGCGTCTGCGAATAACTTTTCGGATCGGGCGGTGCCGGGGTTGCCGGTGCCGCCCGCTCTGTTTTAAACCACTGCGAATTCCACCAATACGAGGAAGAGTGACATGGCCATCGAGTTCCTGAAGCGGGGGATGGACTCCGACGCGACCGACGAAGCCGACGCCAAGGTGCGTGAGATCGTCGAGGGAATTCTCGGCGACGTGAAGTCCCGCGGTGACGCGGCGCTGCGCGAGCTGTCGGAGAAGTTCGACAAGTGGACGCCCGACAGCTTCCGTCTTTCCGATGCGCAGGTGCAGGAGCTTGTCGATTCTCTGCCCGAGCAGACGGTCGAGGACATCAAGTTCGCCCAGACCCAGGTCCGCAACTTTGCCCAGATTCAGCGCGACTCCATGAAGGACGTCGAGGTTGAGACTCTTCCCGGTGTGACGCTCGGTCACAAGAACATCCCCGTGAACAGCGTTGGTTGTTACGTGCCCGGTGGCCGCTATCCGATGGTCGCGTCGGCGCATATGTCGATCGTGACGGCCAAGGTTGCCGGGGTGCCGCGCGTGATCGCCTGCACACCGCCGAACGAGGGCGGGCCGCACGCGGCGACGATCGCGGCGATGCATTTCGCCGGAGCCGATGAGATCTACTGCCTCGGGGGTGTCCAGGCCGTGGCGGCCATGGGGATCGGCACCGAGACGATAGACCCCTGCGACATGCTTGTCGGCCCGGGCAACGCCTATGTGGCCGAGGCCAAGCGCCAGCTCTACGGCAAGGTCGGCATCGATCTGTTTGCCGGGCCCACCGAAGTGCTCGTGATCGCCGACGATACGGCCGATGTCGAGATGGTGGTGGTCGACCTGCTCGGTCAGGCCGAGCATGGCCCGAATTCACCGGCGGCCGTGATCACCACGTCGCGGGCGCTGGCCGAGGCCATTCCGGCGGAGATCGAGCGCCGGCTCGTGTTGCTGCCGACGGCGGATGTCGCGTCGGTGGCGTGGCGCGACTATGGCCAGATCATCCTGTGCGGCGACCGCGAAGAGATGCGCGCCGAGGCCGATCGCCTTGCCTACGAGCATGTCGAAATTCTCACCGAGGACCCGCGCTGGTTCCTCGACAACATGACCAACTTCGGGGCGTTGTTCATCGGCCCCGAAACCAACGTGGCCTATGGTGACAAGGTGATCGGTACCAACCACACGCTGCCGACGAAGGGTGCCGCGCGCTACACGGGCGGCCTGTGGGTCGGCAAGTTCATGAAGACCTGCACCTATCAGCAGGTTACCGAGGAGGCGAGCGCGATGGTCGGTGACTATTGCTCGCGGCTGTGCGAGGTCGAGCGCTTCTGGGGCCACAAGGAACAGGCCGATCTGCGCCTGCGCCGCTATGCGGGCCGGAACATCGGCATCGGGGCGACCGACGCTGCGGAGTAGATTCCCTGATCAACGAATAAAGAAGGGCGGCCCGCAGGGGTTGCCCTTTTTTTGTTCACGTGTCTGTGTTTGTCACGTGCCTGCGATTGCCTTGTCCAAGCGATCACTCTCGGTTGCCAGTGTTGCGAGCAGCGCGCTGACCTGCGGCGCCATCTCCATATGCGGGAGATGTCCGGTATTCGCGAGTAGGTGCACCGCGGCATGGTCCGGCAAACTGCGCACATGGGATGGTGGGATGATCCGGTCCTGCTCGCCCCAGATGCACAGGATCGGTGCCTTGATCTCGTGGATACGGTCAGCGGAAGCGTTCAGCTGACGGTCGCCATCGAAGGATGCGGCGGCGATGGTCGCCAGGGCGTCGGGGACGCCGTCCGTGCGCTTGTAGCGCAGGAATTTCTCGATCATGTCGTGGCTGATCAGTTCCTCGTCGGCAACGAGTTGCGAAAGCGCCAGCTGTGCGCTGTGGCGCTTGTCGGCGGCGATCAGCCGGGTGATGAGTTCGCCATTGATTTCGGGACCCAGTCCGGCAGGCGCGATCAATCCAAGCGATGCGGTGCGGGCAGGGTTCTCGAGCGCAAAGGCGATGGCGATGGCCCCGCCCAGTGAATGCCCGGCGAGATGGGCGCGGTCGATGCCGAGTTCGGTGAGAAAATCCCCCAGACATCGGACGAAGAAGGCGGGGCTGCCGTCGCCCACATCCTTGCTGCTGGCGCCGTGGCCGGGCAGATCGATGGCGATGACCCGCCGTGCGTCGGCGATGGCCGGTATGTTGAACATCCAGCTTTCCAGATCGGCGCAGATTCCGTGCACCAGGAGCATTGGCGTTCCGGCGCCGCCGGTGTCGAGATAGTTGATCACCCGGCCGCCGGTTTCGATGGTCTGGGGGGCACTGACCTCATCTTCCGGCGGCTCGGGGACGAACGCAGATTCAAACGTCGCAATGAAGCTATCGATCTCTTCTTCACCGACCGTGGCCGGCGCGACGACGCCAATCAATCCGCCGACGGGGACGACCTGGCCGGTCGATGCCACATGACGGCGCAGCAGGCCGGAGCAGGGGGCCTCGTGACCGTTGTTCACCTTCTCGGTTTCGATCTCGACGATTTCGTCGCCCATGGCGATCACGCTACCCTCGGCGACCAGCCATTCGACGATCGTGCCCTTCCGCATGGAGGGCCCCCATTTGGGCATGGTGATTTTCGTGATCTCGTCAGTCATCGCGGTTGCGTTGCATGATGTGTCTCCCCCGGGCTGGCGATGCCCATGACGAAGCCTATCAGGCTGCCGACAAAGAAAAAGGGCGACCCGAGGGCCGCCCTTTCCCAAAACCGAATGAACGATTTTTACTTGATGTTGTACTTGTGAACCGGCGTCGCGCCGTTCTCAACAGCCAGTTCCATCAGACGACGGAAGGTGGCCTTGCCGGGGAAGCCCTTGGCTTCGTACTCGGCGGCCTTCTCGTTCACCCAAGGCTCGATCACGCGGGCCATTTTGCCGCGCTCTTCGTCGCCGAGGTCACGAACCGTGACGCCCTGCTTCTTGAGGTTGACGAGTGCGGAGGAGAACTTGCGAACACCCTCGTCCTCAACGGCCACGTTGTAGACGGCTGTCTCTTCCGTGATGATCTTCTTCACGGAGTCAGGCAGCTTCGCCCACGTGTCGTTGTTGACGGTCACCGGGTAGGCGACAACCGAACCCCAGCCCATGGTCGTGTAGTACTTCGCAACTTCGCCGAACTTGAAGCCGAAATACGGGGCCGGGAAGATCACGACGCCCGAGAACACACCGGACTGCAGCGCGTTGTAGACTTCGTTCAGGTTGGTCTGGACCTTCGCGGCACCAGCATAGTCGAGCCACGGAAGGTTCGGACCGGCAGCACCGATCTTCACGCCCTTGAGCTCTTCCATCTTGGTCCACGGGAACTTCGTGCCCAGGCCGTAATCGTCGAACGCACCGTTGGCGATGTAGGTCTGGTTATAGTTGTCCGAGAACACCTTGTAGAAGTAGTCGAACTCCTTATGGATCTGACGCGAGGTCGGACCCATGATCTTCGGATCGCCCGAGATGAACGGGTTGAAGTAGTTCATGTTGTGGACGAACAGCTTGGTCGGCTCGAAGCACGAGCACATGGCGCCGATGTCGACGAGACCCTTCTGCGTGGATTCCAGAACCTCGAAGAGGTTGGCGATTGTGCCGCCGTAACCCTCGATGAACCGAACCTTGTGGTCGGTCTCCGCCGCGACACGCTTGGTCACGTTCGGAACGAAGGTCTTCTGGAGCTGGTTAACACTGGCGAGCGGCGCGGCCGGATGGCCTGCGGCGATGCGCAGAGTAAAGCTGTCGGCAACGGCTGATGTGGTCGTCGCGGCTGCCGCGACGGCCATAACACCAGCAGCAGCAACAGTTGCAAGATGCGTGCGTGCTTTCACTGATCGTCTCCCTATTGAACATTGATTTGTTGTGCACAACGTCAGCGAACGTCAGCGGTAACAGACTGTGCTGAAATTCACCTAAGTCGAAGCGCAACAAAGCAGAAATCGGTAACAAAAGCTAGCGGTTATCACGGCGTCATTGCGCTGCCGACTGGCACACACGCCGCCCTCCCGACGGCGCTTCCGAAGGCGACCACGCGACCAATGCGTGGCGCCAAGATCAAGGGTGTCCCTCAATTGCGGCGAGACCATCACGCTTGTTTGATGAATTCGTGCATCGGTGGGGCAAAAAAAAGGCGTTTAGGCGCAAACGTTGAGTTTACACAGGGTTTCAGTCTGGTAACTTCGCGCGGTGCTCGTTTGGGAGGACCTGCGAGTCGGATAAAAATACCGCTTGAGTACAGGAGCGGACAGGGAGCCAGTATATGGTCGATAACGTCGTAAACACCGTGACGCGTGTGTGCAGTACCGTCGCAGCATTCTGGGCGATGGCCCTCGCGTTTCTTATCCTTTGGGATATTACGGGTCGTACGTTCTTCAACGCGCCGTTTGATGGAACGATTGAGATCGTCGCCAACTCGATGGTCTCGATCCTGTTCCTGCAGCTGCCCTACACGATTTATCGCGGGGCCCATCTGCGCACGACGGTCGTGTATCAGAACCTGAATGATATGGGGCGCCGGGGCATCGATATTTTCGTTGCGATTATCGGCATCTGGTTTTTCTGGTCGGTCGCGATCGGCGGTTGGGAAGACATGATCATCGGCTGGGAGGTTGATGAGCGCGAGGGTGAAGGCTCCATTCGGGTGCCGATCTATCCGGTGCGTTCGCTGATCATTGTCTTCGCGATTGTATCGATGCTCGTCTACATGGTTTTGCTCTGGCACTTCGTGTTCGGCACCGAGCCGATCACGGACGAAGAAGAGGGCAAGGCCGAAGCCATCGCGGGCTCGCAGATTTAAGCTTTTAGAATCAACAACCCGTCCGTCCGGTCGCAAGCGACCGACTGATCAAACGGGACAAGGGGGCGTACAAAATGGATCCGACAACAGCCGTCATATTGATGCTGATCGTACTAATCATCGCCGTGGTGATTGGTGTTCATATCGGAATTTCCTTGGGTGTGACCGCGCTGGTCGGAACATGGCTCATGTTCGGCTCATACGAGATGGCTGCAGGGCAGGTCGGCAGTACGTCCTTCTTCGCGCTGCGCAACTTCGTATTCGCCGTCATCCCACTCTTCGTCATAATGGGCGAATTTGTGAGCAGATCGGGTTCGGCTGGCGACTTGTACCGGGTGATGAACTTCGGCCTGAAACGTATTCCGGGCCGGCTCGCCGTCGCGACCGTGGCCGGCAATGCGATTTTTGCCGCCGTGACCGGAACCAGCCTCGCTTCTGCGGCTGCGTTCTCTCGTCTGGCATATCCGGAAATGATCAACGCCGGCTACAGCCGCAAATATGCGCTTGGTTCAGTGGCGGGCAGCGCCTGCCTCGGCATGTTGATCCCGCCGAGCGTGCTGCTGATCATCTGGGGCATTGTGACCGAGATTTCGATCGGCTTCCTGTTCCTCGCGGGCATTCTGCCGGGCATCGTACTGGCACTGTTGATGGCCTTCTATAGCGCGGGCACCGCGATCCTGAAGCCTGAAGTGGCGCCGAATGTTGACCTCTCCAAAGAGAAGCTCACCGCCCAGGAGATGATCAGCGGTGGTGGCGTTATCTTCCTGATTTTTGCCGTGCTCGGCAGCATCTGGGCCGGGTTTGCCACGCCTTCAGAGGCAGCCGCGCTGGGTGCGTTGTTCGGCCTTGTTCTGGCGCTCATCAAGGGCGTTAGATGGGATGGTATTCGCGAAGCGATTATCGACTCCGGTAAAGTGATCGCGCCGATCCTGTTCCTGCTGCTGACGGCTCAGATGTACGCCCGGTTGCTGACCACCGGCGGCATTGTCAATTTGATCACGGACACTGTGGGCGGTGCGGGCATCGACCCGAACGTTGCCATCTTCATCATGATCGTGATCTGGCTGATCCTCGGCACGCTGCTGGATTCGGGTTCGATCATTCTGCTGACCGTGCCCATCTTCTGGCCGATCGCGCAGAACTTCGGATACAACGAATACGCCTTCGCGATCATGGGTATTCTGGCGATTGAGGCCGGTCTCCTGACCCCGCCTGTCGGATTGTTGGTCTATGCGGTGAAGGGCGCCGTGGAAGATAAGACGGTGCAATTATCCGAGATTTTTGCGGGCTCAATTCCGTACTGGATATTGATGCTTCTGGTCCTCGCGGCAGTCTGGATCTTCCCGGAATTGGCGACGGAGCCGATCAGCTGGAGTACCGACATCAAATTCAACCATCAGATCGGGATCAATTTCAGGGCAGAATAGCCTGATCACCGGTGTAGAATATCGGCGGCGTTCCTTGCGGAGCGCCGCCGTTTTCTTATGTGAAGCATGACAATAACGAAATAGCGGGATCGATCATGAGCGATGGAACCAAGACCATGACGCGCGACGAGATGATGACGCGTGTCGCACGTTGGAAAGACCAGAAACCCAACGGACAGATGTTCGTCGATACGCGCCTGCCCGAGTATGAGCGCGATCTCTATTCGATCATCGGCCAGGGCGTGTCCGAGGATCCCGACAATCCTGTGGCGATCACGGATGTTGAGGGCTTCCACATGGCCTATATCGGTTGCGAGCCCGGCAAGGGTGCGTCCTTGCACTCCCACCCCACCGTTGAGGTGTTCATCCCGGTGACCGGGAAATGGTCGATCTACTGGAACGAAGGGGAGGCCGGAGAAGAGGTCATCCTGGAGCCGATGGATTGCGTCTCTGTGCCCCCCGGGGTGATGCGCGGCTTCTACAACGCCGGGACCGAGCACGCGCTGATGATCGGCATCGTGGGTGGGACAGATGCGACCAAGGTCGAGTGGCCGGCCGAGATTCTCGACCGGGCACGGGCGACCGGGCTACGGCTTGATGCAGACGGAAATATTCTCGAGGCGTCCGCGGCTGAATAGGGCCGTGCGGTGCTTCAGGTGCGCGCGGCGCTGACGCGCTAGGCGTTGCGTTCGTTCGCGACCCGCTCAATCGCGTCGACGATTGCCTGGTACCCGGTGCAACGGCAGTAATTTCCGGAGATAAACTCGCGGATATCCTCGCGCGATGGCGTCGGGTTCTTTTGCAGGAGCTCTTCGGCCGTCAGCAGCATGCCGGGTGTGCAGAAGCCGCACTGTACGGCGTTGCGCTCATGAAAGGCCTGCTGCAGGTCGGCGATCGAACCATCCTCGGAAAGCCCTTCGATGGTCTCGACTTCGGCGCCGTCGGCCTGGGCGGCCAGCATGAGGCAGCCGCGCACGATCTGGCCGTCGACACGAATGGTGCACGCACCGCAGACGCCGTGTTCGCAGCCCACATGGCTGCCTGTGAGTTCCAGCTCGTAGCGGACGAAATCCACCAGGTTGGTCCGCGCGGGAACCCGCCGGGTCACCGGTTGGCCGTTGACGGTCAGTGTGATGTCGACGTTCTGATCCATTTGCGTCATTCCCTTAAGCCGCGAGTGCGGTCAGCGCGCGCTTCGTGAGCACACGCGCCAGGTGCATTTTCATTTCGGGCGGGCCGTTGAGGTCCGACATCGGGTCGAGGTCGGCATCGAGCGCTGCCTGCGCCGCCGCGACGGTTTCGTCATTGTGTGGATTGCCGTTCAACACGTCGGCCGCCGCGCTTGCAAGAATGGGGCGATCTCCGGCTCCGAGGAACACGAGGCGCATGTCGGAGAATGTGCCGCCGTCAATGCGGCCCTGCACGCCGATACCGACAATCGCGTAGTCGCCGCTTCTGCGTGCAAGCTCCAGGAATGCTGTCCGTTCGCCGTCGGCAATGCCGGGGACTTCGACGCCGACGAGCAATTCGTCCGGCTGCATGGCGGTCTCGAACAGGCCGAGATAGAAATCATTGGCCGCGACGCTGCGTGTGCCGTTCCGGCTCTGGAGCAGTATCTTGGCGTCGATTGCCCGGCTCACAGCCGGCAATTCAGCAGCTGGGTCGGCAAAGGCGATCGAACCGCCGAAGGTCCCTCGATTGCGAATGGCCTGATGGGCCACATGGGGCATCGCCTGGGCGATGAGCGGGGCCATTTTCGCGACGTCGGCAGATTCCAGGACCTGCGAGTGGCGGGCGAGTGCGCCGATGCGCAGGGTCGTGCCGTCGTTCGTAATGTCCGACAAGCCATCGATATGATTGATGTCGATCAGAACTTCGGGGGCCGAGAGGCGCATGTTCAGGGTGGCCATGAGGCTCTGGCCACCGGCGAGGATGCGTGCGTCGTCACCGTGCTCGTCGAGCAGATCGAAGACCTGGGCGAGATTTTCAGCACGAACGTAGGCGAATGGTGCGGGTTTCAACCGGCATCTCCCTGTATCGATTCATTGGACCGAGCGTCGTTGTCTGCCCGGCACATCTGTTTTCTAAACAACGGTGCGCCGCACGTCTATGCGAACGCTGCGCGCAATCCTATTTAACACCCTTGCGTAATTGTTTTCACTCTAGGAGTACCCAATGGCTGACGCCAAAGTTACGGTCAAACCGTCGATCTACACAATGCATGGCGTATCCACGTCGCACTCACGCACGGATATCAGCGTGCGTGATGTCACCGTGACGACCGACGAGCCGCTGGCGCGAGGCGGGACCAACGTTGCGGCATCGCCCACCGAAACGATGATCTCAGCACTCATCGGTTGCACGAACAACGTCACCATCCGCATCGCGGAACACAAAAAGCTGAATTTCGAGCTCGTCAGCATCGATGCCGACGTGATTTTCGATCGGCGTGGCGTGGTTCTGGCCGAGGAAATTGATGTACCCTTCCCGGAGATCACGCTGACGATCACAGCCAAGACGGACGCAACGGCCGAGCAACTCAACGAGATGCAGGAAATGCTGCCGATCTTCTGTCCGGTGTCGCGGGTGTTTCAGGCGGCGGGTACGAAAGTCATCGAGAAGTGGAACATCGTGGACTGACCGTCCGCACAAACTAACGGGGAGAGGGGCATGTCCCTCACGATCTGGGGTCGTCACACATCATCCAATGTGCAGAAGCTGCTTTGGGGCTGCGCCGAAATGGGCGTGGACTATTCGCGGCCTGACATGGCGGGCAAATTCGGGTTCACCGAGGAGTATCTCTCGATGAACCCGAACCGGGTCGTCCCCACCATCGACGATGACGGGTTCATCCTCTGGGAATCGAATGCCTGCCTGCGCTATCTCGCCGAGAAACACGGGCGCGGCACGCTGTGGCCGGAAGATCCGCATGTTCGTGCCGACGCGGACCGCTGGATGGACTGGCAAACGGCCACCTTCTGGCCCGCCTTGCGGCCGGTCTTCCACCAGCTGATCCGCACGCCCCCCGATCAGCAAAACCGCGAATTGATCGACCAGGGGATCAAGGCGTCAGGCGAGATCAGCGCCGTCCTGGATGCCGCGCTCGCGGATCGACCGTTTGTCGCAGGCGATGAATTCACCATGGGTGACATTCCCATCGGGGGCGTGATCCAACGCTGGTACGACATGGATATCGCGCGGCCCGAGCGACCTCATTTGCGTGCCTGGTACGAACGGCTTCAGGAGCGGCCCGGTTATGCCGAGCACATCATGATCCCGCTGCAGTAGGCGCCCGGTTCAATCCTGCTTTGGATTGTTCAACAGATAGTGGGCGATGGCCTCAAGGTCCTCGTCGGTCAGCCATGAGGTCCCGTCGCGAACGACCTCACCCATGCTTCCGCCCACCACGTCGCCGTTGGGTTTGGTGCCGAACCGCAGTCCGAAGGCGAGATTGGTTTCGGTCCAACCCTTTTCGCGAAGTGCCTCGGCAGTTATTTGCGGTGATCGTTCATTTCCGGGCAGCTCCCCGGCGCCATGCAGTGCCTGTTCTGCGTTCCGGCCGCCAAGCGGGTTTCGTGGTGTATGGCAGGCGCCACAATGCGCCGGACCCGTGACGATATATTTGCCGCGATTCCAGAGGTCGCTTTCGCCGGGCTGTGGCTGAAAAACTCCGGGATTGAAAAACAGGCGCTTCCAGCCGCGCAACGTCCAACGCTGATTGAACGGAAAACTGATCTCCTGGGGCTTTGACGGTGACGGAATTCCCGGGACTGTTTGGAACGCCGCCCACAGGTCTGCAACGTCCTGGTCGGTGAGCTTTGTATAGAAGCCAAAGGGAAACGCCGGATAGTAAGGCTTGCCGTTTGGCGAAATGCCGAGACGCAGGGCGCGGGCAAAATCGTCGAGTGTCCAGTTGCCCAGGCCGTGCGGTTTATCAGGGGTGATGTTCGGGCCGAAGAACGTCCCGAATTGCGTTTGCAGTGGCGGCCCGCCCGCGAGGAGCGCGCCTCCGGCGGCTTCATTGGTATGGCAAGCGATGCAGCCCGACATGCGCGCGACGTAGGCGCCACGTTCGGCATCTCCTTCACGCACGGTGATGATTTCAGAGGGAACCGTCTCGCCGGTCGACAAGAAAACGGTGCCAGCCGTTAGAAATATCGCGAGACCCGCAAGCGCCGCGGCGAACAATCCACGCTTCATGGGGATGACTTCTACTGCTTCTTGCGAAACTGGGTATGGCACGCACTGCAGGTTTGCGTCAGGCGTGCAAAGGCGGCATTCGGTGCCATTGTCGCCAACACCGCCGGATCGTTCATCGGAGATCCGCTGGCAGATCCCATCATCGGGTTGGATCGGCCCATCGGGCTTCCGCCGCTCGACAGTCCACCACCTCGCCTGGCCGCGCCCATGCCTGCGCCGCGAGGGTTGTCGGCGGCGTCCGCCAGCGCTCGCGCGTATACCGAAAGGTCATCCGCGAGTTTGGAGAATTTATCCCAGTCCTGCCAGATGGCCGGCAACGCCTCACTCGGACCATTAATGCTTCCCTCGGGAAACAGCTTGGTCGTTTGCTCGCCGCCATGGGTCCCGATGAACCGGGCGGCAGCGCGGACCTGCTCGGCGTCATAGGGCTTTGTGCCCTGGAACATTTCGGTGATCGTTTTCATCGACTTCCCGACCGACGCCATGAGATCCATGCGTTCTTTCACGATGCCTGTGGCACCGCCATGGGCATGCGCCAGGCTCGTTGCCGCCATGATCGCGAGGGTGCCGCCGATCAGGTATCCGACATTTCTTTTGGCGGTTTTATGCATTTTCCTGATTCTCCGTTCAACGTTGAGTCGTCATGGCGGCTTGCCGGTCTTGGATCTTCTTCGGCCATTGCGAGCGAATGAACGCCAGTGCCGCCCAAATTTCATCGTCCGAAAGCTTGCCGTCATAAGCCGGCATGTCGGTTTCGATCGGGCGCCCGACCAACGCAGACAGGCCGTACTTGGTGAGATTGAAAAGCGTTTGGTCGTCGTGATGCCAGGTGTGCCCGGACGCGTCATGCGGCGGGGCGGGCAGGCGGCCATTGGCATTGCGCGTGCGCCAGTTCGGCTGCCCTTCGAGTTTGGCGCCGTGGCAGGCGGCGCAGTTCGCGACGTAGACCTGTTGGCCGCGTTCGACCGACTGGTCTGCCTGGTTGCTTGCCTGCGAATTATCGTCGATTGCGCCGCCATCGAACGCGACATAGGCAGCCGCACCCACGGCCAGGATCGCCGCGAGACCGATCAGCTTGGTGAGATGTTTGCGTGCAGCTTTACTCGTTGCCATGGAACCTGTTTACAGGTTCCAGTAGCTGGAGTGTCAAGAAGCAACAGGCCCACGGCCCCCGTCTAGGCCCAGAGTTGCTCCGAGGCCATCCGCGCACCCTCGGTCATCGAGGCGAATTTCATCCAGACGATGTTGCGGTCCACCTGGACCCGTCCGGCGAAGGTGCCGAACCCGCAATCGCCGCCGACCATCACATTCTCCCGGCCCACGACACTCGCGTAGTTCTGGATCCGGTCACTGACCAGTTCGGGGTGTTCGACGAAGTTGGATGTCGTGTCGATGACGCCGGGGATGATCATCTTGCCGTCGGGCAATTTTACGTCGCGCCATATCTTCCACTCATGCTCATGGCGGGGATTGGCGCCCGGGAAGGAGAAGGCCATCGGTTTGGCACCAAGAATGATGTCCACGATATCGATCAGCGGGACGTCTTCATGATGGGGCCCCATGGTGCTGGCCCAGCAGATGTGCATGCGAACCTTCTCGGCGGGAATGTTTGCCACCGCATGGTTGAGCGCATCCACATGCATCGAGATTTCCTTCCGGAAGTCCTCGAGGCTCAGATGCTTGAAAATCGTATGGCGGCTGAGCGCCAGATCCGGGCAGTCGAGCTGCAGGATCAGGCCGGCGTCGACGATGGCCTCATATTCGCGGCGCATCACGTCCGCCAGGGCGAAGATGTATTCCTCTTCCGAGCCGTAATACAGGTTGGGCAGGAAACGCGAGATCTGTCCCGGTGACGGCGAGGTCATGAAGGCCTCTTCCGTGCCCGCCGTGCCGACGACGCTCGCGGCGCGGTCGATATCGGCCTGTGCGGAATCCCAATCCTGCCAGTCGACGGGGCCGGAACAGGCGGGACGATGGGACAGGGGGGTGACGAACGGCGCCAGCATCCGGGCGAGCTCGGGAAATTCCTCGTCGTCCGAACCGACAGGTTTCGGCTGATTGGGCCCGTCATAGCCGGTGAGGCGGTCCTTCACGTGGATGGTGTAATCCGCGCGGCCCTGTTCACCGTCATTAATGACATCGAGGCCGGCGGCGACCTGCTTGGCCACCACTTCGCCGACCGCGCGTCCGACTGCGGCATTCATTTCCGCGCCGCCGCCGCCGGGGTTGGTTTCCTCGGCCAATAAGAAATCCACCACGTCCTGTGGGCGCGGCAGACTGCCGGTGTGTGTCGTGAGAATTCTGTCGGTGCTGCGCTTCATGGTTCCCCCCGCTTATGCACGATCCCGTTGGCCGGGATTCGGGAGGAAATTAACACATGAACGGGCTATTTCGAGAGGGATGTTCTGACCAAAAAGACAAGGGACGCGACAGATAGGAGTGCGCCGGCTTGGTTGGGCCGCAACACATTATTCGTGCATGAACAGCAGGCGTGTCGCGTATCCGAAGTCGTTGTTTGTTATCAGACCCTTATACGGCGATCTTGCCGGTCGGCAGTGACAACCCGGATCCGATGATGATCTCCAGCGTCATGCGCAAATGCGCATGGTGCGCCTCGACAGCGGCTTCCACATCACCCGAAAGGGCCATCTCCATAAGCGTCTTGTGTTCGTCGCGCTCTGTGCGGGTCGGGTAGCTGATAGACGCGGCGAGTTGGCGGTAGCGCTTGGACTGGTCAGCCAGGAGTTGGCAATGGGCCAGCAACCGCGGCGAGCCGCAGTTCGCCAGAAAGGCCGTGTGAAACTCTCGATGCAACACCTCCCACTCGGGATTGAACTCGAACTTTTCGGACTGGGCCGATCGCGGTGTGCGTGACAGTCGATGATAGGCGACGATGATGGATTCTTCCCATTCGGGCGTCGACTGGGCGATGGATTCGCGCAGTGCGATCTCTTCGGCCCAGCAGCGCATGCGAATGAGGTCATAGAGATCCTCCTCGCCGATGCCCGCGACGTGAAAGCCCTTCTGATCCTCAAAACAGACGAGTTTCTCTGCGAGGAGGCGGTTGAGGGCCTCTCGGACCGGGCTGATGCCCACATCATATCGGCCGCGCAACTGGTCTGTTCCCAGACGGTGCCCCGGCTCGAGCGAACCGATGATGATGTCTGCACGCAACCTGTCATAGACCGATGTCGCAATGGTCGGACCGCCGGCACGGCTGTCGCGTTTAATGTTCTTTTTGAGCGGCATATTGTGTCCGTAATCCGGGAATCCGGAGTGTGTCACAGGGGATTGCGAGGAGAGCTTATATTCGAAAATATTTCGGTGGAAGAAAAATATTCGAATATTATTGACTCTATGCCCCGAGAATCTGTTTTATCCTTACAACCAAAGTGCGTACCAAAAAATAACGATAAACGATGTTGAATTGGGCTAGGCCTGAATAGCCCCTAGATTTGTAGACGCTTTCTTTCCTAATTTTGAGGCAAGGAGGCCATGATGGGCAGAAGTAGTTACAGCGACGATTTCAAACGGGACGCGGTGGCGCAGATCACAGAGCGGGGTTATCCGGTTGCGGAGG
>JABIVD010000043.1 GCA_018667335.1 Rhodospirillaceae bacterium
CCTCCGCAACCGGATAACCCCGCTCTGTGATCTGCGCCACCGCGTCCCGTTTGAAATCGTCGCTGTAACTACTTCTGCCCATCATGGCCTCCTTGCCTCAAAATTAGGAAAGAAAGCGTCTACAAATCTAGGGGCTATTCAAACGGTACTTGGCAGTGTAACCCAATCTATTCGCATTCACATTCATGTGGGACCAAAAGCCGCAACGCTCAAGGGGCAGCATTCTCATTTTGTCCCGACAAGGCTTTCAAGTTCGCTAACCGCGCATCGCGAGATCTGAAATCCGTCCGGCAGTCGCGTGTTTGCATTTCCGCATGCCACGCGGAGTTGGGTTGCTGAAAACCCCTCGGCCGCCACCAGGTTTGTGTCGTCCATGATTGCACGCATCAGGATGGTATCTGTAAATCTCGCGCCGTCGAGCCGAGCACCCACGAGGCTCGCCCGGACCATGTTTGCGCCCGACAGGTCGGCTCCGGCGAGGTTGGCGCCAGACAGGTCGGCGGAAATCAAATCAGCGCCAGACAGGTTGGCCCCAGACAAATTCGCATTGGCGATTCGCGCGATCCGCAGATAGGCCCCTGACAGATCGCAACCCGGGCAGTGCCCGGATTGTTTCAGACGGGCGACGTCGTTCGGATCTTCAGCATGCGCGGTCGCCGAGACCAGAAAGCGCGCCAGCACTGTTATGAGAAGGCGTGACATGACCGGAACCAGAAATATGTGAACTGTTTGATGGATTGTCGCGGGCACCGGTGACATGGCCAGCACCCGCGACGATCCCTGAGACAAACGCCGCCGTGTTATTTGATGGCGGGTACGGCGTCGTGGAGGAAGACCATGTCGTCACCCGGTGCTGCCTTGTGGCAGGCAACACAGTTGAACGGTGCATCGGGCATGGCGTTTCCGCCAACGATCCGGCCGGCCATGTTCAGGCCCAGCGGATTGACGACGACCTCGCCGGTCGGCTTGAACACCGCCCAGAACCAGTCCTGATTGTCAGGGTCGTAACCCTTTCGCTGATACATGACCGTGGTCGGGCCGGCGAATTCCATCACCTTTGTCAGGGCGATCGTGGTGCCGACCAGATGCCCCATACATCTCCGTCGGGCGCGACGCCTCAACCTCGATGTTGGCACGGGACAGGGCGCGCGCGAGTGGATGTCACTCAAGCGTGACGGTCCGTGATGGAAGTGTTTGGTTTTCGAGTGCTGCGGTGGCGGAATTCGCGCGCGGCGCTACTGGGTGACGCTCTTCAGATAAGCGATCAAGTCGGCGCGCTGTTCCGGTTTCTTCAGGCCCGGGAAGGCCATCCGGGTCTTTGGGACCATCTTGCGCGGGTTTTCCAAATAGTCGGACATCGATGCATCGTCCCAGACAATGCCCGAGGCCTTCATTGCATCTGAATATTTGTAGCCGGTCGGGCGTGCCGCGGCGGTGCTGCCGAAGATGCCCCAGAGATTCGGGCCGACCTTGTTCTTCCCGCCTTCGTCCACGGTGTGGCAGGCAGTACAGCGCCGGAACACTTTCTTGCCGGCTTCCACGTCCTGAGCTTGCACCAGGGTCGGGGTGGCGACAGTAATGAATGACAGGGCGACGGAGGCGATAAGTGTTTTCACGGCGCTGATCTCTGTTTGGCTCGAGGAATGAGGTGCTGCGTTCTTAGGCCAGGCTCCGTGCGAACAGCAACGCAGAATTGTTCAACTTCGCGTGCGACCTATGTACTCAGGCGTGCATGGGTGTGGTGATTTTATTCGGCCGCAGACAGCTGCAACGCCCTGGCGCGGGCGGCATTCAGGTCGGCGCGCATGCGGATCAGCAGCATGGTGACGAAATAGGCCATGAAGGCGAGCCCCATCAGCAACAGCGGGGTCAGCATTGCGGGGTCTATCGCCGGCCGGTCGAGCCGCGTCAGGCTGGCGGGCTGGTGCAGCGTGTTCCACCAATCGACCGAGAATTTGATGATTGGAATGTTGACGAAGCCGACCAGCGCCAGCACGGCGGCCGCCTTGGCACCCCGCTGTGGGTTGTCGAAGGCGTGGGTCAGCGCGATGTGGCCGAGATAGAGGAAAAACAGGACCAGCACCGAGGTCAGCCGCGCATCCCAGACCCACCATGTGCCCCAGGTCGGCTTTCCCCAAAGGCTGCCGGTCGTCAGCACGATGATGGTAAAACCCGCACCCAGCGGCGCGGCGGCGCGGGCGGCGATATCCGCCAGCGGGTGTTTCCAGATGAGCGACGTCGCGCTCATCACTGCGATGAACGTGTAGCAGGCCATGGCCATCCAGGCGGACGGCACATGCACATACATGATGCGCACCGTGTCACCCTGCTGATAGTCGGCGGGTGAGACGAACAGCGCGAAGTAGATGCCGGCGACGAACAACAGGCCGGTCAGGGTCGCCGACCAGGGCAGAACCCGCGCGGCGATGCGTGAGAAACGGGCGGGGTTTGCAAAGCGGTGAAGCAATTTCACATCCGTCGTTTGGTGCGGGCGTCGTTGGCGCGCATTGAATAGCTGCGTACAGTTTACTCGATTGCCTGACGCAGCGCAGCCGCCGTGGCCCAGGGTGCGAGCGCCAGCGCGGCGAGCAGGAAACCGCCGAGGATCATCAGTTGGGGGGCGATGTCGCGTCCCGCAATGGCGCCGTCGATGGCGCCGGCCCCGAAAATCAGGACTGGGATGTAGAGCGGCAGCAAGAGCAGGGCGAGCAGCACGCCGCCACGCCGTGCACCGAGCGTGAGTGCGGCGCCGATCGCGCCGACGAGGCTGAGCGTGGGGGTTCCCAGCGCCATCGTCGCCACCAACGGCAGAAACGCCGAGGACGGCAAATTGTAGAGCAGCGCCAGAACCGGGGAAGCGATCAGCAGCAGCACGCCGCTGGTCAGCCAGTGGGCGATCGCCTTGGCGAGCGCGAGCTGGCCGAGAGAGACCGGCGACAGGTAGAGCAGGTCGAGGCTGCCATCCTCATGGTCTGCGGCGAACATGCGTTCGAGCGACAGCAGTGCCGCCAGCAGCGCGACGACCCAGATGATGCCGCCGCCAATGCGCGGTAGGATTGCGGCGTCGGGGCCGACGCCGAACGGAAACAGGATGGCCGCGAGGACGAAGAAGATGACACCCATCATCGCATCCGTGCCGCCGCGGAACGCGAGCCGGAGTTCGCGCCGGACCAGGAGTGTGAGCCCGATCATGCCTCGAATTCTCGCATGTCGAAACGCTCTGCGCTGTCCTCGAGCAACGCGTCGAGCAGGCCGCCATGGGTCGAGATGATGGCGACGCCCTCGTTTGAGAGATGGGCAAGGATGGTGTTGGCAAGCATCGAAACCGCCCCGGGATCGAGACCGGTCGCCGGTTCGTCAAGCAGCCAGAGGGCGGGGCCGGCTTCGGAGTTCTGGCCGAGCGCGAGGCGTGCCAGGGTCACCCGCCGGCGCTGGCCGGCAGACAGGTAGCGGACGGGCACATCCGCCAGGGCTTCGATCGAGAACTGGAACAGTGCAGGCTCGACATCGGGGTCGAAGCCGTAAAGGCGCGCCCAGAAGGTGAGGTTTTCCGCTGCCGTTAGCGCCGGTTTGAGCGGGTCGGCATGTCCGATGTAGGCGATGCGCGCGCGGTGCCCGTCGCGGTCTTCGGCGATGTCGGTGCCTTCCCAATCGATGCGCCCGGCGGCCGGGGGCAACAGGCCCGCCAATACCCGCAAAAGGCTCGACTTGCCGCTGCCGTTGGGTCCAGACAGCAGCACCGCGCGACCGGGATTCAGCGCCAGGTCCAGTCCGGCGAAGACCGCGCGCTCGCCGCGAATGCAACCCAGCTTATGTGTGGTGAGACCTTGCACGTTTCCTCGTTTTCCGGCGCCGCGGGCTTCGCGTTGTCTTTCGAGCAGCGCGCGAACCTAGCAAAGTGTGCGGCGTCTGCCGAGCGTACTTGTTGGTCCGACTTGTCGGGATGTCAGGGACGGGCAACACTCGGAGTACATCAACATTGTCGGAACCGAAAGGGAGTGGATCCATGTCGATCGAAGACAACAAGGCGGTGGCGCGGAAGTTTTTCGAGGAATTCACCAAGGGCAACCTGCAATCAGTGGCCGATCTGATGCATGCCGACCATGTGTTTCATTTCCCGCTGTTGCCGGGACCGGCGGACAAGCCCGGCCATATTGTTGGGCAGGCTGCGGTGAAGGTGGCGTTTCCCGACTACAGCATGGTCGTGCTGGAGCAGGTTGCGGAGGGCGATATGGTCTTCAACCGTCTGCACGTCACCGGCACCCATCAGGGTGAGTTCATGGGCCGCCCGGGTACCGGGAAGACATTCGAGATTGCGACGTTCAACGTCATGCGCATCCGCGATGGCCAGGTCGCAGATGAGTGGGATGAGTTCGATACGCTGGATTTTCTGGCCCAGCTCGGGATCGTCGAGAAGCCCTGACGGAAATTTTGAAGGTACAGATAGAAAAAGGCCGCCGGTTGGGGGTTCCGGCGGCCTTTAAGGGCCTGGATCAGCGTCGGCCCGAAGGGGTTCGGGGCGACGCATCGGAGGCAGACCGAATGCGTTGATGGGGGACGCTATCGGTCAGGCTTCAAGATGGGGTGCCAGTTTGGCGAGAGATGGGTCGCAATGCGGCGGAAATGTGGTTTTTGCCTCCGCCGCGATCTGCGCCAGATCCCGGGCTTGGGCGACCCTGCTGACATCGTCGACCGTCCAGTTAGTCAGGCCGATATCGCGCAGCAGGCGCGGGTCCAAGGCCTGCAGTTCCTGTCGCCACCGCGCGTGTGCGCGGTGCGCCAGCCAGAGATCATGTCGTTCCGCGAGAAATTTTAAGAATCTGTTCGTGCGCGGCAGTCCCGAACGTGGTGCGGGGCGGTGCCGGCGAAGTTTCACGTGGTTCATATCCATACCCCAATCCTTCCTTGTGTGAATTCCAGAGGCGCCCGTGCCGACCGATGATCCGTCAAAACAGCCGGCGACGGCCGGCAACGGACGGGTTTTGCGCCGCTACGGATGCATGCGGTCGTCAAAAATCGCCAGATAAGCCGGTCAGGTCGGATCATTTTGGTCCTCGGTTGCTCGAATGCGCACACGTCATGGGAGAGAAATGCGTCTGCTCGGGACTTAAATCCAACGAATAGTATTGATTGATAACATCAGAAATATTGATATATTGGCACGCATGAATGAGACGCTCGACATACCCCTTCTGCGCACCCTTCTGGCCGTCGTCGACACCGGCAGTTTCACCCAGGCGGCGAGCCAGGTGCATCGAACTCAATCCGCCGTCAGCATGCAGATCAAGCGGCTGGAAGAGGTCGTCGGGCGCAGCCTGTTCGAGCGGGCCGGCAGGCGCTCGGCATTGACCCGCGAAGGCCAGGCGCTGACCGAGTATGCGAGACGCATCCTGCATCTTCATGACGAGGCGCTGACGAAAATTAGCGAGCCGGAAATCGCCGGGGCGGTCCGGCTTGGTGTGCCGGACGACTACATCAGCGGGTTCCTGCCGCGGGTTTTGTCGGCGTTTGCGGACTCATATCCGTTGGTGGAGGTGGAGCTACATTGCGCGAGCAGCACCAAGATTTCCCACGCCCACGATGCGGGTGAGGTGGATATCGGCCTGGTTACTATTGAGATGGTGGAGCAGGAATGTCAGCTCGTTCGCCGCGAGCCCGTGGTGTGGGCCACGTCGCGCCGGCATGTGGTGCATGAACGCAAGCCCGTGCCGCTGGCCGTGTTCGAACCCGGTTGTTCGTTCCGCAAATGGGCGGTGGAAAGCCTCGAAAAAGCGGGGCGGCCCCACCGCATCGCCTACTCCAGCGAAAGCGTGGCCGGTCTTGTTACGGCCGTGGAAGCTGGGCTTGCAGTGACGATCCTGCCGCGCAGCGGCTTGCCGGCTGATTTTCGCGAACTCATGCCTGATGAGGGGTTTCCGGTTTTGCCCATCGTCGATATCGGGTTGATTCCGCCGCGCGGTGATGCGGGTCCTGCGGTGCATGCGCTGGCCAAACACATTGCCCAGGGCGCCTCGTCTTAAGTTTTATGACGTCCCGAAGCTTGGAGTCACCGGGCGTTTGACATATAACCGCCCCAAATTGGCGCTGCTTGGGTCACCACCCGCACGCCAGCTTCCGTATCATCAGATGAATTCCCTTTCGGGAAGGAGAAAGCGTCCATGAGCGTTACCGGACAGGACAGCCTGAAGACCCGCCGCACATTGAGTGTCGCGGGCCAGAGCTATGACTATTTCAGCCTCGAAGCAGCCTCCGAGAAACTCGGCGATATTTCGCGCCTGCCCTATTCCTTGAAAGTGCTGCTGGAGAACCTGCTGCGCTATGAAGATGGGCGCACCGTCTCGACCGACGACGTGCAGGCCCTCGCGGACTGGCTCAAGGAGCAACGTTCACCGCGCGAGATCGCCTATCGGCCCGCCCGCGTACTGATGCAGGATTTCACCGGCGTGCCGGCGGTCGTCGATCTGGCGGCGATGCGCGACGCGGTCGACAATCTCGACGCCGACCCGCGTATCATCAATCCGCTCTCGCCTGTCGATCTGGTCATCGACCATTCGGTGATGGTCGATCATTCCGGCGACGCCGCCGCGTTTGGCAAGAACGTTGAGCTCGAATTCGAGCGCAACGGCGAACGCTATGAGTTTCTGCGTTGGGGCCAGGGCGCCTTTGACAATTTCCGCGTCGTTCCGCCGGGAACCGGTATCTGCCACCAGGTGAATTTGGAGTATTTGTCGCAGACAGTCTGGACCGCCGAGGAAGATGGCAAGACGATCGCCTATCCCGACACGCTGGTCGGCACGGACAGCCACACCACCATGGTCAATGGCCTCGGTGTTCTGGGCTGGGGTGTTGGCGGCATCGAGGCCGAGGCCGCGATGCTCGGCCAGCCGATCTCGATGGTTGTCCCCGAGGTGATCGGGTTCCGCCTCGATGGTGAGCTCAAGGAGGGCATGACCGCGACCGATCTGGTCCTGACGGTCACGCAGATGCTGCGGGCCCATGGCGTCGTTGGCAAGTTCGTCGAATTCTATGGCGACGGCCTCGATCATCTGACCCTGGCCGATCGCGCGACGATCTCGAACATGGCGCCGGAATATGGCGCGACATGCGGCATCTTCCCGGTCGACGAAGAGACCCTGCGTTATATGCGCTTCACCGGGCGCAGCGATGAGACGGTTGCGCTCGTCGAGGCCTATGCGAAGGCCCAGGGCATGTGGCGTATCAAGGGAGAATGGAACCCGGTCTTCACGGATACACTCTCGCTCGATCTGTCCAGCGTCGAGCCGTCGCTGGCCGGACCGAAACGCCCGCAGGACCGCGTCGCACTGTCGGACATGGTTGCCTCGGCCAACACCGCCCTGTCGGATATGGGCGCAGGCACGGCAACGGCCGTTGCAGGAACGGATTACGATATCGCGCCGGCCGACGTGGTCATTGCCGCGATCACCAGCTGCACCAACACCTCGAACCCGTCGGTACTGGTCGCCGCAGGACTGGTTGCCCAGAAGGCACGTGAGCGTGGCCTGGAGCCCAAGCCCTGGGTGAAGACGTCCTTCGCGCCAGGCAGCCAGGTTGTCACCGACTATCTCGAGGCTGCCGGCCTGCAAACCCCTCTCGACGAGATGGGCTTTGATCTGGTCGGCTATGGCTGCACCACATGCATCGGCAACTCCGGCCCGCTGAAGCCGGAAATTCACGAAGCGATCGTCGAGGGCGATGTCGGCGTCGGCGCTGTGCTGTCGGGCAACCGAAACTTCGAAGGCCGGGTGCATCCCCTTACCAAGCTCAACTATTTGGCCTCGCCGCCACTGGTCGTCGCCTATGCCATCGCGGGCTCGATGCTGGTCGATGTCTACAATGACGCGCTGGGTCAGGATCAGGACGGCAATGATGTGTTCCTGAAGGACATCTGGCCGAGCAATGCAGAGGTGCAGGATATTCTCGACAATGTCCTGACCGCCGAGATGTTCCGGAAGCGCTACGACAACGTCTTCGAGGGTGACAAAGAGTGGCAGGACATCAAGACCTCGGCCGGGCTGACCTATGAGTGGAACGACGGCTCGACTTATGTTCGTCATCCCAGCTTTTTCGAGGATATGGCGCCGGAACCCGGCGCGATGTCGGATGTGAAGGGCGCGCGCACGCTGGCGATCCTCGCCGACAGTGTGACGACCGACCATATTTCGCCGGCTGGCTCGATCAAGGAAGACGGCCCCGCGGGTGATTATCTGAAGATGCACCAGGTCCGGCCGATCGACTTCAACTCGTTCGGCTCGCGCCGTGGCAATCACGAGGTCATGATGCGGGGCACGTTCGCCAATATCCGCATCCGCAACGAGATGGCTCCGGGCACCGAGGGTGGCGAGACAATCCACTATCCCTCGGGCGAGCAGATGTCGATCTATGACGCCGCCATGCGGTATCAGGCCGACGAAGTGCCGCTGGTCATCGTCGGTGGCCGCGAATACGGCACGGGCTCGTCACGCGACTGGGCCGCAAAGGGCACCCGCCTGCTGGGCGTCAAGGCCGTGATCGTCGAAAGCTTCGAGCGCATCCATCGTTCGAACCTCGTGGGCATGGGTGTGTTGCCGCTGCAATTCCCTGAAGGCACGACCCGCAAGACGTTCGATCTGACGGGCCGCGAGATGTTCGACATCGTCGGCGTGGCCGAAGGCCTGAAGCCGCGATCCGACCTCGGCTGCACCATCACCTATGAGGATGGCGCGACCAGGGAGGTTGAGCTGCTCTGCCGGATCGATACCCTCGATGAGCTGGAGTATTACCGCCATGGCGGCATCCTCCAGTATGTACTGCGCAACATGCTGGCCGCCGCTTGAGGGGTTTGTCACCGTCAGTTGATTGGTTCGTGACGGTCAGGGCGTCCATATTCGTGGCATGTCGCAGATGTTGATCAGGTCCGTTTGGCCCCGCCGGGGCGTGTGCTTGCGTGTCGTTGCTGCACTCACGCTTGTGTTGGGGCTCGGCCTGGCAACGCCCGCCGATGCAGATCAGCGCCTCACGGTGGTCGAGCTCTACACCTCGCAAGGCTGTCCGGCATGCCCGTCTGCAGATGCGCTGCTCGCGGATTTGGCCGATCAGCCGGGCATCCTGGCGCTGAGCTTTCATGTTGATTACTGGGACTACATCGGCTGGACGGACCCGTTCGCGAACGAAGTCTATTCCCAACGCCAGCAGCGCTATCTGGAACAGCTCAAACTGCCCTATGTGTATACGCCGCAGATGGTCGTCGACGGTCAGTTGCATGCGTCGGGCAACCGGCAGCCTCAGGTCGAGGCCAATATCGAACGTGCCAGAGACCTGAAGCAGGGCCGTGTGACCGTCGCGGTGACGCGCATATCGGACGATCAGGTGCGTATCCAGATTCCCGGCAGTGATGCGCTCTATCGTGGTGAAGCGGATATCATGTTGGTCCGGTTTGACGAGAAGCACGTTACCGATGTGACGCGGGGCGAAAACAAGGGAAAGACGCTGACCAATCACAACGTCGTCCGCCTGTTGCGCCCGGTCGCGGACTGGAACGGCGAGGCGGTCGATATGGTTATGCGTCTGCAGGATATTGGCGGGGCGGACCCGGCCTATTGTGCGATCTTCGTACAGGAGCGCGGTCAGGGCCGCATCCTCGGGGCCTCGGTGGTGGACATGCGCTCAATTTCAACGCCGATCCCGCCGCGCGGCTAGAGTATTTATTCCGGCGAAAGTCGGATAATCCCCAACTTCGCCAGCCAAAGAATAGCCCGTCGGGTCTCCCGTGCGGCCATGCCGTTTGCCGCCAGTAGTGCCCCCACGCTGATACCTTTCGCGCTGTCTGCACTTGAAATGGCGCCAAGCAGGGCACGCAAATCCGGGCCGGACAACATGAGACCCACGCCCGCACTGTTGATGGAGTGGCGAACCAGCACTTCAAGGTCTGCATCGGGTGCGCGCCGCGTGACGCGCATGTCGTCGCGCAATGTGGTGCTCGGATATCCAGCGAAGACCTTGTACGGGTCATCGCGCAGCGGATCGCTTGCCCGCCCGGGCAGGGGCGCCGCGACCTCTCGGTCGTGCGTGCGCCGGCGCGCCAAGTCCGCCCATAATTCCTCATAGGCTGGGATGATCACCGACCAGTCATAGACCGATCGCGCCCGGGTGCGCCCGGCCTCACCCATTTTGCGGCGCAGCTCGGGTTCGTCGATCAGCCGGGTGTAGGCAGTGGTCGCGGCATCGATGTCCACGGCGGTGAACTGGGCCGTGCGGGCGATATAGCCGCCATAACTGAATCGTCCGCTGCGATAGCGCGACACAACATCCAGGCCATCGCCGGGCGCGGCGGCGATCGTCGGGATCGCGAAGCCCTGCACGCCATCTTCGATCGTGTCGCGATAGCCGTTCCAGTCCGTCACCACGACCGGCAGGCCAGCTGCCATGGCCTCGATGGGGGTCAGCCCGAACGTTTCCTGGATATTGTCGGCAAGCGAGGTGAAGAGGTCTGCTGCCGACCAGGCTTGGCGGCGCATGTTGGCATCGCGGCCATCGACAATATGGACAGGCACATCCGGGCAGGCCTCGTGCGCCAGGCGTTCGATCTGATCGCGCTCCGTGTCGGTCTCGAACCAGCCCGCGAGAATCAGATGCACGGCGTGGCCGGTCTCGGCATGGGCTGCTTGCAACCCGAGGAACATGGGCAGGGGGTGCGCCTTGGCGGTGGCCGAGAGACGTCCGAGGAACAGGGCGGCGACGGCGTCTTCAGCAATATTATGTGCGGCCCGGAACGCGGTGCGGGCGGCCGGGTCGGGGTCGAACGAAGCCGCGTCGATACCGAGCGGAATCACCGGCAGCTGCAGTGCGGACGCTTTGCGCCCGGCGTCAGCAGGGGCATCAAGGCGTGATTCCAGATAATCTCCCCATTCGTCGAGCACCCCGGCCACCGTGTCGTGCACGGCCTGCGAGGTGCAGATTACTGCGTCCCAGGACTGCAACGGCGCGGTCGCAAAACTACCGATTGCTTCCATCACCGTGTCGC
>JABIVD010000041.1 GCA_018667335.1 Rhodospirillaceae bacterium
CGATCAACGGCAAGATCGTCGCCGGGGCGTCCGAGTTGGCGCTGGCTTGCGACATCAGGGTCCCGGCGAACACTCGACCCTGATGCTGCCCGAGGCCAAGTGGGGTGGCTTCCCCGGTGCGGGCGCGCCACATCGTCTGCCCATGGCGGTAGGCCACGGCCATGCCATCGAGCTCATCGCGTCAGGCAAGGTGATCGACGCCGCCGAAATGGCCCGCATCGGCTTCGTGAACCATGTTCACCCGAAGGGACAGGTCCTGGCGGCAGCGACCGACCTCGCAGAGGCCGTCGGCGCGAATGGCCCGCTGGCGACCCGCGGTACCAAGCGTATCGCGCGCGCACGGCAGGAGCCGGGCTTCCGCGCCGCCCGCGAGATGTCGGACACGTTGCGGCACGCGCTCGAATGGAGCCACGATGTGGACGAAGGTATCGCCGCAGCGACCGAAGGCCGCCCCGCGAAATTCACCGGCCGCTAGGAGACGCGTCATGAGAACGAAGATCGCCACAGCAGCGAGCGCCGCACTGCTCATTTTGATGTCCGTTCCCGCACATGCCGACGCCATCGACGGCAATTGGTGCAATCGGGACTTGGGACGCCTGGAAATTCATGGAACCGAGATCATCACCCCGGGCGGGAAACGTGTTTCCGGCGCTTATGACCGACACGCGTCGCGATATGTCGTGCCGGCGGCCGAACCGAGGCCGGGCGCGGACGTGGACATGGTCCTGGTCGACGACGACACCATTCATCGCATCGTCGCGCCCGGCGCGGACGCGAAGATCGAGGTCTGGCGCCGCTGCCAGGCACCGGTCAGCTAGCAAACCGACCAAGTTTCTAGCGAGGGCAATTTGCTTTCGCCCTGCGACGGGGTAGCCTGTTCTCAACAATCCATTACGTGCATGAGGGGGAACAACGATGGCGGAATTCACCGCTGCGGATCTGGCCGTGGAAGAGCAGTACAAGCTGATGAGTGGCGCGATCATCCCGCGCCCGATCGCGCTGACCGTCACGCTTGGCCCGGACGGCCCCAACGCCGCGCCGTTCAGCTTCTTCAACTGCATCGGCGTGTCGCCGCCCATGTTCATGATCGCCTGCAGCCCGAAGACCGGCCCCAAATCCGGCGGCAGCACGGGCGAGGTCAAGGATACGGTCGCCAATCTGCGCCATCACCCCGAGATGGTCGTCCACATCGTCGACTATGAGCTGCGCAACCGGATGAATGCGTGCGCGCTCGACTATGACAGCGACGTCAACGAGCTGGAGATTGCCGGTTTCAACACCGCCCCATCGAAGCTGGTGACGCCGCCGCGCATCACGGACTGCCGGGTGGCGCTCGAGAGCCGGCTGATCGACATCCACGAGATGGGCGACCTGCCCTACTACGTGATCTTCGGCGAGGTGGTGCATTTCCACCTGGACGACGATGTGGTGAATGACAGCCTGCATGTGGACCCGGAGACGCTCGATGCGCTGGGCCGCATGGCCGGCAACGGCGGCTACACGCGGATCACCGACAAGTTCTCCATGCCCTTCCTGCACCCGCCGGGATCGGCGCCGCCCGAGGAGGCCGTCGCCAAAGCCCAGGAAATCGCGAAGACCGACCGATAACGGCGCGAGAAATCGCTCCCCAGGAGACGTCACCATGACCGATAGCCAAGAAGTTTCGAACGAGACAGTCCAGGCCGACCTCGTCTATGCCGTGGACACCGGCGAGACGCTGGTCAACCAGACCATGCCCGCCGGCGATATGTCCCGGGTCGTGACCGGGACCTACGAGATGCACCCCCGGGACATCCGCAACGGGCGGCTGACGCGCGATCAGTTCTCGCTCGACCGGAACGGCTTCGTCTTTGCCGACCATCCCACGGCAATGACCGACTTCTTCGACAAGGATCAGCTCGCCAGCGTTTACTACCCGGAAGCCTGCAAGCTGGTCGCCGAGATGAGCGGCGCCTCACGGGTCGAGGTGTTCGATCACACCATCCGCTCCAGCGACGAAGACACGCGCAAGGAAAAGCTCGTCCGCGAGCCCGTCCATTCGGCGCACAATGACTACACCGAAGTCTCCGGTCCGCGCCGGGTGCGGGAAATCTTCCCCGACGAGGCCGAGAATCTGCTGTCGCGCCGGTTCGCGATCATCCAGGTGTGGCGCGCGATCCGGAAGCCGATCGAGATCGATCCCCTGACCATCTGCGACGCGCGGACCTTCCGGAAAGAAGACTTGCTCAGGGCAGAGCGCCGCTATCCCGACCGGGTCGGCGAGACCTACCGCCTCGCCTTCAGTCCCGGCCAGGAATGGTATTATTTCCCGCACATGACCCGGGACGAGGCGCTGGTGTTCAAGGTCTATGATTCAGACACGAGCCTGGATGCGCGCTTCACACCGCACACCTCGTTCACCGACCCGACGAGCCCCAAAGACGGCCCGCCGCGCGAGAGCATCGAAATCAGGACATTTGCGTTCTTCGACGACTAGAGACCCCCGACCACCTCCCATTCGCGCCTTTAACGTATCGTTAACCATGCATTTGTATTTTCTAATCTAAGTGCTTGCCTGATTAGAAATATATCCATGTATGAAAGTGAGCTCGATGGGCATCCCCATTCCACCAGATGAGCCGGAACGCCTCGAGAACCTGCTGTCTCTGGAAGTTCTTGATACCCGGATCAACTATCAGCTTGAAACGATTACCCAGATCGCCTCCCGGACATTCGGCGCTCCGATCGCCCTCGTCTCGCTGGTCGATTCCGAACGTCAATGGTTCAAGGCGAAATGGGGCCTCGACGTCTCCGAGACACCGAGGGAGCAGGCGTTTTGCGCCCACGCGATCATGGATCGCGAAACGATGGTGGTGAAGGACGCCACCGAAGATGAGCGATTCTCGTCAAACCCACTGGTCACAGGCGATCCGTCGATCAGGTTCTATGCCGGTGCACCGCTTGTCACGCAGAGCGGGTACTCTATTGGCACGCTGTGCGTCATCGACGACAAACCCAGATTCGCGACCGTCGACGAACTCGCAACCCTGCAACAGCTTGCGACACTGGCGGTCGGCATCCTGCAGAACGAGACCAAACACGCCAAGCTGCAAGCCCAGACGCAATCAGTGAGCGCCGACGACACGAACCCAGAACTTCTGCTGTCGAGCCTCGCACATGAGTTACGAACGCCTCTCGGCCATATCATGGGGTTCGCCGAACTCATGCAGACCGAGCTCGCGAATGACGATGTGGGCATCCGCCATAGCGGCTTCCTCGACATCGTCCGCCAGAGTTCAGAACATCTGTGCCGGCTCGTCGACAATCTGATCCGCTTCGAGCAATCCTCGTTCACGGACAGCTTGTCGCTTGAACCGATAGATCTCAATGGGAAGATCGACCAGGTCGTCCAGTCCTTCTCCGGTGCTGTCGCCGCCAAAACCCAGTCGCTTGCCTATGCAGACAATGGGCAGAATATTTCGGTACTCGCCGACCACACATCGCTGCGTCAAATTCTGACCAACCTGATCTCGAACGCGTCAAAATACACGCCCGAGAACGGCAAGATCACGCTCGTCGCGTCGGTCGACACGGACCATGACCTTTGCCGGATCGAAATCCGCGACGACGGACCGGGAATGCCACGAGACGTCCTGATGGCACTGGGCAAACCGTTCGTGCGCGGCACAACGTCCGCCAATCCCGAGACCGAAGGTTTCGGTCTCGGATTGCACATCACCAAACGGTTGTGCGAGGCGATGAACGGTTCTTTGGCGTTCACTCCCATTCTCGCCGGCGGGACATGCGCGAACATCCGGTTGCCGCTGGTCACGTCTATGCAGGCACTGTGAATAGCCCCGAGTTTTCTAGACACCCTCGGTGACTGTTTTGCGCTGTCGTTCGAACTCGACGGGCGACAGCATCCCGTTCTTCGTATGCTTGCGCCGGGGATTGTAGAACATCTCAATGTAGTCGAACACGTCCTGCCG
>JABIVD010000017.1 GCA_018667335.1 Rhodospirillaceae bacterium
ACATCTGTGGCTTTCTCACTCTTGCCAACAGCATGACAGGTGCCGCATTTGGCGTCTTTCAAGTGATCTTTATGATCAAACCGTGCGCTGGAAAGCCAGTCATGGACAAAATCAACGTTCGCAATATCCCATTCCGCAGGTGTCACACTTTCTTCAAGCGCGTGACAGGTCGCGCACTGGCCCTTCACCGCCGGGCCCGACAAAGCCTGCTCGGTTCTGGTACGCGCAGGCAATGGCGCGGGTGGCGTTGCCGCGACAGGTTCCGCACTCTGTCCGGGGCGTCGACGGCGGGTTGGGACGGCAAGTTCCGGTGCGACGATCTCTCCCCGCTCAACGGCCTCGTAAAAACCAAGCAAAAAGGTGCGTAGCTGCGAGACAGGCCCGTGCGGTAAACGCTGACTCGGGTCTTCTGCTGCAAAGGCCATTGTGTGGCATGACGCGCAGCCATTTTTGAAACTGGGCATTGTCATATCGCGGGCGGCGTTCGCAGATTGATGACAATCCACACAGCCGAGCACCTGCCGTTTGCCGTCCGGGCGACGTTTTCCCTGGGGAGCAAGATGAGACGCATGGGAGAACACCAGCCCGTTCGGCGAGGGTGTTGGCAGGGTCATGGGCGGGTGATCGGCAATTGAAGCCACACGCGCCAGCGCGCTGCCATCGCCGGGATCGATATTCCCGTTGTGGCACGCGATGCAGCCGGTCTCCGTAACCTGTACACCCGGGTGAATACCCTTGGGCCCCGTGTGTTCCTGGTGACAGGTCGCACAGCCGCCCGACTGATCCACATTGGCACTGAAAGAGGCGTGCGGGTCCACATGCGCGGTTAACGTATTATGACAATCCACACATGTATTGTCCGCAACTGCAGCAAAGGCTGTCGTGTGACAGGCCTGACAGCCTGCTTCCAGTTTGCCGTGAACATCCGACAACCGCTCGGTCACCCACATGGTTTCAGCCATCCGGAAAATATCGCTATCATTACTGACAGTCGCATCTACAAGTGCGGGCGCAGGTTTTGGTGTATCGCGCGCAACCAGAAACGAACTCAACGGCACGCTAAGCCCGACCAGAAGCAATACAAGCGCAATGGCCCCACCAATCTTCCAGCCACTCAGGCGGCGTTCGAGCAGCGGTGTCCGAACACGGTCTCGCAAGGTTGTTTCCGCATCACCCATGGGGCGTGCAAGCTCGATCTCGACCGCTGCGTCGCATTCGGGATGCGCGTCGCCGCACACGAGATCATAGGGGCCCACCGTGACTGTATGACCGGTGCTGAGTTCGGCAACTTTGGTCGGAACTCCATTAAGTTCGATATCCGCATTTGGCTCAGCCGTAACGCACAACACACCATTTTGCAGCGCAATCGTCGCGTGATGCAGAAGGACCCGGCCATCGGACAGATGCAGCACGGCATCCGAGCCACGTCCGACACTGATTTCCTCTGCCTCAAGGATTTCGGAGCGTTCGACGTAACCTTCACGACGGGTCCGGCGGAGACGGTGGCGAACAAGTAGGCGCATATCAGCTCACACCGATCCCAAACCGAAAACGAGCATGCCAACGCCATGAGAAATCACAACTGCAAGGGCCGCAAGCGACAACGGAACATGCAGCAAGAGCCACACACGCAATCTGCTGCGCATCTGGATATCACGCTGCAGCCTATCCACAACATCGGCCTTTCGTTCCAGCAAGGCTTCAGCCCGCCGCGCGGCATCATTATCAATCGCCAGACGGTGAAGGGCCATTTGCGCATGACGCGAACGGTTACGCGGTTTCACGAAGAGCATTCTCACCCCGCCACCAATCCGCAGATTCGCAACTTCTCCGCGCACGACATCATTGGCCGCTTCACTCAGTTTCGGTGACAGTCCCCGGATCTCGATATCCACTTCGGCCATGCGCTTGACCATGTCATCAAAGGTCAGACCATCCCGATTGGCGGCCACCCGTCGCGGATAAAGCCCATAAAACGCAATGCCGAGGACGCCCGTAAAAGCCGTAATCAAAACCAACACATAGGCCAGACCGTGGATATCCGGCTCAATCACAAACCCACCATGCATGGGAACCAGAAAAATCAGCGCAATACCAAGATAGACATGGGCTGAAAGCCAGCCCTTGAGAGGCCCTGCTCCCTTTGCATAACTTCGTTTGCGTACCCCGAACCACGTCAACAGAAGCATGATCGCAAGGGCCAGGCCGCCAAGGCCATACCCGAAGACAAGGTCAACATTTATACCCTCAAGTCGATCACGATAGAAAAATGCAGCGGCCACAAAACCAACGAGCAACAACGCCAGCCAGCCGTAGCGGAAGCGTTTGTGGACCAGAAATCCATCATGCATAGGTGCCACAGCCATGATCAGGATTCACCTGTGATCAGTTCGATCACCTCGTTGGGGTGCACACGGATCGCCGCCCCGGTCGGACACGCGCGTACACAAGCCGGTCCGCCTTCCAGATTCATGCACATATCGCATTTCACCGCCTGCTTGGGGCCTTCAGACACTTCCGCTCGGCTCAGACCGAAGCCTCCGACAAGGCTTGCCAGCCAGCCACGCTGTCCGATTGTGGGTTCGGCCATCTGGATCACGCCATAGGGACAATTGCGCTGACAATTCCCACAGCCGATGCAGGCATCGGTGATGTAGACCTCACCCTCCGCAGCCCGTTTGATTGCGTCTGGCGGACAGTCACTCATGCAATGTGGGTGCTCGCAATGCCGGCAGGAAGTTGGCACATGCATATTGGCATAACTGGGACCGGCTTCGCGATCCAGCCGGGTTATTTTGTCATGGGTTGCCGCACAGGCACGCTCACAATTGTCACAACCGACACAGAGCGTCTCATCTATCAGCAGAATGTCTGTTGCTTCCTTGCCGCCCTGATCCACCAGAAATTCAATCAGGCTTCCCTGATCCGGGCTTTCCGCCATACGTTCCGTAATCGCGGTGCGCGCAGTCCGCACACCCTCGATTTGCTCACGCAAGCTGGGATGACGATCCATCAAGCGCTCGAAGTCATCACGCTCAATCCGAATCGTTTCGCAATCAGCCGCGGCCGCAACCGTTGCATTGCGTGGCTCACCGCTGACCATCGCCATTTCGCCAACACAGTTGCCCGCCGCCACGTAGTTCAGCACCACGTCATGATCGCCAATTTTCTTGCGGACGAGAACCGAGCCACTACGGATGAGGTGCAGGCTATCACCATCCTCTCCTTCGTTAAAAAGAACACGTCCCTTGGCCCAGCTATGAATGGTTGCCGTTGCAGCAATATCATCGATACTTTCCCGATCCAGCCCGGGGGCCAGATGTGCCTGAATGGATCGCGCAATAGCTTCACGGTCCATGCTCTCACGCACGGCGGCCACACTGGCACGCAGGGCAATCATTCGCCGGCGCGGCACTTCCAGCAGCAACACATCGCCAACCGCGGACACTGTGGCGGCTCTTCGCCGCCCGGAAATCAATCCCATCTCGCCAAAGAACGCACCCTGCCCAAGGGTCACGCTGGCCTTCGGTGGAACTTCATCATCAAGATGAACGCAAACCGCGCCTTCAATCACGACGTAGAGACTGTTGGTATAGTCATTGCGGCGGAGAACAGTCTCGCCATCCGTAAATTTGTGAACGTCGGATTCAAGCATCGTGTCCCGGAGCACGAGACCGTTCAATTCCGAGAAAATCGGGACCCGATCACGCACAGCCTCAAGGAACGCGTCCACGCTCCACTCGGGAACCGCGACAAGCTTTTCACGCAACAGGGGCGTATCGGCGGGCTCAACATCTTCGCCAATAATGTGTTCGATGACTTCATAGCCCTGGTTGAGCGCCTGCTTGATCAGCGGGAAACCACCGAGTGCTCCGACGACATACAACCCAGGCACATTCGATTCATACTTTGCTGAGACTTCCGGAAGCGCATTCCGGTCTTCATTCGGAAACGACACACCACAAGCCTCAACCAGCTTGCGGGGCGGGGCGGCCCCGAGGCGCGCAATCAAACGCTCGCAGGGAACGCGCGCTTCACCATCCGGCGTTTCAAGAACGAGCGTATCCGATTCAACGGCTTGCGTATTGGCGTTGTAGACAACACCCAGTCGGCCGGATTCGATTGCTGCAAGTACGGCGCTTTCGTTGGCCTTCTTGGCTCGCGCAAACTCGCCAGACCTGTTGATAATGGTCACGTCATTGTGTGCGGCAAGCGCCAGAGCATTCTCGATCGCCGCATCACCGGCACCAATCACCGAAATGCGCTCATGTTCGTATTCATCCGGATCGTCGAGCTGGTAACCGACATGCTCCAATTCGGCACCGGGAACCCGCAGCGTATTCAGGTTGCCCTGCAGCCCGACGGCCAGCACAACTGCAGCGGCTGTCACTTCTGACCCATCGGCCAGCGCAATTGTGAATGCGCCCGCAACGCCCGTAATGCCGATCACATCCGCGTTGTAGAGCAGGTTCACCCCCAGCTCCTCTGCGCGGCCATGCCAGGCCGCGAGCACATCCTCGCGCCGCCCATCTTCGAAAGGGAGTTCACTGCGAAGCGGTGCATGGGCAGGCTGCGCCATCACATGCTTGCCCTTCTGGAAGCGAAAGATGGTGTTGCATGGACCGTCTGATCGCTCCAACACCAAGTGCGACAGCCCACGCGCCGCAGCACGTGCTCCGGCACTCAGGCCCGCAGGACCCGAACCAATTATTGCGACTTGGAACTCTGACACGCCCACCAACTGCCTCCTGCAAACGCTTTGAATGTGTTCCTTACAAAATTTTCAGCTGTCTCGCCACTCTTCCCGTATGCGTTCCGGTTATGCGCCCCTCGAATACAGACCCAATTTCTTCAGCGCTGTCATGACTATCACTATCGCCATCGACGATTCGATTTCCCAAAATAGATACTGTCTAACGTCAGTGCCTATGGGACAAATTAGGCTACTTGCATAAGGGAGGATTCCTGGTTCATCGCAGTGATCGAAGGGAACGAAGATTAGACAGAAATCCTCTCTTAGATAATCCCGCTGATTTGTTCCATAGGCACTGACGTTAGACAATAATTCGGCTGGCGCGGATGGGCGGCTATCGACTACGGGACCGGGGGTCAGTCAACGATGGTAGGTTTCATGGCCAGCTGGCCGAAGCCTTCCAGCGGATCGGTGATGCCGTGGCGGCGAAGCGCGTACCAGTAGGTCGCGATGTTGGTTGAAACGACGGGGCGTCCCAGTTCCTTTTCCAGTTCCTCGACCATGTCGACTATGCCCAGCGCAGCACCCACATGCAGGAAGGTGTCGACGTCGTCGTGATCGAGCTTGCGGAAGCCCTCGAGCGCGTCTTCCAGGGTTACCTTGATGATGTCTTCCGGCTTCTTGACCTGCAGCCCGGCGTGGTAGGGCACCTCGAAACCCATGGTTTCGTAGTAATTCTGCGCGCTTTGTGAATAGACGTCCGACATGGGCGACAGCGCGGCCACGCGTTTCGCGCCCATGGTTTTCAGGGCCGCGACCGCGGCGTCCGTCGCGGTGACCAGGGGAATGTCGCCGATCGCGTCCTGGAGCTTGCCACGATATTCGGCGTGCTGATCCGGGGTCCAGACCCGCATCTCGACATTGTTCCCGATGATTACCTGGTCCGGCCAGCAGCCGAGCCCGCCCTCGACGACGCGCAAGATGGCGTCCGGCACCTTGTCGGGCACCTCGAGCGTGAAGCGGTAGATCTGGTTGTTGATCCCGTCGGGCCGCAGCATTTCATACTCGGGCTGCATGTTGGCATTCTGCAGCGGGATAAAGAGCGCGAAAGTGCCGCGCGGTCCAAACCGATCAGGCATGAGATGTTGTTTCCTCTGGTGATAATTCCGGAGCCGGAAATTGTCGCTTCCGAGCATTCCAGCCGGGAATTTTATGTGCGTCGCGGTGGTATACTATGGCCCAAGATATTACGAGGAATGAGTGACCTGATATGGACCCCTTGAGCACAGATGTTTTGACGTTCTGGTTTGGTGACACCGATCTATCCCGAGAAATGGAGCGGCGCGATATCTGGTTTCGTTCCACGCCTGAGTTCGATGCCGAACTCGCCGAGCGGTATGGCGAGGTTCATGAGCGCGCGGGCGGCGGCGCGTATGACCATTTCGTCGAGAACCCGGCCGATTGCCTCGCACTCGCTCTGCTCCTCGATCAGGTGCCGCGCAACATTTATCGCGCTACGCCACGCGCCTTCGGCACGGATGCCAAGGCGCGCGAGGTCGCGCGTATTGCACTCGACCTCGGGCATGACCAGGGGATCGCCAACTGGCACAAGATGTTCCTGTATCTGCCCTTCGAGCACAGTGAAAACCTGGCTGACCAGGACCGCGCCTGCGCGCTCTATGAGCCCCTGGGGGAGGAGCGCTCCTACGAGGCCGCGCTGGCCCATCGCGAAGCGATCCGCAAGTTCGGACGATTCCCGCACCGGAACGGTTTCCTGGGGCGCGCAAATACGGCCGAGGAAGAGGCCTATCTCGAGGACCCGCCGCTCTGGGGCAAGACCGCGGCCGAAGTTGCCGAGATCGAGCAGCGCAAGGCCGAGCAGGCCGCCGACGCAGAGGCGTGAGCCTGGTTCCGGTTATCGCCAGCCGAGCGCCGGCGCGATTTGGGTCAGGATCGATTCGATGACATGGGCGTTGTATTCGACGCCGAGCTGGTTCGGCACCGTCAGCAGCAGGGTGTCGGCCTCGGCAATCGCCTCGTCCTTCGCCAGCTGCTCGATCAGTTGTTCCGGCTCTGCGGCATAGCTTCGACCGAAGATGGAACGTGTGTTGGGGTCAAGGAAGCCGACATGATCCTCGCTCTCGCCGGACCGCCCGAAATAGGCATTATCCATATCGTTCATGATCGCGAAGATGCTGCGGCTGACCGATGTGCGCGGCTCGCGGGTGTGTCCGGCTTCCTTCCAGGCATCACGGTAGGCCCGTATCTGCTCCGCCTGCTGCACGTGGAACGCCTCGCCGGTCTCGTCGGTCTTGAGGGTTGAGCTCTGGAGGTTCATGCCCATTTTCGCCGCCCACACGGCGGTCGCGTTCGAGGCCGCACCCCACCAGATCCTGTCCCGCAGGCCTTCGGAATGGGGCTCGACGCGGAGCATGCCGGGCGGGTTGGGGAACATCGGCTGCGGGTTGGGCTCCGCAAAACCCTCGCCTTTCAGGACTTCGAGAAAAGCCGCCGTGTGCCGCCGGGCCATGTCGGCATGGTCTTCGTCTTCGGCGGGCTGGTAGCCGAAGTAGCGCCAGCCGTCGTTCACCTGTTCACCCGAGCCGCGGCTGATGCCGAGCTGAAGCCGCCCGCCGGCGATGAGGTCGGCCGCGCCGGCGTCCTCCACCATGTAGAGCGGGTTCTCGTAGCGCATGTCGATCACGCCGGTCCCGAGTTCGATGCGGCTGGTCTTGGCACCAGCGGCGGAAAGCAGCGGGAAAGGCGAGGCCAGCTGGCGGGCAAAGTGATGTACCCGGAAGTAGGCGCCGTCGGCGCCGAGCTCCTCGGCTGCAACGGCAAGGTCGATGGACTGAAGCAGCGCGTCGGACCCCGAACGCACTTGCGAGCCTTGTCCGGCAGACCAGTGACCAAAAGACAGGAAGCCGATTTTCTTCATGGGATTATCCGTTTTCGCAGGTGCCGTCAGGGCGCGTGAAAGACTTGCACTGTCATGCGTGGAGGCCTCGCGCGATGCAAGGGTTATCGGTGATCACAATCGTCGCGGGGCTCTTATTGCGCGGCGGCAGGATTCGCCTCCGCACGCGCCAGTGAAAGCCGGAAGAAACTGACACTTTCGGAGACGAACTCGACTGTCAGGTCCCCGTTCATTGCATTCATGAAAGCCCGGCTGATCGGCAAGCCGAGACCGGCACCCTGATCGGTGCTGGGCCGGTTGCCGCGCGCGAACTTCTCGAAGATCGTCGCGGCATCGGCGCGCGTCACGCCGCCGCCATTGTCGACCACATCGACCCACACTTCCTTGCTGTCGGTGACGGTGCGGACCTCGATGCGGGGTTTGGCGGATGTGTTGTACTTCACCGCGTTGGACAGGACATTGATGAGGACCTGACGTAGCCGGTCGGCGTTGGCGCTGACCATCAGCCCCGTGAGCGCGGGATGTATGTCGATCTCCACCTTTCGGCTGTGGGTCATGCCGGCGATTGAATCGAACGCCGCCGTCACGGCCGCGTGCATCTCTACCGGTTCGAGCGGCAGGCTGAGGAGGCCTGCTTCCAGCCGGCTGATGTCCAGAATCTCGTCGAGCAAACGGGTCAGCCGCTGGCTCTCGTCATGAATGATTGACGTGAAGCGGGCCTGTTGATCTTCGGAAACCTCTTCGTCACCCAAAAGAAGCTCCGAGAAGGAGCGGATCGACGTCATCGGCGTGCGCAATTCGTGGCTGACCTGGCTGAGGAAATCATCCTTCTGGGAATCGAGCGCCCGTAGCCGCTCGTTGACGTTTCGGAGCTCTTGCGCGGTGCGTTCCAGTTCCGCCGATTTCTCGGAAAGTTGCCGCGATGTTTCGATGAGTTGCTGGGTTTCGCTGGCGATGTCGATCAACTCGGTCATGCCGACCATCTGATAGCCCGTAATCCGGGTCACCATGGCGTGGGCCGATGCAGCACCGATGGAGCCCGCGAGTTCGCGCTCCAGGCGTGCGACCACCGTGTCGGTCGCCTGGGGCAAATCATGGGCCGACCCTTGCGCCCGGGCCATCTCTTCGAAAAGCCGCGCCGCATGGGCCTGGCCGAGAATTCGTTGGGCGAGGACAAACAAATCCTCCGTGTCGACTGTCTGGGCCGTCACGTTCGACATGTCCTCTTCCACCGAGCGATAGACATTGACGAACAATGCACTTTGCAGCCGTTCCAGGGCGTTGGCGCCGGTCAGGCTGGAAACGATAACGAAGGACAGCGCGTTGAAACCGACGCTCCAGATCACCGCATGCACCAGCGGGTCCATGTCGGTCAGGCCGAACAATGCTTGCGGACGAAGGGCGGCGATCCCCCAGGGGCCATCGGTGATGACCGACAGGCTGATGATGAAGTCACCGCCGAAACTGGGAAGGAAAAGCGTATAGGCCCACAACAGCGCGCCGGAGATCAGGCCGGTCAATGCGCCGGCGCGGTTCGCACTGCGCCAGAAGATGCCGCCGATCAGGCTGGGCAGGAACTGGGCCACGCCGACGAAGGCGATCAGACCGATCGCGGCGAGCGCGTCCGAGCCGCCCGAAATTCGGAAATACAGGAATCCCAAACCGAGGATGGCGGCGATGCTGACGCGCCGCGAGGTGAGCAGCAGCCAGCGCACGTCGCCGCGGACATTGCGGCCGACCGACAGGAGCTGCAGGGCCACGGGCATGACGATATGGTTCGACACCATCGTCGACACGGCGATGGCGGCCACGATCACCATCGATGTCGCCGAGGAAAACCCGCCCAGGAAGGCAAACAATGCCAGGCCGTTTTGCTGTTCGGACAGGGGCAGGGTCAGAACAAAAAGGTCCGGGTTGGAGCCGGCGGGGAGAACCTTCAGGCCGACGAAGGCGATCGGCATGATGAACAGTGAAATGCCGAGCAGATAGAGCGGAAACAGCCATGACGCGGTGCCCAGATGCCGCTCCTCGATATTCTCGACCACGGTCACCTGAAACTGGCGCGGCAGGCAGATGACGGCGGTGGCGGACAGGAAGGTCAGCGTCACCCAGCGCGGCCCGAAGATGTCACCCGCACCGCGAATGGCCTCGGCCGGGACATCGGCGAAGACGTCTCCCAGACCGCCGGCCACGCCCCACACGGCGAAGACGCCGACCGCGATGAGAGCGAGAAGCTTGACGATCGCCTCGAAGGCGATGGCGGCGACCACCCCGTGATGGCGCTCGTTGGCGTCCAGGTTCCGGGTGCCGAACAGAATCGTGAACAGGGCCATTCCCGCAGCGATCCAGAACGCGGTGGTGATGCCATCGGACTCGCCGGCGATGACCTGATAGCTCCGGGTGACCGATTGCAGTTGCAACGCGATATAGGGCGTGGTCGCGGTGACTGCGATCAGGGTCACGAGCACAGCCAGGCTGGGGCTCTTGCCGTAGCGTGACGAGATCAAATCCGCGATCGATGTCGTGCGGTGAACCTTCGCAATGCGGACCAGTTTGCGCAAAAGCCACCACCAGCCGACGAAGACCAGGGTTGGGCCCAGATAGATCGTGACGAATTCGAGACCGTTGCGGGCGGCCGACCCGACGGCCCCGTAGAAGGTCCAGGACGTGCAGTAGACGGAAATCGAAAGCGTGTAGATGACTGGCGAGTGGAGCCAGCGCATGGGGCCCTGGCGGCTGCGACGATCGACGATGAACGCGATAACGAAAAGCAGGGCCACATAACCCAGACAGACCGTCAGAAGGATGTCGACCGAGAGCATTAGCTGCTGGTGTCAGACGTGTCCGTGGTCGGGTGCAGGCCGTCACTGTCTTGCAACGCCTTTACCAGAGAGGCACCGCCGACGATGAGCAATACCCAGACCACGAAGATATAGGCCAGCGGGAAGGGGACCCCGAAGAGCGTGGTGTCGACCAGGAAGATGGCGCCGATGGGGGGCATGAGTAAAACTCCGCCGAGCAAGAGAAGTGCGACGGATCGATCGCGCGCCTTGCGGTGCCGGATTTGAGATGTGCCGCGGTCGTGGACAGCAGGGTCGTTCGCCGAGGTCATGGCTTTGTCCGCTGCGCGAGTTCACGTACGGCGCTGACGATCTCGGCGTTGGCGAACGGCTTGGTCATGAACACATCGACGCCGCCGTCCATTGCTCTTTCCCGGTCCTCGCGCTGCCCCTTGGCTGTCAGCATGAGCACTGGCATGTCATGCACACTTCGGTCCGCGCGAAGCTGGCGCAGAATTTCGTAGCCGTCGATGCCCGGCAGCATCACGTCGAGGATCAGGAGGTCAAATGACCCGTCCAGAGCGGCAGCGAGGGCTTTGTGTCCGTTGTTTTCGACTGAAAGGTCGAATCCCGCGCGTTCGAGCAGGAATCGCAGAGATTCAACGATATTTGGCTCATCTTCGGCCAACAGAATGCGCTTTTTCATGCGCTTGCGGGCCTCCCCAGCTCGACAAGAACGTTCGACCTATAATCGATCCGGGGCGCAGTGTCACACGTCCGTGACTAGTGCTTTAGGCTAGTCCGCCGCTTAGTCTGCGAGCGGATCCTCGACCCGGTGCACGCAGTTTGGGCGCGGGCACAGACGGCAGCTGGGGCCAACTTCTTCAACAAGTGCGGTTGGATCTGGTGCGTACACCGTGTGGCGCGCATCGTTCTCTGGCATGGCAATCATGTCGGTCACGTATTGGCGTGGTTTTCCAAATCCCGTCGGCCCCGTGTTGCGCGCGCGTGCGACGAATACGAACCGTTCACCCGACGGGAAAATGGCGCGCTGGCGAATAACGGCTTCGGGTGATTGTTGGGCTCGATAGAGGACCCAAAGCGGGCACGCTGGCGCGTAGCGGGGGATGGAAAGACTATCCAGGCCGACCTGCTTGATCAGGGCACCGGCGGCGTTGGCGCGGTAATATCCAAACCGGGGCGTGCTGATCGAGGCAGGGAGGGCTGTCAGTCGCTGGCAGACGGCATCGATGTCTACCGAGAAGGCATCGGCCAGGGCCTCGACATCGTATTTCAATAGTTCCGCCTGGTGCTGGAAGGCGGGCAGGGGCATCAGGATGGCGCCTACGGCATAGTCGATGAGGGCCCGCTGTGCGCGGACGCGCGCCGTAGATGTCTCTATTATCTGCACATGTTGCGCGATCGTGGCCGCGATGACTGGCTGAAGATGTTCGTCCACCATGGCGCGGGCCATGGATTGCCGCGAGACCGTGTGCGGGTCGGTCAGGGATTGAGAGAACGCGCTTGCGGCCGTTTCGATGTCCTCGAACCGGTTCGCATTCACGTCGAAGAGCGCCTCGACCTCGTCGAGGGGGGTCAGAGTCCGGTTGGGCTCGTCCACCTTGTCCAGATAGGCGGCCAGCGCCTCGCCGACATCCGACAAGACGCGGCTTTCTTCGTCGATAATGGCGTAGAAGCGTTCGCGCTCTTCGGCGGTCGTGTCCTTGTACTCGGTCAGGATTTCGGCTGCCGACCGGACCGCCGCGATCCGCGTCAGCATCCGGTGGACAGTCTCGCCCAGAAACGGGTCGTTCGAAAGCCGGTCGGACAGGGTCTGCGCCAACGATGTCGCTTCCTGTTCCGATCGTGCCAACGCCGCAATGCCGCGCGCCCAGCCAGGGAACCGCCCAATCAACTCGCCGGTCTGGTTGTCCTCGATATCGAGGGGTGCCAGCGACGGCAGGTGCGCGATCTCATTGAGTGCATCAAACAGCCGGTTTTCCGCAGCACCGTCGAGTTCGGCGAGATCCAGATCGAGGGACTCGGCGATCTTGCGCAGCAACGAGCCGGCAATCTGGCGTTTGTTCCACTCGATCAGATTCATATAGGAGGCAGATATGCCGACCCGCCGCGCAAGTTCGGTCTGGCTGATGCCGAGCTCGCGCCGCTGGCGCCGAATTCGGGTGCCGACAATCGAGCGGTCCCGGTTTGATTCTGTGCGTTGTTCCATCGACTTGGCTTCGTTCTGGTCAATAATTGACAATTATACTGCAATGCAGCGATCCATATTGACAAATAAACCCTTCAAAAACAAATAGATATTGAAAAATTAACTGGTCCTGTCAGGCTGAAGGTAAGGAAATTTGCAGCCAATCCGTAACCGCCGTACCGAATTCGGGCCGGCGTATTTCGCGAACACAAAATAATCCAATTGGGAGCAAGCACATGAGCAAATTCACGATTTCACGCCGCGGACTGCTGAAGAGCACCGCCATCGCAGGTGTCGGCATCGCCGCGCCGACGATCCTCACAAGCCGGGCCTGGGGATATACCAACGAGCCGACAGGCGGGACGGTGACCTTCGGTTTCAACGTGCCGCAGACCGGCGCGTATGCCGATGAGGGTGCGGATGAGCTTCGCGCCTACCAGCTGGCGGTCGAGCACATCAATGGTGAAGGCGACGGCGGCATGCTGAACACCTTCTCGTCGAAGGCCCTGCGCGGCAACGGTGTGAACGGCAAGAAGGTCGTCTTCGTGACCGGCGACACGCAGACCAAGTCGGACGCGGCGCGCGCCAGTGCGAAGCGCATGATTGAGAAGGACGGCGCGGTGATGATCACCGGCGGTTCGTCTTCGGGTGTTGCGATCGCGGTGCAGGGGCTTTGCCAGGATGCAGGCGTCATCTTCATGGCGGGCCTGACACACTCGAACGACACCACCGGCAAGGACAAGCGTGCCAACGGTTTCCGGCATTTCTTCAACACCGAGATGTCTGGTGCGGCACTCGGCCCTGTGCTCGAGAAGGAATTCGGCAAAGATCGCGTGGCCTACCATTTGACCGCCGACTACACGTGGGGCTGGAGCCAGGAAGGGTCGATCAAGAAATACTCCGAAGACCTCGGCTGGCAAACCCAGGCCGCGGTTCGGACGCCGCTGGGAGCCGGCGATTTCTCCCAGTACATCACGCCGGTCCTGAACTCCGGCGCGGACGTGCTGGTGCTCAACCATTATGGCCGCGACATGGTCAACTCGCTGACCCAGGCCGTGCAGTTCGGTCTGCGTGACAAGGTTGTGAACGGCAAGGATTTCGCGATTGTCGTGCCGCTCTACAGCCGCCTGATGGCGCAAGGTGCCGGCGAGAACGTCAAGGGTATCTACGGTTCGACGAACTGGCATTGGTCGCTGCAGGACGAGGGCTCCAAGGCATTCGTCAGCTCGTTCGGCAAGAAATACGGCTTCCCGCCGAGCCAGGCCGCGCACACGACCTACTGCCAGGCGCTGCTGTATGCCGATGCCGCACAGCGGGCCGGCACATTCCGCCCGTCGGGTGTCGGGGCCGCGATGGAAGGCTTCAAGTTCGACGGACTGGGCAACGGTCCGACCGAATATCGCGCCGAGGATCACCAATGCTTCAAGGATGTCCTGGTCGTGAAGGGCAAGGAAAACCCGACGTCGAAGTTCGACGTGCTTGAAGTCGTCGAGATCACCCCGCGTGCGCAGGTCGAGTATCCGGCCTCGCTGCTCGGTGGCGAACTGGGCCCGTACAACGACGGCGCCTGATCTTCTTCCCTTGTTTTGCTAACCTGTCGGTCGCTCTTGCCTGTTGAGGTCCGGGCGACCGACAAACTTTTGGGGCCGCGCAGATGGACGATATTCTTCTCCAGATTCTCAACGGACTGGACAAGGGCGGTGCCTATGCGCTCATCGCGCTCGGCCTCACGATCATCTTCGGCACGCTCGGTGTGGTGAACTTCGCCCATGGGGCCCTGTTCATGCTCGGCGCATTCTGTGCGGTTGCGGTGAAGTCCCTGCTTGGCTTTGAGAAGGTCGCACTTGATCCGACGAAACTGACTGCCTGGGGCACGCCGGTCGAGATCCGGACGCCATATATCGAGGCCTGGTTCGGGGATTTTGGCGCCCAGATGTTGAATTTCTCCGTGCCCATTTCGATCATCATCGCGATTCCGGTCATGCTGCTGATTGGCATCATCATGGAGCGTGGCCTGATCAGGCATTTCTACAAACGGCCCCATGCGGATCAGATCCTGGTGACCTTCGGTCTGGCGATCGTCCTGCAGGAGATCGTCAAAAGCCAGTTCGGTGCCAACCCCATTCCACAACCCGCACCTGAGATCGCAAAGGGAATGGTGGATTTCGGCGCGATGATCGGCCTTCAGGCCGGCGGGGTCGTCTATCCGGCCTGGCGTCTCATCTATTTTCTGTTTTCCCTGTTCGTCATTGCTGCGGTGTTCTCGTTCCTGCAATTCACCACGTTCGGCATGGTGGTGCGGGCCGGGATGGCGGATCGCGAGACAGTCGGCCTGCTCGGCATTGATATCGATCGTCGATTTACGATCGTGTTCGGAATCGCGGCAGTCGTCGCTGGCCTGGCCGGGGTCATGTACACGCCCATCCTCAGCCCCGACTACAACATGGGCATGGACTTCCTCGTCCTGAGCTTTGTGGTCGTCGTGGTTGGCGGCATGGGCTCGCTGCCCGGGGCGGTGGTGGCCGGATTCCTGCTAGGGATCGTCCAGAGCTTCGCCTCCATGAACGAAGTCAAATCGATCATCCCCGGGATTGACCAGATCATCATCTACCTGATCGCCGTTGTGGTCCTACTCGTGCGTCCGCGCGGCCTGATGGGCCGCAAGGGCGTGATGGAGCAATAACGATGGGTCGGAACACCACCCCGAAACAGGATTATCTGCTGCTGATCGGATTCTCGGCCGCCGTCTTCGCCGCGCCGTTTATCCTGACGCCGGTCGGTGCCGGCTATCCCGACCTCCTGCAGAAGTTCGCGATCTTCGGCATCTTCGCACTCGGTTTTAATATCCTGTTCGGGCTGACCGGATACCTGTCCTTTGGCCATGCTGCGTTTCTCGGCGTCGGCTCCTATGCCGCGGTCTGGACGTTCAAGCTGTTCAGCATGAACCCGATCCTGGCGCTGATCGTTGCGACGGTGATCGGGGGGGCATTCTCGGTCATTATCGGCTTCATCTCGCTGCGCCGTTCGGGCATCTACTTCTCGATCCTGACCCTTGCGCTTGCCCAGATGAGCTACAACATGGCCTATTCCGTGTTGACGCCCATCACGAATGGCGAGACCGGTCTGCAGCTCGCACAATCCGATCCGCGCATCCTCGATGCGGCGCTGGGGCGCGACTATGGCGCGGTGTTGCCGTCATCCGATCTGTTCGGCATCCATATGAACGGCTATCCGGGTTACTACTTCTGCGCCGTGATCTTCATCGCCTGCTTCTTCCTGTCGATGCGCATTTTCCGCTCGCCATTCGGGATGATGCTGCGGGCGGTCAAATCGAATCAAAACCGCATGAGCTACACGGGCCTGAACGTGCGCCCCTACACCCTGGCCGCGTTCGTGATCTCGGGCATGTTTGCCGGGCTCGCCGGTGGGCTGTTGGCGGTGACGGATCCCCTCGCGGGTGCAGAGCGGATGCAGTGGACAGCCTCGGGCGAGGTGGTCTTGATGACCATTCTCGGCGGGGCCGGGACATTGTTGGGCCCGGTGATCGGTGCGGGCGTCATCAAGTATTTCGAGAATATTTTTTCCGCCTTCAACGAGGGCGTGCTGATGCAAGTCTTCGACTTCCTGCCGGCGTTCCTCCAGCACGCGATGGTCTCGGTGTCGTCGCTGTTCGTTGGTGAGGGCTGGCATCTGACTCTCGGTGCGCTGTTCATGGTCATCGTGATCTTCCTGCCGGGCGGTCTAATGGAAGGATTCAACCGATTGAGAACCCTGGGATCGCGGGTCCTGCGACGACATGTGGACGACCCGGAGGTGCCCGATCCAGTCGAACGCGCACCGGGGCCGGCTGAGTAGGTGATGTCATGAGCATTCTGTCAGTCGAAAATGTGAGCAAGAATTTTGGTGGCCTGCGCGCCCTCAACAACGTCAATCTGGAGATTGAGGCCGGCACGGTGCATGCCATCATCGGGCCCAACGGGGCGGGAAAGTCGACGCTGCTCAACTGTTTTGTCGGCCGCCTCGAGCCCGACACGGGCTCCGTGGTTTTCAATGGCAAATCGCTGCTGGGCCTCAAGCCCCATCAGATCAATCAAACCGGAGTCAGCCGGGTCTTTCAGACGCCCGAGATTTTCGGCGATATGTCGTTGCTTGAGAACGTCACGATTCCGGCCCTGGCCAAACGTGACGGATCTTTCAGACTGAACGCCTGGCGCGCGGTGCGTGGAGAGGCCGAGATTCATGAAGCCGCGCGCGAATGCCTGGCTGATGTCGGCCTCGTGGAGAAATCTGAGGAATTGGCAAGCCAATTGTCGCGCGGGGACAAGCGTCGGCTTGAGCTCGCCATGTGCCTGGTGCAGGATCCGAAGCTGTTGCTGCTCGACGAGCCTACGGCGGGCATGGCGCGCGCCGACACCAACAACACGATCGACCTCATGCGCAGGATCGCCGACCAGGGCGTCACCATGGTCGTGATCGAGCATGACATGCACGTCGTCTTCTCTCTTGCGGAGAAGATTTCGGTTCTCGCGCAGGGGACGGTGATTGCCGAGGATATACCGGCGAAGATCAAGGGCGATGCACGTGTGCAGGAAGCCTATCTGGGGGGAGCACATCTATGAGTGTGGTGAACATGGCAGATGTCAAAGCCAAGACGCGCGACAGCGGTAACGCAGCGCCAGGTCAGCAGCCGACCCACAGCATCGGTAGCCAGCCCGCGTATTTTTCCTGCTGGGATATCCACGCCTATTACGGCGAAAGCTATATCGTGCAGGGCGTCAGCTTTGATATCCGCGAGGGTGAGATCGTGGCATTGCTCGGTCGCAACGGCGCGGGCAAGACCTCGACATTGCGAGCGATTGCCCGGGTCGATGACCCGGCGTTGAAGGCGGGTGAAATCTGGCTCGACCATCAGCCGCTGCACAGCATGAAGTCGGCCCAGGCGGCGCAGAATGGCGTCGGACTGGTGCCGGAAGACCGACGAATTATCGCCGGGCTCACGGTCGAGGAAAATCTCAAGCTCGCGCAAATCGCGCCGCCGATTGGTTGGTCGATCGATCGCGTCTACGATCTGTTTCCGCGTCTCGGCGAGCGCCGCAAGCAAGAGGGAACGACCCTGTCCGGCGGTGAGCAGCAAATGCTTGCGATCGGCCGGACCCTCGCACGCGATGTGAAACTGTTGTTGCTGGACGAGCCCTATGAAGGGCTGGCGCCGGTGATCGTGCAGGAGATCGAGCGGACGCTGGAGCAGATCAAGGCGCTGGGCATGACGACGATCATCGTCGAGCAGAATGCCATCGCCGCGCTGCACCTCGCCGACCGTGCGATCATCCTTGATATGGGCCAGGTCGTGTTCGACGGCACGGCACAGGACGTGCTCGACAGCGCCGAGTTGCGCCAGCAATATCTGGCGATCTAGCCGAATCTCATATCCGAAGAATTGTTAAGTCCGCGGCGCGCGCAGCAGGTAGAGGCCGCTCGCGATCAGGACGGCGGCGCCGATGAGCGTCGCGCTATCCGGGATATCGCCGAACACGGCGAAGCCGATCGCGGATGACCAGACGATCTCGGTGTAGGCGAAGGGCGCAACCACGGAAGCCGGCGCCGCGTGATAGGCGCGGATCAGCAGGAAATGTGCAGCGGCACCGAGGCATGCGGCGGCGCCGAGATACGCGGTTTGTGTGAGGTCGGGTGTTTCCCACACAAAGGGAAGCGCCAGCGCTGACACGACCAGGCCGACCAGCGTCGCCATGTACAGCATGGAGACCGGTTTCACGACCTGGCTGATCGGACGCGTCAGGGTTTGGTAGAGCGCCACGCTGACGGCCGCGCCGAGTGGCACCAGCGAGGCCGCCTCGAAGATGCTGGTTCCTGGCCGGATCACGATGAGCACACCGCCGAACCCGACCAGGATGGCAAGCCATTGTCCGGGCGTGACGCGTTCCTTGAGGAAGAATGCCGCCGCTGCGGTGATCATCAACGGCGCGACAAACGCAATCGTGATGGCGTCGGCCAGGGGCATCAGTCCAACGGCGACGAACATGCCGCTGACCGCCGCCATCAGCGCCAGCGCGCGCAGGACCTGCAGGCCGAGCATCCGGGTCGTGACGAGGCTGCGGAGGCGCGGCGCCAACAGTGCCGTCAGCAGCACCGCCTGGATCGTGTATTGCGACCAGATGATCATCCCGATAGGGACGTCGCCACGCACGGTCTTGATGAAGCCGTGCATGGTGATGAAGCACAGTGAGGCGAGGCACATGATGGCGATCGCCGTCAGCCGCGCGCGCGGCGTTATTTGAGCAGTAGTGGAAACACTCATGATGATGGGTTCTAGAGCGTTTCCGCGAAGAATTCGTGCATCATCCGATAGGATTTCTGGCACAGCTCTTCATCAAACAGGGTCATCGGAGGGTTGTTCTCGCCGCGTACGCAAAAGGCGTGGGTCGCGTGACCGAAGGTCATGGTTTGCCAGTCGACCTCGGCCGTCGTGAGCTCGGTCTCCAGCGCGTCCATCATGTTTTTGGGGGTGACCGGGTCGGCACGCCCATGAATTGCGAGCACACGGCCCTTGAAGTCGGGTTTGGCAGCGTCGTCGACCGGGTTGGGAAGGGTTACGTGGAAAATCACCGTGCCCGCGAAATCGGCGCCGGCGCGGGCCTGTTCGAGCACGATGCCGCCGCCCATGCAGAATCCGATCGCGCCAAGCGGGCTGTCCGTGGTCGGTGCGTGTTCCCGTGCGGCCTCCAGAAGAGCAGTCAGCGCTACAGCGCCGCCCTCGCGAACCAGCGGAAGATCATGCCGCGCGCCCTGGGCGCTAGCGAGCAACTCATCGAACTCCTTGTCCCGCGCGCCATAGCCGACGCCATACATGTCGGCGACAAGCATCACATAGCCTTTGCCTGCCGCCTCGGCGGCCATGTCGAGTGTGTGACGGCACACGCCGAACCAGTCGGGTTGCATGAACACCACCGGGCGCGGGTCGCTGATGGTGTCGTCCCACACCACCGCCCCCTCGAACTGCCGGCCGTCAAATTCATACGGCACCATGATCTCGGCCATTTCGGAAATCCTTGTTCGTCCACGTTTCGCTGAATCCTACCGTGCGAACGGATGCGGGGCCAGTTCGGTTCAGCCGAGCGAAGAGAGAAACTCAAGCAGCGCCGTGGTCACGTCGCCGGGGGCTTCCTGCTGGACCCAATGCCCGGCGCCTTCGATGATCCGGGTGAAACGCAGGTCGGCGCAGTGGCGTCCGACATCCTCGTAGAGGTCCCGTCCCGGAACGAAATACCTCACGGGATCACGGCTGCCGGCGATGAAGCAGCTCGGTTGCAGGATGGGGCCGGTCGCCATGTCCGGCAGCATCTCGAAATCCCGGTCCTGGTTCCGGTAGCGGTTGATCGGCCCGCGGAATCCGCCGGCGCTGAAGTTGGCCGTGTAGTAGTCGAGGTCGTCGGTGCTCAGCCATGCGGGAAAGGGCTTCGGGTCGATGAGCGGCCCGAGCAAGCCCCCGTCGGCCGGCCGGTCGAGCCAGTAATCCGCCGCAGGCGCATTGCCCGACAAGGCGAAGTAGATTTTCCGCAACGACAGGGCGATATCTGCCTCGAGCTCGGCCTCGGCCACGCCTTCGTTCTCGAAATACAGCTGATAGAAGAACCGGTCGGCGTAGAGGCGTCGCCACAGATCGATGGTGGAGGTGGGGCCACGTTTCGGGTAGCGGACGCTGAGCGCGGCGATGGCCGATACCCGCTCGGGATACATTGCGGCGGTGTTCCAGCAGATCGGTGCCCCCCAATCATGGCCAATCAGGATGGCCGAGGGGGCATCGAAGGCGTCGATGATCCCGACGATGTCGGCCATCAGGCTGGCCATGTCATAGGCCTCGACGGTATGGGGTTTGTCGCTGCCGCCATAGCCGCGCATGTCGGGTGCGACGACCCGGTATCCCGCGTCCGCGATGGGTTGAATTTGATGCCGCCAGGAATACCAGAGCTCCGGCCAGCCATGGACCATGATGACCAGCGGACCGGTGCCCTCGACCACCGTACGCAGGCGAAGGCCGTTGGTCTCGATCGTCTGCAGCGAGTACGGGAGGTCAGGCATGATCATGCTTTTAGCATGACGCGGGGACCGATAATGGCCGGTTGATTGACCTTGCCGTTGCTTCGTGATGCTTGCGACACTGAATGCCAGATCTTGAGAATTTCGAAGAAGGGGAAGCCATGTCGCGGATCGAACCGTTGCCCGAAGAAGAGCTGGCGGACTTCGCCGAGTTTTTCGAACCCGTCGAGAAGGCGCTCGGCTTCAAGCCGACTGCGAACATGATCATGGCGCGCTGCCCCGACGTGCTGCGCCATGTTGGGCGTCTCGCGATCGTGGTCATGTGCGAAGACGGGAGCATTGGCCTGCCGCTCAAATGGATGATCGCCCACCTGGCCAGCCTGTCGGCCGGTTGCCGTTACTGCAGCGCCCATACGTTGAGCAACGGTCATGACTTCGGCGTGCCGATGGATAAGGTCCAGGCGATCTGGGACTACGAGCGGTCGGATCTGTTCAGTGATGCCGAACGTGCCGCTCTGGCATTCGCACAGGTTGCCTCGATGACGCCGTCGGGTGCGACGGACGCGCATTTCGAGGAGCTGCACAAATACTGGAGCGACGACCAGATCGTCGAGATGGTGACCGTCGTGTCCTTCTTCGGCTTCATGAACCGGTTCAACGACAATCTGCAGGTCACCCTGGAGGACAAGCCGCAGGCGTTTGCGCTGGCGAATGGCCTCGACAAGCATGGCTGGTCTCCCGCCGATGCCTGAGTTTGCCCAATGAGCCGCCATCCCGACCGTGGACCCGATGAAGTCGCCGATCCGCTGGCGGCGTTGCATCATGTCGGCCGTTTTGCCGATCGCGATCTGCTGCCCCACCCCGTCTATGGCGGGCAGGCGCCGGGTCTGACATATGCGCCTTTCGTGACCCGGCACACAGGCTCGGTGCACACCAATTTCGGCGTGCTTGAACTCGCGCCGGATGCCAAGAGCGAGACCATGTTCCACGCCTTCGAAAAAGGCGTGTTCGTGATATCGGGCACGCTTGATCTGATGATCGGCGCGCAGGTGCATCGCCTCGGGGAGGGGCACCACGCGCTGATTCCCACCGGAACCACGCACGCGTTTCACAACCCGTCCGATGCGTCTGCGCGTTGGATCATGGTGGAGTCTCCCCAACCGAAGCTCCCCGACACATGGCGGGACACCTGGTTCTCCGGCCCATGCGAGTGGCCGGCGGATGCGCAGGCGCCTGATCTGGCTGACATCCGCAACACGGGACTGGGGAAATACGCCGAAAGCCAGTTACCGCCGACAAGCGAGGTGGTCCCGGACAATCTCTACGGCTTTTCCATGCGGATGCTGATGGACGGCAATTTCGGGGCGACCCATTTCTTCATGTTCATCATCAACTTCCCCGACGGCGGCATGTGCAACCACCACGATCATCCCTTCGAGGAGGCGTATTTCATCCTCGAAGGTGCGGTCGAGTGCGAGATGGACGGCCGTCGTTACACGCTTGAAGCGGGTGACTATGCGTGGACGGGTGTCGGCAGCCGACATGGCTTCTTTCCCAAGGCCGGTCAGCCCGTGCGCTGGCTTGAGGTCCAGGTACCCCAGCCGCCGCGCCGCGAATGGCAGCGCTGGTTCTCGCAATGGGACTATATCGAGACAACGCTGAGGTTCTGACATGGCCGATATCGACGCCGCACTTCCGAACCCGTCTCCCGCGATCAAGGCGGCCGTGGATCGCGAGGACGTTCCGGTTCTCGATATCGGCTCCGTGCTCGCCGGACTGGGCGGCGCGCTTGCGCAGGCCGCCGCCGACGTGCGCTACATTCAGCGCCATCTCGGCTTCTACTACATCGAGAATCACGGGGTGGATCAGACCCTGATCGATGCCGGCTTCGCGCAGCTTCGGAAATTTTTCGATCAACCGATGGGTGAGAAACTCAAGCTGCGCGTGAACAGGCATCAGATCGGATATGTCCCGCCGCATGCGAGCGTGATGAAAACGGCCCTGACCGATGTCAACAAGAAGCCCGACACGAATGAGGGGCTGGGATTTATGCGCGAACGCGCCGCGGATGACCCCAAGGTCGTCGCGGATGTCCGGTTCAGCGGCCGCAACCAGTGGCCCGACAGTTTGCCCGGTTTCCGAGAGACATTTCTTGCCTATCACGCGGCGATGGAGAGGCTCGGACAGAGCCTGTTGCCCATTTACGCGGTCGCGTTGGGCAAGCCCGCCGAATTTTTTGCTCCGTTCTTCGAAGACGCCCATTACTACAACCGAAACTCTCACTATCCGGCGACCGACGCCGAAGAGGGTCAGCATTCGATCGGTGCCCACACCGACCATAATTTCATGGCGTTACTGCCGATGTCGGCCGTCCCGGCGCTGGAAGTCGAACGCCCGTCCGGCGGCTGGGTCGAAGCACCGATCGTGCCGGGTGCGATCGTCGTGAACACCGGCGAATTCCTGAATCGTTGGTCGAATGGTGTGTTCCGGGCCATCCCGCATCGGGTGATCATCCCGACCCGTGATCGTTATGCACTGACCTTTCACTACAACCCGATGGACGATGCGGTCGCCGCGCCCCTCGACACGTGCATCTCGGACGAAAACCCGCCCCAATTCGATCCGAAGACGTTCATTCAGCATATGACTGACTATATCGACGCCAGCTACAAGCCGTTGCGCGAGGGGACCTGAACCCCAGCCCGGTTTGGTGGTCGCGGATTGCATTCGGTTGGGGAACTTCAGCTTGTCCGCGGCGTTCAAGCAAATGCCGCACAGGGTCGGCCAACTCGTGTAGGGTTTGGCCTTGCACGTTGGTTTCTCAACAATTGAGAGAGCCGATCAATCGAGTGATGTGTTGGTCGGCTTTGGTCGTCAGAACCAAACCGCCACATGAACCGGGAGGAACTGATGTATAAATTCAAGGCAGTTGCCATTGCTGCGGGGCTTGCCGCCGCCAGTGCCTTTGCAACCTCGACGGCCTCTGCCGACGAGCTTTCGCTGGCCTATTTCATGGGCCCCAAGCATCCCATGAACAAGGGCGTCATGACGCCGTTCGGCGACAAACTCGCCGAACTTTCGGGCGGCAAGCTGACCGTGAAGCAGTTCCCGGGCGGGGCACTGAATAAAGTGCCGCCCAAGCAATATTCCATCCTGCTCTCGGGCGTGGCTGATGTGGTGTTTGCGCTGCCGGGCTTCACCTCCGACGTCTTCCCGAAGACCAACGTCGTCAGCATGCCGGGCGTGTGCGATTCGGCGATCACCTGCACAGAAGCCTTGCAGCGCGTTCGCGGCGACCTGGAGAAAGAGTACAACGCCAAAGTCATCGCCATGTGGTCCAACGCGCCGCCGGTCCTGATCACCCGTGACAAGCCGGTGCGGACGCTCGAGGACCTCAAGGGGTTGAAGCTTCGGGTGGTCGCGAAGGCGAGTGTCCCGGTCGTTGAGTCTCTCGGCGCCCAGGCCGTCGCCCAGCCGATCACGGTGGTGAACCAGAACCTGGCGAATGGGGTGATCGACGGCATCATTACCGATCCCTCGGCCATCCGCTCCTTCAAGCTACACGAGCCGGCCAATTATGTGACGACTTGGTTTCCGGGTTCCGGATCGGCCTTCGTCCTCCTGATGAACAAGGGCGTCTACAACGGCCTTTCCGATGAGGAAAAGGGTTGGGTCGATGAGGCGGCCAGCACCGAGCTTTCGTTGGGTGCGGGGCAGGCCTATCAGCGTGTGTCCGCAGGCGGCCTGAAGATCGCCGCGGAAGCCGGCAATGAGCTGATCGAGCTTTCCGATGCCGAGAAGGCGCGTTGGCAGGCCAAGATCGATGGAGTTATGGCGGACATTTCCAAGCAGCCGGTCGGTGACAGTACTGTCGGTGCCGTGATGACCAAGATGACGGGCAAGGGCAGCTGACAGCCCTTGCCGGCATCTGGTCACGAGTTTGCTGCATCAATAATTGGTGTAGCAAACTAATTGGCTAGTTGATCTACTATGGGCCATCGGCACCACGCCGATGGTTCCATAACTGGGAGGGACTCATGTTGAAATTTAAAGCAATCGCCGTCGCTGCGGGTATCGCCGCTGCCGGCGCCTTTACGACCTCGACGGCCTCCGCCGATGAGCTTTCGCTGGCCTATTTCATGGGCCCGAAGCACCCCATGAACAAGGGGGTCATGACGCCGTTCGGCGACAAACTCGCCGAACTATCGGGCGGTAAGCTGACCATCAAGCAGTTCCCTGGTGGGGCCCTGAACAAGGTGCCGCCGAAGCAGTATTCGATCCTGCTGAACGGGGTTGCCGATGTGATCTTCACATTGCCGGGCTACACGGCGGACGTGTTCCCGAAAACCAATGTGATGGGCCTTCCTGGCCTGTGTGACTCTGCCTTCTCCTGCACCGAAGCTATGCAGCGTGTGCGCGGTGAGCTCGAGACGGAATACAACGCCAAGGTCATCGCGATCTGGGCCAATGCGCCGCCGGTGCTGATCACCAAGGACAAGGCCGTTCGCACGCTCGAAGATCTTAAGGGCATGAAGATCCGTGTCACCTCCAAATCGGATGTGCCGATCGTCGAGGCGCTGGGCGCCAGCGCCGTCGCGCAGCCGGTCACGGTGATCAATCAGAACCTTGCGAATGGCGTGATCGACGGCATCATGATCGACCCGTCGGCGATTGGGGCCTTCAAGCTGTTTGAGCCCGCCAACTATGTCACCACCTGGTTCCCGGGTTCGGGGTCGGCCTTTGTGCTGCTCATGAACAAGGACGTCTACAACAAGCTGTCAGCCGAAGAGAAAGGCTGGGTCGATGCGGCCGCGAACACCGATCTCTCGCTCGGCGCGGGCAAGGCCTATGACGCGGCTTCCGCGCGCGGTCTGGGTGCTGCCAAGAAAAACGGTAACGAGATGATCGTGCTGTCGGACACCGAAAGGGCGAAGTTTCAAGCCAAGGTCGATGCCGTCATGGCGGACCTCGCATCCAAGAAGGTAGGCGACAGCACCATCGGTCAGATGATCGCAAAGATGTCCGGCAAGTAGTCGGTGTCATCCCAAAATCAAAAGGTCCTCGATTGGGCCGACGAACAACTCGGCCGGGTGGCCGGGTTGTTCGCCATTTTGGGGGCCGTCGGCGTCTGTTTGCTGATGGTCAATATTCTGGTGGCCGTGTTCTGGCGCTATGCGCTCAACGATCCGATTTTCGGTATCGATGACGTTTCAGTCATGGTGCTCGCGGTCTTTGCTGGCTGTGCGGTCGCCTATGGTGCACGGAATAATTCCCACGTGTCAGTGGATATCATCACCAATTTTTTCGGCCGCTCGGCGACCCGCTACACAGACGCCGTGATGCGGATTCTGGCGCTCGGGATCACGGGGTTGGCAGCCTTCGCGCTTTGGACCAAGGCCTGCGGCTTCGAGGAAGCCTGCATCACCGAGAATCTCAGCATCGAGCATACCTGGTTCTATTATTTCCTCGGCGTGGCGTTGTGTTTTTACGCGCTGCATCTGTTGGTCATGCTGCTGGTAGGATTTGCAAACTGGCACGGTGAAGACCCGAACGAGGCCGCCGACTGATGGAAAGCGAAACCGTCGCGATACTCGGGTTTGTCGCGCTCTTTGTCCTCTTGTTCATCCGGATGCCGGTCGGGTTGACCATGATGCTGATCGGTACGGTCGGTATCTATCTGATCCGCCCGGTGGCTGCCGTGCCCACGCTGGCCGGCGAGATTTTCGCCGAAGCCGCGAACTTCCCGCTGATTATCATTCCGCTGTTCGTCCTGATGGGGAACCTGGCCGGTGTATCGGGCATGAGCCGGGATCTGTATCGGGCCGCCAACGCTTGGCTCGGTCATATGAAGGGTGGGCTCGCATCCGCGACGGTCGTGGGATGCGCGGGTTTCTCCGCCTTGTCGGGATCTTCGCTCGCCGCGGCGTTGACCATGGGCCGCGTCTCGTTGCCCGAGATGCAACGCTACAATTACGACGACGGCCTCGCGACCGGCGCGATTGCTGCGGGCGGGACGCTCGGGATCCTCATTCCGCCGTCGGCGGGTTTCGTGATCTACGCGATCCTGACAGAGGAAAGTATTGGGCGTCTGTTTCTCGCCGGAGTCTTCCCGGGTCTGATGCTGACGGTGCTGTTCGTCATTGCGATTTGGATCGTCGTGAAACGCGACCCCAGCAGGGCGCCCATGGCAGCGGAAGCTGTCCCGATCGGGGATCGGATGCGCGCATTGGCGGGGGCCGGCTGGATCATCGGGATTGTCGGGCTGACGATCGGCGGCATTTACACCGGTGTCTTCTCCGCGATTGAAGCGGCGGGGATCGGCGCCGCGCTCGCATTCTTGGTGACGGTCATCCGCAAGGCCCTGACCTGGCCAAACATGCAGGATGTTTTCAAATCGACCCTGCGTGCATCGGGCACGCTGTTCATGATCCTGTTCGGCGCTTTCGTGTTCAAAACCTTCGTCGGATTCACGGGCATTACCTTTGCCCTTTCGACCTGGGTCGGTGAGCAGGGCTTCACGGGGATGCAGATCGTGATCGCCTTCTTGGTCATGTTCATCGTGCTCGGCACGTTCCTTGAGGGGTTTGCGATTCTGGTGCTGACGGTGCCCCTGATCCAGCCGATCATCGAACCCCTCGGGGTCAACATGATCTGGTTCGGCGTCATGATGGTGATTGCCCTGGAGATGGGGCTGATTTCGCCGCCGGTCGGGGTGAACGTGTTTGTCGTGAAGGGCATCGCCGACGGGGTGCCGCTAAATACGATATTCCGTGGAATCTGGCCGTTCTGGTTCGCCATGCTGGCGGGCGTGGTGATCCTGGTCCTGTTTCCCCAGATCGCGCTGATCCTGCCCAATACGATGTTCGGATAACGGCAATCCGTCTCAGGTTATCGACGTCTCCTGCACCAGGCTGCCGAAACCGGCAATCGGATCGGTGATGCCGTGGGTGCGTAGCGCATACCAGTAGGTCGTCTGGTTCACCGACAGGAACGGTTTTCCGAATTTCTGCTCCATAGGCTCGATCATGTCGCCGATCCCGATGGACGCGCCGATATGAACCAGCACATCGATATCGTCGCGATCGAGCTTCTCGAAGGCGGCTTCCACGTCCGTCAATTCGATGTTGATCGAATTGACGGGGTGCTCGATCCCGAGACAGGCGGAACTGGGCACTTCGAAGCCCAGCTCTTCATAGTATCCCACTGTGCTGCGCAGGGTTTCCTCGTACAGCGGCACCCATATCGCGATGCGCTGGGCGCCCAGCTTGCGCAACGCCGCCTCCATCGCATCGGTTGCGGTGATGAAGGGCACATCCCCGGCGCGCTCCGCGAATTCTTCGCGATAGCGCGCCTGGCGGGCGATCGACCAGGTCCGCATCTCGAGCGAATTGCCGCCGATGATCATGTCCGGCCAGCAACCATGTGCGCCGGGGATCGCATCGAGGACGGCGCCGGCGACATCCGCTTGGCTTTCGAGTTCGAAACGGTAAATTTGATGGGATACGCCGTCGATCCGCATGGCATCGTATTCGGGCTGCTGGGTCGAGTTTTGCTGCGGGATCAGAATGGCAAAGACCCCGCGGGGGCCGAATCGGTCGGTCATGAAATCTCTCGGATGATACAGATGGAACGCATCGAGACTAACGGGCGGTCTCGCGTGGGTCCAATGCGGGTGTTTGTGGTTTACCGGCGGAATGCAGCCGCGCAAAATCGACTTGAAACCAAGTGAGATGGACCGAATGAGCTATCGCCGATCCTTTGCTGTCTTCCTACTGGCCGGTTTTAACCTAGGCCTGATCTGGCCCGTTGGCCATGCGACTGCGCAGGACGACGCGGCCCCCCGGTTCGTATTCCCGGCCGGATGCGAGATCGGGCAAGACTGCTGGTTCTTCGCCTATATGGACCATGATCCGTCGGATCGTTATCGCGACCATATGGGCGGAGTGAGGACTTATGAGGCGCACAAGGGAACGGATATTGCGCCGACCGATCCCCTGGGCCCTGTTGCGGTTATTGCGGCGGCGGACGGTGTGGTGCTCGGCGTGCGTGACGGCATGGATGACAGCCTCATGCGTGTTCACGACGAGACCCGGATGGCGGCCCAATGCGGCAACGGTGTGCGCATCGACCATGGGGCGGGCTGGACCAGCCAATATTGTCATCTGCAACGCGACAGCGTGGCCGTTCGAACCGGTACGCATGTGATCGCGGGCCAGTTGTTGGGTTGGGTCGGCAGTTCGGGAAATTCAAACTTTCGGCACCTGCATTTCCAGGTCGAGCGCAATGGGCGACCTGTCGATCCTTTTGATGGCGCCACGGCTTCCACGCCGCCGCAAGGCGAAGCGACCGGTGCGGCGAATCAACCACTGTGGAAATCAGCAGAGGCCCGAGAGATTTCGGACTACACACCATTGGTGATCTATCGCGCCGGCATTGCGACCGGTGCCGCGGAACAGGACCGGGCGCTTTATGAAGGCTATCCCGACACCGCATCCGTCAGTGTCGACGCGCTCGTTGGCTATATTGTCCTGCTTGGCGTTTCGGATGGCACGACCGTGGACACGCTCATCACCGGCCCGGGCGGGCAACGGTTATTCGAGAACCGCCGTACCCTGGATCAGGACGCCGCGCGGGCCTTCAGCTTCGCTGGAACCCGCCGCAAGGTCAGCGCCTGGGCACCCGGCGAGTACCAGGTTCGCTTCGTGGTCGCGGGTGAGGGCCCAACAGGTGACTTTGAGCTGCAGGCGCAGAAAAGCATTGTCCTGGAATAGGCCCACGGATCGACAACGCTGAAAAGTTGGAGGTGCCGGACAGTTGGCCCGGTCGGTTTATTTTCGGACGTTCAGCCAGATGGCGTGAATGACGCCGGGGATGAAGCCGAGAATCGTCAGCAGGATGTTGAGCCAGAAGTGGCCGGCGATGCCGACCTTGAGGAAGGCACCCAGCGGCGGAATGAAGAGTGAAATGATAATTCTGATGACGTCCATGATCATCGCTCCCGTTCGGGTAATTTGATGTGCCGCCGAATGTAGCGGATTACCATATTGATTCTTTAGCTTTGGTTTTCCAGCATTTGTCGTAAGCGCCGCCGCCCAACCCATTGTTGCTGAGATAGGCGGGAATTTGGCCCGGGGTCGGCAAATGGGCAGGGTCGAGGAACTTGTCGGGGTTCCACAATTCCGGCCGAGTGCCGATGTATGTCAAACCACCGCAAATTGATGGCTCAGCGCGACGCCCCGACAGCTGTTTCAATGCGCTGGCGCAGCGCCGGATCGGACTGGGCGGCATTGGCGATCGCCATGTAGTTCTCGATGGTGATGCCCGCGTCAGAAATCGCCGTCGACATCAGGCCGCGTGCCTCCTGGATCAACGCATCAGCTTCGGCTTGAGAGCCTGCAGCGGCCAGGCGTGGCTCATACTGTCGGCGCAGCGCGACAATCGATTTGGCTGCCGTCACGAAAATCGACAGCTGTGCTTCATCGACCGGCGACGGGGCAGTCTGTGCCTGGGCGAGCTCCAAACCGGGGCCGGCGTTCGCGGAGATGAAGGTCATGGTGAAGGCGGCGAACGAGAACAAGGCCGCTGCGCCCAACAGGCGGGCGCGGTGCAACGTCATATGGATCATCGGTGTCTCCGAGGATTAGTGATTGTGGGTCGGGAAGAACGGTGTTGGTCAGGCAGGTAAATCCCAGCCGATCCAGTTACACAATGCCTCGCCCATCACGAGTTCGAGATCGCGTCCCTTGAGCCACGGCAGCTCTTCGGTGAACAGGGTGACGCACTCTCGATAGCTGCACTTCATGCGCGAGAGATCAGTCCCCCAGAAGCTACGGTCAGGACCGAAGGCGTCGAAAATCCGATGCAGTTCGTCATGAATATTGGTGTGCGGGTACGGAGCGGTAGAGTTGCCGTTCGCGCCAGACATTTTCACGGCCACGTTGGGATATTTCGCCAGTGCCACCAGGTCGGGCAGGGTTTCGAAGGATTCGGCGTCTTTCTTGAATGGACTGGCACCGAGATGATCGACCAGGAAGGGAATGTCTGGATATTTCTCTGCGATCTCGCCAAGTGTCGGCAGGAAATCATGGGCCAATAACCCGACCGGCATCTTCTGCTCGTTCGCGATCGGCCAGATCCAGTCCAGCGTGCCATCCGTCGGCCAGGTTTCCCGACCCGGCATGAGAAACAGGAAGCGCAGCCCGAGCATGCCGGGGGTATCGGTCCAGCCCGCGAGTTTGGCCGCACCGATCTCCGGCTGGTCCATATGAACCCAGCCGAGCACCCGGAACCGGTCCGGATGAGCATTGGCCGCCGCGATCGCAATTTCGTTGCCGTTCGGGACCACGCCCGGTGGGTGGAGGATCACCCGGTCGACGCCGGCTTCGTCCATCTCGGCGATCAGATCTTCCGCGTTGAAGTTCGGAATTTGACGGTGGATCGCACCCATCGTGGTGTTGATCCAGATATGAACCTGTGAATCGACGATCAGCATGGCGTTAGCTCCAATTGGGTTTTCAAACCTACTCTTCGGTGACGGTGAGCGAGAACCGGTCGTCGGCCGCCCGGCATTCCGCCAGCGGCAGGCCGAGCTCCTCGCGCACGATGTTTGTGCCCAGAACCATGGCCACCATCTTGTAGGTGGCGTGCCGGCGGCTCATGCCCTCGCGGCCCATGCCGCAGTCCGACGAGATGATCAGACGCTCGGCCGGAATGTACTTCAACGCCTCGCGGATCAGTTCCGCGATCTGGTCAGGGCGTTCGACCTGCAACGTGTGATGGTCGATGACGCCGATCGCGATCTTCTTGTCCTCGATGATCGAACCAATTGCCTCGAGGTCGCCGGGGCCGGAGCTGCAAGTCTCGAAGGTGAGGACATCGGCCTCGACCTGGTTCATCCATTCCAGCGTCGGCTGATAGCTCTGTACGTCACGGAAAATACGTTGCTGGGACGGGTTGCCCCAGCAGGTGTGGCACCAGACTTCGGTCTTGTCGCGCAGGCCTTTCGTGGTGTTGTTGAAGACCCTGACCAGTTCCTTCTCGTCGAGCTTCCCGAACAGGGGACCGCGCACCGGCGTCATGTGGATTTGCGGCTCTTCCATCTGGATCACCGGGCAGCCCGCGTCGGCCAGATCGTTGAGCTCCTCGTTGAGCGCATCGCTGATCGCCATCGTCCGCTCGACCGGATCCTTGTAGTAACTGTCGGGTGCCGACGCGGCGAGAAGTTCCGGCGTGATGGTGCCGAACTTGATCGGCTTGGCGGTCATGCGCTGGGCGGCTTTCCACATCGCCGCATATTGCAGATTGCCGCGCCCGACCGGCCCGGTGAGGGTGGGCATCACCCGACCTTCGAGTGAATCATGCAGGATGTGGCCGCGCGGCCACGCGACATTGCCGACCTTGTAGACCGTGGGATTGGGTTTCTCGATGTCATAGCCGTCCATATGGAACAGGGGATAGGACTGCCAGCTGCCGCCGGCGACCTGTTCGTCATAGTGGGCGTCGCCGTCCGTGCAGATGTCGAGGCCGGCCGTTTCCTGGGCGCGCAGATGCACGCTGACCGCATCCTCGTATTGTTCGCGAAAAACGGAGGACGACATGGAATGGAGAAAGCTCCGCGATTCCAGGCTTTCGGTGAACCAGCTGGGTCGCGGCAATGAGCCGATGATCGATGTCGGCAGAACGACGTCTGCGGATGCCTTGTACATTTGGTCCTCCTGAGTGTGCGACGCGTGGCGCCAGTTTCACATATTTGGATACACCCCGTGAACGGGGTTTAGCCTGCATCCGCCAGGATCATGTCGGCCGCTTTTTCGCCGATCATGATCGTCGGCGCGTTGGTGTTGCCCGACACGAGCGACGGCATGATCGAAGCATCGGCCACCCGCAGTCCCTCGAACCCGTGCACGCGAAGCCGCTCGTCGACGACGTCATCGGGGTTTGAGCCCATGCGGCAGGTGCTGGACGGGTGATAGCTCGTCCGGCCCCGTTTCTGGAGATAGTCCAGCCAGTCGGCATCGCTCGTGCAGTCCATGCCCGGCTCATGTTCTTCGGCGATGAACGCCTGGAAAGGCGCCTGCGTGACGATGTCGCGGGCGATCTTCATGCCGCCGATCAGGATATCCCGATCCTTCTGGGCCGTCAGATAGTTCGGCTGGATATCCGGTGCGGTGTAGGGATCGGGCGAGACGATGTTCACATGGCCGCGGCTTTCCGGCCGCAACAACGCGTTCACCACCGTTGCACCGGGGAATTTGTGTGGCATTCCGCCGACGTCGTGCGAGCTGAAGAGCATGACCTGGGATTGGATTTCGGGCGCGACTGCCGCCGGGTCGACCTTGTAGAAACCGCCGCCCATGGACACGCCCATCGCGAGGAAGCCCTTGCGTGTGAAGGCGTATTGCATGCCCGTGCGGATGCGTTGGCTGATGCTGTTGATCACGTCATTGGCGCTGATGTTGTCCTTCAGGCGGAACATCAGCGGTCCGTTGATATGATCCTGCAGGTGATTGCCGACGCCGGGCATATCGGCGATCACGTCGATTCCGTGCTCGCTTAGCAGACCCGCCGGGCCCAGCCCGGACAGTTGCAGCAGTTGCGGGGAATTGATCGCACCGCCCGAGACGATGACTTCGCGGCCGGCCAGGGCCGATTTTGTTTGCCCGTCCTGCGCATATTCGATGCCGGTGGCGCGGCGGCCGTCGATCAGGATGCGCAACGCATGGGCGTTGGTCGCAATCGTCAGGTTCGGCCGCTTGCGTGCCGGTTTCAGATAGCCGACTCCGGTTGAGCAGCGCCGCCCGTTGCGGATTGTCCACTGCACGTAGCCGAAACCTTCCTGTTCGGCGCCGTTGAAATCGTCGTTGCGTTTGAAGCCTGCTGCGACGGCGGATTCGAGATAAGCGGCGACCAGGGGGTGTTCCTCATAGACGTCGGAGACGGCCAATGGACCGTCGACGCCGTGGAACTCATCCTCGCCGCGTTGCTGGTCCTCGGCCTTGCGGAAATAGGGCAGGACATCGTCATAACTCCAGCCCGCGTTGCCGAACTGCCGCCACTGGTCGTAGTCGGACTTGTCACCACGGATATAGACCATCCCGTTGATCGCGCTTGATCCGCCCAGCACCTTGCCGCGCGGTTGCGGGATACGTCGGTTCACCTGTTCCGGGTTCGCCGTCGTCGAATAGAGCCAGTTGAGCGCGGCGTTGCTGAAAAGCTTGCCGTAGCCCAGCGGAACGTGGACCCAGGGGTTCTTGTCCTCGGGGCCGGCTTCCAGCAACAGCACTTCGTGGCGACCGTTTTCGGTCAGCCTGTTCGCCAGGACGGCTCCGGCGCTCCCGGCGCCAACGATGATGTAGTCGAAACTTGGATGGTCTGACATGGGCGTTGCTTAGCCTTCTACGAAATTTGCGGTGCCCGGCAGGAACAGGTCCTCGATGTCGGGCAGGGTGGAGATCAGCTTCTGCTCGTGCAGATAACGCAGCAGTGTGCCGACATTCTTGCGATTGCTTTCGGTCAGGCCCATGGGAAAGGGGTCGCCGCCGAACGTCGCCATGGTCTCGGTCCAGTACTCCTTGCCCCAGGGCACGAAGGTCGATCCGATCCGCCGCGCGAGCGCGCGTTTCTTGCCGTTGCAGTAGGCCGCAAAGATGGCTGCGGGTGCGTCGGGGAAATCGTCGAGCAGCTCGCGGCGCATCACCACCGTGTGGTTAATCGGGTAGATGCCCGTACGGGAGAAATACTCGCGTTCGACGTCCTGCACGTCGCGGAAAATCGTTCGCAACTCGCGATCGGCGGGTGCTTTCTGGAGGTCGCGCGGGCGCGGTGAGATGAACGCGTCCAGCTCGCCCGCCAGCAACATTTCCTCCGGGTCGCCATCGACCAGTTCCAGCGGCGCGCCTTCGAGCGCGGGGAAGCGCTGTTCGGCGTTGGCGAACCAGTTGATGTCGCGCCAGTCCGTGTCGTACTCGTCGAGCAGGGTGCCGCGTAGCCAGACTGCCGCCGTCATCGTGTAGTCGCGCACGCCGACACGCTTGCCTTTGAGTTGCGCGGCGGAATCGAGCGGGCTGTCCTTGCGCACCCAGATGATCGAGTGGCGAAAGTCGCGATTGGCGAACACGGGGATTGCCGCCAGCCAGTCGGCCCCACGGTCGCGCATCATCGTGAAGTTGGAGAGCGAGAATTCGCAGGCCTGGAAGGGCTGGTTGTTCAGGACCTTCGCGTAGATTTCCTCGAGCACACCGGGTTCGTAGCGGATCGGTGTGTCTTCGTATGTGCCGGCCATCTCCAGGGTGAATTCATAGTCATTCCCCCGGATCAGAATGTCGTTTGCTTTGGACATGATTTCCTCCCCCAAACCGGTCTGTGCCGGTCTTTTCTGTGCATTCCACATAGCACGATCGGCGGCGCGGGACGACAGGATGTTCCCGCGCCCGGCCGGCTGTTAGATTGGGGCAACTCAACGTTCTTTTCAGTGAAGGAATATTGCCATGCGCGCCGTCTTTGCGTTCACACCGTGGGAATCCAAGCGCCTGATCGGCAAGGCGGTTGCCGCCCTGCCTGAGGTAAAATACGCGATGGAGCACGCCCAGATCGTCGTCGCCCATGGTTCGACCAACGTCTATGTGGCCGAAGAGATTACCGGCGATTGTCCGGATCGTGATCGCTACGTCTCGGGTCAGGTGATCAACGGCACCCTGTGTCAGACCCAGCCCGAGGAAAAGCCGGCCCTGATGCGGCTGGTGAAGGGCAAGGCGGTCCCGCCGGTGCCGACCATGGAGGAGACCCTTGCGGGTTGGGACGACAATTCACTCTTCATCAAGGGTGCCAACGCCGTCGATCACGAGTTCAACGCCGGTATCTTTAACGCCCATCACGCGGCGGGCACCATCGGCTGGGCCTATGGCGCGATCTGCGGCACGGGCATTCCCCTGATTGTTCCCGTCGGGCTCGAGAAGCTGGTTCCGTCGATCAAGGCCGCAGCCAATGAGCTGGGGCACGCCAAGGCCGATTATTTTTACGGCACCAAGATCGGCATGCTGCCGCTGATGAACGCCAAGGTGATCACAGAACTTCAGGCGTTCGATATCCTGTTTGGTCTGGACGCCGTGCATGTCGGCGGCGGCGGGGTTTCGGGTTCGGAAGGCACGGTCGTGATTTCGGTGACCGGCGAGGATGTGGATGTGCGCGCGGCTATCGATCTGGTCGAGACCTTCAAGGGCGAGCCACCCCTGAAGCTGCTCAAGCGACGTTGTGCGGATTGTTTCGCACCGCCGCCAGCCTTCACGTCGGGAACCGAAGCCGCGAAGGATGTCGGCACAGTCACAGCCGAAGAGGCCAAGGCGATCCGCCAGTGCATTTTCTCGGGCACGGCCGAAGAGGATCTGCCCGACTGGTTCAGCAAGCGTGAGCCCGTTGGCTGACCCATGACGGATACCAAACCTGACGGCGATGTCATCCAGGAGTTCATCCGCGGCATTGCCAGGAAGACCATCGCGGATTTTGTTGTCGCCGCCACCACCGACGACGCATTTATCTCGGAACTCTGCGCCGTCGACCTTGTGCCCGACCAGGTGGCGGCGTTCGCCCAGGCCAAGGGATTTTCGTTCTCTGCCGACGAGCTGACGGCGTTCGTCGAGGACCGGATTCGCCACGAAATACCGGCCGACGAACGCGCGTTCCGCGACCGGTTTCTGGCTGCGCGTGCCGCCGGTCAAACGGCGGAGGCTATTCCGACGGACGCGGAGACGTCCGCAACGTTGCACGATGTGGCCCACACCCCGGGCTATGCGCTGGACCGTGCTTCCGTATTGCAGGGTGATGTCATTGCGCTCCGGGGGGTGCCGGCGTTACCGGCCCTTCTGGCGACGTTGGAAGACATCCTCAAGACTGCGCTTGAGGTCGAGGACCTGGAAGCCGTGCACGAAAGTCTCACATTTGCGCAGATGAAGGCGCGAAGCGAGGTTGCCTACGACAGGCTGGCGGAGGATGACCGGGTGCCGGACCTGGTGGGGGCCATCATCGACGATCTTGGCTTGGAGCGTGAACTTGTCATGTGGGAGTGGCCGGGATTCCGGCTTCTGTTCCCGGTCGAGGCCGGTGGCCGTGGTGTCTACCGGGCGGCCTACTCGGGGGCTTTGCCGGCGCACAGGGATACCTGGTACGGCTCGCCCCAGCACGAGATCAACTTGTGGGGGCCGGTCAGGCGCCTCGACGCCGATGCGACGCTTCGCATTCTGACGCGGTATTTTCGCAAGACCGTCGCCAATACTTCATACGGATACGACAATTGGCAGAACTATGCCGGCGTCGCATTGCCGCCCAGTATACGCGCGCGCGTGAACCCGGAAGGTGCGTTTGCGCCGCCGCTCGCGATCGGTGATGTCATGTGTTTCTCCGGCCATCAACTCCATGCCAGCGCTTTCAATCGATCGGGCCGGACGCGTGTGAGTTTCGAGTTTCGGCTGCTTCATCGCGGCGATGAAGGCGCAGAATATGTTCCGCCGAATGTGGACTATTACGGGGCCGGGGAAATCTACAAGGGCTGGTACGACGCCCAGGGTCGGCCGGTGAACCGGCTCACCGGAAAATCAGGGACACACTAGAAAAACAGCTGCCAGACGCCGTCGCCCAGGACGCCGTGCCCCTGAAGTGAGATCCGATGCTCGTGATCTTCGGTCCGGCCTGGATTGGCCACCTGGTGGACCGTCAGCCCGTCATGCAGGACCATCGCTCCTGCCGTGTAGCTGACGTAGCGCTTGTGGGTATCGAACCAGGCGCGCTGTTCCGGTGTCATTGCGTGCGGCGCCTTCGGGCCCGTCAGCATCGCTTCGGGAACGTCGGACCAGTGGTACATCCCGGCACCGCAGGCGGGAATACACACCGGCAGGGTGATCGAAAGGGTGGCCTCGATTTCAAAAGGAAAGCTGTGGTTGTCGTGCGGCCGGTCCATGTGGATGGTGCCGCCAAACATCAAGCCGGGCGGCGCGCGGTGATCGCCCTTGTAGATATGGAACCCGGGCAATCCGAGTTGGTCGCTCAGTCTGGCGGGATACCCGGTCCGGTCGCCCACCGCAGCGCACACGCGCTCCAGAAGGTCACCAAAGTGTTCGCGCAGAACCGGGTTGGCAGCTGCGGCGACGCGCGGATATGTCTCGACCGTATCGAGGTAGCTCGCCGCACCGAGGGTGTGAAACATATGGATTTGGTCGTCGAGCACCCGGCGTTCCTGCCAGCACTCTGCGACGGACATCAGGCAGCTGACAATGTCTGTGCAACTCTCCGCGTCGAGCACTTCGATCGGCGCGCCGCCGTGAAAAATATCCCAGTCCGGTGCCGACATCACAGGTCCCCGCCGACCTCGCGCAGGTGGTCCGGGAATGCGATGTCGTCATCTGCAGACCGTTTGAAATCGAGCAGCAGGACCACTCGGTCTTCGGTTCCGCGGTTCCATGCCTCATGTTCCCTGGTGTCGTCGAAGACGAACGCCGAGCCGGGATGCCAGCCGCGTGTTTCCTGGCCGACCCGCAGTCCGCAGTCCGCCCCCCCGGTCAGGCCGAGATGAAACCTAAGCACCTGGTCTGTATAGCCGCTGTGCGGCTGGATATGTGTTGCCGGCTTCAGGCGTGAGAAGCCGGCCGTCACCATGCCGGGGATTGCTTCGATGAGGGCGGTTGTGCGCGGGCAGGCGCCACAAGTAGACTCCACTTTCTCCCCGAACCGGTAGAAGGGAAACACGGACCATGCGCCGGTGTAGATATCGCGTTCAGGCCATTCGACGAACGCATGGTGATCAATCCCATTGAGTTCCGTGCGGATGGCCTGCCAGCCTTCACAAGCAGCATTAAGATGTGGAAAATCGTCGATACGTTCGAACACGACAAGTCCATGCTAGTCAGAGGAGGCGAGATTCTCGATCTTCTTTATGGCATGAATGGGACGGAAATCCCTGTTCGGCATTTGGGTCGATCAATAGGTCGAGCACTGGACGGTTCAAGAGGTTCTTTATGAGTGACATTTTCCGGCAGGACGCGGTCCGCAAACTCAGAGATCCACAACAACTGGACACGGCAATACGCCTGACATCCACGTCGGGCTGGATCGCGCTGGCGTCGATTGGTGTGATCATCGTCATTTCTGTCGTCTGGGTGTTCGCCGGTTCGCTGCCGTTCCGTGCGAATGGACTTGGCGTATTGCGGGAAACGAATAGCGAGATTTTCCCCGTCCCCTCGACGATTTCCGGTCGTGTTGAAGAGGTCACCGTTGACGTCGGTGACCCGGTCAAGGAGGGGCAGGTACTGGCCCGTTTGCAGTCGCCCGAAACCGAGGCCCAACTGAACGCCGCCAAGTCGACCCTCGCCAGTCTTAGCGCGCAGCGCGACCGCCGGCGCACGCAGATCTCCGAAGATATCGCGACGCGCAAGAATATCACGGCTGACAGCATTTCGGCCCAGCAGCGCAAGGCGAAGGACCTCAACGATCGGATCGCGTATCTGCGAAGCCGTGAAAGTGACGAGCGCGACGAACTGTCCCGGGGTTTCATCACCCGCGACACGCTTGAGGGGACGATCGAATCCATCGATACCGCGCGCCAGGAACTGCGCGCGGTCGACCTTGCGACGGCGCAGGCGCGATCGGACCAGACTGACTTTGCAGCCGGGCTGCGCCGGCAGCTGTCTGAGCTCAATCAGCAGGTGCTGGAGGCCGATAGCCGGGTCAAGGTGCTCGCTTCCCAGTTCGGTATCGAGCATTTGGTCACCAGCCCCGCGGATGGCTTCGTCATCGAGCTGTCGAGCGAGCGGGGCGATATCGTCCCCGCGGGCACGCGGCTCGTGACGATCTCCAACCGGGGCGAGGGGCTCCAGATGTTTGCCTACTTGCCGGTGTCGAAGGGCAAGCGCGTGAAGGCCGGGATGAAGGCAAAAGTGACCCCCAGCACCGTAGAGAGGGATATTTTCGGTTCGATCAATGCCGTCGTCATATCCGTCGGCGAACTGCCGGCCAGTGAGGCGGAGCTGCGCGACAAACTGGAGAACGAGCAGCTCGTGGAACAGATGCTGTCGAACGGCGCGCCGATTGAGATCTTGCTGGAACTCAAAAGCGACTCCAAGACCATCAGCGGTCTCGATTGGTCGTCGTCCGTGGGCCCGCCGATCAAGGTCACTGCGGGCACGACGGCTCTGGCCACGGTTACGGTGCGCGAAGTGGCGCCGATTGACCTGGTGGTGCCGATAGTCGAAACGTGGGTGAGCGGGCGGTAGGTCGTAGATTATGTCGTCACCGACCCGCAAGTCGAACCACCGTGTTCACACGCCGACGCTTCTCCAGATGGAGGCAGTCGAATGTGGCGCCGCAGCGCTGGGCAGCGTGCTTGGCTTCTATGGACTCTATGTCACGCTTGAGGAGTTGCGTGGTGCGTGCGGCGTGTCGCGCGACGGCGCCAAGGCGTCGAAGGTCGTTCAGGCGGCACGTTATTATGGGATGGAGGCCAAGGGGCAGCGGCTTGAACTGGATGAGGCGCTGGCGGAGCCGACACCCTATATCGCTTTTTGGGGCTTCAACCATTTCGTCGTGATCGACGGTGTGGGCCCGAACCATGTGTACATCAATGACCCCGCAAGCGGCCCCCGCAAGATCTCGACCAAGGAGTTCGGCGAGAACTTCACCGGTGTCGCGCTCTCCATGGAGCCCGGCCCGGAGTTTACGAAGGGCGGCCAGCGCCCAAGCACATTACGAGCCTTGCTCGACTGGGTTCGCAATTCACGCTCGGCACTGAGCTACCTCATGGCCGCCAGCCTGCTTCTGGTGTTTCCCGGGTTGCTGTTGCCGATCTTCCTGAAGACGTTCATTGACGACGTGTTGATCCGTGGCTTTAACGATTGGGTCTTCCCGCTCGTCATTGGAATCGTGCTGGCCGGTCTCCTGGACGGACTTCTCACCTACTTCCAGCAACGCCAGTTCTTACGGCTGCAAACGAAACTGGGGATCGCAACCGCCGGTGAATTTTTCTGGCATGTCCTGCGCCTGCCGGTGGATTTCTACACCCAGCGCTATATCGGCGATATTGCCGATCGTGTGCAGTCCTGTCATCGGCTCGCAATGCTGCTGGCTGGGCCGTTGCCGACGAACGCGGTGAACATGTTCACCGCGGTCTTCTTCGTCGTGATCATGGCCGTATATAGCGTGCCTTTGACCCTTGCCGCGGTCGGACTGACGGCGCTCAACCTTGTCGTCATTCAGTTCTCGAACCGCAAGCGTCGCGACTTGAACAACGCAATGCTCAACCAATCGGCGCAGCTCGCAGGCGCGTCGATGGCTGGCTTGCAGGCCATCGAGTCCCTGAAGGCGATGGGGACGGAGAATGACTTTTTCGTCCGCTGGTCGGGGTATCAGGTCAAGACGGTCAATACCAATCAGCAGATCGGCGGGGTGACGACGTGGTTTGATGCCGGTCCGAATGTTTTGGCGCATCTGACGACGATCGCTGTGCTTGGCGGTGGCGCCTTGCTGATCATCAATGGCCAGCTGACGATCGGCGGATTGGTGGCGTTCCAGATGCTGCTGGGGCACTTCACGGCACCGGTTCAATCGTTGCTTGGCTTCAACAGTCAATTGCAACAGGTGCGTGGAGATTTGAACCGCCTCGACGACGTGCTGCGCCATCCACAGGATGCTTCACTGGGCGGACAGGAGGCGGCCGATGCGAACAGCGGGGCGCCGCAGAGGAAGCTGACCGGGGCGATCGAGATCCGTGATCTGACGTTCGGTTACAACCCGGACGTGAAGCTGATCGAGAACTTCAATCTTTCGCTCACGCCGGGCAAGCGCGTTGCACTTGTCGGGGGCTCGGGCAGTGGCAAGTCGACCCTGGCGAAGCTCATTCTCGGTCTGTATCAGCCCAGTTCCGGCGCGATACTTTATGACGGTAAGCCTCTGACAGAAATTCCCCGTACGGTTTTCACAACGTCGGTCGCGTCGGTCGATCAGGATATCTTCCTGTTCGAGGGTACGATCGACGAAAACCTGACCTTGTGGGACGAAACGATTCCACGCGACGCCGTGGTGCACGCGGCGAAGGACGCGAAAATTCACGACGAGATCGTGGCACGTCCCGGCGGCTATGACGGCTCCGTTTCGGAGCAGGGCACGAACTTTAGCGGCGGCCAGCGCCAGCGCCTCGAGATCGCCCGCGCGCTGGTCCAGAAACCCAGCGTGATCATCCTTGACGAAGCGACGGCCGCGCTCGATCCGGTCACCGAACAAATTGTCGACGACAATCTGCGCAGGCGTGGTTGCACTTGCATCATCGTAGCCCACCGCCTCAGCACGATCCGTGATTGCGAGGAGATCATCCTTCTGGATCAAGGCAAGGTTGCCGAACGGGGAACCCATGATGAACTGATGGCACTCGGCGGACATTATTTCAGACTGGTGACGTTGCAATGAGTTCCCTGGATTTTCTTTTCGGTGAAGGCGGAATCGGCGCTGCGGCGCAGGCCGCCTGGTCGGAACCGGCCCGAACTCTGGTCGTATCCCTTGGTCTTGCTGACGAGGTGACCGCAAACGGTGCCTCGGACGCGGCCGCGGGCTCACCGGACCCGCAAGTGTGGCTGGTGCTTGCCGGGACCATCGATCTTTTCTTCGTGGACGCCATGAATGGCGGGCGTCATCACCTGTTCCGGGTGGCTGCCGGTGGTGTGGCATTCGACACGGCTCTGGACCATGCGAACGGGACGCTCATGCTGGTGCCGTCGAACGGTGCCCGCATTGTTCGGGTCCCCATGGCCCGGCTCGGTGAGCAGGAAACACCTTCGGATGAGTATGCGGATGCGCTCGCACTCGCATTTTCCCGTTGGGTTGCAGGCCTCGGGCAGATCGCTTTGCGTCACGACCGGCCGGCGTCGTTGGCCTATCTGGACCCCGACGCGCCGATGCTCGATGCCGTCGCGTCGACGAAAACAACGGTCGCCTGGTTCCCGGCTGATCAGGTTCACCATTCGATGTGGGCGGATGCCGTGCCGCAATTCGAAGCGGGCGCTCGCCAGGTGCCATTGCTGCCGCATCATTGGGCATCCCCGGCGGGCGATGCCCCGGTCGCGGGCATGACGACCCGGGCATGGATTGAAACCGCGGAAGCGTTGGACGACCTGGTCGCATTCCATGGGCGTGTGATCGAGACCCTTTCTGACAAGTTGGCCCGTGCGGCGTCCGCCGAAACGGAGCGACTTGGTCAGGTCCACAATTTGCACGAACGCACACTTGGCGGTGCGCTCGCTAATCTCGCATCGGTCATGTTCCCCGCTGAACGTGACCAGGTGCAAGATTCCGGAGAACCCGCGATCGCGGCCGCAGTGCACGTATGGCGTGCGCTTGGTATCCAGGTGGAACTCAGTGATGCCGCCCAGACGCGTGTGCGCGAGGCGGAACAGAAAATCGACGTGCTCACGCGCGAGGCAGGCCTGCACAGTCGCAAGGTGGACCTGTCGGAACCGGACTGGTGGCGATCAGATCACGGGGCGTTGTATGGCTTTTCCGGTGAAGAGCGGACGCCGTGTGCGTTATTGCCAGGCAAGGGTGGCGTCTATCGGGTCGTTGACTCGTCGACCGGCGAGGAACGTCGTCTCGATGCGGCCTCTGCCGCGGACATAGACGCCGTCGCCTATGTCTTCAGCGAACCATTCCCGGCAGGCCAGATCATGCCGCGGACCATACTCGGCTTCGCCCTGCGGGGCACCCGACGCACGGCACTGATGGTGATGACCATGGCGATTCTGGCGGGTGCCCTGTCGATGGTCGTGCCGCTGGCGACGGGCTGGATCATGGACCCGGTGATTCCCGACGCCGAACTCGGGCAACTCTGGGTGTTGATTGGGGTGCTGGTCGTTGCGGGGTTTGCGGCCATCTCATTCGGGTTGGTGCAGGGTTTGTCGGCCATTCATATGGAAGGCCAGATGGGGAACCGGGTGCAGACGGCGGTCTGGGACCGTTTGCTGCGATTGCCGGCAACCTTCTTCCGCGGCTACACCGTCGGTGATCTCGCCAATAGGGCACAGGGTATCGACGCGATGCGGGCGATGCTGACGGGCACAACGCTGACGACCCTGCTGCATGCCACGTCGGGAATATTCAGTCTCGCGCTGATGGTCTGGCTCGCCTGGAAACTGGCGCTCGTCGGGATTGGTGCGGCGATCATCTATTCCGTGGTCGTGGTGACGATCGGGCGCACCATCCTGAAACGCAACCGCGAGACGATGGAGTACACCGGGCGTATCCAGGGCGTGGTTCTGCAGCTGCTTGGCGCGGTCGGCAAGCTGCGTGTCGCGGGCGCGGAGACGGGCGCCTATGCGCGTTGGGCGGCACCGTATTCTCACCTTATGGCGGTCAGCTACGATCAGCAGCGCCTGAATATGCTGTTGGTTGTTTTCAAGGGAGTCTTCAATTTTCTCTCCATCGCGGCGCTTATCGCTCTGATCGCCTGGATCAGCGGTGAATTGTTTGCCGTCTTTGAGACCCCGAAAACCTGGGCCCAGGTCGATGCGGTTGCTCTGCACAAGGCGCTACCAACTGCCACATTCGTATCGTTCCACGTCGCCTTCGGTCAGTTTCTTGGTGCCGTGTACGGGATTTCACAAACGCTCGTGAAGTTGACCAACCTGAAACCGCTATACGAGCGTATCGAGCCGATTTTCGACGAGGAGGTCGAAGACGACGCAGGGTTCGAGGACCCGGGGGTCCTGACGGGAGCCATCGAGATCGCAGATGTGCAGTTCCGCTATGCCGAGGACGCGCCGCTCGTGCTGCGTGGACTGACGATGCAAATCGAACCGGGAAGTTTCGTGGCCGTCGTCGGTACATCGGGGGCGGGCAAGTCGACCCTGGTGCGCCTGTTGCTCGGTTTCGACAGTTCGGAATCCGGCTCGGTTTTTTATGATGGCCAGGATCTGGCGCATCTCGACAAGAGCCTGCTGCGTCGCCAGTTCGGCGTGGTGTTGCAGAATGGGCGGGCGCTTGCGGGATCCCTGTTCGACAATATTTCCGCCGGCGCGAACGTGACCCGTGACGATGCCATGGAGGCGGCTCGCCTTGCCGGTCTGGAGAAGGATATCGAGCAATTGCCCATGGGTCTCGACACCTATCTCAGTGAGGGAGCGTCAACCCTGTCGGGTGGGCAGCGCCAGCGAATGATGATCGCGCGCGCCATTGTGAATCGGCCGAAAATTCTGATCTTCGACGAGGCGACCAGCGCCCTCGATAACGAGACCCAGGCGCTCGTCAGCAAGGGGCTCGAGGAATTCGATGCGACCCGAATTGTCATCGCTCACCGGTTGTCGACGATTGTCCACGCGGACAAGATCTTCGTGTTGGATCAGGGCAAGGTCGCGGAACAGGGGAGCTACAACGAGCTGATGGCAACGGACGGCCTGTTTGCCCAGCTGGCAAAACGGCAGATTGCCTGACCAACCGGCGATGACCAACGGGCGATGACGAACGACGACACGCAGCGACTTTCCGCAGAAACGTGGCAGCGCGTTTGTTTCCATATCGACGGCATGGCGATCGGGACCAGTGTCTCTACGCTGGAACGAGCCGGTGTGTTCGGGCATTTGCAGGCCGCGACGACAGTGCTTGAGGTTTCCGAAATCGCCGAGAAGTTCGCGCTCAAAGCAGGCTATCTGAACCTCGTGTTCCGACTTTTGGAGCTCCAGGGATATGTCGATCGATCCGGTGATGTCGCCGGTGGAAAAGCAGATGTCAGCCTGACGTCTGGCGGACGTGCGTGGGTCGCAGACCTGACGCCCTACCGCGATGCGCCTGCGCGTATTGAACAGGCGCGTGCATTGTTGGCGGGGCATGAGGGACGTATGGCGTCGCCAGGTGCGGCCCCGGTGGAGATGCCCCATCGCGTGCGCTGCAATGTTGAAGGGGCCGAGGTCGCGGCCGTGATGACAGCGTTCACTCGCGATGCGACGTTTGATCGATTGGTCGAAGTTGCAGCCGCCGGGCTCGAACTTAGCGATCTCTCCTGTGCAGCAGCGGCAGATGTGCTGGCGCAACAGGGATGGGTTTCAATCGACGATAATCGCGTCCGGCTGACGGAAGCGGGACATATCGCGAGACAGATGGCACCCCAGTATTTTTATCCTGCGAGCTATCTTGCCACGCTGGCATCGGTGCCCGATTTGCTGCACGGACAAGGCGATGCGGCCATGTCGCGCGCCGCGGACGGGACCGAAGGGCATGTCGACCGCGAACTGGATATCGAGTTCAGCGGACTGGTCTTCGCCCGGACCTGCCGCGTCCCGTTGTTCGATTTGGTTCTGCCCCTGTTCGATGACACGCCGCTCGACGAACAACCGCGTGCGATTGTGGATTGCGGAGCGGGTGACGGCACGCTGCTGTGCGAAGTGTACGATGCGATCGTGACGCAAACCGCACGAGGGCGAGCGCTCGACAGCCATCCGCTGGTGATGGTCGGGGTCGAGTACAATCCGGTCGCCGAGCGGGTCCTCGCGGAACGGCTCAACGCCTTGCGTATTCCCAACCTGGTGTTCGCCGGAGATATCGGTGACCCCGACTCAATCGCGCAACGACTGGCCGACGGAGGATTTGGGGCGGACGACCTCCTGCATGTCAGCAAGTCGGTGTTTCACAATCGCACCTATGTCGGCACGGCGGCGGGCTCGGACGCGGCCTCGACGGGCGCCTTCGTTGCGCCAGGAGGCAATCTGTTGACCGCAGCCCAGGTCGAGGCGGATCTGGAATCACTGTTCAGGCGTTGGCGGGATGGTCTCGGGCGGCATGGGATGGTTGTGGTGGAGGCCCATATTGCGGACGCAGCGCTCGTGGCGAAGCGTCTCGGTCGGAGTGTCACCACCTGGCTCGAGGCGTCACACGGCTATTCAAATCAATATTTGGTCGAGGCCGCTGTCCATCGCCGCGTGGCGGCGCGTGCCGGACTGCAAACACGCGGCGCACGCGAGTTCGGCATCGAGATTGCGGGCGCCCCGATGATGACCATCGATCACTACGACGCCTGAACGACGGTTTTCGGATCGTTCAGAAATGCCGCAAGCAGCGGCGAGAGGCGCTCGGTGTCGTAAAGGAAGCCGCCGTGGCCGGCCGGGCTGTTGAGCGTGTCGTGCCGGCAGCCGGTGCTGTTCTCACGCAACGCGACGGCGATTTCTTCCATGTCCTCGGCCGGATATCGCCAGTCGCCGGTATAGCTGATCAGCAGGGTGGGGGCAGCGTAGCGGGCAAATGCTGCGGCGAGGTCAGCGTGCCCGCGCCTCATGTCGAAATAGTCGATGGCGCGCGTGAGATACAGCAGCGCGTTGGCGTCGATGCGACCGGCGGCATTCCGGCTGACACCTTCGAGAAACTCTTCCACCGCATATTCCGGCTCGAAGCCGTATTGCGGTTCGTCACCCTCGATCCGCCGGAGCCCAAACTTGGTCTCGAAGACCTCGCGGCTCATCCAGAACAGGGCGCCGAACATGGCAGCCAGGCCGAGCCCGGTATCGGGTGCGTCACGGTTATAGTAATTGCCACCGTTCCAGTTGGGGTCGCTGCGGATGGCGGCCCGCAGGACGGACCAGAGCGCGGTGTTGTGGGCAGATGTGCGCGGCGTGGCCGATATCACCACCGAACTGCCGACCATGTCCGGGTGCCGCGCCATCCATTCCATTGCCTGAAAGCCGCCGAAACAGCCACCTATGATGCTGTGAAAGCGCGTGATTCCGAGTTTGTCCGCCAGGCGGGCGTGGCTTTCAACGCTGTCGCCGATGGTGACGATTGGAAACCGTGACCCGTAGGGCAGGTTTGTCTCGGGATCGGGTGATGCGGCTGACGTGCTGCCGCCATAGCTCCCCAGGGCGTTGGGTGACACGACGAAGTAGCGATCGGTGTCGATAGCTTTACCGGGCCCGATCGCCGCATCCC
>JABIVD010000025.1 GCA_018667335.1 Rhodospirillaceae bacterium
AGGCCCGGCAGAGACATATAGGGGTCGGGTCGGGTGGTCGGGACGAAGATGCTGCAGAACACCCTGTCGCCGACTTTTCGATCGGTGACGTTTTCGCCCACTGCGGTAATCACACCGGACGGATCGACCCCCATGATGTGCGGGAGGTCCGGCGTATAGGCGTAGGTGTTCTCGCGCAGGAACAGATCGAAGGTGCGGTTGATCGAAACCGCATGCACTTCGACCAGCACATCTTCCGGGCCGATCTCGGGCGTGTCGACATCCTGATAGTTGAGGACTTCGGGGCCCCCGAACCCATTCATTACAACGGCTTTCATTTACTCACTCTCCCTGTCTTCGGATCGGGCTGCGTCGCTGTGCGCTCAGCCGACCTTTTCTTCGACACCGCTCGCGGCGGACTTGATAATGGCTTCCAGCACCGCCACCACATGGATGATCTCGTCCCGCGACACCGGATAGGTCTCCTGGCCCATCGCGGCCGCACCGAAGGCATCCAGTTCAGCGGTCAGCGCATCGCTGTCACGGCCGAAATCATAGGTGAACTGCTCCGGGTCACCCCCCTCTCGCGGGGCAAACTCGAGATTGTCATACATCCGCCCGATCATACGCGCGGTGGCATCCCGGCCGTAAATCGCCGCATGGAAGTCCGGCCGCGCCGTGACCATGACCGCCAGATAACCGGTCATGCCGCTGGAGAATTTCAAAAGAACCGACGTGGTGTCGTCGATGTCCGCCTCGGCGGCCCGGCGGACCGCCTGGGCGGTGACGCTTTCGACGGTGCCGAACAGGTCGACCATGTTGTCGATCAGATGCACGCCCATCGGGGTCATGCCGCCCGCCGGCCATTCGGAGCGCTGGAACCGCCAGCTGTCCTGGGGCATCACGATCGCCGCGGGTCCGGTCTCGGTCATCTCAACATGTAACAAAGTGCCGAAGGAACCATCTGCGATCTTCTTACGCAGCTCGGCCATCGACGGCACGAAGCGCCGATTGTGAGCCACCACAGCCGTCACGCCCGCCGCGTCGGCCGCGTCGAGAACCCTCTCGGCGTCCGCCTTCGACATGGTGAACGGTTTTTCGCTGAGCACATGCTTGCCGGCCTCGATTGCCATCAGCATCTGTTCCACATGCAGCGAATGGGGCGTGGCCAGAACGACCGCATCCAGATCGGCCTCGGCCAGCATGGCTTCCAGGCCTGTGTGGAGGGTCATCCCCTTCTCGTCGGCGAATTCGGCGACCTTGTCCGGGTTGCGGACGGCACCCGCGATGATCTCGATGTTCTCTGCGGCCCCCGATGCGTTGACCAGATTTTGGCCCCACCAGCCCACTCCGACTATTCCTGCTGCGAGCATTTGAACTCTCCTCCGTTCGGGATATTGGCGCGGTTATACGAAACGCGCATGCGTCCTGGCCGCAATATTACGGGCTGGCCGGGGTCTTGTCTGCTCCGGATCAACGTTTCCGAGGGGTCAATCTGCCTTCGTTTCGCGGCGATACCAGGGGAAGAAGCGGCGGGTGGCCCAGTTCATCGTAATCTCGAACATCAGGCCGAAGGCCACGAGCGCGAACACGCCGACCACCGCAACGTCATGGTTGAAGTTGCGTGCGTTGAACAAGACGAACATGCCGACGCCGTCCTGCAACGACACGAAGAATTCCGCGATCACCGCCGCGACGAGTGCGCGCCCCGCTGCCAGCCGGAAACCGGCAATCAGATAGGGCAAAGACGAAAAAACGGTGATGTCGAACCAGACATACCGCGCCGGCGCCCGATACGCCTTGCAGACTTCGAGATACTCGGGCGGCACCGACCGGGCGCCATCGCGCACATTGATGACGATCGAGAAAAAGGCGGCAAAGACAACGGTCGCGAGCCGCGCGTCGCCGCCATACCCAAACCAGATCGTCAGCAGCGGCAACAGCGCGATCATCGGCATCGTGTAAAAACCGCTGACATAGAAATTGAGCGCCCGGTCCAGGACCTTCAAACGCCCCATCGCGACCCCGACAACGGTGCCGAACACGAGCGCAATCGCGAGCCCCTGAAACACCGCGAACAGCGTGCCTTTCGAAGCAACGAGAAAAACCTTGCTGGTGATCACGCTCGGGAAGGCCATCGCCACACCAATTGGCGTGGCGACGAATGCCGGCGCGAACAGCGTGACGCCCACCTGCCAGATCAAGAGGATGACGATCCCGGCCGTGAGCTTCGCCCGGAACGATGTCCCCCAAAACATATTTGCGAGCAGCGAGCCGACAGGTCTGCTTTCAGCCGGTTGCGTGAGCGCGCCCGTCGTCATCGATCAAGCCCCCGCCAGGCGGAAAATTTCTGTTCGAAGACACCGGCAATTTTCATGAAGGTGATGCCAAGCCCGGTGATCACGAGGATCGTCGCCAGCACACCGGCCATATCGAAGTTGCGTGACGCGGTCTGAAGTTCCTCACCCAGCCCGCTGGTCGACAGAAAAAACTCTGCCGCGACCATGCCCACCAATGCGCGCCCCGCCGCCTGCCGGATGCCGGTCAACGCGTAAGGCAATGTGTAGGGGATGAGAATATCGGTCCAGATCGCGAGCTCGCTGGAGCGGAAGGATTTGGCCACTTCGAGCAGCTCGGGTTTGACGCTGCGCGCGCCTTCGAGCGTGTTGTAGAGGATCGGGAAAAACGCAAACAGATAGACCACCAGCACCTTGGGCCAGAAGTCAAAGCCGAGAATCGACAGGATGAACGGGATCAACGCGATCATCGGCGTGACGTAGAGCATCAGAATGTAGGATTCGAGCGCCACGCGGAGCATCACCAACCGCGCCAGAATAATGCCAAACGGCAACGCGACTGCCAGCGCAAGGCCGAACCCTGTCGCGAATAGCTGGATCGACTGCACCAGCGACAGCAGATATTCCTCGTCGTCGAACAGATAGCGTCCTAGGCGCGGCAGTGTACCGGGATGGTCGACGCCGTCGCCGATCAGCGGCGCCATGATCGCCTGGTTGAACTGCAGGCCGACGATCTCCCAGATCACGCCGCCGATCAGCAGCGCAAGTAAGACCGTCCCCCACCGGACATAGGGCCGGTCGGAATTCACGAATGTCAGCACACGATCCATCAAGCGATCCGCAAAAGGACCGGGGCGGCCATCCCAGGCCGCCCCGTCCGTTTCGTCAGTTGGTCTTGGCGATCAGCGCCAATGCGTCCTGCACGATCGAATTGTCGGTCAGGTCGCCATAGGCCACGGGGGTCTTGGCAGGGTTGATCCCGGCCTTGCCCTTGGTGCGTTTGCCGACGCCGGTCTGGATGGCGATGGCTTTCTCGATGCGCTTCTGATCGAGCCCGGCCGTATTCTTCGGCCAGTAGTTGAGATTGGTGAAGAGCTCGAGGGCCTTGATCGAATCTTCGGGGCTACGGCCCGTCGGCGCGGCGATCTTGGAGATCTCTTCCCACTTGCTCTTGTCGTAGAGCAGGTTCATCGCCTCGATATGCGCGGCGGCCAAACGAACCAGCGCATCACGGCGTTCGGCGACCACCTTGTCGTTCGTGACGATCACCGCGTAGTGGCTACCCGGCGAGGTCTCTTCTACACGGGCCACGATGGTGACCTTCTTGCCGCTTTCCCGCTCAATGACCGGGATATCGTCACTGTGGAGCACGCCCAGCTTGAGCTGACCGGATACCATGGCGGCGCCGACATTGGTGCTCAGGTTCACCGTCTGCACGTCTTTGTCCGGAATCAACTTGCAAGGGCGAACCATGTTGGCGAGTTGAATCCAGCGCGCGCCACGCGGGCTGTCGACGCCAACCGCCTGGCCCTTGACGGCCTCGCAGCTGTTGATCGCCGGGTCCATCGAACCGAGCATCCAGTCGTTAACTTCCATGCCACTGATCACCTTGAGCGGCACACCGGCGTTCGAGACCATGACCGTCACCGGCGGGGTCGGTGCCATCGCCACGTCCACATTGCCGGAAACGACGGCGCGTGCAGCACCCACGCCCGAGTTCATCGGACGGAGTTCGACGTCGACGCCATACTTGTCATAGAGGCCCATATCGCGGGCGACATAGGTGTAGACGCTCCCGAAGATCGGCGGGACGCCCGGCAGCGCGAGGACCAGCTTCTGCTTGTCCTGTGCGATAGCCTCGCCCGACGGCAATGCCGCCGAAGCCATCATGCCGACCGCTATGGCTGTCGCCGCGAGAGGCTTGGTGAACTTGATTTGTGAAAGAAGTGACATCCGTTATCTCCCTGTTCAGTGATCGTTGTGAGGTTTGGAAGCTCTTCCCGGCTTCTCAGTTCAATTCAAATTCGGCGGCGCGGACCTCGTCCATAAGGGTGTTCCAGACGTGCTCGCGATATTCCGCAAAACGAGGATGGGACAGAGTTGAGCGGTCGCGCGGCGCGGGCAAGTCCACGTCGATGACTTCGAAGACGCTGCTAGGCCGCCCCTTCAGGACAACCACGCGATCCCCCATCAACACGGCTTCCTCGATCGAGTGGGTGACAAACACCATCGTCATCGGGCGCATGCCCCATATCTTGAGGAGCTCGAACTGCAAAATCTCGCGGGTCTGGGCGTCCACCGCCGCGAACGGCTCGTCCATCAGCAACACACTCGGCTCCATCGTCAGGGCGCGCGCCAGCCCGCAGCGCTGCTGCATCCCGCCCGAGAGCTGATAGGGATAGGCGTCCTCGAACCCCTTGAGTCCGACGAGATCGGTGTAATAGGGAACCTTCTCGGCGATTTCCGCCCGCGGCGCACCGGCCAGCTTCAGACCATAACCCACATTGTGGCGGACCGTTTTCCACGGAAACAGGCCGAAATGCTGGAACACCATCGACACGCCTTCACGTGGCTGGGTGATCAGATCACCCTCGATGCGGATCTCGCCTTCGTTAACAGGAAGCAGGCCATCGATGCAGCGCAGCAGGGTTGTCTTGCCGCAACCTGACGGGCCCACAATCGTGACGATCTCGCGTTCACGAAACTCGAGATTGATGTCCTTGAACACCTGGAGATCGCCATAGCGTTTGCCAACGCCATTGATCTCGATGCGGGACGACTGAGCGTCCGCTGCGGCTGTTGCTGCGTTCATCCTGCCCTGACGTATTACGTTTTTATCGTTGGTTCGAGCCTATCATGTAAGCGGCGCAGGGCATATATAGGATTTCGGCGCTCGACGGCCGGGCGGGATCACTCTCGCGTGATCACCGGCAATGCCTACTTTCCCCGCCATTGCGGCGGACGTTTCTCGAGAAACGCGGCAATGCCTTCCTTCGTATCTTCGGTATCGAATGCCTCGGGAATGACGCCTTCCACATGCGCGTAGGCGTCGGCGCGGTCGAGGTCATACTGCGCATGAAAGGAGCGCTTGCCGCGTGATACGGCCGCAGAGGATTTGGATGCGATCGTCGCAGACAACGCGCCGACCGCCGCATCGAGCTCATCATCGGGCACGACCCTGTTCACGAGCCCCATGCGCAACGCGTCCTCCGATGGGTAAAGCTCCCCGGTCAGCAACATCTCCAACGCATGCTTGCGCGAGACCGCGCGGCTCAATGCCACCTGCGGCGTGTAGCACCAGAAGCCGATATTGACGCCCGGCGTCGCGAACCGCGCCGACTGGGCAGCCACCGCCAGGTCGCAGCTCGCCATGAGTTCACAGCCAGACGCCGTGGCCGTGCCGTGCACCTTGGCAATCACCGGCTGCGGCAGGTCGACAATTGCCTGCATCATCGCGTTGCATGCCGCGTTCGACGCGCGCTTCTCGTCCCCGGTCTTCGTCGCAATGGATTCCTTGAGGTCATGCCCGGTGCAGAAATGCTTCCCGTTCGCGGCCAGCACAACGACCCGCACATCCGCGTCGTCCGCGATCTGCCGGAGCGTCGTGGAGAGGGCATCGACCAGCGCGTGGGACAGGCTGTTTCCTGAACCCGGTCGGTTCAGAGTCAGGGTCGCAACGCCGTCGGCGTCAGCGCGCAACAGGATCTGTTCATCACTGGGTGACTGGGGCTGTGCCATCGCTTGTCTCCTTCATGTTCCTGAACTGCTGAAGTGTAGGCGGCCCTGGGGCCAGCCGCTATAGTCGGCACAACACGGCGATGCGCCCGGCATCGCGGGAAAGCATTATTGGGGAGAAGAAACATGGCATTGCGCGTCGGTGTAATTGGTCTCGGTATCATGGGCGGCGCATTCGCCGCCAATCTGGTCAAGGCCGGCTTTCAGGTGACCGGATACGATCCGGTCAAATCCAAGCTGAATGCGCTGGTGAAGGCCGGCGGCAAGGCGGGCAAGAGCGCCGCCGATGTGGCGCGCAAATCCGATGTGGTGATCACTTCGCTCACCTCGCCGGCTATCCTCGACGCGGTCGTCTCGGGCAAGGACGGCATCCTCGCCGGCGCCCGCAAGGGCATGATCCTGATCGAGACCTCGACCCTCGACATTGCCGACAAGACCCGCGTGCAGTCCGCCCTCGCCAAGAAGGGTGCCAGCATGATGGATTGCCCGGTCAGCGGCGCGGGCCAACAGGCCGCGTCGGGCCAGATCACCATCATGGCCAGCGGCACGAAAACGGACTTCAACAAGGTCCGCAGCGTGTTCGAGGCCTTCACGATGATCCAGTATCATGTTGGCCCGTTCGGCAACGGCATGAAACTGAAGCTGCTGATCAACATGCTGATCAGCGTCCATGGCGCGGCCTTCGCTGAAGCGATCACGCTCGCCCGCCTGTCGGGGATCGACCTCGATGTGTTTGCCGATGTGCTGACGCGCTCGGCCGGCAACTCCCGGGTGATCGAGTATCGCGGCCCGCTGATGCTTGCCGACGATTACAACAATCCGAAAACCAAGACCGCCGACCTGACGGTGATGATCAAGGACAACAACCTGATCGAGCAGTACGCGAAGGACTTCAGCGCACCGGTCCCGGTCTTCCAGGCCAGCATGTTCACGACCTACGCGGCGCTGGCCCAGGGCCTCGGCCAGGAAGACCCCGGTGTGGTCACCCGCGTCTACGAGCAGATGGCCGGTATCCCGCGCAAGAAGCGCGCACCCGCCAAGCGCAAGAAAAAGTAATGGCGCTGACAGCCGGAATTATCGGCCTCGGGAATATCGGCTGTGGTGTTGCGGCGAACCTCGCCGCCGCCGGACATCATGTCATCGGCTATGACCTCGACCCGGAACGGATCACCGCGGCGAGCGCAGAAGCGGGCGTCGACGCGGCCGACGTCGCGGCGCGCACCGACCTCGTCGTGCTGGCCGTCGCCACGCTCCCCGCATGGCGCGCCACACTGGCCGCGATCTCCGCCAGCGGCCGCCGTGGACTGGTGGTGGTCGACCTCTGCACCTTCCCGATCGAGGAAAAAGTCGACGCGCATGATGAGCTGGCGCGCGCCGGGATCGACCTCCTCGATTGCCCGGTCAGCGGCGCACGTCCCCAAGCTCTGTCAGGTGATCTCGCAATGCTGGTCAGCGGCAGCGAAGATGCGTTTGCGCGGGTTCAGCCCGCCCTTGAGAGCTTCTGCCGCAGCGTTATCCATGTCGGCGCATTCGGGGAGTCGGCGAAGTTCAAATACATCCTCAATCTGATCATCTCGATCCACAACATGGCCTGCGCGGAAGCCTTCCTGCTGGCCCGCAAGGCCGGCGTGGATCTGGAACTGATGACGGAAGCGGTGATGCAGAGCGCCGCCTACTCGAAGATATTCGAGGTCCGGGCAGAGAAGTGGATCACCGGCGACTATGACGACCCGACCGCCGAACTCGCGATCCAGCTCAAGGACAAGGACGTCATTCGCGACTTCGCCGCCGGGCTGAACTGCCCGACGCCCATGTTCGACGCGACCATGCCCTACTACATCGCCGCGGCGTCCCAGGGCCGCCAGAAGCAGGACGCCGCCTCGATACTCGCGGTGCTCGAACATATGGCGGGCATCCCGCGCGACGAGCCGCCAGTGGCGAAAGACGGAGACTAAACTTCCCCCGGGCACCGGTGTCCAGATAGCCTGCCTCTGCAGTTGAACCATCACGCACAAATGTCGTGTGCAAGAAGCGATAGTTTCCTCCCCAGGTTGTCGGCATAATTGGCCATCATTTTGCGATTCATGGGGGACAATATGTTTAACAAATATGCTCTGCTTGTCGTCGGCTGCATGGTTTTAAGCGCCTGCGCAGCCACCCGCTCATCGTCGACGGTCACGGAACCCGGCGTGAAGCAGGAGTCGACGCTTGATCTCCCCAAGGAAGTCACGAGCGACCGGCCAGAAACAGATCCTGCGAAGATCATCCTGACCAAGGACGACATCACCGACCGCAAGTATGAAATCATCGGCGACATCAAGGCGACTGTCAGCAAGACGACGATCTTCAACTCGGACCCCACTCCCGAGAAGGTCGACGAAGAGCTGCGTGAAGAAGCCGCCGAACTCGGCGCGGACGCGGTAATCCTGATCCGTTACGGGACGGTCGGCGTTTCGGTGTTCAGCTGGGGGTCTCTCAGTGGACAGGGCCGCGCAATCTACTTTGTGCAATAGCATGCGCTATGCACTCCTCGTCGCCGGCGCCGTACTGCTTTCGGCCTGCGCCAGATCAGCCCCGGATCTACCTCCCGACTATGGCTCGGTGAGTTCTCAGGCGAAGCTCTCTGCCGACCAATTCACGGCCGAGGATCTACGCCTGACGTGCAAGGGCATCTCGGCAGAGCGGGAGACGATCACGGCAGAAGCCGGAAGACTCACCGGCGTGATCAAAGGGAACAGGCAGCACAATCAGGTCGCCGGGTATCTTGGTGGGCTGTTCCTGTTCCCTCTCATCGCAGCCAAGGAAAATCCCGACGAGAAACGGCGGCTCGATGCCATTCAGGGGCGTTGGGACACGCTCATCGCGCTGCAGCGCTTTAAAACCTGCTCAACCTAGACGCGGACGAAGACTATACCCAACGACGGACCTGCGTTTTGTAGGACAGGTAGTCGTCGCCGAATTTCGCCTCGAGGAACACTTCCTCGCGGGCGATCACCATCCGGTCGATAACCAGCACCGCGATCACCGTTGCTGCGAGGACCCACACCCGATCGGCAGTGATCGCCACGCCGATACATCCGAGCGTCATCGCCACATAGATCGGGTTGCGTGACATCCCATAGAGACCATGGGAGATCACCTTCGTCGTCGGGCGTTCATGCAGCGGACTGGTGCCCGCGCGAGACAACTCCCAGGCGGACATCAGGACCAGCACGATCGCCAGCACGATGATCGGCAACCCGACCACCAGCTGGGTCTCGAGTGAAAGTCCACGCACCGGGATCAACCAGTCGATCCCGAACCCCGCCAATATTCCGGCCAGATAGACCAGCGGCGGCAGCGGCACATGCTCGCGATCCGCATCTTCGCTCATATGCGAACCGTCTACTTCGTGAGAGCTGCGTGCATCACACGCAGGAAACGCTCGGGGTTCAGGAACCCGCCACCCCACTGGTCATCCAGCGCCGCCAGCGGCTTTGCCACGACGATGTCCTCGACGGACTTGCCGTCGGCGATCAACGGACGAATACCGTCGCGCGCCTTGATCAGCATCTCACGATAGGCGACCAGGTCGGCGCGATTGCCGACCGGCCCATGCCCCGGAACGATGACCGTGTCGTCATCGGCGAGTGCGAGGACGGTATCGATCGCCGCAAATACGCCCTCGACCGAGCCGCCCGACCTGGCATCGATGAACGGGTAGAAGCCGTTGAAGAACGTGTCGCCCATATGGATGACGTCGGCTTCCTGGAAATGGATCATCGCATCGCCGTCGGTGTGGGCGTTGGACGTGTGGAACACGCGCACGGTCTGGCCGTTCATGTGGAACGTGGTGGCGTCGTTGAACGTGACGACGGGCAGCGATGCCGCAGGCGCATTGGCGCTGAGCAGGCGCGCACGCACATTGTCATGGGCGAAGATCAGCACGCCTGATTTTCCGAGATTCTCATTTCCGCCGGTGTGGTCGCCATGGAAATGCGTGTTCAACAGGAAACGCACCGGCTGGTCGGTGACAGTCTTGATCTGGTCGAGGATGGCCCCGGTTGCAGGGGCGAACTGGTCGTCGATCATGAAGACACCGTCAGCACCCACCGAGACTCCGATATTGCCGCCCTGCCCGCGGATCACGTGGATGCCGTCGGCAACGCTGGAAATCTCTTGCGCGCTCGCAAGCCCGGGCAGCGCCATCGCCGCAAGCGTGGACGCGCCGATGAGCGCCCGTTTCAGGCCTTTGTTCATGGTCTTCTCCCGCAGGTTGCTGTTGGGGTAAAACTAGCTGCGGGGCGCGGTGCGGACAATTGCCTGACCGCTCACAACATCGTCAGAGGCGGCGTAGAGGCGTTTTGACCCCCGTCCGCCACAGTCCTATGATCGGGGCCTGTCTTGAGAGGAAAATCATGACCACCAAATATCATCTGATCAGTTCGTTCACCTGACCATGGGTCCAGCGCGCCGTGATCCTTTTGCGCGCCAAAGATGTCGAGTTCGATGTCACCTACGTCAATCTCCGGGAGAAGCCCGACTGGTTCCTCGAAATCTCGCCCCATGGCAAGGTTCCTGTCCTGAAGGTCGGTGACGACATTCTGTTCGAATCCAGCGCCATCGCCGAGTTTCTCGACGAAATGGTCCCGCCGCGGCTCCACCCGGAAGACCCGATCGCGCGCGCCAAGAACCGTGCATGGACGGATTTCACGCCGACTTTCGCGGGCGCCTTGAGCAAGATCCACTACGCCAAGACCCGCGAAGACATGGAAGCCGCGGTTGCCGACGCACCAACGGTCCTCACCAAGGTCGAGGCGGCGCTCGCCGGTCGCGGCAACAACGGGCCGTTCTTCAACGGGCCGGACATGTCACTGGTGGATGCGGCCTACGCGCCCTTCCTGCAGCGCTACCTGCTGATCGACGAAGGTCTGAAGAACGACGTTCTGAAAGACTTCCCGCTGATCCGTGCCTGGGCCGAGACGCTCATGGCCGACGAACGGGTGACCGGCGCCGTGCCGGACAATTTCGAGGACGAGTTCATCGGCAACCTGCATCGCCGCGATTTGTATGCGCGGGAATTCTTCGACAACACGATCGCCGCCGAATAACCCCTGCCAACGAGCAAAGGACGGGACAAACATGGCCAAGGATCCGTCCAACCCCGTTGAAAATCCGGGTGGCTACCGGCCCGACGACCCGCGATACGGGCTTTCGGGTCAGGCGCTGCAGGATTACTACCTGTCGCAACCGCCGCAGTGGTTCATCCGCTCCATGTACGCGCCCGACGCACTCGACCGGCGCGCGCAGGCGATGGCAGAGCATCTCGCCTATCAGCAGAAATTTCGCGACAAGGTCCACTTCGCCGGGCCGCTCCTGAGCGACGACGGGTCCGCCCCCCTCGGCACCATGGCCATTATCGAGATGCCCGACCGGGCCGCCGCCGAGGCTTACGTGGCCGGTGACGGCTTCGCCAGGGCCGGCATGCTGGAGCCGCCGACGATCACACGCTTCGTCTCGAGCAAACGCCTGAAGCATTTCGACCGGGCCCCGGATCCAGACCTGCAGCTGTTCGTGTGCGAATGCCTCGACGGGCCCGATGCCGCGACCCTGCGGCCACAAACCGCCGCCGACCATCACGCCTATCAGGGCTCGATCATCGACCGCTACATGGCCCACGGGCCCCTGCGGGGCGACGACGGCGTCGCGCTGCTCGGCAGCCTCTTTCTCATTGAAGTCGCCGACCGAAACACCGCGGAGCTCCTGGTCGCCAACGAACCGATGACCGCAGGCGGCGTGTTCGGCGCGGTCAACATCCACCGCTGGCGCCTCGGGAAGTCGCTCTCCTAGACCCATGACCAAACGCATCGCCATTATGGGTTCCGGCGCCAACGGCAGCGCGATCGGTGCCGACCTCGTCCGCGCCGGGCTCGACGTGAAGCTGATCGACCAGTGGCCGGCCCATGTGGAGGCCATGCGCGCGAACGGCGTCACCATCCGGCTGCCGGACGAAACCATCACCACGCCGGTCGACGCCTATCATCTGTGCGACATCGCGACCTTCACCGAGCCGTTCGATGTGGTCCTGATGCTGTTCAAGGCCTACGACACGCGCTGGGCGGCCGAACTCATCAAGCCCCATCTGGCCGAGGACGGACTCCTCATCGGGGTGCAGAACGGCATGACCACCGAGACCATTTCCGACGTCGTCGGACCCGAACGCACGCTGGGCTGCGTCATCGAGTTGGCGTCAGAACTGGCCGAGCCCGGGGTCGTGATCCGGCGCTCACCGCCCGAACAGGGGTCCTGGTTCGCGCTGGGCAGCGTCGATCCCGCCACGGCCGGGCGCGAAGTTGAAATCGCAGACATACTGAAACATGTCGGCGTGGTCGAAATCTCTCCCGATATCCTTTCGTCGAAGTGGATGAAGCTGGTCATGAACTCGATGACGCTGGCGACGGCGGCACTGCTGGGCTCGGGACTGAACGAATCCTACGCAATCCCCGGCATGCGCGATCTGATGCTCAAGGCCGGTGGCGAGGCGCTGGCGGCCGGTGCGGCGCAGGATCACAAGCCGGTGCCCATCGTGGGCCTGGAACAGTCGGAAATCGAGAACACCAACCACCTGCTCGAAGTACTGATCGAGAAGCTGGAATCCTTCACTCTGCCCAACACACCGACGACCGTCCTGCAGGATCATACCAAGGGCCGCATGAGCGAGACCGACGGCATCAACGGACTGGTCGCCGAGATTCTCGCCGAGGCCGGACAGGCCGCACCCGCCAGTGCGGCCATCGCCGAGGTGACACGCCAAATCCACGCCGGAGAGATAGAGCCTGGCCCGTCCAACATGGATTTGATCCGCAAGCTTGTTGCGATCTGACGACCGGACGCCCTTCCATTTCCTTCGTCATGCGCGGACTTGATCCGCGCATCTAAAGCAGCGTTTCAAGAGATGCCCGGGTCAAGCCCGGGCATGACGGTTGTGGGTTCCCCGGCATGACGACCCGAAAACAGGCAATCAGCCGAAGGTCGTCCGGCCCTTCATCGCCAGCATGCCTTCGCCGTTCGCAATCCAGACATCGATGGCGGAATCGCCTTCAGCTTCCGTGGCGGGACGGCCGCACACCGTGAAGGCCTCGGTATCGAAAACCGGACGGTGCCCGCGGAACTCGAAGCCGGAAATCGGTCGCTCGGGCCGGGAACGCCCCGCCAGGCCGACCATGAGGGTCGCGAGCAGCGGTCCATGCACCACCAGACCGCCATACCCCTCGACGTCCATGGCGTAGTCCCGGTCATAATGGATGCGATGGCCGTTGAAGGTCAGCGCCGAATAGCGAAACAGCAGGGTTGGATCCGGTTCGACCGCCTCGGTCCACGCCGCGTCATCCGGTGCCGGCTCACCCGGCCGGGCCGACGCGCCCGCGCCTGTATCCTCGCGGTAGACGATGTCGTGCTCATCGACGATGGCGAGCCCCGCGCCGCCCGAGATTTCGTGGCGCACCGTCACGAAGACCAACCGGCCCGAACGACCTGTCTTCTCGGTCACGTTTTCGATCGTCGAAACACGTGTCGCCGGCTCACCGAGGCGCAGGACACCCGGAAAAGAAACCCGGCTGCCAGCCCACATGCGCCGGGCCGGGCCGACAGGCGGCAGGAACTCGCCGAGCGCGAGATGACCGTCGCGGCCCAACCCGGATCGGGGTGCGATATCCCAGAAGTAGAGCCAATGCCAGAGCGGTGGCAACGCATCGCCGTCCGCGAGTATTTCGCCCGCGTCGTCGAGTGTTGCTCGCAGGGAAACCGCACGTTCCGTGCCGATCGTATCGCGGCGCGTCTCGGTGCGGCCGACCCAGGCCTGCAGGTCACCACTCATCGCAAGCTCCCGCGTTGCGCCGTCAAACTAGGCTTCCAGCCCTTCCATCAACTCTTCCGGCGATATCGGCAGCTTCACTTCCTTGCCGGTTTTCGCAGACAGATCCATCGCCATGGTCAGCATCAGGTTGCGATGGCCCTCGGCCGCCGTGGCATGGGGCGTAGGCTTCTTGTTGTAGATGCGCTGGAACCAGGTGTTGGTCTCCTCGCGCATCGGGCCCCACAACTCGCCGCCATGGGTGTCACCCGGCGGGAAGCTTGTCATGAATTCCACGCTGCGCTTGGCCTCGATGGTCAGGCCGTCGGGCTGATAGGCGGGGCCCTGTGCGTGGTGGTCGGAGGCGAAGACGACATCGCGATGGGTGTCCTCGATGTCGATTATGCCCTCGGTACCGACGATGCCGATCTCGAGCCCATACACCGCTCCCGGCCAGACCTTGGGCAGCGCCCAGCAAATATTCATCGAGAACATCGAACCATCTGCCATATGGAAGATCCCGAAGGTCGCGTCCTTGATGCCCAGTTCGTCGTGCAAAATCTTGTCCGTCGACTTGGCGTAGACCGAGACGGGATTACCCGCCTCGCCCATGAGCCAGAAGGCCATATCCAGGCTGTGCGTGCCCGACACGACCATCGGCGACAGGAACCGGCGGTCCTGGGTCAGTCGCGTCTCACCCGTCGGGGCCATGCGGTTCATGAACGCACGCACGACCGCGGCCGTGAAGTCGCCGATCTGCCCCGTCTCGATCCGCTCCTTGACCGCGAGGAAGCGGCGACGGAATCGCTGGGTGTAACCAACCACCGCATCCACACCCGCCGCCTCGATGGCTGCAAGTATCTGGGCAGATTCACGCGCATCGGTCGCCAGCGGTTTCTCGATGAACAGCATGTGCCCCTGCTCGACAGCGGCCAGGGTGGGCTCCACATGGGCCCAGGTTGAGGTCGCGATGATCACGGCGTCAACTTCGGGGCGCGCGATCAGCTCGCGGAAGTCGTTGGTGGTGAAATCCGCATCGATATCCTTGCCGAGCTGATTCATGACTTTCTCGTTCACATCGCTCAGGCCGATCCAGCCGATGCCCGGAAAGTCCCGCGCGAGCGTCGCGCGCATCCGCCCGACCACACCACATCCCACGACCGCCAGGCCGAGCTGTTTCTTTTCTGCCATTTCCCATTCCTCAAAAAATAGAATTGATAACAAACGCGCTTAGAAAGTCGTTTTTCCGCCTTCGCGCGTCAAACTGTCCACGATGATTTTGGACACGAACTCCATCAGGAGAGCTCGGTCGCCCGTGAGGGGCTTACAACTGATGGTCCCCAACCAGGCAACACGCCCCGTGGCGCGGTCGCGCAATTCGACCTTTGCATCGATCTCCTGGTCGACCCCGGTGCGGGTCCCTCGGCCGGTTGTGTCGCCCCGGATCGTGTCGCGAAGCTCCGAAACGCCAATCTCGGATCCGGGATCCGTGGACCTTCGGGTATCGCTCCCGAACCGGTCGCCGCTCGATCGCGGCACCAGTCCCAGGAAATTCGACTGGGATTCGAAACTGAAAACCAGTTGGCCGTCTTTGCCCGTCCCCCGACCTGATTTTTGCAGCGTCGCCAGGAAAATTTTGCGGAATTTCAGCGCCTCGTCGGTTTTGTCGAAGATATCGACCCAGAACCGAGGACCGGTCGGCACATTCCCGAGCACGAACGTCGAGATTTCACCTTCACAGACCGGGGCATCGAATCCCGGCTGGGCCTGGCGTTGTGCCAATGCCAGATGCTGCCCGGGCATCGCGATATACGCACTGAGCGCCAACGCTGCACCGAGCAAACCCTTGTTCAACTTACGCATTGCGTGACCTTTTCGTTCCGTGTGCGAACTCGGGCAGTCTACAGGGATTTATCCGCGCGCCCAATCAATCCCCCGGGCTGGGGTCGACCGTCGACGCGTTGGGATCAACCCGGCGCGGCACGCGCCGCACTTCCTTGCGTGCCAGCAACGTCGTGCCGACCACAATCACCCCGGCCCCCGCCCAGGTCCAGGGGCTCGGAAATTCGGCAAACAACACCAGGCTGATCAGCGCCGCCCAGATCATGCGGGTAAACATGGCGGGCTCGACCAGGCTCATATCGGCCAACTTGTAGGCCTGCACGAACAGGAGATGCCCGATGGTTCCAAACACACCGATCATGGCGAGGAACAGGAGCTGAAACGGTGTCGGCGTCTGCCAGACGAAAAATGCGGGCACAGCGGTGATCGGGATCGCCAGGATCGTCATATAGGCGACGATCGTGGTGGGGCTGTCGTGGCGGGTCAGAATTTTAGCGATCAGCTTGGAATTGGAGACCATGACGGCCGAGAACAAAACCAGCCAGACCCCCGAGCTGATTTCCGTAAATCCCGGTCGCACGACGATCAGACCGCCGGCGACCGCCAGGAAGATTCCCAGCCAGCGCATCGGCCCCACATGCTCACCGAGGAAGACCATCGCAAGGATCGCGACGAAGACCGGGCCGATCAGGCTGACGGCGGTCGCGTCGCCGACAGGCATGAGGGTGAGTGCCGTGAACCAGGACAGCATGGACACCGTATTCAGGAAAGAGCGGCCGATATGCCAGGACAGCTTCTGCGTGCGCAGAACGCCAACCCCGGAACGGATGAAGAAGGGGATGAAGACGAGGAGACCGAATGCGACCCGGAAGAAGACCACCTCGAAAGAATGAAGCCCCTCGGTCAGAGTCACAAAGCGGATCGTATTGTGCATGGCAGCGAAAAACGCGCTCGCCAGCACCACCAACAGGAGACCGCGGACCGGGGCCGGAATCGCCGCGATCCTTTCATTCAGGGCTGCCAGCGTCATGCCGCCGGACCGAAACTATCCATGAATGGCGCGCCAGACCTTCTCGGGTGTCGCCGGCATGTCGATATTGTTCACCCCATACTCGGCCAAGGCATCCGCCATTGCGTTCATCACGGCCGGCAGCGCGCCGCTGACGCCCGCCTCGCCTGCACCCTTGGCGCCCAGGATATTGGTCTTCGCCGGGACCGGATGCTCGTCGAAGGCAATATCCGGCACCTGATCGGCGCGCGGCAATGCGTAGTCCATATACGAGCCCGTGATGAGCTGGCCGTCATCGTCATAGACGACGTCCTCCATCAGGGCCTGACCGATCCCCTGCACCACCCCGCCATGCACCTGTCCGGCGGCCAGCAGCGGATTGATAACATTGCCGAAATCATCGACGACCGTGTACTTCACGACATCGGTTTCACCGGTCTGCGGGTCAATCTCGATTTCCGTCACATGCACGCCATTCGGGAAGGACGACGGCGCGGTGTCGTGCACCAGATCGACATCGAGGCTATCGGGCAAACCTTCGGCCCCGCCCAGTTCGCGGGTCTTCCCGGCCAGTTCCAGAATTCCGATCGACCGATCGGTCCCCGAAATGCGGAACTCGCCATCGGCGAACTCGATATCCTCGATCGCAGCCTCGAGCACGTGGCTTGCGACGGTTTTGCCCTTCTCGATGACCGCCGCGGCGGCCTCATAGAACGCGCCACCTGCGGCAATGACCGATCGTGATCCGCCGGTGCCGCCACCCACAAGAAGTTCGTCGGAATCGCCCTGCAGCAGGTCGAACTTGTCGAAGGGGATGCCCAGCCGGGCGCTGACGATCTGCGCATAGGTGGCGCGATGGCCCTGGCCATAGTCGAGGGTGCCCGAAACCATCAGGACCCGGTCGTCGTCGCCAAAGCGCAGCCCGCCATTCTCCTTGCCCGCCGGTGCCGTCACTTCCAGATATGCGCAAACACCGAGGCCGCGCTTCATACCGCGGGCTTCGGACTCCGCCTTGCGGGCGTCGAAACCGGCCCAGTCGGAGGCGGCGAGCGCCTTGTCGAGCATCGGTTCGAAGTCACCACTGTCGTAAACCTGACCACTGGCCGCCGTGTAGGGCATGGCCGAGGGCGGCACGAGATTGCGCCGGCGCAGCTCGATGCGGTCGATGCCCATATCCCGGGCCGCCGTATCCACGAGGCGCTCCATGATGAAATTGCCCTCGGGGCGCCCCGCGCCGCGGTACGCACCGACATAGACCGTGTTCGTGAACACGCATTTCATGTTCACGTCGATCGCGGCGGTGCCGTACATGCAGGGCAGGTTCTTGGCAATGTTGACGGACTGGGCGAGCGGCCCCGTCCCCGTCAGATACCCGCCCATGTCTGCAAGGCCGTGAACGCGCGCCGCTAGAAACTTGCCGTCCGCATCAAGTGCGAGCTCGGCGTCGAACTGGCTGGCGCGGCCCTGATGGTCCGATACGCAGCTCTCACTGCGGTCGGCTGTCCATTTGACAGGCCGTCCGAGCTGTTGTGCCGCCAGCATAATGACCGGGTATTCGTGATAGGGCATCGACTTCATGCCGAACGAGCCGCCGACTTCACCCGTGATCACGCGAATCTTCTCGGGCGCACAATTCATGATGGCGTTTGCGAGAATATTCCGCATGCCCATGACGCCCTGGGAGCAGACATAGAGCAGATAACGGTCCGCATCGCTGTCATAGTCGGCAACCGCGGCGCGCGGCTCCATCGCCGACACGATGCAGCGATTGTTGACCAGATGCAGCCGCGCGACATGCGCGGCCCCATCGAAAGCGGCCGCCGTCGCGTCGGCGTCGCCCATCTGGAAGTCCAGACAGACATTGCCTGCGGCTTCGCCATGAAGCTGCGGGGCGCCTTCGGACACGGCGGCGACGAGATCCGTTACCGCCGGCAACGCCTTGATGTCGAGTTCCACGAGCTCGGCCGCGTCGCGCGCCTGCGCCATGCTCTCGGCGATCACCGCCACAATCGGCTCACCGATATGGCGGACCCGCCCCGTCGCCAGGAGCGGCCGGTTGGGTTTGATCAGCGCAGAGCCATCACGGCTTTTAACCGGAAGATTGTTCGGCAAGCTGCCAAGACCCGCGGTCTCGATGTCTTCATGGGTGAGAACCGCAAGCACGCCCGGCGCGGATTTCGCGGCCGAGACATCCAGCTTGGTGATTTCGCCATGTCCCACAGGGGACCGCAGGAACACCGCATACGCCTGCCCGTCGAGGTTCCGGTCGTCGGTGTAGACGCCGCCGCCACGCAACAATCGCGGATCCTCGGTACGGGCAACGGGTTGGCTGACGGCATACGGGCCGGTACCGAAAATCGTGTCTTCCACGGGACGTGTTTCCCCTCACAAAATGATATGCCCGTTCGAACGACAGACACGCGATCATAGCGGTCCTGTCACCAGCGTCCTACGCAAACGCCGGGCCGCAGCCCATAACTTACTGCACAGCGTGGCCGATACGCGGTGTTGCCTACTCCGCCGCCTTCACAGCGTCGTCGTCGCGATCAGCGAAGTGCGGCATCACCTCTTCGGCAAACTGTTCCAGGGCCTCAAAATTGCCGCTCAGGTCGTGCAGCGCCACGTCGCGCACCCCGATCTCGTAAAGTCGCTCGATCCGTTCGATCATCTCCTCGGAACTGCCGATGATCGCGCCGGCCTCGGATGTCTCGGTCGGATCGCCACGATTCTTGTGCCGTGCGGCGGGAACGAAGGTCTTCGACTGGAACCGCGGATCGGTGGCGAGCACCTGCACCTCGGTCAGGAATTTGCCGCGCAGGACATGCGCCTCGGCGCGCGCCGCATCGTCATTCGCGACCATCATCCCCCGCGTCACCGCGATCCGGTAGGGATCGAACTCTTCACCCATCTTGTCGAGCTCGTCACGATAGAAATTCACGCTTTCTGCAATGGCCTCGAAGGACGGAACCTGTGCGAGCAGCAGGTTGTAGCCGTTGCGCGCGGCACCGCGGATGGAGCCTTCACTGGCGGCACCCACCCACATCGGCGGATGGGGCTTCTGGACCACCGGCGGCTCGACGATGATGTCATTGAACGTGTAGCGGTCGGACTTGTAGGACCAGCGCTCGGTCTCGGTGAAGGCGCGACGTATGAAATTGATCGATTCCTCGAAGATCTCCTGGCCATCGGCCATCTCGAGGCCGAACCCGTGATACTCGTTCGCCCGGTACCCGCGGCCGACGCCGAAGTCGTAGCGCCCGCGGGACAGCTGGTCGATGGTCGCGACCTGCTCGGCAAGCAGCACCGGATTGTGCCAGGGCACCACCACGACCGCGCTTCCGAGGCGTATTTTCGACGTGATGCCCGCAAGATAGGAGATGTAATTGAGTGTCGCGGAGAGTTGGGAAAAGCCGGTGAAATGATGCTCAACCAACCATGCGCTGCTGTACCCGAGCCGCTCTGCTGCCTGAATATATTCGCCATATTCGTGATAGCCGAGGGCCGCCTCGGTGATCACTTCCCCGGGCACCGCCTGCGCGCCGCCAAACAAGCCAAACTTCATCATAACCCTCCGCTGCCTGCCGGGTTCGGCAGGCCTCTATTCCGCTGCCGCGACCACCGCATCGTCCTTGTCGACAAAATGCGGCATGACCTCTTCGGCGAACTGTTGCAAACCCTCGAAGCTACCGCTGAGATCGTGCAGCAGGATGTTCCGAACGCCGAGATCGTAAAGCTTCTGAACGCGCTCACCCATTTCGTCCGAATTGCCGAGCACGGCGCCATTCTCGGAAACCGAATCCGTGCCGCCGCTGCTGCCATCATCGTTCTCGACGGGATTGAACGCCTTTGCCTGATACCTCTTGTCCGTGGACAGGACCTGCACCTCGGTAATGAACTTGCCGCGCAGGATATGCGCATCCTTCCGTTCATCATCATTATTGGCAACCATCATGCCGCGCGTAACGCCGATGCGATACGGATCGAAATCCTTGCCCATCTTCTCAAGCTCGTCGCGATACTGCTGAACCCGCTTTCCGATGCCCTCGAAGGGTGTCATCTGATCTAGCAGAAGGTTGAACCCGTTGCGCGCCGCGGCACGAATGGATTTCTCGCTGCCGGCCCCCACCCACATGGGCGGATGTGGCTGCTGCACCACCGGTGGCTCGACGATGATGTCGTTGAACGTCCAGCTGTCGGAGGCGTATGACCAGCGCTCGGTTTCGGTAAACGCCCGCCGCATAAAAGCGATCGATTCCTGGAAGATGTCCTCGGCATCGGACATGTCGATCCCGAAGCCGTTGAACTCGTTGGCGCGATAGCCGCGGCCGATGCCAAAATCATAGCGTCCCTTGGACAGCTGATCGATCGTCGCGACCTGTTCGGCGAGCAGAACCGGGTTATGCCAGGGCACCACGACGACCGCGCTACCAAGTCGTATTTTAGAAGTAATTCCAGATAGATAAGATATGTAGTTGAGAGTTGCTGAGAGCTGAGAAAAGCCGGTGAAATGATGCTCTACCAGCCAGGCGCTCTCGTATCCGAGCTTCTCTGCTGTCTGGATATACTCCCCATACTCGTGGTAGCCGAGCGCCGCTTCCGTCACGACTTCTCCCGGCACGGCTTGCGCACCGCCAAACAGTCCAAATTTCATGAAATTCTCCCGGTCGGGCACTTCCGCGCCCCTGCCCCACTCTGTCTTCAGACTAGCAGTCGCCACCTAACGCGAATAATTATATGTAATAATATAATGCATAAGTTTTTCTAATTAGGAATCCGAGGCCCGAGGCATCAATGAATTTTCGGCAAGTGGAATATTTCGTCGCCGTGTTCGAGGAAGGCAGCTTCAGCCGAGGCGCGGTCAGAGCGAAATGCACCCAGTCGGGTCTGAGCCAGCAAATTCGCAACCTCGAGAATAGTTTGGGCCTTACCCTGTTTGAGCGAACACCCCAGGGTGTGAAACCGACCGTCGCCGGGCGGCGTTACTATGAACGTTGTATCCCGATCCTCAGATCGGTTCGTGCCACAGAAGATGATATGCGCGAACTCCAGGGAAATCTTTCCGGAAGCGTGAACGCCGGCCTCATCCCCTCACTCACCAAGGGCGCGCTCGCCCATGTCCTGACGGCGTTCACCGCTGAGAACCCCAATGTCGACGTTCATATCGTCGAGGCCTACAGCCAGCCTCTCACCGAACACGTGCTTTCCGGGGCTCTCGACTTCGCCATCGTGCCGGTGATGCCGCCGGCAGATATCCCGGGATTGTCGCGACGTGTGATCCATCGCGAGAAAGAGCTATTGCTATCGGGTCCCGCGCTTGGCTTGCAAGATGTACAACCGATACGGCTTCGCGACATTGCAGGCATGAAACTGGTCCTGCCGTCGCCCGAAAACAGCCGCCGCCCCTATCTTGAGAACCAGATGATCAGCGCAGGCGTCACGCCCGGTCGAATCATGGATCTGGACGGCATGACCGGTACGCTGGAGTTTGTCGCTGAATCCGACTGGGCGACGATTCTCCCGGTGACCAACTGCATCGGCGAACTGGGTCGCGGCCGGCTCGTGCTTTCGCCCATCATCACCCCGGAAATCGAGTTCGAGTTCATCCTGATCGAACCTTCGAGCAGGCCACTCAGCCCGGCCGCTCAGTCATTCGTCGGCGGAATTGAGGCCGCACTCGAAGACATCGACCGCCAATGGCAAAACATCCGCAAGTCGCGCGGATAGTTGGCTATCGCCGGACGAAACCGAAACTCAATCCCCGAACCAGATGTTTGCGGATTAGCAATCCGATGACAATGAGAGGCAGGGTCGCGCCCACGGACAATGCCGCCTGAAATCCGTTGGCGCCGCCATTTCCTGCCCATCGATTGAGGTGAACCGGCAGGGTCGAAACATCGGTCTTCGACAGGATCAGGGCAAAGAAATACTCACTCCAGTTCAGGATGAAGAGAAACAGGAATGTCGCGGCCAGTCCGGAGCGCAACATAGGCAGGACGATCTCCCAAATTATCCGCCATCGGCTGGCGCCGAGCATTTCCGCCGCATATTCGATTTCACGCGGCAAATCATCGACGAAGCTCTTCATGACCAGCATCGCATAGGGGACCGTGATCAGGGTGTAGAGCATGATCAGCCCGATAATCGTGTCTTCGATTCCCAAAGCCGAAAACCATAGAAAAACGGGGGCTGCGACGACGAATGGCGGGATCATGCGCAGCATCAGAAAGTACAACAGCTGGGAATCGGTCAGAATCCTGTACCGCGAGGCGCCATAGGCGACGACCGCCCCGAACACGGTGGCCACGGTCGAAGATATCAGCGCGATGGTGAAGGTGTTGACCAGCGCGCCCCACGGCCCGATCACCTCGGGCCCGTCCCACGGGGTCCCGATCCCCGTCGCGAAGTCATTCACCCAGACCTGGACATAGTTGAACAGGGTCGGCTCGGATGGCCACCAAACCGCAGGTCGGGCGTTCCAGTCTTGCGGCGGCTTGAACGATGTCGCAACGATCCAGAACAGTGGAAACACGACGATCGCCAGCCATGACAGCAACAAGCCATGGCGTATCACGGGATGCATCCCGCGCCGCCGCCGTCTGGAAGTCCCCAAAGTGCTACCGGATCAGGGGTTCAGGCCGTCGTAACGCAGCACATAGATCCCGTGGTTCTTGTCCGACACGAAGATGTTGCCCCGTGCATCGACAATCACGTCCTCGCTCTGCGCAACAAGCTTCGAGGCCGGCAGCAAGCCGCGACGCTCGAGCGGATCGGGCGGCAGGAAGTAACCCACTTCACGCGGCTGCTCGGCATTTGAGATGTCGTAGACCCGCAATCCGGCGTTGAAATAGGTCAGGAAGCAAAGATCCTCACCCTGATAGAGGATGTCCTGATACTGGGGCTGGTGCTGGTTGTGCGGCCCGAACCGGCCACCGCGCGCGCAGAAGGTCGCATAGGGCGCCTCAGGCGGTGGCACCGGCAGCGGGAACAGCGACATCAGGCGCGGGTTGGCTTTGTCGCTGACATCAACGATGCCCGCATAGCCCAGTGGTTCCTCGCAATTCTCCTTGATCGCCTCGGAATTGACGATCACCAGTTCGCGCTCCAGGAGCGGCACCGCGGTGTGAACGGCGATGAAAGTCTGGAAAGGCGGTGAGAACGGCAAATCCCCAACCAGCGTCGGGTTGGTTTTGTCGGAAATATCGAGCACAACGAATCCACCGGCGCTGTAGGGCAAATAGGCCAGATCGCCCTTCACATAGGCGCCGCCGTGCAGCATCGTTCCGGGTGCCGCACCGCCCTCGCCGCCGCCGACATGCTGGCCTTCCATCCACCAACGCCCGACCTCAACCGGGTTGCGGGGGTCGTCGATATCGACGATCTGGAGGATATTTCCTTCATACCCTTCGGGCAGGCCCGTCGCGTACACATAGCGCCCACCATCATAGTAGTTCCGATGGGTGCCATAGCCGCCGGTCTTCCAGTGACTCAACTGTTCAGGATTCTCCGGATCGGTCAGATCCCAAAGCAGGAACCCCTCACCCCAGGGCTGGCCGTCGATATGGCCCCAGCCGTCCATGATCTTTTCCTGGGACGTGATGAGCATGTTGTCGGCAACCTGCACCTGAAGGGTCCAGGTGTTGGGGGGGCCTTCGATGTAGCGCACGAAGCGCGGGTTCGCGGGATCCGTAACTTCGATGATCGAAAAGCCGGAGCACCAGAACTGGCCTACATAGAGGAACCAGCGATCCCCGGACTTGTGCAGCGCCAGCTTGAATCCCGGGCGGCCGTCAACATCGTCATACCCGATGACGTCGATGTTCGAAGTGTAACTATCACCTGGTGGAAAATTCATCCTGCTCCCCTTCACCACGCCTGTTTCGGCGTTGTCGTTGTTTGAAAGTGAAGCTTAGGGACTTTGGCAAATCGCTGTAAAGCGGGATGACCAATCGAACTAGGTGATCGGCCCGCCACGAAGTCTCGAGATTGCACACAACAGGGCGAGTTGCAGATCGCGCAGACTGCCGCCAAGACGCACACTGCCGCGGACATACAGGTCCAGCGCCCTCGCGTCCGTTCCGATCGCCTCGTCGAGGCTGATATCCACTTCGCCTGCAACGAGAACCGGCAATTGTGGGCCCGCGACAGATATCACCGCGATGACCCGACGCGCCTGCATATCCCCGGGATGTAACACCGCCAGCACCGCAGAGGGTTTGAATGTCCGACATGCATCGTTCAACGCGTCGGGATGGGACACGGTTTCAATGGGAAGGCGCATATCATCCGCAGCATCGATCGCCCGCATGCATGAAGATGGTTGCTCGTCAAAGTAGAGCAGCCGCGCGGCGGACTGCTTAGTACTTCGATCCAACATCTGTACCCTCCTGCATTCTGCAAGCCACTTTCAGGAGGTTGTGAGTATAAGTGATTCTATTTTTACGTGTATTTTGTATTGCCAGACACGCACTCACAAAATCTGCCACAGGTGTGCGGATTTATCGGACGGTCTATAGTTTTCCTCAGCATGAGTGATCTCAACACCAACGACGGCCGCCCGTTATATCAAGTCATCGCGGACGAACTGCGCACCCGAATTGTGCGCGGCGAATACGCGCTCGGCGCCATGCTGCCGACAGAGAAAGACCTGCTGACGCATTATGGAGTGAGCCGCCACACGGTACGCGCGGCACTTCAACAATTGCGCGAACAGGGTTTTGTCTCCATGCGCCGGGGATCTGGCACACGGGTTGTGTCGACATCCCCGGGGGCGACCTATGTCCAGTCGGTCAGCACGCTCTCGGAATTGCTGCAGTATCCAGACACGACCTTTGAACTTGCGGACATGGGAACCGTCACGCTTGCGCATGCGCAAGCCGCGCGTCTTTCGCTGACAGCCGGCAGCACATGGTTCAGAATTTCCGGGCTTCGCCGCTCGGACGTCAGCCGCGCGCCGATCTGCTGGCAGGAAATTTATGTGCTACCGGAGTTCGAGAACACCGCGCGGCGCGTGCTGACGGAGCATGGACCGGTGCACAAGATCATCGAGAGTGCGCATAGTGAGGTGATCGCCAACGCGCAGCTCGAGATGTTCGCCAGCCGTATCGACGCCAGCCTCGCTGCGCGCCTGGAAGTGGAACCGGACACCGCGGCGATGACGATCAACCGCCGTTACACGAGCCAGGACGGACGCGTGTTCGAGACGACCATCAGCATCCACCCGGAAGACCGGTTCGTTTATTCGCTCGAACTTTCGCGGGACTGGAACACCAGTTAGACGGATCGCCTAGCGGGCAAACTCGGCCAGCGCGTCCTCGTCGACCTCGACACCCAGTCCGGCACCGGTTGGGACATTCGCCTTGCCGTCGATCACCTGCACCGGGTTTCGCGCGATGTCCGTCTTCAGAAACTGGCAGGTGCAGCTGGTTCCCCATTCGATCGACGGCGCCGCCGCACCGAGATGCAATACCGCCGCACTTGAAATGCTGGTTTCGGCGATCTTGCCCGCGAGATTGACGTGCATCCCCAGTTCATCGAACAGTTTCGTTGCCTGATGGGCACGCGTCACGCCACCCAGCTTGATCATCTTGATGCTGCCACCCTGCGCGGCACCCATCGCGTGATGCTTTCGCACATCATCGAAGCTGTGCAGACCCTCGTCGGCCCCGATCGGGCACGCCGAAGCGGCCGCAATCGCTGCCATGCTCTCGACGTCATGTCCCATCACGGGTTGCTCGAGGAAATCGAGAGCCTCGCTCGCTCCTGCGGCAAACTCAAGCGCCTCCGCACGGGTCCAGCCCTGATTGCAGTCGGCGGACAGCTGCACGCCGCCATTCACCGCCTTGCGGATGGCCAGGGTGCGCTCGATATCCTGCTCGACCGGCTTGCCGCCGACCTTGATCTTCATATGGGTCACACCCGCAGCGGCGCGCTCTCCGGCTTCGGCCACATCCACTTCGATGTTGCCCGTTGCCAGCATGGACAGGACAGGTACGACTGTCCGGTGTACGTCGCCCAGCAGCTCTGCAACCGTCTTCTGTTGCGCTTTGCCGGCGAGGTCGTAACACGCCATCTCGATCACGCTTTTGGCGCTGGCATTGCCATACATCCGCCAGTCCATCTCGTTGAGGTTTTCCTCGAACGCGGACGGATCGCGTCCTTCCATGAACGGCGTCAGAAACTTGATGGCCGCGACAATGCTCTCGATGGTTTCGCCGGTCATGGACGGAGACGAAGACGCCTCGCCCCAACCGACCAGCCCGTCATCGGTTTCGATGCGCGCGAAAACATTTTCCGAAGTGGAGATTTCAACACCCGACATCTTGAACGGCCGGACGAGCGGCAAGTCTGCCGCGATGGTTTCGATTTTCGTGATCTTCATCATGTGTCTCCGTTCGGTTCTTTACCCGGGCTTGGTCCGGCTTAGCGGCCGCGTTTCAACTCGCGCGTCTTTGGCTTCGTACCTGGCGCGTATTCCGAAAGCTCATCATCAAGGAATTTCGAGAGTTTGCGCAAGCGTTCTGATGACTGCTTGCGAACGAGATCCACGTCGCAACCGTCCCAATCATAGAATCCCTCGCCGGCCGACAACCCGACTTCGCCGCGCGCCACCATGTCCTGGATCAGCGGATTGGGCGTGTCCACCGGATGCAATTCAGGCACGATCGAGCTTTGCGCCAGGGCGTGAATCTCGAGGCCCGAGGTGTCTTTCTGTTCGATCAGACCATTCAGACACATGCGCGGCGCCAGCATCTTGCGGGCCGCCATATCGATGTCTTCCGGGGTCGCGACGCCTTCCTCGACGAGATAGTAGGCCTCGTGGAGAATGATGTGCTGCAGGCGGTTGATCAGGAACCCGACGATCGGCTTGTAGAGTGTGACGATCTCCTTGCCCGTACGGCGCACGGCATCGGCGACCGCATCGACGATTTCGGCGGGTGCGCCCGGTCCCGCCATGACTTCGGCGACAGCCGTCGTATCGGCAGGCATGAAGTAATGTACGCCGGTAAACAGCTGCGGCTTCGCCAGAGGCGCGGCCAAGGTGTCCAGCGACATGCCCGATGTGCCGGTGGCGATGATCACATCATCGTCGGGCCAGGCCGCCTCGACGCCCGCGAACACCTGCTGCTTGATTGTCACATCCTCCGGCACGAATTCGATCACCAGGTCCGGCGCTGCGGCGGGAAAGTCGGCCGTTGCCGTCACACCGGGCGGCAAATCGTCGAGCTCCGCCGCGCGGCTGCTCTTGACCATGGTGTCGAAGCCAGCGGCTGCGAATGTCGCCGACACCCCTCTCCCCATCACGCCGTAACCGATGATCAGGACAGACTGGATTGGTGTTTTGCCGTTCATAGTGATCCGTTTCGCCGAATAGTTTCCACACGACAAGCCAGCGGGTTCACATACCGGAACGCTGCGATTGTCGACATTCGCCGGACTGTATATATGTCCGGACAAACCGGCCAGTACTGCGGTGTGCATACATCCTTCGTTGCACTCGCTGTCCTGACAGCTTAGGGAATCAAGAACGGATATTTAGGGGAGCCAACCATGTCCAATACGCCCACATCGGATGACTTCGAAGACATCCTCTTCGAAGTGAAAGACAACGTCGCCTGGGTTACCATCAACCGGCCGGAAGCGCGCAACGCCTTTCGTGAGCACACGCTGGATGAGCTGGTCGAAGCGCTGAAATCCACCCGCAACGACGCTTCCATCGCCTGCGCGGTCGTGACCGGCGCCGGCGACCAGTCCTTCTCAGCGGGCGGCGACTTCGGCGCCATGATGAAGCTGAACTGGACCAACGCCTATCACTGGAACGACCGCATGCTCGCGACCGCGATGACGATCCGCGGCCTGCCGATCCCGGTCATTGCCATGGTGAATGGCTGGTGCATGGGTGGCGGACATGAGCTGGCGCTGTGGTGCGACATGGTCATCGCCTCCGACCGCGCCAATTTTGGCCAATCCGGCGCGAAAGTCGGCGCCTGCCCGACCGTTGGTGCCACCCAGTACATTCCGCGCATCATCGGCGAGCGGCTGGCCCGCGAGATGATCTTCCTGGCCCGCACATTCACGGCACAGGAAGCCGTCGATATCGGCCTGATCAACAAAGTCGTGCCGCATGACGATCTCCGCGCCGAGACCGACAAATGGTGCGAGACCATCAAGAGCCATAGCGGTCAGACCCTCCGCATGACCAAGAAGTCTCTCAACCATGAGTCGGACCAGCTCTACGCGTCTTGGCAGCACGGCATGGAATTGCTGGCGCATGTCTGGGGCAGCGAAGAGTCGATCGAGGGCATGCAAGCCTTCCTCGACAAGCGCAAGCCGGACTTCATGAAGTTCCGCATGAAGAACAAGGAAATCGTCGATCAGTATCTCGACGATCTGGACAATAACCGCAACCAGCTCAAGCCTGGCTGAGCAAGAACCATGACCGAAACTGCCGCTCCCGGCGCGCTCGACGGAATCCGGGTCATCGATTTGACCCGGGTTCTCGCCGGGCCCTTCTGCGCCATGCTTCTGGGCGACATGGGCGCCGACGTGATCAAGGTCGAGCAGCCCGGCCGCGGTGACGATACCCGTGCCTGGGGCCCTCCGTTCGTCGGCGAGGAATCCGCCTACTATCTGGGCGTGAACCGCAACAAGCGCGGCATCACGCTCAACCTGAAGGAAGCCGCGGCGCGCGAAGTCCTGGCGGAGCTTTTGTCAGACGCAGATGTCGTCATCGACAATTTCAAGCTCGGTACGCTGGCGCGGTTCGGCTTCGACGCCGCCTGGTACGAAGAGAACGCACCCCAGATCATCCGGGCTTCAATCCTCGGCTATGGCTCAACCGGCCCGCGGGCCGGCCTACCCGGTTACGACTTTCTCCTGCAGGCCGAGAGCGGCCTAATGAGTATCACCGGCGAGGCCGACGGCGATCCGATGAAGCTGGGTGTCGCCATCGTCGATATCGGCACGGGCATGTACGCCCTCTCGTCAATCCTGGCGGCGCTACAGGCGCGGCACCGCACCGGCAAGGGCCAGTATGTCGAGGTCTCGCTTTACGACACCGGCGTTTCGCTGTTGGCCAATGTGGCGGCGAATTTCCTGGCCTCGGGCAATCCCGCCGGTCGTTATGGAAACGGGCACCCGAACATCGTGCCCTACAACGCCTACCCGACACGCGACGGCATGATCGCACTTTCGATCGGCAATGACGGCCAGTTCCGGACATTCTGCGAGACGGTCGGCAAGCCTGAATGGGCGGACGATGAGAAATTCGCGCGCAACCGGGACCGGGTCGAGAACCGTGGCGCCTGCGATGGCATGATCTCGGATCTGTTCCGCACCAACGACACCGACAATTGGATCGAGAAGCTCCTGGCCGCCAAGGTTTCCTGCGCGCCCATCAATACGGTCGAGCAGGCGCTGACGGCGGATCACACGATCGCGCGGGAACTCGTGACCGAGGCCGAACACTCGACTGAGGGTCTTATTGCGCTCCCCGGCATCCCGTTCCGCTTCTCCGATACCGCGGCCTCTGTGCGTCGTGCGCCGCCCGTCCTGGGTGAGCACACAGAAGAGGTCCTCACGGCATTGGGAAAATCGGAAGACGAGATCGCCGCCCTGCGAGAAACCGGAGCCATCTAAACGGCCCCATCCGTGAACTTTTGTCGCAAGTGACATTCACCTGCGACGGATGCGCGACGATTTGCGCTGTGAGACACTTCGCGCGCACCAGAACCGTTAAGGGAAATCACAATGGCCGAAAGAATCGACGTCGGACGACTGACACTCAATGTGGATCAGATGGGTGACGGACCGCCGTTCATTTTCATTCCCGGCCTGGTCGGCGTGATGAATTCCTGGGACTACCAGCGCAAGATTTTCTCGGATCGCTATCGCTGTATCTCGTTCGACCATCGCGGTTCGGGTGACAGCGATTTCCCCGGCCCCGACGGCTACTCGACCCAGCACATCGCAGACGACGTCATCGCGCTGATGGACACGCTGGGCATCGAGAAGGCCCACGTGCTGGGCACCTCGACCGGCGGCGCCATCCTGCAGAACCTGGCGATCGACCACCCCGACCGGTTCCGCTGCTGCATCTTCTCGAACACCTGGACCAAGGCCGACGAGTATATCCGTCGGGTGCAGACCGCGCGCCGTGAGATCGCCCTGGCCGAGGGCAAGGAGGCATATGTGCGGGTCAGTTCCCTGTTCACCAACGGCTGCATGCAGTTCCGTCATAACCTCGACAAGGTCATGGAGCTGGAGAAACGCTCACTCGAGACCATCGCCGAGCCGGAGATTCTGGCCGCGCGCATCGACATGACACTGAACCATGACCGCCTGGACGAAATCACAAAGATCAAGAACCCGTCCCTGATCGTCGGCACCCGCGACGATGCGACCGTCCCCTTCTACTTCTCCGAAGACCTGCATGAGGCGATCGAGGGGTCGGAACTCGTTCTCGTCGAGGAAGGTGGCCATTATTCGTATCGCCGCCATCCCGAAGAATGGGCCGGAATCGTTGGCCCATTCCTCGCGAAGTGGGAAGACAAAATCTGATGCGGGTCGGCATCGTTGGAATTGGTTGGTGGTCGGATGTCCTGGCCGGGGTTATTGCGAAGACCGACAAGCTCGATCTCCGCGCCTGCTACACGCGCAGCGAAGAGAAAGCGGCCGCATTCGCAACCAAGTTCGACTGCGAAGCGATGCCGTCCTATGAGGCGATGCTGGCGCTCGATGATCTCGACGGGGTCATTCTGACAACACCGAATTCCGCACATCGCCCCGGCACCGAAGCTGCAGCTGCTGCGGGCAAGCATATCTTCGTCGAGAAACCCGTTTCGAACTCGATTGCCGATGGCCGCGCGATGATCGCGGCCTGTGAAGCGGCGGGCGTTGTTCTGGCCGTCGGGCATTCGTACCGCCGCAATGGCGCGCTGCGATACCTCAAACACCTGATCGACAGCGGGGAGCTTGGCCGCGTCAGCCTCGCAGAAGGCGTGTTCTCCAACGACAACGGCCTGAAGCTCAAGCCCGGTGCCTGGCGCACGGACCCCGCGGAAATTCCCGGCGGCTGCCTGATGCAGATCGGCATCCATCAGATCGACAACCTGCTCTATCTGCTGGGCGATGCCGGAGAGGTCACGGCCTATTTCAACCGTCTCGAGACGGAGCCCGAGATCGAGGACGTCACCGCCCTGCTCATGCAGTTCAAATCCGGCGCCGTCGGCTATGTCGCAGCCGATTACATTTCGCCACGCCGGTTTACGCTCGTGATCCACGGCACCAAGGCCAACGCGTTCTTTGATATGGACAATGATGGCCTGCGCATCCAGCGCACCGGCGAAACAGCGCCCTCACCCGTCGCGTACACGCCCGCCGATCACCTGCTCGTCGAGCTGGAAGACTTCGCGGATGCCGCGTCCGAGGGCCGCAAACCCGAAGTCGATGGGCAAGACGGGCTGTTCCCTCTCGCCGTCGTGCTCGCGGCTGCGAAGTCGTCAAACGAACGCCGCTCGGTGCCCCTGGCGGAAATTCTGGGTGACGACTAGGCCAGTCCGGCAATCTCCAGCGCCCTTGAACGATCAAGGCCGAGCTTCTCTCCCGCCTCCAGCAGCAACACCCATGTCCCCTCGGGTATGAAGATGCCATTCGCACCGCGCTCCTTGCGGGCGATGCGCTCTGGGTCACCCGGCACCAGCACAGGTTTCTCCGGATCGGCGGGGCGCGCGCTCTTCGTGTAGTCGACCATCGCGTCGACTTCCCGGGCGATCGCATTCGCATCCCCGAGCCGGTGCGGATCCATGATGATCATGGTCATCGTATTGATGATCCCGTCGAGGCGCTCATTGCCGGGCTGGATCGTGCCGCCACCAGACAGCGCGCCGGACATCAATTCGGCCATGAGGCACAGCGCATAGCCCTTATGCTCGGCAAACGGCTGCAACGCGCCGAGCGGATCGTTGAACATGACCCCCGGGTCACTGCTGGGCTGCCCTTCACTGTCGATCAGCCATTCTTCGGGTACGGTTTTGCCGGAATCATTTGCGACGCGAACTTTCCCCATGGCGACGACGCTGGTCGCCATATCGAGAATGATGGGTTCCTCGGGGTTGGACGTCGGCATCGCCATGGTGATCGGGTTGGTCCCGAACCGGGATTCAGCACCACGGAACGGCGCCACCATCGTGTGATGATCGGTGACGTTGGTGAAATGGATCGAGACGAAACCAGCTGCCGCGATCATCTCCGCATAGGTGCCGACACGTCCGATATGGTGAGAGTTCTTAAGCGTGGCAACGCAGATTCCGATGGCCCGCGCACGTGTGATCGCATGTTCCGTGACTTCGGCCGCAACGCTCTGGCCGTATCCCTTCTGCCCGTCATACTGCAGAAAGACGCCTTCATCGAGATAGCGTTTCGCCGAAACATTCGGCACGAGGAGCCCACGCTGCAGATTGTTCACATAGGCCTGGAATATGCCCACGCCGTGGCTGTCATGACCTGACAGGTTCGCGCCGACGAGATGCTCGGACACAATCCGGCACTCGTCTTCGTGGCTACCGCCAAGGCGGACCATTTCGGATATCAGCGCCGTCAATTCTGCGGCGCGCACAGTTACATCACCGGACACAGAAGCCCCCTCAGAAATAAATTCGCGCGGAAGCTAACCGATCGGACGCCGATGGTCATCACCCCATGCAGATACAATGGATGAAAGTGGGAACCGCGACCTAAACGACCGGCGAACGCCCACCATCCACATTGATGGCAGTACCGGTCACATAAGACCCCGCATCGGAGACGAGGAAACAGGCGATATTGGCAAATTCCTCTGCCTCGCCCGCCCGGCCCAGCGGAATCCCGGCGCCGCGACCGGCCATATACTCCTCGTATGTTTTGTCTGGCGCCTGCACCTGATGCCGCCGCTCATGCTGGCCCGACTTAATCAGCCCGACGAGCAGTGCGTTCACGAGGATATTGTCCGGCGCGCCCTCGCCCGCCATCACCTTGGTCAAGGCCATTCCGGCTGCGCGTGACACGGATGTCGGGGCGCTTCCCGCGCCCGGCGCCTTCCCGCTGACCGCCAGCACGTTGATGATCCGTCCCCACTTGCGCGCGGCCATGCCCGGCATCGCAAGTCGGCCCAGCCGAATGGCCGCAAACAGCTTGAGGTCAAGATCGGCTTGCCAACGTTCATCATCGCATTCCAGAAATGGACCGATGGCATGCTGGCCGGCATTGTTCACCAGAATATCCACGGCACCGAAGCTGTCAGTCACCGACTGCCACATCCTGGCGATCTGGCCCGTGTCGGTCACATCGCAGGGGAAAGCCTCGACCTTCACCTTGTTGCCGCCGACCGCCGACATAATCTCCTGGCGCCCCGCCTCCAAATTGTCTGCCGAGCGCGAAACCATCGCAACGTTTGCACCCGATTCTGCGAACTTTCGCGCCATCGCCAAACCGAGCCCTTCGCTCGCGCCGGTTATCAGTGCGGTCCGTCCGTCGAGACGTACATCCATGCCACTCTCCTGAATTGAATTCCTGATCAATTGTACGCTCTCTCTCACGCTTTGACAGACCCTCACTTCCATGGGCAATCTCGCGGGGCACCAAGGACAACAGCATGACGAAAACCCTTCGCAGACATTCCTCCCACTGGGGCGCATTCACGGCGGAAGTCGATGAAGGCAGAATTGTCGGCGTGCGACCCTTTGAAAAGGATCCCGACCCCTCGCCGCTCATCAGCTCCATGCCCGACGCGGTCTATGACGAGAGCCGTGTTGCACAACCGATGATCCGAAAAGGCTGGCTTGACCATGGGCCGGGCGGCAATCGTGCGCAGCGCGGCGCCGAGCCGTTCGTCGCCGTTCCCTGGGACGAGGCGCTGGATATCGTTGCTGCCGAAGTGGGCCGGGTTCGTGGCGAGCACGGGAACAGCGCAATTTTTGGCGGCTCTTACGGCTGGTCGAGCGCCGGGCGCTTCCATCATGCCAAGACCCAGTTGCACCGCTACCTGAACACGATCGGGGGCTTCACGGCGCAAAAACACACCTATTCGATCGCTGCCGGGTACGCGATTCTGCCGCATATTCTAGGCTCTGCTCGCGCGGCTATGACCGACTACACGAGCTGGGATTCGATCGCCGCCAACACCGAGCTTATGGTCGCGTTCGGTGGTGTGCCGCTTAAGAACATGCAGGTCCTGTCCGGCGGTCCCGCGGAACATATCTCCGGGCCGTCGCTCAAGGCTGCGGTCGAGGCAGGCGTGGAAATCGTCAACGTCTCACCGATCCGGGATGATGTCGCGGCGCATCTTGGCGCGACGTGGCTCGCCGTGCGCCCCAATACCGACGTCGCCCTGATGCTCGCGCTGGCACACACGCTTGAGACGGAAGGGCTGGCAGACCAGCAGTTTCTTACCCGTTACTGCGTTGGGTATGAAAAGTTTCTGCCCTACCTTCTGGGCTCGGATGATGGCATCGCCAAGGACGCCGACTGGGCGGCACCGATCTGCGACATCGACGCCGACACCATTCGCCAACTCGCGCGGCGCATGGCCACGAAGCGAACTTTCATCAACACCAATTGGTCTCTGCAGCGCGGCGAGCATGGCGAACAGCCGTTCTGGATGACCGTGACGCTCGCTGCGATGCTGGGTGGCATCGGCCTTCCCGGGCGCGGACTGGGATTCGGCTATGGCAGCATGGGCAATACCGGCAACCCACGACGCCCCGCACCCACCCCGTCCCTCTCGACCGGCGACAATCCATGCTCTGAATGGATTCCCGTCGCGCGCATTTCGGACATGTTGCTCAATCCCGGCAGCAGCTACGAGTTCGACGGGGAGACCCGCACCTACCCCGACATCCGCCTTGTCTACTGGTGCGGCGGCAATCCGTTCCATCACCATCAGGACCTGAACCGACTTGTACAGGCATGGCAGCGCCCCGAGACCATTATCATCAACGAACCATGGTGGACGGCCACCGCCAAATTCTCCGACATCGTGTTGCCATCAACGACAACGTTGGAGCGCAACGATATCGGTGCGACTTCGAAGGATCGCTTCATCATGGCGATGGATCAGACCATCGATCCCGTCGGCGAGGCGCGGAACGACTTCGATATATTCAGCGGGCTCGCTCACCGCGCGGGGACCAGAGAGACCTTCACCGAGGGCCGTGACGAGGCCGAGTGGCTGCGCCATCTCTATGACCGCGCACGCCAGCAGGCGGCGGAGCAGGACCTGACCCTGCCGTCATTCGATGAGTTCTGGCTGACTGGTCATGTGGAAACGCCACGCGCTGAAAAGCCGATTGTGATGCTCGAATCATTTCGTGCAGACCCCGAGGGCGCTCCGCTGAATTCGCCATCGGGGAAGATTCAAATCTTCTCGGATGTGGTCGACGGGTTCGGATACGACGATTGCCCCGGCCACGCGGTCTGGCGCGAACCAACCGAATGGCTGGGCGCGGAAACGGCGAAAACCTATCCGTTGCACATGATCTCCAACCAACCGCGCACGCGCCTGCACGGCCAGTTGGACAATGGGCGTGTCAGCCGGGACAGCAAGATCCATGAACGCGAACCCGTATGGATTCATCCGGTCGATGCAGAAGCACGCGGGATTTCTGATGGCGACGTCGTGCGCGTTTTCAATACACGTGGTGCCGCATTGGCCGGCGTTCTCGTCACCGAGGAGGTTCGCCCGGGGGTAATCCAGTTTGCCACCGGTGCCTGGTACGATCCGGCGGAACCCGGCGCAGAGAAAAGCCTCGACAAACACGGCAATCCAAACGTCCTGACGCGCGATGTCGGCACGTCGAGGCTTGGACAAGGCCCAAGTGCACATAGCGCACTTGTGGATGTCGCGCGCTTTGAGGACGAGTTGCCAACGGTAACGGCCCACAAGCCGCCGCAAATCGTAACGCGCTGATGCGTGCCCGGTATGGTGGTCAGAGCCCCCCTCTCGGTTGCACACAATAGTGGCGTTGAAACCAAGAGTGGATGGGGGCTAGGCTTTGGTGTCCCACCAATTCGGAGAGCGTAGATGTCGCTCGACATGCTTGGTTCCATGAACGATGCCGGCGCGGCCATATGGGTCGCGTTGATCCTGTTCGTCGCTCTTTTGATCGGCGTCGCCGTTGCGTTGCACAGGATCAACCGGCTCAAGGGCCGGCTCCGGCCTTATCTACATACGTTCGAGACCGCGTCGGTCGGAATGACCCATCTGACACTGGACGGGCGATGGATTCGCGTGAACCAGAAAATGGCAGAAATTACGGGGTATCCGATCGACGAACTCATACAGCTGACGTTCGAGGACATCTCACTCCCAGAAGACATCGCCAGAAATGCCGAGATGAACGCGAAGCTGGTCGCGGGCGAAATCGATTCCTATTCGATGGAAAAACGATACCGGCGCAAGGACGGCCAGATCATCTGGGTGAAAACCACGCCCGCGTTGGCTCGCCGGAGCGATGGGTCCCCGCACTATTTCAACACGGTGATCGAAGATATCGACGCGTTGAAACGCTCACAATTGGCACTCCAGGCAAGCGAGGCGCGATTCCGGGCGTTCTGGGACAATAGTCCGTTCAATCAATCGATTAAGGACACGCTGGGAAATCTTCAGGAGATCAACCAAACCTATCGGCGAACATTCGGCATTCCGGATTCCGCGGTCGCCGGTCAGTCACTCAGTGTTACCCACGACGCGGCCTGGGCCCCACAGGTGGACGAATTCGACCGTGAAGTCTTGCGCACGCAGACAACACGGACCGCAGACATCACAGTTCCGGGCAAGGACGGCGAGGACATCATTATCCGGGTCACCAAATTCCCGGTCTTTGATTCCAACAATGAAGTGGCTGGTGTCGGCGGCGTTTCTTATGACATCACCAGCCAGGTCCGCGCCGCGCAGGAAATACGCGAACGAGAAGAGCGGTTTAGGGCGACCTTCGATCAGGCCGCGGTGGGAATCGCGCATCTCTCGTTTGAGGGGCAGTGGCTTCGGATCAACGCGCGGTATTGCGAGATTGTTGGGTACACGGAGTCCGAACTGCGCAAACTGTCATTCCGGGACATCACGCACCCCGACGATCTGTCGGATGACCTCGATGACCGCTCTGGTCTGATCGCCGGCACCAACGACGCCTACACGCGGGAGAAGCGCTACATTCGAAAGGATGGCAGCCCGGTCTGGGTTGCCGTGACGGCCTCGAAGACTGATCAATCGGGTTCCCAGGAGCCCTATTTGATCGTTGTCATCGAAGACATCACGAATCGAAAGGATACGGAACTCGCCCTCGCCGCGCGGGCTGAACAGCAAGCAGCGATCATGGATATCGGGCAACGCGCCTTGAGCGAACCCGACCTCGACCTGTTGTTGAACCGGACGGCCAACGTCATCACAAAAATCATGGGTGTCGATTTTTGCCTGATTTCCCAGCGCGAACGCGCAGGGTCTGCATTCAGCATCATCGCGGCCAGTGATACGGGCCGCAAATATATCGGTTGGCCCGTCGAGCCACGCATTCGGCATCTCAAAACAGTTTTCGAAGCGGCGGCGCTGACGCCTGTGATTTTTCACAGAGGAGACCCGGAGAGCCCCGACGTTACCAGCCCGATCATGGAGGACATAGGCACGGTCTCGGCCGCGAGTGTGATCATCGCCGGCGAAGACAACACCCCGCGCGGCATCCTCATCATTCACAACCGGACACGGCGCGAATTTACGCAAGACGAAGTCACTTTCCTCCAAACCGTGGCCAACATCCTGTCGGCAGCAATCTCACGGGACCTCATCGCTTCCGATCTGGCAGAGCGCGAAGAGATGCTCGACACCGTACTTGAAAATGCCGCTGACGCGATCATCGTCGCGGATGCGCGCGGCGACATCATCATGGCGAACCGCGCGAGCGAAGACATATTTGGTTTCGATCACGCAGCCATTGTTCGCATGAATCTCCGCGATCTGGTGCCGATCACCTATCAATCCGCGTCCGGCAATTCCGATGCTGGTCCTCGACCACAATTTTCGACGCGCGAGATGATCGGCATTCACCAGGATCAATCCAGAATACCGATCGAAGTGGCGATGACCCAGTTCGAGAGCCCACACGGTACGATGCACATCTCTCTGGTCCGCGACATCACGGAGCAGAAGTCTCTGCAGTCGCAGCTGACCCAGGCATCGAAACTCGCCACCGTCGGCGAGATGGCAGCCGGAATCGCACATGAATTGAACCAACCCCTGAACATCATGCGGATGGCCGCCGACAATGTGTTGATCCGGGCGGACGCAGGCACGGCCGATTTGAGCTATGCGCAAGAGAATCTGGAGCTCATTAGCGAACAGGCCGGGCGTATGGGGAAAATCATCCTGCACATGCGGGTATTCAGTCGCCAGGACACATCGGACTTCGCACCATTCAATCCTGGTCGCGCAGTCCGAAATTCCTGCGAGATGATGCGAGGCCAGCTCGAGCTGGAAAGTATCGCTCTGGACATTCAGCTACCCCAGGACAATCACGCCGTGCTCGGCAGCGAGTCTCAACTAGAGCAGGTATTGATCAACATGATTACCAATGCCCGGGATTCCATCCGTGAAACGTCGCCTGTCGGCGACGGTCCCGAGGTGGTCGGATCGATCAGTGTGGAACTGAGAGAGGACACGGAGGACGCGGTGGTCTGCATTCGCGTTCGCGATACCGGTGGTGGTATTCCGGATACGACACTTGAGCGAATATTTGACCCATTCTTCACCACGAAGGAGGTGGGTATCGGAACCGGACTAGGTCTTTCCGTCAGCTATGGAATCGTCAATGCCATGGGGGGCACGATCGTCGCCCAGAACGTGGATGGCGGCTGTGAGTTCATGGTGGAACTGCCCATCACGCAGGAAGAGGAAGACGCGTTCGCGACAGCGCTACCTACGCTGCAAGCCCAAGAGCCTCGATAACGAAACGGCGCAAGACGCGCAGCGGCAACGGCTTCTCGATAATGGTGAAGACATTCGGCCGCCGCTTGTAGGCTGCCTCGAGGGACATCGGATCTCCCGTCATCAGGATAATCTTCATCTCACCGCCACGGTTGGACAGCTCATCGACCGTTGTCACACCGTCCATGACCGGCATTCGAATATCCATGATGATTAGGCTCGGCACCTGATCATCAATGATCTCCAGCGCTTCAGCGCCGTTTCCGGCTTGAAAAATGACGACGTCCAGGTCGGACAAACAATCGACCAACTGGTTGCGTTGGAGTTCCTCGTCATCGACGATGAGGACGGCGCGTCGACGCGATGCATCTGTTGGGTTGTGTTCGTGTAACAAGGCCATTCCGCTCACCTTTTAGTGTCGTTAAACCTGCACTAAACCCCCATAGATAGAACTACAGTGTTATCTCACCCCGAATAAAGAGAATTGTGTAGTTCTGAACCGATGACAGGCGAAATATCGCAAAAATGGTATAATCGTGTTCAAATTCAAATAGTTAAACGGTACTATCGCGCCCGGGATGGACCGTGTCGCACGCGGCGCAGGTCCGCAACTCCACCGTGTTGTAAAACACCTCAAACAAGGGCGGCAAGTCTTCCACGATATTGCCCACGTGCAGCTCAACACGGTGCAACAAGGCGTCACACGTACCGCAGAACCACTCGAACCCATCCAGCTGATCTTCCGGACGCCGCCGCTCGACAACGAGGCCGACACTTCCCGGCTCGGGTCTTTGCGGGGAATGACGAACATGCGGGGGCAAAAGAAGAATGTCGCCCTCATTGATCGGAAGGTCGCGTGGTTGGCCATCCTCCATGATCCGGAGGACCATGTTCCCCTCGAGTTGGTAGAAGAACTCTTCATACGGATCATCATGAAAGTCGGTCCGGCGATTTGGCCCGCCGACGACCATCACAATGAAGTCCGTGTCCTTCCAGACGACCGCATTGCCAACCGGTGGCTTCAGGAGATCGCGATGCGCGTCGATCCAGGCGTGAAAGTTGAACGCATTCAATTCGGACATGTCAGCCTCCTAGGCGACGGCACCCACTTGGCGGAAATCGTAGCCCGTGTCAGCGGCGAATGCGTCAATCAGGCGAGTCGTAATGGGCCCAGGGATATCAAATTTGGGTGCAAAACCGTCAACGGATGAGACCGGCGTCGCGCAGATCGCGCTCGAGGTAATGAAACACTCCTCCGCCTGTGCCACGTCGTACATCGTGAAAAGCTTCTCCTCCAGAGGGATTTCCAGACGCTCGCACAGCTCAAACAGAACCTTTCGCGTCACCCCCTCGAGGATGTTGCGCTCTGGCGCGGTCCAGACAACGCCATCGCGCACGAGGAAAAAATTCGCCACAGAGGTTTCGGCTATGTTCCCGTTCAGATCGAGCATCAGCGGCAGGGAACCCCGGGTCGCCGCATCCAGTTCGGCAAGGATCTGATTCATCTTGCTCGTCACCTTGGCGCGGGTCTCCACACATTCCGGTGGATTGCGGCGCACGGACGAGACTGTGAGCGTCACCCCCTCTGCATAATTGCGCGCGATCGCGGACGTATCGACCGGGCGGAAGAAAATCATGACCGTCCCCGGCCCGGCCGCATGCACACGCATCGACGGCGTATCCTCACCGCGTGTTATCCAGTGGCCGACGCGATACATCGCATTCGCCCCGAGCCGGTCCTGGTTGGCGGCCAGCAGTTTTTCAGTCGCTGCCGTCATCTCGGCCGGGGTCATACCGGGGTCAATCCGCACATAGCGAAGCGAGCGATACAGGCGATCGATGTGATCATCGAGCCGGTACATCTCACCCCCGAAACAGGGGGTAACCTCGTAGATTCCGTCGCCCCAAAGAAATCCGCGATCAAAGGGCGAAATGCGCGCATCCGCCGTCTCGACGATGTCGCCGTTGAGATAAATCAGGGGTTCTGTGGTCATCGGAACTTCTCCTCGCCGTCGCACTCAAGTTTCACAGCCCACGGAAGCACAAATCGCATGGCAGCACCAAGAAGGAAGGCGCGTAAAGTGTTCGAAACAAGCAATAGGGACGCTGGGATGGACACGAAGCGTGAAATTCTGGGAATTGCGATCGTCGTGGGCGTCAGCATTTGCTTCGCATTTTCAAATACGCTCGCCGGCCTGTCGTACCGGAGCGGTGCAGATCCCTTTTCCGTATCGACCGTACGGTTCGTCCTGCCGTCCTTGATACTGATCGGCCTTCTCCGCGCAGCTGGCAAACCGATCCTGATGCCGCGTCGTGACGGCATGATTGGTATTGGCCTCGGCATCGTCACGGCGATCTATGCCTGGTCCCTCCTCTCAGCGATTGAGGTCCTGCCAGTCCCTCTCGCCGTGCTGATCTTTTTTCTGTTTCCGCTCTTCACGTCGCTCATCGTCGCCGTTTTCGGATGGGAGCGGCTGACCCGCGTAACCGTGATCGCGGGACTGGTCGCGTTTGGCGGACTCGCCCTCGCGCTCGGCGTCACATGGTCCGGGCTTGAACTGATCGGTATTGTGTTCGGCCTGATCGCCGCATTCGGCCTGGCGATTGTCTCGGTGGTCAGCAGCCGCATCATGCGGAATAGCGATCATCGCCAAGTCACCCTCTACCTCGTCGCGACAGCGGCAATTACGTTCGCCGTGATCGCGTTGGTGCGAGGTGAATTCCTGCTGCCTCAAACCACAACAGGTTGGTGGGCATTCGCCGGAACAAACATTCTGTTTGCCATCGCCATGATCGGGTTCTTCATCGGCATCTCGATGATCGGCCCCGTCAAAACAACACTATTCTCCTACCTTGAGCCTCTCGCGACCATTGCCGCCGCGTTCATGTTGCTGGGACAAAGCCTCGAAACAGTGCAATTTGTCGGCGCACTCGTCGTTATCTTCGCCTTGCTATACGCGGGTTGGGCAGGCCTTAGACAACAACGTTTGAGACTGTCCGGAACCCGGAATTAGCCCCGAAATTCGGGACTAGCCAATGTGCGCAGTCGAAGAAATCTCGACCAGGAACTCCGGCTTCACCAATTCTGCCTTGATGCAGTAGCGTGCCGGAGGGTTGTCCCCGAAATACTCGCGATACACCTCGTTCATGCCGGCATAGTCGGCGAGATCGGCGAGGAAAATCTGGTTGAACGCCACATCTGCGAGCGTTCCGCCGCCCGCCTCGACGACACCGCGGACGGCCTCGATCACGTGGCGGGTCTGCGCCTTGATATCACCCGTCCCCACCGTGTTCCCTTCGGAATCCATGGCAAGTATGCCGGACACGTAGATCGTATTTCCGGTGCGGACGCCCGGCGAATACGGGGCCAACGGCGGGGCTGAACCTGCGGGAATAATTGCTTCGTGAGCCATCTCGGCCTCCTTTAGATTTGGGAACTAACGCGCGAAAAAATCCGCGACAATCTTGTTGAACTCATCCGGAACCGTCCGTGAGCAGGCATGCCCGCCATAGTCGAGCAGGCTGTATTCGGCGCCCGGGATTGCTTCAGCCAACGCTGCCGAGAAATAGGCCGGCGTCTGGTGGTCATCGCGCGCGCAGAAAACGAGGGTCGGCACATCGATGTCTGAAAGCTGATGGCGTCGATCGAATGCCTGCACGGCCTCGATGCGGCTGGTCATGACCGGAACCGGCGCCAGCATGGCAACCTGCGCCGCCTGCTGCTTCTCCAGGAGCTCGGAGTTCTCTGCAATCCAGTCCGGCGGATAGAGCATCAGGCTTGTCATATCGCCGTAGAGCTCTGCTCCCTGTTTTTCCAGAATGGATCGCCGGACGCGCCAGACCTTGGATCGATATGCATCGCCATGGGTGGTGCTGGCATAGATCACCAGTTTGCGGAGGCGTTCGGGGTTTTCGATGGCCATGATCTGCCCGATATTGCCGCCGGTCGAGTGCCCGAGATAGTCGAGGGTCTCGAAATCCAGGGCATCGAGCAGCGCCAGGAGATCGTCGCGCAACTGTTCGATCCCGGTCACGGGTTCATGGCTGGTGCGGCCGGTTCCACGCTGGTCGTAAGAAATAACGGTGTTGGTCCGAGAAAAAAACGCGACCTGCTCGGCCCAGTAATTTGCGGTTCCACCCATGCCAGCCACGAGCAAGAGAGGCGGGCCGTCACCCTGAACATCGTAGTACTGGGTGATTCCGTTGGCCTCGACCTGCGCCATCACATATCTCCGCCTCTGGTCGGTTCAAGCACGCCGGAAATCAGGACTGCGGCGGATCGAACGGCATGATCTCACCAAAGGCATCGGCAACCTTCGCGCCATACTCCTTGGTCACACGATCCTTGACCGAATGGGGCATCGTCACATCGTCGCGCTCAACGGGACCGGTGAGAATTGTGAGTTGGACCGCGTCCCCCTCACCCACATTGTTGAACTCCCGATAGACGCCAGGTGGGCAGGAAAACACATCCCACTGGTTCAGCACCCGCTTGTGCTCGATGGGTTCGCCGACCCGATATTCGATCGAGCCCTGCAGCACCATGAACGTCTCATAGGTTTCATTATGGTCATGCAGGCAGGGACCTTGCCCCGGTGGCATGACGGAGATGAACATGGTGGTTCCGTTCGCACCCATGATGGGTGCGCGATCACCAAACGGGCTCTTCGTATCCTCGAGAATCACCGCCATGATCTTGCGGGCGAAGAAAATTTCCCAAGCATCCTGCGGCACCCAGTCAAGATCATCGGTCGTCGACATCGGCTCGAGCTCGTCGAAACGCGCAATGCGCGCGTCCATCTCTTCGGCCGTCGGCGTGAATAGTTTGGTTGGCATGTCTCCGCTCCCTCATTCCGTTCCAGACAGATAGAGATTAGCGGAGAATCCGCCCCCTCACTAGGCCGGGAAATAGACGTCCAGCCAGCCCTTCACCGCATCGCGCGCACGCGTGCTGTCCAGCGAAAACGGGAAATGATCGACATCAGAAGCCAGGATCAGGTCACATGGCTGTTTGGCATGAGCGAAGAGCTGCAGGGACTGATCGGTCGGTGTCACGGAATCATCCGCAGCGTGGAAAAGAAGGACCGGTCGAGGAGAGATGTCCGCGATCACATCGTTCGCCCGGAAATCATACATGCTCTGCGCCGTCTCGGCCGGGAACTCCATCAACACATTCTTGCCCATATGGCCGCGCAGATGCTCAGGGATCGGAACGATGTCCCAGCGCCCCACCATCAGCGACTTACCAGTCTTTTCCCGGTGGGCCTTACCCTCGGTCAGAATATTCTGGAACTGCGCCCATTCCTCGTCGGAGGCATGCTGCAGGCGGAACTTGCTCTCGCCATCTCCCCAACCGCATGACGAGATAACCGCGGCGATCCGCTTGTCCACGCCGCCGGCATAGACCGCAACGGCGGCCCCGAAACTGTGCCCGATCACCCCGATACGATCCGCATCCACGTAGGACTGCTCTGCGAACCAGGTCACGGCGTTCTTCACATCCTCGACCTGGTCATCGCACATCACCCATCCGGTCTCACCCTCGCTGTCGCCGCAGCTGCGGAAATCGAACCGCATGACGACATAGCCCCAGTCACACAGCATGTTGGACAGGATCTCCGGCGTGGACCCGTCCTTGCCGGTCCCGAACCCATGCAGGACCAGAAACGCCGGCCGCGAGTCACCCGGCGCCAGATCCGCTGGCGTGTGGACGACCCCTGCGAGCGTCAGCCCGTCAGATTTGAATGAGACATTCTGTTCCATTTTTCGTTTCCCTCTAAGCTTTCGCGCTTTCGTCCACGCGCCCATCAAACTCATCTAAATCCATCATCACCCGGCACGACGGGATCATCAACGCGCGGCTGGTGATCGCTTCCTTGCGACATGGTCGCAATTCCTCTTCAAAGATTTATAGCAAGCGACACACGCCTTCCCGCAATGAAAAACCCGCCGCTGGTGTCGCGGCGGGCTATCACAAAATACGTCTGCGGTATCAGGATCTCCTGGCCACGACCACACGGAAAAGGATCAGCAAAACGACTGCACCGATCACGGCAACGATGATGCTGCCGAGGTTCACGCCATCGACGCCACCAACTCCAATCAAGCTGCCGACAAAGCCGCCGACCACACCACCGACGATACCGACGATGATGGTCACAATGATCCCGCCCGGGTCATTGCCCGGAACGACAAATTTGGCGATCAAGCCTGCAATCAGACCGAGTACAATCCAGGATATAAAATCCATCGAGCAATTCTCCTTAGCCCCTGCGCCCCGTATGGCACGAAGCAGGAAACTTAGGATTCGCGCTCGACTCGCGTCAAAGCGTGAACGCGCGCCATACTCCCGAGACGCGCCCGGAATTGTTGATCTGCCTCAACAGCGTGTCCCGAACCAAAGCACATACTACGGTCGGAATCAGGGTCGGGAGACATCCAGTCCAATGGACAATATCTACATCGTCAGGCTCCTTCGCTTCACCGGATCGCTGTTGCTCGCAGCTCTGATGATCGCACCTGCAGTCGCCCAGGACTTAAGAGGCGACGCCGATGCCGGCGCTGCGTTTGCGCAGCGCGAGTGCGCCGCCTGTCATGTCGTTGGTGGAGATTGGCCGGCCAACCCACGTAGTCCGGCACCCTCTTTTGAAAGCATCGCAGGCGAACCGTCCGCAACGCCTCTCAGCCTGCGGGTATTTCTGAGCACACCACACCGCAACATGCCCAACCTGATCCTGAGCGAGCGGGAAATGGACGACGTGATTGCCTATATCGTTGCTTTGCGCGGACAGCGGTAGCGCGCAGAGCTACTTTTCCTGCGAGACGTCCAGCAACTCTTCGTCCGGCTCTTCATCGATCAGGATGCGGCGTGCCGCCCCTTCCAGGTCGTCATACTGACCGGAGCGAATCGACCAGATGAAACCTGCGAGCCCCAGGCCGCCGAGCAGCAATGCAACCGGAATAAGGATCGCGATTATGTTCATTTCCCACCGTCCGCATACTCACGCTTCAGACGCAGCGCGTTCGTCGTCACCAGCAACGAAGAGGACGACATCGCGACTGCCGCGACCAATGGCGTGACAAAACCCGCCATGGCGAATGGCACCGCGATCGCGTTGTAGACGATCGCCAGCCCGATATTCTGCATGGTCAAACGGTTGGCGCGCCGGCCCACCTCCAACGCTGTGGCCACAGGCGCAAGGAGATCTCCCTGGAACACCAGATCAGCCTGTATCTGACTGACATCAGCCGCCGCCGCAGGCGACATGGACGCATAAGCGGCCGCCAGCGCAGGCGCGTCGTTCAGACCGTCTCCGACCATCAGAACGTGCCGCCCGTTTGCTTCCAACTCCCGCAACCGCGCGACCTTCTCTGTGGGCGACACGCCGCCGCGCCGTTGGGATATCCCAAGAGCCTCGCCTATGCGATCCACGACCTCGCGACGATCCCCCGACAGGAGTTCAACCTGAAAACCACGTGCCATGAGCGTGTCGACGGTCCGAGCCGCATCCGGGCGCACATCGTCGTCAAAGGTGAACCCGGCGACGGGTACGCCATCACGGGACAGCCAGAGTTCCGAGCCTCTTCCCATCACGGGACGGTCTGCCGCGCCACACCAGCCACGACGACCAAGCCGCCAGGTTGATCCATCGATGGTCGCGGTGACACCGCATCCGGGAACCTCGCGCGCATCTGCCGGTGGCCTGCCCGCGCCAAATGCGCGAAGAACGGCGCGGGAAAGCGGATGTTGGCTGGCGGCCGCCAGTTGCATGGCGACAGTACGATCGGCATCGGAAATTTCGTCGCCATTGGTCAGAACGGCGCGTCCCATGGTCAGGGTCCCCGTCTTGTCGAAAACGATTGTATCGACGGCGGCAAGTCGCTCCAGGGCGTCGCCGGACCGCAAAAGAATGCCGCGCTTAAGCAGACGTCCACTGGCAACCACTTGTACGACGGGCACTGCCAGTCCAAGCGCACAGGGACAGGTGATAATGAGCACCGCCACGGCGTGCAGGAGCGCCACCTGCCAGCCGACAAAACTGAAGAGAACCCAACCGGCAAATGTCGCTGCAGCCAGGATATGGACAGCCGGCGCGTACCAACGGGCGACCCGGTCGGCAAGGCGCACAAAACGGGCCCGGCCTTGCTCTGCGTCCTCGATCAATCGGACGATTTCAGCCAGCAGTGTGTCGTCCCCGATCCGCCCGACGCTGACCGCCACGGAGGCGATCAGGTTCATGGTCCCGGCGAAGACCGACACGCCCCGTGCGGCCGCTTGCGGCAGAGACTCACCCGTCACCAGGCTCGCATCTATTTCGGTCTGACCACGTGTGATCTCGCCATCGACAGGAAAGCGCTCGCCCGGTGCGACGCGCACGATCATCCCCGGCACCAAATCCTCAACGGCAACATAAGACACAGACCCGTTTTCGGTTTCGACCAGCGCGGACGTCGCGCGCAACAAAAGCAGGCGCTCGGCCGAACGCCGCGCCTCGGCCCGCGCACGCAGATCGAGATACCGGCCGACCAGCAGGAAAAACAGCAAGGTGATCGAGGCATCAAAATAGGCATGGACCCCGCCGCCGATCGTTTCTATCAGGCTCACGGTCGCGGCCAGGATCACTGCCAGGGAAATCGGCACGTCCATGTTCGTGTGACCACCGCGCAATGCCGCCAGCGCCGAGCGGAAGAACGGCCGCCCCGAATAGGCGATCGCGGGAAGCGCGATCAGGGCCGATAGCCAATGGAGGAAGTCCCGGGTCGAGGCATCCATGTCCGACCAGAGACCTGCCCACACCGAAATCGACAGGAGCATGACGTTCGCGGCCGCGAAACCAGCAACGCCCATTGCGCGCAGCAGGGCCTTGCTCTCTTCCGATCCCTGGGACGCCAGTATCTCGGGATCGAACGGAATAGCCCCGTAACCGAGGCCTTCGACCGTATCGACGATCACCCGTGCCGCATCCGCCTCGCCGCGCCAACGCACATACAGGCGGCGCGTGGAGAAATTGACCCGCGCCTCGGTCACGTCTTCGCGGGCGCCCAATGTGCGCTCGATACGGGCGATACAATTGGCGCAGTGAACGCCCTCGACCAGCAAGTTCAAGGCATGCTCGTCTGCTCCAACAGGGACGGCACGCAACGCATGACCATTGGGCACAGGCGCGGCACTCCGCTGCCTGCCGACAGGCGGATGGATCGTTACTTCGACCATATGCGTGTCTCAACGAGATAGGACAGCGCACCGGGGCGCCTGACCTCGATCCGGACATCCCATTGACCAGGAATCGGTGGAGCAACGTCAGCCACATACCGGCCCGTTCCGTCGCTTTGGAGAATCGCGGCGAAATCGATGCCTTCAGTCACCGGACGCCGGAAAGAGACAGTGACATTACGTGCGAGCACCGGCAGGCCATCCGCGGACGTCAGCGCAAAGACCAGACGCCCTTCGCCCGGACCAACGGATATATATTCAGTCTCGGCTGTCCAACCGAGCAAACGTTGGCCATCGGCGCGGGCGAGCTCATCATTGAAGGCGACCCCCTTGCGATAGGCGTCCTCGGTCGAAAGTCCGGTCCAGGTATCTCGCGCGACCCAAAAGAAGATGCCATTGACGAGGAAGACCACGCCAAAGAACGCTAAGAAACTCAGCAGCACCGTCCGGCCGGTTATCTTGCGCTCACGCCGGCTCACCGCGACGGCCCCTTGAATCTACTATCCGTGCGGGCGACGTCCCCGGAACCGGTGTCGGTCACAACGAACTCGAGATCACGCGACGGCACCACACGGTCGCGCGACACCGTTACAAACACATGGAAGGCGTCGATTGTGTCCGGCCCGACCGTGAAGACCGGCAGGCCGTCGTCACCGCCCACGCGGCTGATATCCGCCCCGTTCAGGCCGACAACCGAGAGTTCAAACTGGCGATTCTCGTGTTTCTTGTTGGTGATCTTGATGGTGTAGGCATTGCGCACAGAGCCATCCGACATGGTCGTAAACAAAGGACTGCGCTCATGCTGCACGCTCACATCGACGATCGGGCGCGAGGCGAGCGCATAGACCATGATCGCCGCCACCAGGATGATCATGCCGGAATAGAGGAACGTACGGCCGCGAAAGAGCTTAAATTTCGGCGTTTCGCCACGGGCGGCCTCGTCCGCCATGTTGAGTGTGCCGTAGGAAATAAGGTTGGGCGGTCGCCCGACCTTGTCCATCACTTCGTTGCACGCATCGATGCACAACGCACAGGAAATGCACTCGAGCTGCAGGCCATCACGAATGTCGATACCCATCGGGCAAACCGCAACGCACTGGTTGCAATCCACGCAATCGCCGCGGCCTTCCCAGCTCTGGTTGGCCTTATGGGAGCCGCGCGGCTCACCACGTGAGGCGTCAAAATTGACGATCAGGGTTTCTTCGTCGGCGAGCGCCGCCTGAATGCGCGGCCAGGGGCACATATACGTGCAGACCGCCTCGCGCGCGTGTCCGCCAAACAGATAGGTGAACACGGTCAAAAGACCGATCCACACATACGTCGGCATCGCCGCTTCCAAATTCACAAGTTTAACGGCGAGGCCGGGCGCGTCTGCGAAATAGAACACCCAGGCACCGCCGGTCGCCACGGCAATCAGAAGCCACGAGACATGCTTGCTGACCTTCCGGCCGATCTTCGCCATACCCCAGGACGCGCGATCGAGCCGCATGCGCGCATTCCGGTCTCCCTCCCAGAAGCGTTCCACAGCAACGAAAAGGTCGGTCCAGACCGTCTGCGGGCAGGCATACCCACACCAGGCGCGCCCCACGGTTGCGGCGGTGAGAAACAGCCCCATGGCGGCCAGGATCAGCAGGCCGGTGATGAAGAACACCTCCTGCGGCCATATTTCGATGAAGAAGAAGTAGAATCGCCGGGCCGGCAGATCGAGCAACACCGCCTGATCGGGTGCGTTGACACCACGGTCCCAGCGCAACCATGGCGTCACATAGTAGATCGTCAGGGTAATCGCCATGAGGATCCACTTGAACCGCCGGAAACTACCCCGCGCCCGCTTCGGATATATCTTCGAACGCTTCTTGTGGAGTGCGCGGCGGCCCTTCTTGTTGACCGGCTGGACGTCGACGGTTTCGACAGGTGGCGTGAGAGCCGCATCGGTCATGAGCTACTCTCCGCCTCCCAGGGCGTGCACATAGGTCGCCAGCTGCTTGCGGGTAACCTCGTCCAACTTGTCTTCCCACGCCGGCATGACGCCGTTCCGGGCCAACGACACAGTGCGCCGGATTTCGTCGCGAGAGCCGCCGTAGAGCCAGATCGCATCGGCCAGGTTCGGCGCACCGAGCTCTCGGTTGCCCTTGCCGCTTTCCTGATGGCACGAGGAGCATTGCTCGCGGAACACCGTCTGCCCGCGCGCTGCCGCATCCCGCTCATGAGACTGGTCGGAAATCTTCAATACATACTCGACCACGTTCGATACCTCTTCGCGGGTCAGCAATTCGTCCGCGAGGAACGCCGGCATCTGGTTGAACCGGGTGTCGGGATGATCGGACCGGATGCCGACACGGATCGTATCCAATATCTCGGCCGGCTTGCCGCCCCAGATCCAGGCATCGTCGTTCAGATTGGGAAAACCCGGTGCACCCGCACCACCCGCGCCGTGACACTGCGAGCAGTTCACGGAGAATGCGGATTTGCCGCCCGCGACTGCAAAGTCGAACAGATCAGGTATATCCCGGATTTCCTCCAGGCTTGATTGCTCGATCCGGTCCCGAAACGCGCTCTGATCTGCACGCGCCTCTTCGATGTCCGCGCGAACCGCCGCACGTTGCGAGTAGCCCAGGACACCCTTTGTGTAATCATTCACAAGCGGGATTGAGGGCATGGCGATCATAAACGCGATCCCCCAAGCGATGGTCACGTAGAACGTATAGAGCCACCAGCGCGGGATCGGAGAGTTGAGCTCCTTGATGCCGTCCCACTCATGGCCGGTGGTCTGCTGTCCCGTCACTTCATCAATTTCATGCTCGGTCACGGGATCAGTCCTCCTTCAACGGAATATTGGCGGCTTCGCGGAACTTCTCTGCGTTCCGCGGCCACAACACAAAAGCAAGTACGACAGCAAACAGGACGACGAAATAAATCAGGCCGCCTGTCTTGGCCAAGCCGGCGATGGTCTCGTAGGTCATCGCGCCCTCCTACCGGCTGTTCGCTGCGGCGTCGAAGCTGTCGAAATCGACTAGCGTGCCGAGCATCTGCATGTAGGCAATGAGCGCATCCAGTTCGGTCACCTTGCCAGGTTCGCCGTCGAACACCCTCGCCTGGGCCTTCGGGTACCGGGCCAGCAAAGCATCGACATCACCCTCATCCGGGTTCGCCTGCGCCTCGACATCAGCAACTGCATTCTCGATCATCTCATCCGTGTAGGGCACTCCCACAGTTCGGTTGGTCTCCAGATGTCCGGCCATATTTTCATAGTCCAGACGTTTGGTCGCGAGGAACGGATAGCCGGGCATGACGGACTCCGGCACGATCGAACGCGGGTCGATCATGTGGGTCACATGCCACTCGTCGGAGTAGCGTCCCCCGACGCGCGCCAGATCGGGCCCGGTGCGTTTTGATCCCCACTGGAACGGATGGTCGTACATCGATTCCGCCGCCAGGCTGTAGTGGCCATAGCGCTCAACCTCATCACGCAACGAACGTATCTGCTGGCTGTGACAGGCATAACAACCCTCGCGGATGTAGATATTCCGACCCGCGAGCTCGAGTGGCGAATAGGGCCGCACGCCGCGCACCTTCTCGACCGTAGTGTCGAGCCAATAGAGCGGCGCGATTTCCACCAGGCCTCCGATCGAAACGACGACGAGGATACCGATGACCAGGAAGATCGAGTTCTTCTCGAAAAAGGAATGCTTGAACATGTTCGTCTCCTAGGCCCGCGCCGCGGCCGTACCGGCCATGGGCGCTTCAGCTCGCACCTCACCCCGGATCGTTCGCCAGAGGTTGTAGATCATCACCAGCATCCCGATGACGAACAGGAGGCCGCCAACCGCGCGGATCACGTAGAACGGATGCATCGCCTCGACGGTCTCGATGAACGAGAACTCGAGGAAGCCGAGATTGTCATAGGCACGCCACATCAGGCCCTGGAGGATTCCCGACACCCACATCGCGGTGATGTAGAGGACGATCCCGATCGAAGAAACCCAGAAGTGAACGTTAACCAGCCGCAGCGAATACAGCCGCGCCTGGCCCCACAGCGGCGGCACGACGAAGTAGATCGCAGCGAAGCTGATATAGGCGACCCAGCCAAGCGCACCGGAATGCACATGACCGATGGTCCAGTCGGTGTAGTGGCTCAGCGCGTTCACCGTTCGAATGGCCATCAATGGCCCCTCGAAGGTGCTCATGCCGTAGAAGGCCAGGGACACCACCATGAACCGGATCAGCGGATCAGTGCGGATCTTGTCCCAGGCACCCGACAGGGTCATCAGGCCGTTCACCATGCCGCCCCATGACGGCATCCAGAGCATGACCGAGAACACCATTCCGAGCGTCTGCGCCCAGTCCGGCAACGCCGTGAAATGCAGGTGATGCGGTCCGGCCCAGATGTAGAGGAAGATCAGCGACCAGAAATGGATGATCGACAGCCGGTACGAGAAGATAGGCCGCCCCGCCTGCTTGGGCAGGAAGTAATACATAATTCCCAGGAAACCGGCCGTCAGGAAGAAACCCACGGCGTTATGAGCGTACCACCACTGGGTCAATGCGTCCTGTACCCCGGACCAGGCGATATAGCTCTTGGACCCCATCAGGCTGACCGGAACCGTCGCATTGTTCACCAGATGCACCATCGCCACGGTGACGATGAACGCGAGGAAAAACCAGTTCGCGACATAAATATGCGGTTCGCGGCGCTTCCAGATCGTCGCCAGGAAGACCAGCAGATAGGTCACCCAGACGATTGTCAGCCACAGATCCACATACCATTCGGGCTCCGCATACTCCTTGGATTGCGTGATCCCGAGCAAATAACCCGTGGCCGCTAGGACGATGAACAGCTGGTAACCCCAGAAAATGAACCAGGGTGCCAGATCACCGGCCAGTCGTGCGCGGCATGTACGCTGCACGACATAGAAGGACGACATGATCAGGACGTTGCCGCCGAAGGCGAAAATCACCGCCGAGGTGTGCAGCGGGCGTAAGCGACCGAAGTTCAGCCACGCTGTGTCGAAGTTGAGAACCGGAAAAGCCAGCTGCAGGGCGAGTGTCAAACCAACAAGGAATCCCACAAGTCCCCAGAAGACCGACGCGATCGCGCCAGCGCGAACAACGCTGTCGTTGTAGTCGATTGTGTCCGGGCCGCCGGCGAGGCTGACCTTGGGTTCGTATATCCTGTTGATCAGGAAGAACACGGCGAGAATTGCCGCGCCGGCAAAGAGCATCGCGTGTATGCGCATACCCTCGTCTGCCGCCCCTCCCGCAACGCCCAAACCCAGCATTGCCGCAACCCCGAGCCCAAAGAGTGCAAGTCCGTTCATTGTGTCGTCCCCAAATGCATACAGCGTCAAACCGGCCAACAGCCCGGCCTCCACACTGCTTGTTGCAGGCGTGAAGCCGCGCCGTTTTGACGTATGTCAATTGACCACCAAAGTTAGGTTAAATGCCGACCCGAGGCCGCCAATCCGATCAGCCGGGAATTCGTAACCTGCCTAATTGGCGGCTTCGAAGTTCTCGATGAAGTCGTCCGGAACCGCGGGGCCCCAAAGCGAGAATGCTCGCTCTTCGGGCCAATCGCGCACCTCCCAGTCATAGTCGGCCGGTATGTAGTCGATGTCGGAAAAGAACTCGATCAGCCCGTTCCACGGATCGCGCAGATAGTGAAAAAAGTTCGATCCGACGACATGGCGCCCGAAGCCCCAGTTGCTGCTGTGGCCCTTATCGATCATGCGTAACGCATTCAGATTGAGTTGATCGACGTTCGCCATCTCGAAGCTGGCATGGTGCAGCCCGGGGGCGTCTGATTTCGCGAGCGCAATGACGTGATGGTCGCTGCCACCTGCGAGATGCATGAACGCCACACCCGGCCCGATTCGGTCCGACACACGCATGCCAAGCAAGCGGGTGTAGAAGTCGATCTTCTTCTCCACATCGGTCGTGAACTGGAGCACATGGCCCAGACGGCGGGGATTGATCTCGACTTCGTCCCGGAAAACCGGCGCGGCGCGCGGGCCCGGGCGATCGAAATGTCCCGGCGTGTTCGTCGGCCATCCATCCTGCCCGGCAACCGCGTCAGGGCCACCGCGCGAAGGCGCTGCATCAGCGACCTTGATGTTGACGTAGATCCCGTCCGGATCCTTCACCCACAGCCCGTCATCCGGGCTCTCGCTGGGCGCGTCCATCAGGGTGCAACCATCCGCTTCGAGCCGGAGCTTGATCTCCGCGAGCCCCTCCTCGGTCGCTCCGAAGCAAACATGATGAAGTTTCTTGCGATCTCCCTGGATCAGGCGAATCTGGTCCTGGTCGCGTCCGACGCAGCGAACGGCACCCATGCCGTCGCGTTCAAATGTATCCAAACCCGCGTCTCCATAGAACGACACACCGGTCGCAATATCGGGCACGGTCAATCCTATGTGCTGAAGGTTTGTCACGGTCATGGCGGCCTCCCAATCCATACGGCGAAGTACGGGACAATGGCAGCGCGCCCAAGGCGATGGCATTGATCCAGGTCAACGCCACGTTCCAGCCGCTTCGATTCGTCTTTCCGGTCACACGCCGTGAATACTCGTGTAGATATTGGCTCCGATGAACCCTCTTACGCACAGACCAACCAGAGCCGCCCCATGAAAGCCGTCATCATCCCCGTCACCGCGTTCCAGCAGAACTGCTCGGTTCTGTGGTGTACCGAAACCAACAAGGCGGCCGTGGTCGATCCCGGCGGCGAGATCGAGCGGATCAATGCCGCGATCGAAGAGCAGAATGTCGAGGTCGAGAAGATCCTGCTGACCCATGGTCATATCGATCACGCGGGCGCCGCAGCCGATCTATCCGAACAGCTCGGGGTGCCCATCGAAGGGCCGCATATCGAGGACAAGTTCTGGATCGAACAGCTCGCCGAACAGGGGGCGCGCTTCGGCGTCGAGGCCGGCAGGCCCTTTACCCCTTCACGCTGGCTCGATCAGGACGACAGCGTGACCGTCGGGAACCTGACATTCGAGGTCCGCTTCTGCCCGGGGCACACCCCCGGTCACATCATCTTCTTCGAGCCGGTCTCGCGCATCGCCTTCGTCGGCGACGTCCTGTTCCAGGGTTCGATCGGACGCACGGACTTCCCGGGCGGCGACCATGACGCGTTGCTCAATTCGATCCGTGAACAGCTCTGGCCGCTGGGCGACGACGTGACGTTCGTGCCGGGCCACGGGTCCGCCTCGACCCTGGGCCATGAACGCGAAACCAATCCCTTCGTGCGCGAGACCTGAACCCGGCTAGCGATTCTGCGTGATCGGCTCCGTCCGCGGTGTGAAGAAGTTGGGCAACTCGCTCTCCTTCAGGCCCTCATACAGGCAGTGTTTTTTCGGATGCGCCTCATACTGCTCGTCCGGTGATGCATCGATACTCGGGGTTGTCGGGATGCAACCCTCGCAATAGGCCTTGAGGGTTCGCAGGGGCGGTTCGCCCTTGATCGATTCATAGAGCTCAACCGCGGCGTCGATCTTTTCCTTCTCTGCCTCGGCGACCAGCACAATCGAACCCTCCGAGCCCATGGCACCGCCGCCACCGACATGGGTGACATCCTCGATACCTAACAAAATCTGCAGCGCCTGCACCTCGGTGATGACCGTCCCGTTGGTCACCGGCATCATCCCGGTCCGCTGACCGGCGTGATAGTAGAACGTGTCCTGTCCCATATGGCGGGCCGCCTCGATCACCGACGGAATCAGTTTTTCCAGTCCGATCGGAATGATCAGGTGCCCACCACGCGCCGCCATAATCCCCATCGCGAACCCGATCGTGCCGCAGCCCGGATGGGCGCAGAACACACCGGCATTAAACTCGGTATCGACGGCGTTGCCGCCCTTGATGAACACGCTCGTGTCGTCGAAATTCTTGAGCATCTCGTCCATGCGCGGCGCCGGCGGCGTCAACGCGCCGTTCACCAGGTGAATGATCGGCGGCTTTTCCTCGGGCTGGGTCTGGCACAGCACATTGTTGATCACCTGGCCCGACAGGTAGAACTCCTTGTTGGGCACTTCGCCCATCACTTCTTCGGCGACGAACACGTTGGTGGAACCATGGGCGATGATCATCTCGCCGCTCTTGTGGGCGTTCTGCACGACCGGCATGGCGGCGACGGCCTTGCCGATAATCCGGCGGCCTTCCCAGGGGGTGAACACAAACGACGCGCGTACTTTGCTCATTTCGATTTCCTGCAGGCGATTGGTGCGGCCGACATTGGCCATTCGTTGCCACCATTAATATCACGAATTGATGGCGGTATTCCGCCCCCGACACTTCCCTCCCATTCCCCGAGCGCGTAACGTCGCTGTCTCATCACCACCGTAGACTTCGCGTCTTCATCACGGAGAATTTGCAATGAAAATCGGTCTTTGCGGCACCGGAAATATGGGTGCTGCCATGGGCGCATTGCTCATGGAAAAAAAGCACAAACTCACGGTCTGGAACCGGACGACGCGGCGTACGAAGCCGCTTGTCGATGCCGGCGCAGCCCGCGCAGAAACACCCGCAGACCTGTTCGAAGGCAACGACGTGGTGATCAGCATCACCATCGACGACAAGGCCGTAAAATCCATTTATGAGGGCCGCGGCGGCCTGCTGTCCGGCAACCTCAAGGGCAAGCTCGTGATCGAGATGAGCACGCTCATGCCCGAGACGACACGCCGGCTGGAGAAGCAGGTGAAGGCGGCCGGCGGCGCATTCGTCGAATGCCCGGTCGGCGGATCGACGGCACCCGCGCGTTCCGGAAACCTGATCGGCATGGCCGGCAGCACGCCCGCGGCGTTCAAGCGCGCCAAGCCGATTCTGGATCAGCTCTGCCGCCGGGTGGACCGGGTCGGTACGGTCGGTGCCGGTACCACGATGAAGCTTGCGATCAACCTGCCACTCCTGGCGTATTGGGAGGCACTCGGAGAGGCGCTCGCCCTGACTCAAACCGCAGGCATCAAACGCGAACTGGCTGCCGATATCCTGGCGGATTCGAGCGGCGCGGCGAAAGTTGCCCCGGCGCGCCTGCCCTGGATCATTGATGCGATCGGCGGAAAGTTCCCCAAGGTCGCGCCGTTCGAGATGACCGGCGGCGCCAAGGATGCAGCGCAGATGGTCGCCCTCGCGCGCGCCAACGGGTTCGACGTCCCCGTGATTGATGCCACGCGCAAGGCCTACAAGGAAGCAGCCACGGGCGCATGGGGTTCGCGAGATTTCGCGTTGCTATCGGCCTGGCGCGTCGCGCAGAGCAAGAAACGGAAGCCGGCAAAGAAGAAGGCCAAGTAGCGGCGTTGATTTATCCCCCCGGGGGCATATTTCACGGACGGACCCAGCCACAAATCAATCGACCCAGATCGAAACGAGACGGAACATGACCGCCCCCGCCGAGAACGTGATCGAACATGTGATCAAGCCGCGCACGCGTGATCTTGGCGGCTTCACCGTGGCGCGGGTGCTGCCCTACGCCAAGCGGCGCACGGTGGGTCCTTTCATCTTCTTCGACCGCATGGGCCCAGCGGAATTTCCGCCCGGCGAAGGGATCGATGTGCGCCCTCACCCCCATATCGGGCTGGCGACCGTCACCTATCTGTTCGACGGGGAGATCATGCATCGCGACGATCTCGGCTTCGAGCAACCCATCCGCCCGGGCGACGTGAACTGGATGACCGCGGGCCGGGGCATCGTGCATTCCGAACGCACCCGCGACGAAATTCGCGACACCGATACAACTATGTTCGGGATTCAGTCCTGGATCGCGCTGCCGAAGGACCAGGAAGAAAGCGACCCGGGTTTCTTCCACCACCCCGCCGCGACCTTGCCGGAAATTTCCCGCGATGGTGTAGAGATGCGGCTGATCGCCGGCACCGCCTATGGCGAAACCTCACCGGTCGTGACCGCATCGCCGATGTTCTATCTCGACGTCCGAATGGATGCGGGCGCCAGCCTCAAGGTGACCGACGAATATGCAGAACGTGCGGTCTACATCGTCGAGGGCAGCATCTCCATCAATGGCGAGACCCACAGTGAAAACGAAATGTTGGTCCTCGCCTCCGACACACACGTGACGGTCGAGGCCCGGGAGGCATCGCGGGTTATGCTGCTGGGTGGCGCGCCGATCGACGGCGAGCGTCACATCTGGTGGAACTTCGTATCGAGCTCGAAAGAACGCATCGAGCAAGCAAAGGCCGACTGGAAGGAAGGCCGGTTCGGCAAGATTGCGGGTGACGACGAATTCATCCCGCTGCCGGAGAAATAGACGCATGTCTGACATCCCCATCGTCATCACCATGGGCGACCCCGCCGGGGTCGGGCCGGAGGTCATCTGCAAGGCGCTTTCGGCGTTGCCGAAAACGGACCGGGCAGGCATCGCGGTGATCGGTTCGCGCGTGGTTCTGGAGCGCGCCGACGCGCTGTGCAAAACCGATCTAAGCTTCGGTGACAGCGGCGACAACGGCACTATTCAACTGATTGATATGCTCACTGAAGGGGTGGCCGATGCCCCGACCGCAACGGTCTCTGCTGCCGGCGGGAATGCCGCCTACACCTACATCGTTCGCGCCGCAGAGATGGCCCTGGCGGGCGACGCCGGGTGCATCGTCACCGCGCCCATCAACAAGGCTTCCCTGAATGCTGCGGGGCATCACTATGACGGCCACACGGGCCTGCTCAGTCATCTGGCCGGCGGCATCAAGCCGTTCATGCTGCTGTCGTCACCGACCCTGTCGACGATCCATGTCTCGGCCCACGTCTCCATGACGGATTCGATCCGCCGCTGCACGAAGGACAACGTCCTCGACGTCATCCGCGCCGGCAACGGCCATTTCAAACGGCTCGGGATCGCAAAGCCACGCATCGCCGTGGCCGGACTGAACCCCCATTGCGGTGAGGACGGGCTGTTCGGAGAGGAAGACGACCGGGAAGTCGCGCCCGCGGTCGCCGCAGCGCAGGCCGAGGGCATCGACGCGACGGGGCCACTCTCCGGCGACACGGTCTTCGCGCGGGCCAACCAGGGCGAGTTCGACCTGGTCGTCGCCCAGTATCACGATCAGGGCCATGCGACGGTGAAACTCATCGCCTTCGACACGGCGATCAACGTGACAGTTGGGTTGCCGTTCGACCGTTGCTCGGTCGATCACGGCACGGCGTTCGACATCGCCTGGACCGGCAAGGCCGACCACACCAACATGCTCGCCGCGATCGACTACGGTCGACGGCTGACGACATCACAAAGCTCAACTTAAACAGATCACCCCACGAAACGGTTCACCGCATAATCCTGTGCGGCAAACCCTGCGCAGAACGGGCCAACATGGACCGCGAGGCTCTCGACCCGTTCACGCGCCGCCGCACGTGCCGGTTCCTGACGCGCGACCGCCGCCTCGACATCGGCGCGCAGCTTGTCCATGTCGACCGTCAAAATGCGACCACCCTCGACGACCATGCGCCCATCGATCATCACCTCGCGGACGCCACCGCTGTTCTCGGCGAAGACGATCTGGTTCACCGGCGCGTTGAGGGGCAAATAGGTAATCGTTCCCAGATCAAGCATCACAATGTCAGCCTTGTAACCCGGCGCCAGACGGCCGATTTCGCCCTCCCAGCCGAGCGCACGGGCACCCGCCTCTGTCGCCATCTCCAGCGCCTGGGCGCTCTCCAGCCATTGTTCATAGTCGGGACCCTGAACCCGCGACAGGGTACAAGCGAGACGCGTCGCCTCGAACATGTTCAGCGAATCGGCGCAGGTGCAGGTGTCGGTCCCGATTGCGACATTGATGCCCGCCTCGCGCATGGCGACGGTAGCCGCCACACCCGAACCGAGCCGCAGATTGCTCATAGGATTGTGGGATACCGACACACCCCGGTCGGCCAGCAGGCGCATATCATCGCGAGTTAGCCAGATCGCATGCGCGGCGACGAGGTTGGGGCCGAGAACGCCCTGATCGTCGAGGAATGCCGCGAGGCTCTTGCCATAGAGCTTCTGGCTCGCCACGGCCTGTACCTTGGATTCCGCCAGATGGGTTTGAATGAGGGCGCCGTATTCACGGGCCAAGTCGCGGCACGCGTGCCAGAAAGCCTCGTCGCAGTGATGGGGAATGGTCGGCCCGAGCGCCAGCTTCACCCGCGCCGGGTCATGGGGCCAGTGATGCAGGGCATCCCGACAAATCTCGATCGATGTCGATCCGGGACCGGCCTGCAGACTGTCCGCGAGGGCCCGCATATCCTCGGGCAACACATCGTAGAGACCCGGGATGGCCTGCCACAGGCCCCGCGTGGACATCATGGGCGCAACAACAGCGCGCATGCCCACATCCATGTAGGCCTGGCCGGCGGCCTCGAGGCCCTCACGCGACGGTGCAGGTCCTTCTGCAAACATATCGAGGCAGGCCGTGCAGCCACCGAGCACAAGCTCGCAGGCCGTCAGCATCGCCGCGAGATACTTGTCTTCCTGAGTGAAACCGGCTCCTGTCCAGGGATGAGCATTGAGCAGGAGCTCAAGGGTCCACCGGTCGCCCATGCCTTTGGCGAGGCTCGAATTTCCGTGGGTGTGACCGTTCACGAGACCGGGCATGAGCATCCGGTCGGATGCATCGATCTCGACCGCCCCATCCGGCGCCGCCAGCCCGGCGGCGCCAATCGCGGAAATCGTATTACCCTCGACTAGAATGTCGGCGAATTCGGCCGTGCGCGCGGCGATATCAAGCAGCCGCCCACCCCGGATGATTTGGAAACCTTCGGACATGGTCGATGCGCTCCTGTTGAACACGACAAGGAACACATCATAGCGCGAAATCAGTCGTCGATGATGCCCGCCGGTCCCTTCTGGGCATCCGAAAGACCGCTCGGCATGCCGATGCGCTCGGGTAGATTGAAGCCACCCTGCATCTGCGCGACATAGGGGCCGACGCCGCCATGCTCGGGCACCAGGATTTCCTTCTGGTGATCGTCGGCAATCTTCCCGGCGAAGACGTCATTGATCCAGTCGGCCAGGAACCCATAGAAGTCGATGCCACCAAAATTCGGGCGGTTGCGCGGGCTGTGGAAGTCGTTCTCGATTACCCACAGCTCCTTGGGGGCCGGGACCTTTTCGTAGATCGGCAACACGGTCTCGAGCGGCGCCAACGGGTCATACTCACCGGTCACTTGCAGCGCCGGACAGGTCACATTGGCCGCGACATCGTCGAGCACCATCTTCGAGGCGAATTCATCGAACTCGTCCTCGTCATGGATGCCCGCCATGTACATGAACACCTGTTTGAAGCGCGGCGAGGCCTGCTCGAAGATCGCGGTCTTGGGGCCGTAGCATGCCGCCGCCGTGGCGACCGCCTTGACCCGCTTGTCCAGCGCCGCGAGACGCATGCCCCAGTAGGAGCCCATCGAGAAGCCCGAGACGCCGATCCGGTCGGGATCGACTTCCGGGCGCGTGCACAGATAATCGATCGCGGCGGAACCGGCGCGCTCGTAATTATCCAGCGTAACCCTGATTTTGCGGATGTTGCTCGTGCCCTGCCCCGGCCCGTCCAGATGCAGGCAATTCAGGCCACGATTGACGAACGGATGATTGAGCGCGTCGACGAAGGCTTCCTTGGTCATGTCCATGCCGGGGCAGAACACGACGGTCGGGGCCTTCTCGGCACCGGGCACCAGGTGCAGCACGGCCTGGATGTAATTTCCCTCGAACGGAATCTCGACCCGCTCGATCGGGTGGGACGCATGCTCCATCACCTTGTCGAAACATTTGAGCAGCATGTCGTGCAGGTAGATCTTTTCGGGATTGTCGTCCTCGAAGATCGTGTGCTGGGCCTCGCGATAATGCTCACTCGCGACCCAGTAAAGTTCGGCAGCAGTCTGTGTGTGGCCGGCCTTCTCCGCCTCCTCGGCGATTGCCACAACGTGGCGGGCATGCTTGTCCACGACCCTGTGAATCTGCGCGTAGGACTTTACCTCCGGCGGAATAACCCGGTTGTCATAGGCAAAATTCTGGACCCGGCCCGTGGTCTTGATGACCCAGTCCAGCATCCACTGCTGATTGTCACGACGGCGTTCGGTCTTTTTCGACATTTTATTCCCCCCATTTTCTCCACCGGCGGCTCTTGTGCGGCGAATTCCTACATGCCTCTATACAACGGCAATGCTGGTCTGCACAGGCATTCGCGTGCCACCCAATTACCGACTTTCCCGACCGGTTTCCTCACGAAATGCCCGCTTCCCGCAACATCAAACTGGTCTTCATTCTGGCCCTGGTCTCCGGGCTCGGGCCGATCACGATTCATGTGATCCTGCCGGTTTTGCCGGAAATCCAGCGGGTGTTCGCCGCCAGCAGCGCCGTCACCCAGCTCACCCTCACGCTCGGGGTCGTCGCCATGGCGATTTCGACCATCGGCTATGGGCCGGCGGCAGACACGTTCGGCCGCAAGCCGGTGTTGGTGTTCGGTCTGGTGCTGTTCATCATCGGCAGTGCCATCTGCATATGGTCGCCGAGCATCGAAGTGCTGATCCTCGGACGCATCGTGCAGGCTATCGGCGGGGCCGCAGGCATGGTGGTCGCCCGCGCCACCATTCGCGACATGTTCAGCCGCGAGGATTCCGCCCGCATGATCGGCCAGGTCATGTCGGTCGTGGTCATTTCACCGATCCTCTCCCCGGTCATCGGCGGCTTCATCGTCCAGTTCGCCGGCTGGCAGTATGTCTTCATCCTGACGACGGTCATGGGCGCAATCACCCTGATCTTCGCACTCCCGAATATTCGCGAAACCCGCGTCGCAAATGCCCAGACCAGCTCGCTCGCGCAGACCTTTCGTGCCTTCCCCGCCCTGCTCCGCACACCGTCCTTCATCGGCTACGCCGGGTATGCAGGCTGCGGGATGGGAATGTTCATGGTGGTCGCAGGCGGCGTGCCCTTCCTGATGGCGGACCTGTTCGGCCGTTCGCCATCGGCCTTCGGCCTCTTCTTCATGTTCATGAGTGCGAGCTTTCTGGTCGGCACCCTGATCAGCTCGCGGGTCACCGTCCGGATCGGACTCGACAGGATGGTGCGCATCGGCAGCACCGGCGCCATGGTCTTCTCGCTGTTTATCCCGGCACTCTTCCTCGCGGGATTGGAATCGCCATGGGCCATTTTCGTTCCCGCATTTTTCGTGGGGCTCTTCCATGGGCTGGCGATGCCGAACGCACAGGCCGGCGCGGTGAGCGTCAATCCGCAGGTCGCCGGATCCGCGTCGGGTCTCACCATGTTCCTGCAGATGTCCATCGGCGCCGCGTTCGGCCAGGCAGCCGGAATGCTGCCCCATGATTCTGCGCTGCCGATCGCGATCCTGATCGGAATAGCTGGGGTCGGTGGGTTCCTCGCGTACAATGGAACCATGTTTCTCTCACGCACGAGCCAGTCGACATGAAAAACCGTATCGCCGCATTCGCAGCCTGTTTCCTTGCGATCCTCCTTGTATCCCCGTCACTCGCGCAGGTACCGCCGGGGCAAGGCGAGATCGAGGCCTATGACGGGCTGTTCCGCGCCGCGGCAGACGGTGATCTCGACGCGATCGAGCGCCTCACTGCCGAAGGCGCGAAGCTGAACGCGCGCGACGGCCGCAAGCGCACGCCGCTGATGGTGGCCGCGCACCTCAACCAGTACGCCGCCGCCCGGGCGTTGATTGCCGCCGGGGCGAACGTCGACGCGTTCGATGCCGACCGGTATGACGTCATTACGATCGCAGCCGTCGCCGACGACCCCGAAATGCTGCGCATCGCGATTGCCGGCGGCGCCAACACCAGTCTTGTGACCAGCGTCTATGATGGCACCGCTCTGATTGCCGCAGCCCATTTGGGCCATGACGAAGTCGTACGCACCCTGATCGAACACGACGCACCGCTGGACCACATCAACAATCTCGACTGGACGGCGCTGATCGAGGCGATTGTCCTCGGCGACGGCGGCCCACGCCATGTCGCGACTGTTAAGGCATTGGTCGATGCCGGCGCGAATGTGGACATCGCCGACGGGCGCGGTGTCCGCCCGCTCAGCCTCGCTCGGCAGCGCGGCTATACCGAGATCATCGACATCCTGGAGGCGGCGGGCGCGAAACCCTGATGCTGTCGCCGGCTTTCACACTCAGAAGGACCAGAACATGACCAACGAACTCGAAGACCGGCTTGCCATCCGGGCCCTCGTCGAAAACTGGGTCGTGTGGCGCGACGCCGGGATGTGGGATCGGTTCCGCTCGGTCTGGCACGATGACGGGGTCATGCAGGCGACCTGGACGCAAGGCACGGCAGACGAGTTCATCGCCATGAGCCGGGCCGGGTTCGAGAAAGGTGTGAATGTCCATCACTTCCTTGGCGGCAACTCGATCGACGTCGCCGGTGATCGCGCCATTTCGATGACCAAGATGACCATCGCGCAACGTGCAGAGGTGCATGACGTGCTGGTCGATGTCGTCTGCACCGGCCGCTTCTACGACTTCTTTGAAAAACGAGATGGGCGCTGGGGCCTCGTCCTGCGTCAGCCGATTTACGAGAAAGACCGACTGGACCCCGTCGACCCGGCTGCGCGCCTGGAGCTCGACCAAGCGGTTCTCGACTCCTACCCCGCCGGTTATCGCCATCTCGCCTATCTTCAGTCGCGCAACGGCATGGATGTGAAGCGTGACATGCCCGGTGTGCGCGGCCCGGAGGTCGAGGCGCTGTATGCGCGCGGACAAGCCTGGCTCGACGGCACGGACTCGCCGTTTTGATCGACACCTATTAGTCTGTCGACGTTTTCTGGGAGGAACATGAATATGCAGTTCGGTATTGGCCAATCGGTCCGTCGCAAAGAAGATCCGAAATTCCTGACGGGGCGCGGGCGCTATGTCTCCGACATCGTGCTGCACCGCCAGAGCTACGCCGTCTTTGTCTATTCACCCCATGCCCATGCGGGCATCAAATCCATCGAGACTGCCGAGGCCGAGGCCGCACCCGGCGTCATCGCAGTCCTGACGGGCGCCGACTACACCGGCGACGGCATGGGCGCCACGGGCGGCGTCATGCCCGAGGACATGGGTGGGCCTCCCGGACACCGGACCATGCATATGCCGCTGGCGGTCGACCGCGTGCGGTTCGTGGGTGAGCGCGTGGCCGTGGTGATCGCGGAAACCGAGGATCAGGCCCGAGACGCGACCGATCTCATTTCCATCGACTATGCCGAGTTGCCCGCCGTCGTCATGGCCACCGATGCGGTCAAGGATGGCGCACCTCTCGTCCATGACGAGGCAGAAAATAACGTCAGCTTCACGCTGCGCCTCGGCAACGGAGACGAGACCGACGCGGCAATCAAAGGCGCCCACCATGTGACGCGCATCAAGCTCCACAACAACCGCCTCGACGCGATGACCATGGAGCCGCGCGGTTGCCTGGGAGATTTCGACAGCAGCACGGGCCGCCTCACCTTCTACACCAGCACCCAGAATGTGCACGGCATCCGCCAGGGCCTCGCCGCCCAGAACCTGAAGGTGCCCGAAAGCATGATCCGCGTTGTCGCCAAGGATGTCGGCGGCGGGTTCGGCATGAAAGGTCATGTCTATCCCGAAGAAGCGATCGTCGCGTGGGCCTGCAAGCGCATCGAACGCCCGGTCAAATGGGTCGCCACACGCAGCGAATCGATGATGGGCGACGATCATGGGCGCGATCAGACTGTCGATGCAGAACTGGCGCTCGACGCGGACGGCAAGTTCATCGCCCTGCGCTGGAATGCCCTGCACAATGTCGGGGCCTATATCGAGGGTGCAGGCGCGATCCCCGTTCTCTTCGCCGTCAAGCTGGGGCCGACCGTCTACAACATTCCCAACGTGGACGTGATCAACAAGGCGGTCTTCTCCAACACATCTCCGACGGTTCCCTATCGCGGCGCCGGGCGACCGGAGGCGGTCTACATCATGGAACGACTGGTCGACGCTGCGGCGCGTGAAACCGGGATCGACCGCGCCGAGCTGCGCCGGATCAACTTCATCACGCCCGAGGAAATGCCCCACTCGACGCTCACGGGCTGGACCTATGACACCGGCGACTATGCGACGGCGCTGGACAAGGCGCAGGGCATCGCGGACTGGAATGGATACGACGCCCGCAAGGCCGAGACAGAGGCCAAGGGCCTCAAGCGTGGGCTGGGCCTCGTCTACTACGTGGACAACACCGGCATCTTCAACGAACGGATGGAAATCCGCTTCGACCCGAGCGGCACGGTCACAGTCGTGTCGGGCGTGCTGTCCCACGGCCAGGGTCATGAGACATCGTTCGCCCAGATGGTCGCGGAATGGCTGAATGTTCCGTTCGAGGATGTACGGCTGGCCCAGGCAGACACCGATGAGGTCGCCATCGGGCGCGGCACCTATGCATCACGCTCAATGATGGTTGGCGGTAGCGCCTTGCGCGCCGCTGCAGATGAGGTGATCGAGCGGGGCAAAAAGTTCGCCGCCCATTTCATGGAGTCCGATGTCGCCGACATCGAATTCACCGAAGGCAAGTTCATCATTGCCGGCACCGACAAGGAGATGCCCCTCAAGCAGGTGGCGCAGATGTCATTCATGCCGGTCCATGTCCCCAGCGAGTTGGGTGTTGGGCTGCAGGGCGTCGGCGCGTTTGCCGCCGAAGTTCCGAGCTTCCCGAACGGGTGTCACATCGCCGAGGTTGAGATCGACCCCGACACGGGCGCCGTCCGCATCGACCGCTATACGGTCGTCGACGATATCGGGACGGTCATCAATCCGCTGCTCGCCCAGGCCCAGATCCATGGCGGCGTCGTGCAGGGTGTCGGACAGGCCCTGTTGGAAGATGTCGCCTACGACCCGGAGACCGGGCAGCTGATTGCGGGTTCACTGATGGACTACGGCGTGCCCCGCGCGGACCTGATGCCCGAGATCAACGTCGATTTCAGTCCGGTGTTCAGCAAATCGAACCCGATCGGTGCCAAGGGCGTCGGCGAAGGCGGCACGGTCGCCGGCACACCGGTGATCGTCAACGCGATCCTCGATGCGCTGGCCGAGTATGACATTCGGGAGATCGATACCCCGGTGACCCCGCAGCGGGTCTGGCTGGCGATCCAAAGCGCGTCGGCCTAGCCGCGTCGCGCAGCATTGATGCGCTGGCGACACAATATCCGTGCTCAGCGCTGGCAAAGGGTATTGCACGCCTTTGCATGCTCCCCCTGTAAGCCGTACCCACCCTGGGCTCTGGGCTCACGCCATAGTGAACGGACCATGGGCTCGAATCACGGCCAATTGCCCTGATTGAGCCATGAAAAGGTTGATATTGGCCACCAACCTCCGGATAGTACGGGAATAACAAACGTCTTATATAAAACTAAGCTCACTAGGGAGGGTACCTTGTTCAAATCATTGAAATATCTTGCAATTGCAGCTGCGGCGTTGCCGTTTGTTGCGACTGCCAATACGGCGAGTGCACAGGATCTCGTCGTCGCCGCCGCCGGCAATCCCGGCGGCCTTGCTGTTTTCGTGGCCCAGGAAAAGGGTTTCTTTGCGAAGAACGGCGTCGACGTGAAGGTCGAGATTCGCAACACCGGCTCCGAGCTCTCCAAGGGCCTGCGCGCGGGCGATTTTGACTTCGCACCGGCCGCTTTCACCAACCTGGGTGCCGCTCTCGAGCGTGGCCTGGATGTTCGCGGTATTGTCGGCTATGTCGGCGCGGCATTCGAGAAATCCACCTCTGACGAAGTTGTGGCCCTCATCGCGGGTCCCAAATCCGGCATTAACTCGGTTGCTGACCTTAAAGGCAAAAAGGTCGGCGTGACGTTCGGTTCGACCGGCGACGTGTGGCTGCTTCAGGCTCTGAAGCAAGCTGGCCTGAGCTCCAACGACGTCGATCGCGTCAACACCCGCCCGCCAGGCCTCGTGTCCGTACTCGACACCGGTGGCGTGGATGCGATTGTTGGCTGGGAGCCGTTCAATTTCCGCGCCCTGAAGAAGGTTGCCGGATCCAAGGAAATCAAGCGTGGCGGTGACCTCGTTTGCTTCTGTGCCTATCTGCACGGCAACCCGGAAAGTGTCTACAAGGACGAAGCGGCAACGCAGAAGCTCGTGGACGCGATGGCCCAAGCGGCTGCGTATGTGCGGGATCCCGCCAACAAGCAGGAAGTTGCCGAAATCGGTACTCGTTTCGTCAACATGACGAAGGAAGAGGTCCTCGCCGGTCTCGATTTCTGGGTCTACGACCCGCGGATCGGTCCGAACACGAGCACCGCTTTTGAGAACGCCAACGCGCTTCTCCTCGAGCAGAAGAAGATGAAGAAGCCTTTCGCGGCTGCCGACTATCTGGATTCCAAGTTCATCCAGTCGACGATGAAGCGGCACCCGGAGTGGTTCGCCGATCTTGGTGGCGCAAGCTAAGCCACTCGGATTGTTGGAAACACATCAATTTTGATGACATGACGGGCGCGGAACTGGTTCC
>JABIVD010000056.1 GCA_018667335.1 Rhodospirillaceae bacterium
AAACATCTGCGGCGTGCCCGCAAAGTCCTTGACCGGGGACCGCGCCCCACCTAGGTAGAGCGCGGCCTTTCGGTGCCGCCTTAGCTCAGTTGGTAGAGCATCGCATTCGTAATGCGGGGGTCGCAAGTTCGAGTCTTGCAGGCGGCACCATTTTTTTGGTCTTCCACGACATACGACAGAGCAAGGATCGCGTTCGACGACCGAACCCGATTGACGCTGGGTGGCTGACTAGCGCCAGCGCACGATTGTTCGCGAGATAGGCGTTTCAACGAGCCAATAGAAAACCGGGACGATGATGGCCAGGGTCGCGATTGTTGCGAGCACCGTGCCCGCAATGGCAACCGCGTGGCCGCCGACACCTGCCAAGAGGACGAATGTCGCGCTGGCGAAGGTCAGCAGGACCGGCAGGTGGAGCAAATAGAGCGTGTAGCTCCGTCGTCCGATAGCGGCCAGCAGAGCCAACGCGCCGGGCACGCCAAGGCGGCCGCCGATGCGAGCTGCGTCAGACGGGCGGGGCAGAAATGCCAGAAGAATCATGACGCCCGCGAGAGCGGTTGCGGGCCATGCGGCGGCCTTGGGCAACCAGGGTGAGTACCACTCCAGCAGCGTGAGGCCGCCGGTGCCGCTTCCGATCGGGTTCAGCCCGACGATCAAGGCAATGAGAAGAAGCGAAAGGCGCATGCCGATTGGAATGTGCAAGGTCGGTCGTGATCGCACGAACAGGCCGATCAGAGCGCCGAGAATCACGGCGGCCATCAAAGGGCGAATGAAAAGCATCAGGATGCCCGCCGTGAGGAAAACGATGGCGTTGTATCGGTGCGGGACGAACCGCAACCCCAGCAAGGTAGCGATGGAGCCGACGAACAGATCGGGCATCATCCAGAGAACCGGCAGGAGCGAAGTCGTTTGCGTCACCCGGCCCAGCAGGAATTCTTTGGCGAGTGAATGCAGGGTCGGTGGCTCGGACCACAAGCCCGCCAGCCATGACGGTATGCCATTGCCATAGATGAGCTTGCTCGCCGCGACATTCACGCCGTCGAAAATCACCGAGAGCGAATACGCCAGCGCGCCTGCAGCAATCGCAGGGAGGACGAGCCTCAGGTATCGGTGGCTGATATCGAATGCCAATGCCGGGCGTACCGGTCGGGCGGCAAAGGCCACGACACTGGCATAGCCGCTGACGGCCAGCAGGACGGTCACTGCCAGGACATTGGGGAATGGGAGATTGAAGAGGGGGAAAGGCGACGCCCCCGACAAAGCCTCGATGGCGTGGAAATTCCCGATGACGAGATTTGGAAAGAAAATCCAGAAGAAGTGAGAAGACACAACCAGGCAGACCGCCGTACCACGCAGCGCGTCCAGATCCGTGTTTCGGTCGACCGTCAGATGCCCGTCACGCATTCGGCCTACCGGAACTGGTTGAGCCTGACATCGATGCCGAGGTTCGCGGAGATATCGATTTCGAGAATAACCGTCTTGTCATCTTGCGCCAGGTTGGCCGGAAAGAGCGGCCGAAACGTCTTGAAATTCGAAAGTAGAATGTTTGTGTTCTCGCCATCGAAGATCCACACCTCAATCTGGTTCAGCACGCTGCGGCCGTTGCCGACGGTGCCGTCCTTGCTGATCCAGAAATTCGCGTGTCGCAGGAACTCATGCTTGGTCTCGGGGGCGAGCCGGTGTTCCTCTACCGGCGATGCGGCTAAGCCGGGAATGGACGTCTGCCACTTCACGATCACGGCCTTGACGCTGGCGCTCGAAAGGATGACCGGTGGGTCGATCACGCTAATGCCCGTCACATCCATGGCGCGCGCCGAGCTGGCGGATGATACGGCAATCAGGAACGCGAAGATCGGAACGAGGATGTGTTTCATGGCAGGCTCGATGGGCTTTAGATGGATCAACAAACCTACACGTCTGAGCGGGGGCGGTGCGTAAACTTATGCCGGAGATATCGACAGATATTCGGAATCGGAGCAGATTGATTGGATCAATTCAGGCCGAACCGACGCCGAACAGTCGGGCAAAGGCGAATTACGATTCCAGGGGGAACTAGAAATGCTGTTCAAATGTGCCAACCACGCGCCCGCAGCCGATCACGGCCACAGCCAGACGGTCACCAACGGCAAGAAGCATCTCACGGTGGACATCCACTGCCACGTCCATATCCCCGAGGTCGACGCCATGACCGAGGGCCAGTGGGGCCCGGAAGACATTCCGGCGATCCATTTCGCCAGCGACCTGACCCGCGGGCTCAACGTCGAGCAGAATGAAATTCTGATGCCGAAGCTGACCCAGCCCGAACTGCGGATCGCCGACATGGATGCCTCCGGGGTCGATATGCAGGCGATCTCGCCCGCGCCGTGGCACTATTGCTACTGGGCCGACCCGGATCTGGGCCGCGAGACGGCCGTCTACACCAATGATCATATGGCCGAGCTGGGCGCCAAGTATCCGGACCGCCTGATCCCGATGTGCACCGTGCCGCTGCAGGCACCGGAGCTGGCCGTGGCCGAGCTCGAGCGTTGCCACAAGGAACACGGCATGCGCGGCGTCGAGATCGGAACCAATGTCGGCGGCAAGGAGCTGACGCGCATCGGGCTGGAGAAGTTCTTCGCCAAGGTCGAGGAACTCGACATGCTCATCTTCATGCACCCCATCGGCACCACCGAGGGGGATCGGATGAAGGATCACTACTTCACCAACCTCATCGGCCACCCGCTGGAATCGGCCCTGGCGGTCGGTCACCTGGTATTCGACGGCTACCTGGAACGCCACCCCAATCTGAAGGTCTGCGTCGCCCATGGTGGCGGTTACCTGCCCAGTTATTATGGTCGCTTCGATCATCCCTATCCGACGCGCGCGGACGTGCATGGCGAGCTGCCACACCCGCCGTCCCACTATCTCAAGAAACTGCATTTCGACACGGTCGTGTTCACCGAGATGCAGCTGCGTCACCTGATCGAGGCCTGGGGCCCGGACCACATCCTCATGGGGACCGACTATCCCTATGACATGGCGGAGACGGACCCGGTGGGCCACGTCGATTCCGTCGAAGGACTGTCGGACTCTGACAAGGCACTGGTCTGGGGCGGCAACGCGGCGCGGCTGCTGAACCTCGCGGCAAAAGCATAGGCCTGGGGCGAAGCGCTAAGCCTTATTTGGCGAAGCGCAGCAGAATGGCGCCGGTCAGCGTTATGGCGGTCGAGGCCACTTTCGCCAGATCGAGCCGTTCCTTCAGGAAGAAGACGCCGATGATGAGGGCGACGATGATGCTGGTCTCGCGCAATGCGGTGACCAATGCGATCGGTGCTTGCGTGAACGCCCAGACCACCAGCGCATACGCGGCGAAGGATGCCGGGCCACCCAACAGGAACGCCCGGCGCCCCTCGGTCGGGACGCGCGTCAGGAGCCCCGGTTTCGTGATCCGCATGATGAGGGCGAACAACACCGCATTGACCAGCGACAGCCAGGCATAGAACCCGATAGCGGTGCCGGCTTCACGGGCGCCCAACCCGTCATTCAGAGAATAGCCGGCGATAAAGCAGCCGGTGACGAAGGCCAGGGCAGCGGCGCGAGGATTGCGCAGCCCGTCGCGCTGGCGGACCAGGCTCAGGCTCATGATGCCGATGGCGATCATGAGTACGGGCAGCAACTGGCTCGGGGAGAGAGTAACCCCCAGGATGAACACTGACACCAGCGCCACGAGGATCGGCGCGGTGCCCCGGGCGATCGGGTAGACCTGGGTCAGGTCGCCAATCCGGTACGAATTCAGCAGGAACAGCTGGTAGCCGATATGGAGCACCATGCCGGCGAGAAAGTACGGCCAGCTCGCGAAATCCGGCAGCGGGGCGAACAGCAGCGCAACAATGGAAATGGGGATGTGGCCGAGTACAACTGCGGTCATGCCGAGATGCTTGTCGGCACCCCCTTTGACGACCGCGTTCCAGGTGGCGTGCAACAGGGCCGCAACGAGGACGATGACAAATACGGTGGTTTCCATTCGGATATCTCCGGGTGCGGCCCATCGCAGTTCGGTCCGGCCAATCATCAATACCGGATTGATGATCGAAATTGGAGGAACTGAAGATCGCGCCTGTTGCTTCGCACCGGCCTTTGATCGAAATTGACAGCAAGTAATTTAGTCGCATATGACCCCCCGAACACACATCCGTTTGCGCATGCGCGTTCGTGCGGGTCCGCTCACAACAGGAAAGCTGCTCCCATGGCCGACACATCTTCATACATCCCACCAAAAGTCTGGACCTGGGACACCAACGAAGAGAGCCAATGGTCGAGTTTGAACCGGCCGATCGCCGGTGCGACCCATGAGAAGGAGTTGCCGCGCGGTAAGCACGCGCATCAGCTCTACTCCCTGGCGACCCCAAACGGCGTGAAGGTGACTGTCCTGTTCGAGGAGCTGCTCGCGCTCGGCAAGACCGAAGCGGAGTATGACGCCTGGCTGATCAAGATCCGCGATGGCGATCAGTTTGGCAGCGGCTTCGTTGGGGTGAATCCCAACTCGAAGATTCCGGCGTTGATGGATTACAGCACGAAGACGCCGACGCGGGTGTTCGAGTCCGGCGCGATCCTTCTGTACCTGGCGGAGAAATTCGGTGCGTTCGTGCCGACCGAGCCGTCGGCGCGGGCGGAATGCATGTCCTGGCTGTTCTGGCAGATGGGCAGCGCACCCTATCTGGGTGGCGGTTTCGGCCACTTCTATCACTACGCTCATGCGAAGTATGAGTATCCCATCGACCGCTTCGCGATGGAGGTGAAGCGCCAGCTCGACGTGCTCGAACGGAACCTGGCCGAGCGGCAATTTCTGTGCGGCGACGACTACAACATCGCCGATATCGCCACCTATGCCTGGTATGGAAATCTTGTCCTGAACAACCAGTATGAGGCCGCCGAGTTCCTCGATGTTGCCTCCTACGAGAATGTGGTGCGCTGGGCCAAGGAAATCGATGCACGCCCTGCCGTTCAGCGCGGCCGGCGGGTCAACAAGATGTCGGGGCCCGAGGAACTGCGGGTGCCCGAGCGCCACGCCGCCAGCGATATCAGCTGAGCAACGTACAGGCTGCGACGGCCTAGGCTGACAATACGGCCTTCAGCCCGTCGCGGGCCCGCATCCGCTCGAGCCACGCCGTCACGTTGCCGGTCTTCGCGAGCATCTTCTCGCCCTCCGGCGTCATCGACAGATAGTCGACGACCGGCACATAGAAACAATCGGCCAGAGTCAGGCTCTCACCCGCGAAGTAGAGTGAACGCCCGAGAGCTTCGTCGATCACGCCCAGACTTTTCTCCGATTCCGGAATTCCCGCTGCGATCATTTCCTCGTTCGATGGGTCGCGCAGCAACCGTTGGATCACGACCTGCCGCATGACGGGCGGGTCGAAATAGGCGCTGTAGACCGATATCCACTGGCGCATCCGCGCCCGCCCGGCCGGGTCCGCGGGTTGCAGGGCGGGGCCATCGAAAGCCTCGTCGATATACTGGGTCACCGCCAGGGTCTCATAGAGCGTGACATCGCCATGGGTCAGCGCAGGCATCTTGCCCCAGGGATGGCGCGCCAGCTGCTCAGGCGTCTGCGGCCGCACCGGATCATGGGTGAATTCGACACCTTTCTCGGCGAGCGCAATGAGGCATGTGCGCACGAGGTTGCTGCGGGGCGCACCGTGCAGAATGAGCTCGGGCATGGTGTTCTCCTTGTGCAGATCGACCGGGGAGACGTGGGCCGCTGTTTGTGATCTCGAACTTAACATTGAGCGGACGGCTTGACGAAACCCGGCCGAATCCTGACCCTGTCGGCGGTAATGGCTGACGTAAGGTTTTGATTCTGCCCATGATCGAAATGGTGAGTGAACAGCTGAAAGGCCCGGACGTATGGCTGGGCCGTGACTTGCAGGCGCGGGACGACTGGGTTGTCGATCTCGACGAGGACGACATCGCCGAGATTGATGCCGCGCTGGCAATCGTGAAATCACACGGCGCGACCATCCCGTTTGACCGCGAGCTGTTCCCGCTGGATCGTCTACGCGCCACCATCGAGCGCGTCTTCGATCTGGTCAGCAACGGGTACGGCGTTGCGTTGCTGCGGGGCCTGCCGCGTGAACGCTACACGCCCGCGGATTGCGAACTGATCTACTGGGGCATCGGCTGTCATCTCGGCACGGCCGTGTCGCAGAGCCCACGCGGCGACATGATCGGCTATGTGCGCGATGAGGGCGTGTCGATGGGTGACCCGAATGCGCGCGGCTACAAGACGGCGGGCGAGCTGCAATTCCATTGCGATCAGCTGCCCACAGATATTCTGGGGCTGTTCTGCGTGAACGACGCACGCAGTGGTGGTGAGAGTCATATTGTCAGTGCACTGGCGATCCATAATGTCATCCGCGACGAACACCCCGAACTGCTGCCCCACCTCTATGAGCCGATCAATGTCGACTGGCGGGGCGACGAACCCGAGGGCCAGCCGCCATGGTACCGGGTGCCGATGTTTTCCGTGGCCGATGGCAAGATCACATCGCGTTTCACCAACCGCTTCTTCGTTCGTTCGACGATGCGACATGGCGAGGATCTGGCGCCGACCTCGGAGCAATGGGCCGCGCTCGAGTTTGCCCATTCGGTGGCCGAGCGTCCCGAGATGCGCCTGACGATGACGTTCCGGCCCGGCGACATGCAATTTATCAACAATCACACGACGTTGCATGGGCGCTCGACGTTCGAGGACTGGGATGAGCCCCACCGGAAGAGGTTGCTGTTGCGCTTGTGGGTCGCAGTGGACGATGCGCGGCGGCGACCTTTATCTCCGTTGCTCGACGAACGCTATCACTGGGTCAGTGTGGGCGGGATACCCAGGCGCGACGTTGCCTGATGGCCGGCTTGCCGTCGTGTGGCCGGACCCTCTAGGTTTGGCCTGATGATTAGGCGCCATGGTTTGGCGAAGCATGTGAGTGATTGGGATGGCTGAAAATTTGAATGACGCGGCGGCGGCGCCGACGCGCGTGGTGGTGATTGGTGCCGGCGGTTTTGTTGGCTCCGCCGTTCTCACGGCGGCACGCGATCGCGGGTTTCCGGTCTTGCCACTGGGCCGGGGCGAGGTCGATCTTCTGGCGGACGGCTCGGGTGATATTTTGAAGGGGCTGCTGAAGCCCGGTGACACGGTGGTTTTTGTCTCGGCGCTGGCGCCGTGCAAGGACTATGTGATGTTCGAGGCGAACATCCGGATGGCGAAGAACGCCCTCGACGGGCTCGTCGGCCAACCCCTGGCACAGCTGCTCTATATCAGCTCGGACGCGGTCTACAGCGACTTCGATGGCGCACTGACCGAGGCGTCGGTCACCGCGCCGGATAATCTGCACGGGCAGATGCATGTGTCCCGTGAGACCATGTTCGCCGCCACCCTCGCGGACGCGAACCCGGACACGGCGTTTGCCACGTTGCGCCCGACGCTGATCTACGGCGCCGGCGATCCTCATAACGGGTACGGCCCAAACAAGTATCGCCGCCTCGTGCTGGCCGGCGAGAAGATCGCTCTGTTCGGCAATGGTGAAGAACGCCGTGATCATGTCAGCGTGCTCGACGTGGCCGAGTTGGCCGTCCGGATGATCGAGCGGCGCACCGCGGGGGCGCTCAACGCCACCACCGGGCGTGTCGCATCTTTCCGGGAACTTGCAGAGATGGCGATCGGCTTCTCCGATCGATCGATTGAGATCGAGAACCTGCCGCGCTCGGGCCCGATGCCCCACAACGGCTACCGGCCGTTCGACCCGGCGGAGGTTCTGCGACTGTTTCCGGACTTTGCGTTTACCGAGCTGGAGGCCGGGCTGCGTGCGGCCTTCAACGAGGTGCGGGACGCCTAGGACCTTCCGCCACGGGATATTGCGGGGCCGCTAACCGAATATTAGACAATGTCCGCCATATATGTGGCGTGTCTCAAAAACTCGGTGATCCCATGCCTTATCTGACGATCGATGGCCCTGTTTACGAACGTTCCAACCCCCGTCGGGGCACGCGCGCTGTCTTCCTGGCGGTCGTACTCGTCTGCGCCGCGATCGGAATCTTCGGTCTCATTCTGCCCTGAATGCCGATGATCTCAGCGGTCGCTCCGCTGGTTTGATAGTTGGTGCAGGCCGCCGAATCTGGCTGGAGATTCGAGAGAATCTCATACACTCGGATCGCGGCATCATCCATGTCCGAGCTGGAGTTCTTTCTGCAATAGGCCAACACCATCCCGTAGATGACGTCGTCATCGACCCCGCTGCCGACCTGTTCGTCGTCGTTGTAACTGCGGGCGGTGACATATCCAAGAAGCCAGAACTGGTTCGCCAGGAGGAAGGATTCGTCCGCATCTTCCTTGATGACGTCCGGGCAGTCCACATTGCCTTTGACGGTGTATGCGTGGGCATCGGTGGGTGCTAACCCGATGGATGCTGTGAAACCCAGTGCGGCGATAGTCAGAACAACTATTCGAGACACTTGGCGGTCCTCCCTGTTTGTCTTGATCGAACAGCATGGCTGGACGCGCCACCAGCGATTTCCCGGGTCCATTGCCGCCCGCTTCTTGGGCCCGTAAAGTTGCGCCAACGCTATATGCGATGATGTTCGCTGCGGTCTGGATTTATGCCAAGCTGTGACCGGAGACATTCGTTCGAGATAGCGCAAGATGAGGCCAACATGAGCCAGGCAGACTTCGACAAGGACTCCGCATCCACGCACGAGGCGTCCATCGATGAAGTGCTGGGCGCGATGGCGTGTCCGATCACGACCCGTGTCCCGCTGGTTGAACCCGGAACCGAAACGCCGGAAGTTACCGAGATCTACGACCAGTGCCGCGACCTCTACGGCATGGTGCCGAAGTTCATTCAGCTCCTGGCCCATGCGCCGGGAACCGCAAAGAGCTTTCTGAAGTTCGACGAGGAGATCAAGGTCGCCGCGCTGCGCGCCGGCGAGCGCGAGCGGTCGCGCATGCAGGTGCTGGCGATCCTCAAACCCTCGCTCGACAATTCCTGTCATAACTGCTCACACCACAACGTCAATCTCGCACGCGGGCTGGGCTATAACGACGCGCAGCTGGCCGCGATCGCCGCCGGTACGTGGCACGAGAATGATAATTTTTCGGCGAAGGAGAGGGTTGTGCTCGACTGGTCCGATGCGGTCACGCATATGAGTGCCGCGCGCGACCAGGCGGCGTTCGATGCCATGCGTGAGTGTTTCAGCAACGAAGAAATTATAGAGCTCACCTATACGACGGCCCTCTGGAACTGCACCAACCGGCTTGCCGAGGCGCTGCATCTGACCGCCGAGCCGCCGGGCAAGGGAATTGACTGGGGCACCGACTGAATCAATTAGGGCCATCGCGCGTTGCCGCGCGTGGGATCACGCCCTAGAGTCGCGCCAGAACGGACACGAGGACGAGCGCATGGGAAATAGCAATTTCACCCACATCGACGATGTGACGCCGGAAAACATGGACGCCGGCGATGGCTGGCTGATCACCGAGTTCCGGCTGCCGTTCAGCGACCGCCAGGGAATGGGCACGACCATGTTCCATGCGCGGTTCAACCCCGGCGCGGTGCACAAGAAGCACAAGCACGAGAATTGCGAAGAGATCTATTACATCATTAGCGGTGCCGGTATCGCCGGTGCAGGTGGTGCGACGGAGGAGATCAGTGCAGGGCATTTTCACTATGTGCCCGCCGACACCGAACACTGGCTCGCCAACGAAAGCACAGACGAGCCGATCGTGGTGATCGGCTGGTATCTGGGCGCGGGGAATGTCGCTGCCACCGGTTATGTCTATATGGGGGACGTGACGGAAGCGGACCTGCAGGGACCACACAAGGGTTACGACGTTGGTTCACTTGTGAACTATGCGGACGTCGCACCGTCGGACATGAGCGGGATCGCAGGCTGGAGCGGGACGGAGTTCCGCGCGTGCCTCGGCGCGGCGCAGGGGATTGGCCATTCGACCTGGCGGCCGGTGCTCGCCGACGGTCAGGCCCTGAAGTCCCACCGGCACAACAATGCCGATGAATATTATCTGGTCGTCTCGGGTGCGGGCCGGGCGGGTGTCGGCGACGAGGTCGCCGATCTGACCGTCGGGTCCTGCGTACATGTGCCTGCAGGAATGGCCCATTGGTTCGAATCGAATGCTGCGGAACCGCTGGTCACCATCGGCCTGCATGAGGGTGCGAATACCCTCGAGGCGGGCGGGTTCGAATCCCTCGGGGATATTCCGGCTGCTGCAGAATAGGGTCGCCGCGTAAGCGTTACTCCGCCGGTGACAGGCAGTCCCGCATCGCCGTGGCCATGTTGCGCATCAGGTTGAAGTAAAGATCCGGCCCGGCGGGCAATGCGGTGCCGAGGGGGTCCAGCACGCCGGTTCTGGCCGACGTATCCGCCGTCACGACATTCACGAGTTTCGGCGAGAATTGCGGCTCGCTGAAAACGCATGTCGCGCCGAGCGTCCGTATCCTGTCTCGGATATCACGGACTCGTCCCGCGCCGGGCGACACGTCGGGGTTGAGGGTGATCGACCCGCCCGCCGCCAGGCCGTAGCGCTGCTCCATATAGTGATAGGCGTCGTGGAAGACGAAGAATGGCCGCGTGCGGACCGGGGCCAGTATGTTTTCTATTTCCGCTGACAGCGCCTCGATCCGTTCGTGCAGGCTTTGTGCGTTGCCTGCGTAGAGGGGCGCGTGTTCCGGGTCGGCGGTGATCAGGGCGTGGGTGATGGCGCGCACCAGCGCCTGGGCGTTCACCGGGTCGAGCCAGATATGCGGATCGATCGCTTCCTCATGCTCGCGTTCACCGCCTGCATGGTTGTCGGTAGCGTGATCGTGAGCTTCGAAGGTGGTGCCGGCGCGGTACGACAGGGCGTGGACTCCGGGGGCCTCCATCAGCGCGATCACGGTGGCGTCGCCGCGCAGGGACTCGATGGATTTCTCCAGGAAGGATTCCAGATTGTGCCCGACCCAGAAGATCACATCGGCGCGACCCAGCGCACGCGCGTCGGACGGGCGCAGGCTGTAGGTGTGCGGTGACGTTGACCCCTCGACGATAAGGTGTGGCGCGAGATCGCCATTCATCACGCCTGCCACCAGCGAATGGATGGGTTTGATGGAGGCGAGCACCTCCAGATCGGCGCGGGCTGCCGGAGCAATCGTCAGAACTGCCAGGACGGTGGCACTGATTGTGGCCATCCGCTTCAACGTGAACATTGAAGAGAACTCGTGTGGTGCGTGTGGAATGTTATGTCATAACATTTGAGATGTGATGATATAACGTCTATAGACCTGTCGTGCAAGTTCAGCCCGGGAAGTGCTTCTCAGATCATGCTCGACCGTTCGTCAAACCTGGTAACCCTGGAAAATGCCGGCCTCAATCGGGGCGGCGCCTGGTTGGTGCGCGGCGTTGACCTGACGGTACGAGGCGGCGAGGTCGTCACCCTGATCGGCCCCAACGGGGCGGGGAAGTCCACCACCGCCAAGATTGCCCTCGGCCTGCTTGCGCCTGATGAAGGCAGTGCCAAACGGGCGCCGGGCCTGTCGGTCGGCTATGTGCCCCAGAAACTCTCCATCGACTGGACCTTGCCACTGTCGGTCGCGCGGTTCATGGGCCTGACCAATCGGATTGCGGCCGCTGAGATCAAAGAGGCACTCGATCTGGTCGGGATCGCCCATCTGGCCGGCAGCGAGGTCCGTCACTTGTCCGGCGGCGAATTCCAGCGGGCGTTGCTGGCCCGCGCGATCGCACGGAAGCCCGATCTTCTGGTGCTCGACGAGCCGGTCCAGGGCGTCGATTTCTCGGGCGAGATTGCGCTCTACGAGCTGATCTCTAACATCCGAACGTCCCTGGGCTGCGGCATCCTGATGATCTCGCACGACCTGCATGTGGTGATGGCCTCGACCGACAGCGTGGTTTGCCTCAACGGACATGTCTGTTGCCAGGGCACACCCCATGCCGTGGCCGAGAGCTCAGAGTATCGTGAGTTGTTCGGCGGCCGGGCGGCCGCAACGCTGGCCGTCTATGAGCACGCCCATGACCACACGCACCTGTCTGACGGTACCGTGCAGCACGCAGACGGCTCCGTGACCGAATACTGCCACCCCGATGACGGGCATCATCACGACGATGAACATGGCGAGGCCGATCATGCTGGATGATTTCTTCGTCCGGGCGCTGTTGGCCGGTGTCGGCGTGGCGCTGGTCGCCGGCCCGCTCGGCTGTTTTATCGTCTGGCGGCGGCTCGCCTATTTCGGCGACACCCTGTCCCACTCGGCGTTGCTCGGCGTGGTCCTGGCGTTTCTCCTGCAGATCAACATCACGCTCGCCGTGTTCGGCGTTTGTGCGGCCGTCGCCCTGTCGGTGCTTGCCTTGCAGCGCAATGCGAGCCTGTCGTCGGATTCCCTGCTGGGCATGCTCGCCCATTCGTCATTGGCACTCGGTCTCGTCGCTCTGGCCTTCATGTCTTCAGTGCGCGTGGACCTGATGGGGTTCCTGTTCGGCGACATACTCGCCGTATCACATCTTGATCTGGCGGTGATCTACATCGGCGGTGGCATTGTGATTGCGGTGTTGTTCTTCATCTGGCGGGCGCTGTTTGCGGCGACCGTTAATACTGACCTTGCGGCGGCCGAGGGATTGCGGCCGGACCGAGCAAACATCGTGTTCATGCTCTTGATGGCGGTCGTGATAGCCATCTCGATGAAGATCGTGGGCGTGTTGCTGATCACCGCCTTGCTGATCATCCCGGCTGCGACCGCGCGGCAGCTGGCGCGGGGGCCCGAACAGATGGCGGTGTTCGCCGCCATTCTGGGCGCTATCGCAGTGGTTGCCGGCCTGTTCGGGTCGCTCGAATGGGACACCCCCTCGGGCCCCTCGATCGTGGTGTCCGCCGCCGCGTTGTTTGTCCTCGTGCTGTTGCCCGTCGTGGCGATCTCCCGGCGCCGAGCACCCGCCGAAAGGAGGAGCAGCCTTTGACCGACGCCCTTGAACCGAGCCCCGACCTGACCCGGAACCAGGCGCTTGTCTTCGGCAGGCTAACGGAGGCCGAGGCGCCGCTCAGCGCCTACACCATCCTCGATCAGCTTCGCAATGACGGCCTGCGGGCGCCGCTGCAGGTGTACCGGGCGCTCGACAAGCTGGTCGAATATGGTCTCGTTCACCGGCTCGAAAGCCTCAATGCCTTCGTGGCGTGCAACCATCCGGCCGGTGAAAATTCGGGTGCGTCTCACGGGACGGTGGCCTTCGCGATCTGCGAGGAATGCGGCGGCGTGACCGAGTTTGCCGAACAGGATGTGGTCAAGCGGCTCCAGGGCTGGGCGCGGACGGAGGGGTTTCATGCCCACAGCACGGTCATCGAGCTGCGCGGACTGTGTGAGAATTGCACCACAGCCTGATCGCCGTACGGCTGTGGATGGCGACATCTATCGCTTGACGCAACGTCCCGCGTTTGGGACACCCGCTTCTCGAATTCCACAATAGTAAAATTGGAGGCACGGCCATGGCCGGTAATGTTGCAAATATTGATCCCTATGGTCCCAGCGCGGGCCGGGTCCATCCCGAGCATTACAAGCGCCCGGACAGCCTGATCATCGACATTCATGGTCACATCATGACCGAGGGCGTCGATGAAGAGGTGCGCAAGCATGTCCCCGCCATGTCTCTCGACGCGGTCAAGTATGCCAGCCCGCTGACCCGTGAGATCAGCAAGAAGCAGAACGAAGACCGTCACGAGGAGTTGGTCGGCGTGACCAAGCGCCTCGCCGACATGGACAAGATGTGCGTGGACGTGATGGCGATTTCGCCCCAGCCGCCGCAGATGCACTATGACGCGCCCGAAGCGCTGGGACAGGAGACTGCCCAGAAGGTGAACGACAACATCGCCAACGCCGTCTCCCAGGCGCCCGACCGTCTGATCGGCCTCGGCACCGTGCCGTTGCAGAACACGGATATGGCCCTCAAGGAGCTCGATCGCCTGATTGGCGAGCTCGGTTTCAAGGGCATTCAGATCGGCGCGCAGATCGGCAAGGACGAGCTGTCTGCGGAGCGCCTCGAGCCCTTCTGGGCCCGCTGCGAGGAGCTGGACATCCCGATCCTGCTGCACCCGACCTCCTTCGCGAGCGACCGTTTCGGCGCCCACTATCTGACCAACATCATCGGCAACCCGCTCGATACGACGGTCGCGATCCATTACCTGATCTTCGACGGCGTGCTCGCCCGCTATCCGGGCCTGAAAATCGTGGCGGTCCATGGTGGTGCGTTCGTCGCGGCCTATGCCGCGCGCATGGACCACGCCTGGGGCCAGCGCGAGGATTGCTGCCTGCACATCGACCAGCCGCCGACGAGCTATCTCAAGAACATGTATTTCGACACCACGGTGTTCTCGAACGATCAGCTCGAGTTCCTGATTCGGAAGTACGGCACCGACAAGATCTGCCTCGGCACGGACTATCCGTTCGACATGGCCGACTATGATCCGACCGAGCACATCATGGGTCTCGACGGTTTCTCGGCGGCCGAGAAGGAAGCCATGTGCGGTCTCAACTCCGCCGGGCTCCTCAAGGTCGACGTCAACGACTTCGCGCGTGCGACGCCCCAGGAAAACTGGAGCTAGCTTCGGCGCTGCCGGCTCTCAGCTGGCACCAAATATCGAAAGCCGCCGGGCATTCCGGCGGCTTTTTTTTGTTTCTAGGCGCTGGTCAGTCGTCGTCCCCGAAGATTTCGCGGTGACGCGCGATGGCCACGTCGATCACCTCGTCCGGGTCGCGCTGCCACCAGTTGCGCTCGGAGAACAGCTCCAGCTCGTCGTAGCCGTCGAAGCCCGCCGCGCGCACCTGATCGCCGAGCGCGCGCAGGGGAATCACGCCGTCGCCCGGCATGCCGCGGTCCGACCCGTCGGCGGCGGTTGTGTCGCGCAGCCAGTCGCTGATCTGGAACGACACGATGCGGCCCTGAGCGGCCTTGATCGCCCCATCCAGATCCGGGTCCCACCAGACATGGTAGGCGTCGACGATCAGTCCGGTGCCGTCTCCAAGTTCCTCGCAGACCGCATTTGCCTGACCCAATGTGCTCCAGATGCAGCCGCTGGCCACGCGCATGGGGTGGATCGCCTCCAGCCCCAGGGTCACGCCCGCCGCCCGCGCCTCGGGCAAAAGCCTGGCCACCGCATCGCGGGCGCGCGCCCGTGCGCCGGCCAGGTCTTTCGAGCCCTCGGGCAGGCCGCTGGAGATCATCGCCAGGTTCGTGGCTGACAGCTCGGCCGCCAATGCAATCGCGCGCCGGTTCTCGTCATGGTTCTTCACGATCTGCGCCGGGTTATCTTCTGTGAGTGAGGCGCATCGCGACACACCGAGCACCCGCAGTCCCGCGTCGGCGATCAGTTTGGCCGCTTTGGTGACGCCGTACTCTTCGACCAGTGAGCGCCGCACAGTCAGCGCGCGGATACCGTGGCGGGCATAGCCCTCGACCGATTGGACGAAGTCCCACTGGCGCTCGGTCGTGCCCTGGTGCATCGCGAAGTTTGCCGGTGCCGCTGCCATTGTTCTGTCCTCTCGCTAAAAGAAAAGCCGCCGGGCGAACCCGACGGCTTTTCGTAATTCTAATTGAGTTTACCGCAACGTTACGGGAACAGCACGTTGGGCAAATATGTCGCGATCACCGGGAACCGAACGATCAGTGCCATGGCGATAAGCATGATGATCCAGTAGGGGATCGAGCTCTTGAAGATGGTCATGACATTCATTTCGGGATCGATGTCCTGGATCGCCGATTTGACCGTGTAGACCAATAACCCAAAGGGCGGGGTAAGAAGTCCCGCCTCGATGGCGACGATGGCGATGATCGCGAACGCGATCGGGTCCATGCCGAGTTTTATTGCGATCGGCGAGAAGATCGCCGCTGTCAGCAACATGATCGAGATCGAATCGATGATCATGCCCAGCGCGAACCAGATCAGAACCATCACGCCGATGATCATCCAGGGCTCCATGCCCGAACCGATGAACAGGCCCTCGATCGCGTTCGCCATGCCGGTCATGGCCAGCGTGCGCGAATAGAGCGAGGCGGCGACCAGCAAAAGCAGGATCGGCGCCGAGGTCTTGCCGACAGACAGGATGGCGTCGATGAAGTCTTTGAACTTCATGCCCTTGATGAGGGCCAGGACGAGGCCGATGAAGGCGCCCGCGCCCGCGCCCTCGGTCGGCGAGAAGATGCCGAACCAGATGCCGCCCAGGACGGCAACGATCACGGCGACGATGCCAAAGAGGCTGATCAAGAACTGGGTCGTCGAGACCTCGGGGACATCTTCGTCAACGGGTGTTGCACTCGGATTCGGCACAACGCCGGCGCCGACCACGCTGGGTTTTACAAGCGCCATTGTGAAGACATACAGGATGAACATGGATGTTAGCATCAGGCCGGGCAGGACACCGCCGGCGAAGAGCTGACCGATCGATTGCTCGGTCAGGATGCCCCAGACGATCATCAGCACGCTCGGCGGGATGAGCATGCCCAGGCAGCTGGAGCCAGCCACGGTGCCGAGCGCGAAGCCCGGATGATATCCAAACCGCCTCATCTCCGGATAGGCGATGCGCGAGAAGGTTGCGGCGGACGCGATGCTGACCCCGGTCACGAAGGAGAACAGCGCATTGCCCAGGACCGTCGCGATACCGAGGCGGCCGGGCAGGCGGCGCAGCAGGCGGTTCAGCCCGCGATACACGTCGGTGACCGTTCCCGATTTGCTGATGAATTCACCCATCAACAGGAACAGGGGTATGACGGCGAACACGAATTCGCGGATCGCTTCATAGGCTGTCGCAGCCAGCATGGTCTGGACGGTGCGGAAGGCGTAGATGTCGCTTCCGGTCACGAGGAAAATCCCGAGCGCGCTGGTCATGCCCAGGGCGATGGCGATGTGCACGCCGATGGCCACCAGGGCAATCAGGCATACGATCAACAGGATGGCGATATTGGCTTCGAACACGGCAGTGGTTCCTTATTCGTCGCGCGGCAGGACTAGTGCTGCGGCGGCGCGTCCGGATCCACTTCGGAATCCAGCAGTTCGGGTTTGAAGAGGTCGATATAGGCCATCACGAGATAATTGATCAGTGCCAGTGCGCTGCCACCCATCACGGTCCAGCGGGCGGGCCAGGATGGGACACGCAGGGCGCCTTCGCCTTCATATTCGCCTTCGGTGAAGGAACGGATGCTCTCGTCCCAGCCGCCGGTGATGATCATCAGGAAGAAGGCGGCACCCAGCAGATAGCCGATGGCCAGCAGCACGCGCTGTATGCCGGGCGGCAGATGCACGACAAGGAAGTCGGCGCGCAGCATGGAGCGGCTGCGGATGGCGTAGCCCGCTTGCAGGAAGACGATGATCACGATCGAGGCGGTAACGAGTTCCGTCGTGCCGTTGATCGGCGCGGCGAACGCGCCGCGTCCGATGACGTCCGCGAGAATCATGAATGTAAGGCCGAAGGCCCAGACGGCGGCCACGATCATCAGGAATTTGGAGAAGCGGTCGCTCAGGGTAATGAGATTCATTTGATCTTCCCTCAGATGCTTTGTGGCGCATCGATGTTCGGAAGGGGTATCCGGGTCACCGGGAGATTCCGGTCCCAATGAAAGACCGGCTGGAAACCCCTTCAGAGGGCTCCAGCCGGCTATTCAGTCATATCGGCTCTGGCCGATAACTCCGGGTGCTACTTGATCGTGTAGCGCACCGGCCATTTGTAGCCCTGCTTTTCGGCAGCGGCGAGGTAGTCGTTGAGAATGGCCTTGGCCGGGAAGCCCTTAACTTCGAGCTCGTCGGCATGGATCTGCGGCCAATGGGCCAGACCCTCGGCCCAGCCCTGACGCACGTCGGCCGGCAGGTCGGTGACCGTGATGTTCTCACGCAGCCACTTCATGTCTTTCGCGTAGCCGGCCTTGTTGCCGGTGCCCGTCAGTGCCTGGAAACGACCAGCCACTTCCTGGACGATCGGCTTGGCGTCGGCCGGGAGACGATCCCAGAACCGGTTGTTGACCGTCAGGCCATGCCAGGTGATCGAGCCGAAGCCGATGGTCGTGTAGTACTTGCCGACTTCATGCAGCTTGAACACAGGA
>JABIVD010000023.1 GCA_018667335.1 Rhodospirillaceae bacterium
CCATCTCAAACTTCTCCTTTAGCCCACGCTGCCTTCGAGGCTGATCCCGACCAGCTTCTGGGCTTCGACCGCAAACTCCATCGGCAGGGTCTGCAACACTTCCTTGCAGAACCCGTTGACGATCAGCGCCACGGCCTCTTCGTCTTCCATCCCCCGTTGCTGGCAATAGAACAGCTGGTCGTCGCCAATCCGGCTGGTCGTCGCTTCATGTTCGACCTGCGCGGAGGGATTTTGACTCTCGATATAGGGAATCGTGTGTGCGCCGCATTTGTCGCCAATCAGCAGGCTGTCACACTGGGTGTAGTTTCGCGCGCCGTTCGCGCCGCGCTGGATCCGCACCAGGCCGCGATAGGTCTGGTCTGCTTTGCCGGCCGAGATTCCCTTGGAGATGATCCGCGAGCGCGTGTTTTTCCCGATATGGATCATCTTGGTGCCGGTATCAGCCAGCTGCGCGTTGTTCGTGATTGCCACCGAGTAGAACTCGCCGACGGAATTGTCGCCCTGCAAGATGCAGCTCGGATACTTCCAGGTGATCGCCGATCCGGTTTCCACCTGGGTCCAGGACACCTTCGAGTTCCGCCCGCGGCAGGCCGCGCGCTTGGTGACGAAATTGTAAATTCCGCCCTTCCCGTCTTCGTCGCCCGGATACCAGTTCTGGACCGTCGAGTATTTGATCTCCGCATCGTCGAGCGCGACCAGCTCGACAACCGCCGCATGGAGTTGGTGCTCGTCACGCTGTGGCGCCGTGCAGCCCTCGAGGTAGCTCACATAGGAACCTTCATCGGCGATGATGAGCGTCCGCTCGAACTGCCCTGTATTTTCCGCATTGATCCGGAAATATGTCGACAGCTCCATCGGGCAACGAACGCCCTTGGGGATGTAGACGAACGAGCCGTCTGTGAAGACCGCGGCGTTGAGGGCCGCGAAGAAATTATCGCCCTGGGGCACGACCGAACCGAGATACTTCTTGATCAGTTCCGGATGGGTCCGGATGGCCTCGGAGATCGAGCCGAAGATGATGCCCTTCTCCTCGAGCTTGGCCTTGTATGTGGTGGCAACTGACACACTATCGAACACCGCATCGACGGCCACGGCCGGGGCGCCCTGAACACCTGCCAGCACCTCCTGCTCGCGCAGCGGGATACCGAGCTTCTCATAGGTCTCCAGCAACTTGGGGTCGACCTCGTCCAGGGACTTCGGCCCTTCGGTCGTCTTCGGCGCCGCGTAGTAGTAGCTGTCCTGATAATCGATCGCCGGATATTGCGGTTTTTGCCAGGTCGGCTCTTCCATGGTGAGCCAGTGGGCATAGGCCTTCAGACGCCATTCGAGCATCCACTCGGGCTCTTCCTTCTTCTTTGAGATCAAACGGACGATGTCCTCGCTCAGCCCCTTGGGCGCAAGGTCGATATCGATGTCCGTGACGAACCCGTACTTATACTGTTCGCCGATCGAGCGGACCTGCTCAATTGCCTCGGTGGTGGCTGCCATAACGTCCTTCCAGATCCCTATTCGGCGGCCCGCACGGAGCTGTCGCTCCGCTGCGTGCCAACAGCCGCGGCGATCATATCCGCCGCGATATCAACTTCCGTTTCCGTGGTGAAACGGCCAAATCCAATTCGAATGCTTGCGCCGGCGTCCGCATCATCAAGACCCAATGCGCGCAGCACATAAGATGGTTCGACAGACGCCGAAGTACAGGCCGAACCCGTCGAAATCGCCACGGATTCAAGCGCCGTCATCAATGCCTCGGCGTCGACTCCGGGGAAACCGACATTCAGGTTCCCCGGCACGCGACGATCCATCGCCCCGTTCACGAACATATCGCCATGGTCCACGCGCAGGCGATCGAGCATCCGTGTGCGCAATCCGGCCAGCCGCGTGCCCTCTGCGGACATTTCCGATACTGCAACGACAGACGCCTCACCCAGGGCAACAACCATCGGAACGGGAAGTGTGCCGGATCGGTTGCCGCGCTCCTGACCGCCACCGCTCATCTCGGCGAGCAAACGCGCGCGCGGCCGCCGCCGCGTGTAAAGCGCGCCAATACCCTTGGGGGCATACATCTTGTGTCCGGAGATGCTCAGCAGATCGATCTGCATCGCCTCAACGTCGAGCGGGACTTTCCCGGCTGCCTGTGCGGCGTCCGTATGCAGGAGTACGCCGCGTGCGCGACACAAGGCACCCAGTTCCGCCAGAGGCTGGATCACGCCGATTTCGTTGTTCGCGGCCATGACCGAGACAAGCACCGTGTGATCCGTTATCGCCGCCGCAACGAGTTCGGGGTCGACCAAACCGTCGGGCCCGACGCCGACGATTGTCATCTCGGCGCCCTCATCCGCCATCGCGGCGCAGGATTCGAGAACGCATTTATGTTCTGTCGAGACGGTAACGATGTGATTTCCACGCCCGTGGCGCATCGCGAACCGAACAGCGCCCTTGATGGCGAGATTGTTTGATTCCGTTGCGCCGGATGTGAATACGATCTCCCGCGCGGTTGCGCCGATTAACGCCGCCACCTGTTCGCGTGCAACATCGACGGCATCCGCCGCCTGCCGCCCCCAGGCATGCTGCTCGGAATGGGCATTGCCGAAGGTTTCACTGAACCAGGGCAGCATCACGTCGAGCACGCGCGGATCGACAGGCGTGGTGGCCTGGTGATCGAGATAAATTGCGGTCGGCGCCGGGCTCATGCGACCGACCTCCGCGCATCCGCATTCGCACCGCGGCGCTGCGCCATTGTCACCCAGGTGTCGACAAACCGGTCAACATCCCGCGCATCCGAATTCCATCCCAGTGAGACACGGATCGCCGATTGCGCCGCCGCATCATCCTGCCCCATCGCCTGCAACACGTGACTGGGCGCAACCTTGCCGCTCGAGCAGGCGGATCCCGCGCTCACAGCAACGCCGGCCAGATCGAGTTGCATGACTTGCATCTCGGCCGTCATACCCGGCAGACCGATGCAACTCGTATTGGGCAACCGCTCAGCATCGATGGCATGTATGACGACATCCGGCACCGCGGCGCGGAGCCTGGATTCCAAATCGTCGCGAAGCTTGGTCAGACCCGCGAACCAATCAAGGTTCTCAAGCGCGATGCGCGCGGCCGCGCCGAAACCGGCAATACCGGCGACATTCTCGGTTCCCGCCCGGCGTCGTCGTTCCTGTCCGCCACCACGCAAGAGCGGTTCCGGGTCGAGCCCGTCGCGCACGATCAGGGCACCCACGCCTTGGGGTCCGCCCAGTTTGTGCGCCGACAGGCTCATCATATCGACGCCAAGATCAGCGAATGAAACATTGATCTTGCCGGCTGCCTGTACGGCGTCGCAATGCACCAGCGCCCCATACTCATGTGCCACCCGCATGACATCGCGAAGCGGCTGCAAAGCACCTGTCTCGTTGTTGGCGAGCATGACCGAGACCAACGCGGCGCCTTCGCACGACGCGAGCGTCTCGCGCAGATGTCCAAGCACCACGACGCCGTCGGCGTCTGTATCCACGACCAGTGCGTCCTCGCGCGCACCAAGCACGGAATCATGCTCGACCGCCGAAACCAGTACGTGACCGTCGAAGTCCCGCAGCGCCTGGTTGTTCGCCTCGGTGCCGCCCGACGTAAAAATGATACTCGCCGGAGACACACCGACCAACACCGCGACGGATTCGCGCGCCTCGTCCAGTGTATGGCGTACCAAACGACCAAACCGGTGCACCGACGACGCGTTGCCGTGCTGGGTCAATGCGCACACAACCGCATCGGCCACTTCGGGTCGGACGGGCGTCGTCGCATTATGATCGAGATAGGTGTCCACTGCTTTTCTGTTCCCGGCTATTCGGCCGCGATTTCGGCGAAGGTCGAAGCCGGTGCACGTTGCGGCTGGGCGTAAACCCGCCCCTCGCAGACGTCCGCCAGGCTGACCGAATTCAGATAGGAATGAATCTGATGTCCCAGTTCTTCCCACAGGTCATGCGTCACGCAACGGCTGCTGCGCTGGACACACCCCTTCGCCGTTCCGGGCTTGCAACCGGTCGTGCGGATAGGTTCATCAACGGCGGCGATCACATCGGCAATACGAATTTCTTCGGCGGCGTATGCAAGCTTGTACCCGCCCCCGGGGCCGCGAACGCTCGTCACCAGGCCGGCACGACGCAGCTTCGCAAACAGTTGCTCCAGATAGGACAGTGAGATCTCCTGCCGTTCCGCCACTTCTGCAAGTGCGACCGGCCCGAGCGCAGCAAACTGCGCCAGATCAACCATCGCCATGACGCCGTAGCGTCCTTTGGTGCTGAGTTTCACGATCGGTCTCCTTCTTCGTTCCGCGCCCGATTGCAGGCCTAGTACGACGCCGTGGGTTCATCGGAATCTGATTCTTCTTCGGCCGAAGCGAGGCGCAACTGGATGCGCTCTTCGAGCTCTCGCTCCAGCTCCTGAACGCGCATGCGCAGCGTGCTGATTTCGTTCAGCATCGCCCCCATCGCTTTGGCATCCGGATCCGGAATGTCGTCTGTGGGTGTGCCATAGGCGGAGAACTGATTCGGAGAGCAGGATGATGTTGCGACCGGCTGGGCCGGAATGCCCACCACCGTGCAATTCTCCGGCACGTCCTTCACCACGACGGCGTTTGCGCCGACACGGGCATTTCGTCCGACAGTGACCGGGCCCAGAACCTGGGCGCCCGATCCGATGATCGCCCCCGACAGCAACGTCGGGTGCCGCTTCACATCCTTCTGGGCTTCGCTTTCGACAGCCGGTGCAATCCCGCCGAGTGTGACGTTGTGATAAAGCGTCACATCATCCTCGATTTCAGCCGTTTCACCGATCACAACCCCGATCGCATGATCGATCACCAGTCGGCTGCCGATCTTGGCCGCCGGGTGAATATCCACGCCCGTCAGGAACCGTCCGATGTTCCCGACGAAGCGCGCCAGGACGACCAGTCGATTAGACCAGAGCCAATGTGCGAGGCGAAACCAGACAACCGCATGGAAGCCCGGATAGCTGATCGCCACCATGAATCGAGAGCTCGCTGCCGGATCGCGTTCCAGATACGCGTCCAGATCGTCAAAGAGATGCTTGAAGACCATGTCGACCTTTATGATATAGAGCGCTCTGCATCGCTCTTCCCGCCGGATTGACCACGCCAATGCGTGCCTGAAATCGGGATATAAGATGTCCGAGTAAAATGGTCAAGTATTTGGCTCAAGTCCTTGGGAATCGGGAGGCAATCATCCGATTCCATAGCTCTGTCATTTGCCGCTAGTCACCGGCGCAATGGGAACAAGATATGCCTGAAGTCATTATCAACGGCCCCGAAGGTCGCCTGGAAGGTCGTTACTATCCGGCAAAGGTTCCGAATTCGCCGATTGCATTGCTGCTGCATCCACACCCGCAGCACGGTGGCACGATGAACAACAAGGTCGTTTATCAGCTCTATCAAATGTTTGTCCGGCGCGGTTTCGCGACCCTGCGATTCAACTTCCGTGGTGTCGGACGCAGTCAGGGCAGCTTCGACCGAGGTGAAGGCGAATTGTCGGATGCCGCGTCGGCGCTCGACTGGCTCCAGACACAAAACCGGGATGCCCCCATGTGCTGGGTCGGCGGTTTCTCGTTCGGCGCCTGGATCGGCATGCAACTGCTCATGCGCCGGCCGGAGATAACGGGATTTCTTTCCATTTCGCCGCCCGCAAATATGTATGACTTCTCGTTCCTCGCGCCCTGCCCTGCCTCCGGGTTGATCACCCATGGCGACAAGGACGACATCGTACCTCAGGACTCCGTGACGGACCTGATCGCGAAACTGGCGAAGCAGAAGGACGTCATCATTGATTTCCAGGTCCTCAAGGGCGCGACCCATTTCTACAACGAGCATCTGGACGAGCTTGAGAAGACCGTGAGCGGTTATCTCGATCGGCGCACCGCGGAAATTCAGGCGGCACTCAAGTCCGAAATTGAAGATCTGGATGATGCCGAGGAAGCCGGCGACGAAGCCGACAAGGACTAAGCAGCTCGAAAAAGTTTCCCGCCGGTCGTTGGCCTGGCCACACCGGTTGTCGTGGGACCACTCAACGGCAGCCCTCGCAAGCTGCGCACGGCGAGGTATGCGAAGGCCTGCGCCTCCATCGCGTCGCCGTCGATGCCGATGTCTTCGGTCGGCATAACCACCACGCCAAGCGCCCTGCCAAGCTGATGCATCAGTGTCGGATTTTTGCGGCCACCGCCCGTCACCAGCCAACGAACGGGTGGCGCAGGCAAGTACGACACCGCGCGCACCACGGATTCGACCGTGAAAGCCGTTAATGTTGCGGCACCGTCTGCAACAGACAGGCCGCTGACCGGTGACGCATCAAACGCGTCGCGATCGAGAGATTTCGGCGGTGGTGCGCGAAAATAGTCATTGTCCATAAGCGCCGCGAGAGCAGCTGCGTCGATCCGGCCGGCGGCCGCCAGGCGCCCATCCTGGTCAAACGGCTCGCCGGTGTGCCGGTGGACCCAGTCATCGATCAACGCGCCCCCGGGCCCTGTGTCGAACGCCCGAATATGTTCGAACAGATCCTCATGCCCGGCCTGTGCCGCATCACCAACCCAAGTCAGGTTGGCGACCCCGCCGATATTCAGGAAACAAACCGGCCGTTCCGACGGCGCGCGCGCGACATGAAACAGCGGGGCGAGCGGCGCACCCTGGCCGCCGGCGGACATGTCGGCTGTACGGAAATCGGCGATCACGTCGGCCCCGACCTCCCGTGCCAGCCTTTGCCCGTCACCAATTTGCACTGTCCGGCCATTGGCCGGGTCGTGAAACACCGTATGACCATGGAAGCCAACGACGGCGACAGATTCCCTGGGCACACCGGCAAGTGACAGCAAATCCTGGACGATCGCGACGTGAAGCGCGGTCAGATCTGCGGCAACGGCATCATGGGGACCCGCGACGCCGATCACCTGGCGCAGTTTCGCTCGGAATTCTGCATCATAGGGGTGGGCGAGTTGCGCGATAGGCTCGAACGCCAACTTACCATCGGTCCGGATCAGGGCGGCGTCGATTCCATCCATCGACGTGCCGCTCATCAGGCCCACCGCCAGGCAGCTCTCACTCGCGCTCATGCTGCGAATCCCCTATCTCATGCGATGTGAAGATATACACGCTGGCGGTCCAGATGTGTTAGTGAACGCCCGCTTTGCCCGCCAGGCCGGTTGAGAAGATATGCCCGAATACAAATCAGACTTTATTCAGACACTGACCGCACGCGGTTTTTTGCACCAATGCACGGACCTCGATGCGCTCGACAAGCGGGCGTCGGAAGGCGTGATCACGGCCTATGTCGGCTACGACGCGACCGCCGACAGCCTGCATATCGGCAATCTGGTCTCGATCATGATGCTGCACTGGCTGCAGGAAACCGGCCATCGACCCATTGTCCTGATGGGCGGCGGCACGACGAAGGTTGGCGACCCATCCGGCAAGGATGAAACCCGCCAGCTTCTGACCGACGAGAAGATCGCGTCAAATATCGCGTCAATCCGTGAGACCTTTGACAGTTTCGTAACCTTCGGCGACGGCGGCGGCGATGCGATCCTCGTCAACAATGCCGAATGGCTCGACGCGCTGGAATACATTCCGATGCTGCGCGAGATCGGCCGCCACTTCACCATCAACCGGATGCTGACATTCGATTCCGTAAAGCTGCGCCTCGACCGCGAACAGCCGCTGACGTTCCTCGAATTCAACTACATGATCCTTCAGGCGTATGATTTCGTCGAGCTCGCGCGACGCCACGATTGCGCCCTGCAGATGGGCGGGTCGGACCAGTGGGGAAACATCGTCAACGGGATCGATCTCGGCCGGCGCGTTGCCAACAAGGCACTCTACGGACTGACGACGCCGCTGATCACGACCGCCTCCGGGGCAAAGATGGGCAAGACGGCCGAAGGGGCAGTCTGGCTCAAGGCGGATAGATTTGCGCCCTATGATTATTGGCAGTTCTGGCGAAACACCGAGGATGCCGATGTCGGCCGATTCCTGAAGCTGTTCACCAACCTGCCCCTCGATGAGATCACCCGGCTGGAGGCGCTTGAGGGCGCGGAGATCAACGACGCGAAGAAAATTCTCGCCAACGCCGCCACGCGGATGCTGCACGGCGCGGACGCGGCGAATCGCGCAGCCGAAACGTCCGAACAGACATTCGAGACGGGCGTGACGGCCGAAGGCCTTCCAACGACCGATCTGCCACGCAGCGAACTCGAAGCGGGCATCGCTCTGTTTGCACTCATGGCGCGCGCGGGTTTGGCATCCTCGAACAGCGAGGCGCGGCGGCTGATCAAGGGTGGCGGCGCACGCATCAACGATGTCGCGATCAACGCGGAAACCCATGAAGTCGGCGTTGATGCCATCAACGCAGATGGCGTGATCAAACTCTCGGCGGGCAAAAAGCGCCACGCATTGGTCCGCCCGGTCTAGGTTGCCGGCACTGCGCCGCGGTCAACCGCCCTCGTCTTCGGACGGCTGCAGTTCCTCGTTGTTGCCCGCGTTGGGGCCATCCTCACTTCCAAAGCCCGTCAGCAAACGCCGTACAATTCCCGGTGTGAGTACCGACAGAGGATTGACCGACACGTCGGGATCATCGAGCGAACCGCCGACCCGGAACGTCGCTGCAAAGATGCCATCCGCGCCACCTGACAACACGGTCCCGATCAGCGGAATATCCGCGAGCAACGAATTCAGGGTGTAAGCCGGCGCGATCTCCCCCGTCAGCTCTAGCTGGTCAGTCTCCCGGTCGATCCGTCCGCTCGCCAGAATTCCGATATCCGCACCGCGTGCCTTGCCCTCCTTGATCGTGATTTCTTTGTCGGTAACGGTGAAGGGCACCTCGACACGCCGGAATGTGAGCCCTTCACCACCGAGCACATCGGCGATTCCCGAGAACGACGTGAGTGCGAGGATCTGGGCACCAATCGGTCCGTCGGTCAGGAGGAAATTCTGCATATCCAACTGGCCTGCGATCACTTCGGCGTCCCCGGATCCGGAGATTTGCCCAAGGACCCGCATTTCGCCGCCACGGATCGTATCGATCCAGTCCAGCGCGCTGAGGACACCTCCCGCGTCGTCAGATTCGAATGTTAGTTTTCTCGCCTCTCCTTCCGGCTTCACGCGCAGGAAAATTCGCCCGCCATTCGAAAGTCGTCCGCGCAACTCAACATCCGACCAATCGGTTCCATCATTCAAGAATGTGCCAAATGCACCGGTCAGCCGCGTCTCTTCCCCGAGCCGAATTTCGGCAACCGGCGATTGCTCGCTGATGACCACCTGCATCGCGTCCGTAGCATCGTCCTCCTCGTCCGACGCATCAAACAATCCCTCCATCACCGGACGCAGATCGATCGCCGATCCGCCGATCGATATAATCTGCGGCACACCTTCGGGCAGCTCGATGTTCACAAACGCATCGGTTTCGCCGAACACCACGCGCTCGAGCGTCAGCCGCTGCAATTCCGGACCATCGGCACCGGACCGAAAGAGACCCGCGCCTTCGATCTGCAAATCACCCGCTTCGACCGAGAGTTCCGGCATTGTTGTCAGGACCTCGTCCTCAACCGTGAACCGAACGAACGCGCGCCCGTCTTCACCCGGTGACTTCGTCCAACCGAACGGATCCAGGTCAATCGTCGTGTCCGTCAGGTCGATTTCCGCCGCACCATTTGCAACGCCATCCCACCCAATCGCATAAGTCAGGCCGAGGCCGGCCGAACCCGAGACGAACGGGATACCATCCAGCCCAAGCTCCGCGCGGGCGGCATCATTGAGATTGGTGCGCACCTTGTAGCGCGTCTGCACCTCGCCATCCTGCTCGAACCGCTCGCTCCACGTCAGCCCGATCGGCACGCTGCCAATCTCGGCGGTGCCCCTGACTTCCATCCCGTCGCGATTGACGTTCAGTGCCAGGTCACCCGCGCCAACCGGCAACCCGAACACAGCATCCTCAGCACCAAAGTCCACCATCCGCGACGCGGTGGCGACGGCGATCTGGTCGATCAGCACGTCATCGAGCAGCGGGAACGCGAATACCGCGTTCGTTCGGTGACTGCCGCTCGTGCGGGCGGGATCAAGACCGAAACCCGAGATAAACCCAAGCGGTTCGCTGTCGAGAATTTCGAACGCGTCGCGTACAGGTCCCGAGATCGTCACCTCGATCTTGATACTTTCGCCGCGGGGCGGACCATCGAGACCAAGAATCTCGACCCTGCCGGACTCGGCGACAAGGTCGCGCAATGTCCCGCCACCCAAATCCACGCTGAACTGTCGTGTGTCGAACCGCGTCACCCCGAACACGTCACGCACCGGCGGCAGCGGCCGTAGATAATGCACAGTGGTCTCTCGGAAACGTATCTCACCGTCGAAGTCTGAAATCTCGATGTCTTCAGGCGTCGCTTCCGGAACACTTGCACGCAGACGCAGCACGGCGCTGTCGACCTGACCGTCTCTAAGGTTCTCCGTAATCCAGGATCGCGCCGACGGCTCGATCTCCTTGGGCCAATAGGTCTCGATGGAATTGACCGGAAGATTACGGACTTCAGCGATGACTCCCAGGTTCCACTGATCGAGCACGTGGCGCGCATTGCCGTTCAACAGAATGGTCGTCGAGCCCAACTCAATGGTCGCGCTCTCCAGAACAAGGGCATTGAGACCGCGTTCCGAGCGCACGCGGACGTTCGCGGAATCGAATGAGACCGGCGCTTCGAACAAAGTATCGAGCAGGACACGCCCCGGTCCGGCGCGCATATCAACGGTAATGCCCGATGGCTCCAGATCGGAATCCAGAGACACCGTCAGCGTTCCCTCGAGCCTGGTGTCGAGTTGGGCAAGTGGCTCCAGTTCCGACGCAAACTTTGCAAGCGTGGCTGGCGACACGTCGCTGAAAACCAGACCCAGCTCCGTCGCACCGGACTTCACCCGATAAATTCCGGACAAATCCGCCCGGATGGCATTGTCCGAATCCCCGAACACCACCGATCCCTCAGCGCTGATACCCTCGTCGTCGCGCAAAAGCGCGATGTTCGCGCGTGGCGTGCTCATTCGCACACCACGCTGAAAATCATCGAACTCAATCAACGCGCTGCGCACCGCGACGCGCGTCAGATAACCACTCGCCAAATTCGGATTGGGCGTTTGCAGGAGTTCTTCGATCAACCCGGGCGACGTCGCCTGGTCGCCATCGGCCTGCGGGGTGTTGCCGATATCCATACTGATATCGCCATTGACCTCGCGAACCACCCTTACGCGCGGACCAAACAACTCAAGGCTGGTTGGCGCAACCAGGCCACGCAAAAGCGCCCGCCCGCTAAACTTGACCGACATTTCCGGGATGGTTGCGCGCACGCCGCCACTGGAATCAACGAACTGGAGGCCAACGGCACGAATGTCCAATTCCCGTTCGTCGGCCGCCCATGTCAAAATCGTATCGTGCAGCTGAATGCGCGCATTGCCACGTCCCGTATCCAGGGCACGCTCGATGAGCGGAGTCAAAAAACTAAGGCTGATGGGCCCGCGGCTGAGCTGCCAGATCAGCACACCGAAGATCAACGCCAACCCGACAAGGGCGGCGGCGAAAAACAGCAACAACAATCGCGAGCTTCGGACGATCAATGGAGGACCTTTCGTAAAGCCCGGTGCGGCCGAGCGTGAGCGCTTGACCGTCCCCCACGCCATACAGCAGTGTGCGTGAAAATCAAGCGGCCCTCATGAGCTTTGCATTCTCGCCAGATCCTGACCAATTGCCGCGCCCCGCCGATCCCGAACGGATGGAACGGGGGCTGGAGCGATTTCACGACGCAGCCGATGCATCCGATGACCCCGCTGTCTCGGCAGTCGTCAAGGAATTGGCCGAAGACCAGACCATGCAAGCCTTGCTCGCAGGTGTCTTCGGGAACAGCAGTTTCCTCGGCCAATGCCTTGTTCGCGATATCGCGTTTGTTCCGGCCATTTTCAATGGGGGCTTTGATCACGCATTCGAAAGCGTCATGCATGATCTGGCCATATTTGACCCGGCGGCAAGCTTTACCGACACGGGCATGACGCTGCGTCGCGCAAAGCGGCGGATCGCACTACTCACGGCATTGGCCGACCTTTCAAGCAACTGGCCGCTCGCCACCGTCACCGAACGACTGAGCCAGTTCTGCGGTGCTGCTCTGTCCAACGCGATCCGTCATCTGCTGACCACCGAACATGCGCGCGGCCGACTCCAGTTGCCGGACATGGAGTCTCCTGAAACGGGATCGGGATACATCGTGCTCGGCATGGGCAAGCTCGGTGCGTTCGAACTTAACTACTCCAGCGATATCGATCTGATCGTGCTGTACGACCAGGACGTTGTGCCGGCGGCGGACCCCGACGAGCTGCAGCAAAATCTGGTGCGCTTGACCCGAGATCTCGTCAAGCTGATGGATGAGCGCACCGGTGAGGGTTATGTCTTCCGAACCGATCTGCGTTTGCGGCCGGACCCGGGTGCCACGCCGGTCGCTATGTCTACTTTCGCCGCCGAAACCTATTACGAAAGTCAGGGGCAGAACTGGGAGCGTGCGGCCATGATCAAGGCGCGCCCGGTGGCTGGCGACATCGAGGCCGGATATCGGTTTCTGGAGACCCTGCAGCCTTTTGTCTGGCGCCGGCACCTGGATTTCGCGGCGATCGAGGACATCCAGTCGATCAAGCGGCAAATCCATGCCCATAAGGGTGGCAGTACGGTCGCCATCGCCGGACACAACGTAAAACTGGGCCGTGGCGGCATTCGCGAGGTCGAGTTTTTCACCCAAACACAGCAGCTCATCTGGGGTGGACGCGATCCCGATCTCAGATCACCCTTCACGGTCCAGTCCATCGAGGCACTCGTCACGGCGGAACGCGTCACCCCCGCCGTCGCGCAAGACATGATTGACGCCTATCGATATCTGCGCCGGCTCGAACATCGCCTGCAGATGGTCGATGACCAGCAAACCCACAGCCTGCCCGACACCGTCGAGGGGCTCGAAGCCGTCGCGGCGTTCATGGGCTATGCCGACCGGGAGAGTTTCGAGACCGAGTTGATGCACACCCTGCGGACGGTCGAGCATCACTATGCCGAACTGTTCGAGGAATCGGAGTCACTCGGCGGTGGCGGCACACTTGTCTTCACCGGCAGCGAAGACCATCCCGACACGCTCGCGACCCTGCGTGAAATGGGCTTCTCCGACCCTGAATCGATCTCCACCGCTATTCGGGCCTGGCATGCGGGGCGGCACCGCGCGACCCGAAGTACGCGTGCACGAGAAATCCTGACCGAGCTGATGCCCGTCATGCTCGACGCCCTGTCGAAGACCTCGAATCCCGACGCCGCGTTCCGGCGTTTCGACGGGCTAATCGCCGGATTGCCCGCCGGGGTGCAGCTATTTTCACTCTTTCAGGCGAATCCATCATTGCTGACTCTGGTCGCCGAGATCACCGGCGGCGCACCGCGAATGGCCGAATGGCTCGGGCGCAACCCGCTGCTTCTCGATGGCGTTCTCGCCACGGACTTCTTCGACACCCTGCCCGACGCCGACGCGCTGGCGGCGGACCTTTCCGAGCGCATGACCCAGGCAAATGACATGCAGGATGTCCACGACATCTCACGCCGCTGGGTGAATGACGCGAAGTTTCAGGTCGGTGTCCAGATATTGCGCAACAAGATAGATATCGATCAGGCGGATCGAGCATTTTCAGACATCGCCGATACAGCTATCGGGGGTTTGCTCCCCCCGATCATCGACGAATTCGAGAAACAGCATGGGCGATGCCCTGGCACCGGTTTCGCCGTTCTTGCGCTGGGCAAACTTGGTGGCCGGGAACTCTCCGCCACGTCAGACCTCGATCTTGTCTTTCTCTATGACAGCCCGGCGGTTAACGGCGACGAGGCCGTTTCATCCGACGGACGAAAACCCCTGTCGATCTCGCACTATTATCAACGGCTCGGGCAGCGGGTCGTTAACGCCATGACTGCACTGACCGGAGAAGGGCGCCTGTATGAAGTCGACATGCGTTTGCGGCCGTCCGGCAACGCGGGGCCGCTGTCGGTCAGTCTCGAAAGCTTTGCTGAGTATCAGCGTGAAAGCGCGTGGACTTGGGAACATCTGGCGCTAACCCGCGCACGCGTGGTCTGCGCAGACCCCGATTTCGCCGCACGAATCGAGGCGGAGTTGCGCGCCGCGCTCACGGCCAAACGCCCGGCCGATGAACTCCTCATCGCGGTCGCCGAAATGCGCGAACGGATGGCGAAAGAGAACGGCACGGACAATGCGTGGAGCGTCAAACATGTACGCGGCGGACTGGTCGATTGTGAATTTATCGCCCAGTATCTGCAGCTTCGACATGCCCATGAGAAACCGGAAATCCTCGACACGGGCACCTCCGCAGCATTCGTCAAACTACGTGATGCCGGTTATCTTGATCCGAATATCGCCGAAAATCTGATTGATGCGACCTGTCTCTGGCGACGCCTCCAGGGGCTGCTCCGGCTCACCCTCGAAGGAAGCCACGATCCGGAAAAATTCCCGGCGCCTCTCCGCCAGAAACTAGCCGATGCGGCAGGTGTGGAAAATTATGAAACACTCGACAGGCTGGTGCGCAAAACAGCGGAACGGACCTATATTCATTTCGACACAATCATCGCCGGCCCCGCGCAAGCCATCACGGCCTCGCGGGCCGACCGATCAACCGGAGAGACAGAGCAATGAGCGTGAAGGAAGGCGGCAAAGCGCCCGCATTTTCAATGCCGACCGATGGCGGCGGCAAGATCGCCCTGAAGGATTTGAAGGGCCATCCGGTCATTCTCTATTTCTACCCAAAGGATTCGACTCCGGGCTGCACCACCGAGGCCTGCGATTTCCGCGACCTGACACCGGACTTCTCGAGAATCGACGCCGACATCGTTGGTGTTTCGAAGGATAGCGTGAAGCGGCACGACAACTTCAAGGCAAAGTATGAGCTGCCGTTTGCACTCGCGAGCGATGATGACGGAGATGTCTGCGAGCGATATGGCGTCTGGGTCGAGAAATCCATGTATGGGCGCAAGTTCATGGGTATTGAGCGTGCGACATTTCTGATCGATGCCAAGGGCGTCGTGCGAAGAATCTGGCGCAAGGTAAAGGTCAAAGGGCATGCGGAAGACGTGCTTGAGGCCGTGAAAGCGCTTTGAGCGTCCACCCGGGAAACACAACGCCAGAGCCCCCGGCCCATCACACCCCAAGTTCCCTCTCGGGCGCTGCCAACACGGTGTTGCGTACAGCGGATGCACACGCGAAATGTGCGGCAACGTCAGCGTTTGCGGCACAGTGGCGCGACGGCCGGATCACCCTGATCGGCGACACGCCGCCACCCGACCGCCCAAGCCGTCCGGCCAAACCGGCCTTGCTACCGCCCTCCGACGTACCCCGGCGAAAGATAAACCGCGGGACCGCTGGCCGGATTGCCCAACTCCACGCGCTCGCACATATCGAACTCAACGCCGTCGACCTTGCCTGGGATATCATCGCAAGGTTCACCGCGCGTGATCTGCCGCGCGCGTTCTATGACGACTGGGTGCGGGTCGCAGATGAAGAGGCCAAACATTTCGGATTGCTCGCCGACCGACTGTCGGATTTCGATGCCGCATATGGGGACCTTTCGGCACATGACGGGCTGTGGGATTCGGCAATCGGGACCGGGCACGACCTGGCAGCGCGCCTGGCCGTGGTTCCCCTTGTCCTGGAAGCCCGCGGCCTCGACGTCACGCCGATGATGATCGCAAAACTGCGCACAGTGGACGACGAAGAAACCGCGGCCATTCTCGAGATCATCTATGGTGACGAAATCGGCCATGTCGAAATTGGCCACCGCTGGTTTGAATTCGAATGCGCACGCCTCGGGGTCGAGGCCGTGACCCATTGGCGCCATCTGGTTGAGCGGCATTTCCGCGGTGCACTCAAACCGCCATTCAACATTGAGGCCCGCGACGCCGCGGGCCTGCCCCAGGACTGGTATCTCACGGTATCCACAACATGAGCGTACCGGCAAACAACTCCAGCGAGGCGGCTTTGCAGCGCGAACGCTCGTTGGCGATGATTTTGCTGTTCATCGTGCCGGCCCTGTTCACGACCAATGTCATCGTCGCGCGCGCCGTGAACGACACAGTGCCACCGTTCGCACTGGCCTACTGGCGCTGGATGCTCGCATTCCTGATATTTCTGCCCGTCGTCGGACCTGACCTCTGGCGCCATCGCGCGGCAATTGCCGCCGAGTGGCGCGATCTGTTGGTGCTCGGCATTCTCGGGATGGGGATCTGCGGCGCCTTTGTCTATATCGGCGCAGACACAACCAGCGCCACGAATATCGGGCTGATCTTCGGCACGGCGCCGATCATCATCGCTGGTGCATCCACCCTCCTATATGGCGAGCCGATGGGGCGGGCAAAAGCGGCCGGCATCTTCATCTCGCTGCTGGGGGTGCTGATTGTCGTATTTCGCGGTGACATCGGCGCGCTGCGGTCCCTCACCTTCGTCCCCGGTGATATGTGGATCGTGACGTCGGCCCTGGCCTGGGCGGCCTATTCGGTCATGCTGCGACACCGACCCGGAACACTGCCCAACCAGACGCGGTTCTCCGCGACAATGCTGTTCGGCGCGCTGGCCTTGTTACCATTCTATATCGCTGAATCTGCCCGGGGGATCGTCCCGACACTGAACGTGGAGACCATCGGTGCCGTCCTGATTGTCGCGATCGTACCGGGGCTTGGGGCCTATCTGGGTTACGCGCGCATACAGCGTTCACTGGGTGCCGGGTCGACCGGGCTCATCCTGTATCTCGCGCCAAGCTATGCCGCTTTGTTTGGCTGGCTCCTGCTGGGTGAGACCCTGGAGCCCTACCACTTTGCCGGCGCGGCCCTGATCCTGCCCGGAATTTTTCTATCCACCCGCCGCGTCAAAGCGCGCGCCGACTAGCTGCCGTCGGCGTCGCCGCTTTCGGATTCAGCATCGCCCTCACCCGAGCCGAGCTGCGCCGCCAATGATGCCTCGAGATACTTGTCGATGTCGCCGTCGAGCACAGCGTGAGCATTCCCGGATTCCACGTTCGTGCGCAGGTCCTTCACCATCTGGTACGGGTGCAGCACATAAGATCTGATCTGATGGCCCCAGCCGATATCGGTCTTCGTATCCTGCTCCGCCTGGGCATCTTCCTCACGCTTCTGCATTTCATGCTCGTACAACCGCGCGCGCATCATCGCCATGGCCTGAGCGCGGTTGCGATGCTGTGAACGATCATTTTGACACTGCACAACGATGCCCGTTGCAATATGCGTCAGCCGGACCGCGCTGTCGGTCTTGTTGACATGCTGTCCGCCCGCGCCCGACGCGCGATAGGTGTCGACGCGTAGATCCTTGTCCTCGATCTCGATCTCGATCGCGTCATCGATCACAGGATAGACCCAGGCCGAGGCAAAGCTCGTATGCCGACGCGACTGGCTATCGAAGGGCGAGATTCGCACCAGGCGGTGAACTCCCGATTCCGTCTTCAACCAACCGTAGGCGTTGGGACCGTTAATCCGGAACGTCGCGGATTTGAGGCCCGCCTCCTCGCCGGCACTCTCTTCAATCCATTCGACCTTGTAGTCATGCGCCTCCGCCCAGCGCAGATACATCCGCACCAGCATCTCGGCCCAATCCTGGGATTCTGTGCCACCCGCACCGGCATTGATTTCCATGTAGCAATCATTGGCATCAGCCTCGCCGGACAGAAGGCTCTCGAGCTCGAGCTTTTCAGCACGCCGCTGCAGCGCCTCGATGACCGCCTCGCCCTCCGCGACGACATCTTTGTCATCTTCTGCCTCGCCCAGTTCTATGAGGGTGGCCGCGTCGTCGAGCTGTTGCTCCAGCCCGCGCACTTCCTCGATGGATTTCTCCAACCGCGTGCGGTCTCTCAGAAGTTTTTGCGCCCGTTCCTGATCGTCCCAAAGGCCTGGGTCTTCAGCTTCGGCGTTCAGTTTTTCGAGGCGAGTGAGTGCGGTGTCCCAGTCAAAGATGCCTCCGCATAAGGTTAAGAGACGAGTTGATACCCTCGACCAGATGACTGATTTCTGCGCGCATTTCGAATTCCACTGAGACGGGTGCCGGTTCCGGCGATCTATTTCGCGAAGCCTAGCGTTCGCGGTACACGGGTCAATAGCCCAATCAGTAAATACCGCGTCGCGGACCACCTGTATTGGCGCCGCGCCCCAGATCCTCGCCAACGATCGAGCCAAACTCGAGCGGTGCGGTGCCTGGCTTAAACGCCTCGAGAATGGTTGCCCGCTCACCAGGCAATGCCACCAACCCGGTCTCCGGGTTCACGCGCACGAGTCGAATATCAGGCGGCACGCGGAACGGAATGACGGGCTTGCCGTCGAGCGCGTGCGCCATGAAGTCCTTGAAGATCGGCGCGGGCACCGAGGAGCCGGTCTCGCGCCGCCCCAGCGTGCGCGGCGTATCGAAACCAACGAAGACACCGACCGCGAGATCGGGCGCGAAGCCGATAAACCACGTATCGAGCGAATCATTCGTCGTTCCGGTCTTCCCGGCAAGCGGCAACTTCAACTGGCCAATTCGCCTTCCCGTCCCGCGATCCACGACGCCCTTCAGCATCGACACCATCTGATACGCCGTGCCGGGCTGGATCAATCGCTCGCGCGGATCCGGCAGTTTCGGCGGCGGCTGGTCGGCCCAGGCCCCGACGCGGCACGTCTCGCAAGGTCGCTCATCATGGCGGAACGTCGTCATACCGTGTCGGTCCTGAATTCGGTCGATCAGGGTCGGTGTGATCTGCTTGCCGCCATTGACGACCGTCGCGTAAGCCGCGACCAGGCGCATCAGCGTCGTCTCGCCCGCCCCGATCGACATGGCGAGCTGGCGCGGCAAATGATCCACAACTTTCAGCCGCTCCGCATAGGTCGCCACCTGTTCCATGCCGACCGTCTGCGCCAGTCGCACGGTCATCAGATTGCGTGACTTCTCGATCCCGAGGCGCATCGGGCTCGGCCCGTAAAACTTGTTCGAGTAGTTGGCGGGCTTCCACTTACCTTGTCCGGCGCCCTGATCGATCACGAAGGGCGCATCGAGTATCCGGGTCGAGGGCGTGAACCCATTGTCCAGCGCGGCCAAATAGACGATCGGCTTGAACGCCGAGCCCGGCTGGCGCCACGCCTGGGTCGCGCGGTTGAACTCGCTGGCTCGAAAATCGAGGCCACCCGTCATCGCAAGGATACGGCCGGTATGGGGGTCCAGTGCCACGACTGCACCATTGATTTCGGGGATCTGCTCCAGGCGGAACGTTCCTTCGGGATATGGCTTGGCCTCGGAATCTTCTGTCACCGCCGACACCAGGACCACATCACCGGGCGCGAGCACCTGATCGACCGACTTAACGGATGGACCGCGTTTCTGCCCCGGCTTCCACGCGCGTGCCCAGCGCAGCTCCGTAAGCGGTACAGCCCCCATCGTCCCGTCGATAAACCCAATGGACGCGGCGTCCGCCTCCACGTTCACCACGGCTGCGAGTTGCCATTCGCCCGAACCTGCCGGATGCTTGATCTCCGGCAGCGCGGCCTGCCATGCGGCGGGGTCTTTTATGCGAGACACCGGGCCGCGCCAGCCATGCCGGCGATCATAGGCAACCAGCCCGTCGCGCAACGATTGCTGGGCGATGCGCTGCAATCTCGGATCCAGCGTCGTGCGCACCGAGAGCCCGCCTTCATACAGCGCGCCGTCTCCGAACCGGTCCACCAACTCGCGGCGCACTTCCTCGGCAAAATACGGCGCCTCGACGAAGTCAGCCTCATCCTTGCGGACGACATTGATCGGGCGTTGGCGAAGTTCGTCCGCCTCCGACGGCGAGATAGCGCCATCCTCCGCCATGCGGCCAAGGACATAGTTACGCCGCGCGACCGCCGCCGCGTTTTTGCGCAGCGGGTTGTAGTTGTTTGGCGCCTTCGGCAACGCCGCCAGGAATGCCGCCTCGTCCACCGTCAGTTGGTCGAGGGGTTTTCCGAAATAATTCAATGCCGCCGACGCCACCCCGTAGGCCCCGAACCCGAGATAGATTTCATTCAAATAGAGCTCGAGAATCTCGTCCTTCGAAAACGCACGCTCCATTCGAAATGACAGGATCGCTTCCCGGACCTTGCGATCAAGAGAGACTTCCTTGGTCAGCAGGAAATTCTGCGCCACCTGCTGAGTGATCGTGGACGCCCCTTCGGGCCGCCGGCCGGAGCCCAGATTGCGGACGTTCGACACCACGGCGCGCATCACGCCCGTCACATCAACGCCAGGGTGCTTGTAAAAATTCTTGTCTTCCGCCGACAGGAACGCCTCTTTGACCAAATTCGGCATGGTCGAGACCGGAACGAAAATGCGGCGCTGAACCGCATACTCGGCCAACAGACTGCCGTCGCCGGCATGCACCCGCGTGGTGACCGGTGGCTGGTAGTCGGCCAATTGGCTGTAGTCCGGAAGGTCCCGACCGAACTCCCAGAACACCCACAGCACGCCGCCCACCACGACCAGTGCACCGACGAGAGCCAGTCCCGCGAGATATCCAAACCAACGAAGCATTCAGCGTTCCAAGTTTATTCGCGCGCGAGCATAGACGAGCACGCGCACGGGATAAGCATCAAAATGTGGGGTGATTGTGGCGGCGCCGGGTTGCGGATTCGCTAAAGCGCCGCGCTGCGGGTTGTCTCGAAGTAAATTTCGATGGCCTCGACGATGGTGGCTGACAACTTGTTGCGGTGTGCAGAAGACAGCAGCAGCCTTTCCTCGCGGGGGTTTGAGATATATCCCAGCTCAACCAGGACCGACGGTATGTCCGGCGCCTTGAGCACGGCGAAGCCCGCCGAGCGCCAGGGACGCGTCAGAAGCGCAGCGTCCGGCTTTACGGCACCGACCAGGATGTCGCGCGCGAACTTGACCGACAATTCGTTGGTTTTGGCCTGCGCGAAATCGATCAGAATATTCTGGACGTCGTTGCTGTAGCCACCCAGATCGACCCCGCCAATGACGTCTGACTTGTTTTCATGTGCCGCCAGTGCAGCCGCTTCCTTGTCCGATGCCCGGCTGGACAGCGTGTAGACGGACAGGCCGCGGGTCGACCGCTTCGGGTGGGTATTCACATGGAGCGACAGGAACAGGTCGGCACCCTTGGTTCGCGCCAGGAGAACCCGCTCACGCAACGGCAGGAAAATGTCGCGGTCCCGCGTCAGGGCAACGTCGAATTTCCCGGACTCCCGCAGTCGCTGGGCGATGGACCGTGCATAGTCGAGGACGACCTTCTTCTCATAGACTCCCGATACACCAATTGCGCCGGGATCGACGCCACCATGGCCGGCGTCGATCACCACCATGGGACGAACATTGGGCGTTGAGGGCGCTGGCACCGGCGCCGCCGCCACGGGATTCGGGTTTGTGCTGGCGCTCGGGCGCATGGAGGCGATGAAGTCCGCCCGGGTGGTCGGCTCGATATCGAGCACCAAACGCCAGGGTTTGCCGCCGTCCGGGCGAAGCATAAATTGTTTTGTGACCTTCGAAGGAGATGCAAGATCCAAGACGAAGCGACTTGTTCCCGGTCGGAATAGGCCATACCGGAGTTTGGAGATTAATCCTGCGCCATCTCCAATCCGTTCCTCGGGCAAATCGAAATCCACCTCGGGAAGATCAATAACCACACGGAACGGATCGGGAAGGCCGAATACACGCGGTTCCACGCGATCATTCAGTTCAACCACGAAGCGCGTCGAGCCGGCATGAACGCCGATCCGGATGTCTTGAACCTTCAAATCCTGCGCGCCCGCCATGTTCGGCGCACCAATCATCACAAGCGCGGCAGCCAGGACACCCAAGAGGAGCCGGCCACGCCGTGCAGAACTCAATAAGCGTTTCAGAATCAATGACATCGCCGACAGGTATATCGCCACTCACGAATGCGCCGCAACACACAAGCGCGACACTTGTCGACAATCAAATGCATTGTGGATCAGACTCGCGGGCGCTATTGTGAGTGTGCGGACACCCGCAATTCAAATGACGCGCGCTGCGTTTCACGGTCTGGGTGTGGGCAAGCGAGCCAATCTATCGCCCTAGCGCCCGCGCAGACCAGACAAAGTGCGCATCAGAGTTGCGGTTTTGTGCAACTTCGAGGCCACCGTACGGCAATCGCCGGGCGGGCTTTCGGATCAAAACCTACCGTCCTGGTGCGAATTCGCCCGTTCGACGGCTCAGGTTCCGAGGCAGGCCTCTGAAAATGTGGAACCCCTCTCGCTTTTGTCCGCAAAGCGCTGAGTTCAGGCTTCCACAGGGACATAGCCATGCCAAAGCGCATGTTGATCGACGCGACCCATCCAGAAGAAACCCGGGTCGTCGTCGCAGACGGTAACGAACTCCTCGAATACGATTACGAGACCTCTACCAAACGCCAGATCAAGAGCAACATCTATCTGGCCAAGGTGACCCGCGTTGAGCCTTCGCTCCAGGCGGCCTTCGTCGATTTCGGGGGTGATCGCCACGGGTTTCTCGCGTTCAACGAAATTCACCCCGACTACTACCGCATCCCGATCGAGGATCGCGAAAAGCTATTGGCTGAATCCGACGCCGAAAGCGAAGAAGAAGAAAGCGCCGAGAATGGCGAGGCCGAGGGTGAATCCGTTGAAGTCCTCGGCGATTCCCATGACGAAGACATCCAGGAACTGAGCGACGCCCATCGGCGACGCCTGCGCAAACTGACCCGCAGCTACAAGATCCAGGAAGTCATCAAGCGCCGCCAGATTCTGCTGGTGCAGGTGGTCAAGGAAGAGCGCGGCAACAAGGGTGCCGCACTCACGACCTACCTGTCCCTGCCGGGGCGCTATTGTGTGTTGATGCCGAACACCGCACGCGGCGGCGGCATCAGCCGAAAGGTCACGGACGCCAAGGCGCGCAAGTCGATGAAGGCGATCCTGTCCGATCTTGAGGTCCCCGAAGGCATGGCGGTGATCATGCGCACCGCCGGCGTGGCGCGCACCAAGGCAGAGATCAAACGTGACTATGAGTATTTGCGGCGTCTCTGGGACGATATTCGCGAACTCACGCTCGATTCGACCGCCCCGGCGCTGATCTATGAAGAAGGCGACGTGATCAAACGCGCGCTGCGCGACTTGTATGATCGCGACATCGATGAGGTCCTGGTCGAGGGCGACGAAGCCTACAAGGCCGCCAAGGCGCTGATGCGAACGATGATTCCGTCACACGCCAAACGGGTTCAAAAATACGAAGACACCGAGATACCGCTTCTGAGCCGCTACCAGATCGACCAGCAGCTCGACGCAATTCACGAGCCGATCGTTCAACTCAAATCCGGCGGCTACATCGTCATCAACCCCACCGAAGCACTTGTGGCGATTGACGTGAACTCCGGGCGCTCGACGCGCGAACGCAACGTTGAGCAAACAGCCTACCGCACCAACCTTGAGGCCGCTGACGAAGTTGCCCGCCAGCTCAGGCTGCGCGACCTTGCCGGCCTCATCGTGATCGACTTCATCGATATGGACGTGTCGCGCAACAATCATGCCGTCGAACGGCGCATGAAGGATGCCATGAAATCGGACCGGGCGCGGATCCAGATCGGCCGGATTTCAGCATTCGGGCTCCTCGAATTGTCGCGCCAGCGGCTGCGTCCGAGCCTGCTCGAGGCGCACGCTCAGATGTGCCCCGTGTGCAATGGTTCAGGCTTCATGCGGTCGACGGAATCGATCAGCATGTCGATCCTGCGTGAGCTTGAGGAAGAAGGCGGGCGCAAGCGCGCCAAAGAGGTGACGGTCAAGACCCAGACCGATATCGCGCTCTACCTTCTCAACCAGAAGCGCACCTCGCTCCAGGACCTGGAGGAACGCTACGGGTTCCGCGTGCTGGTCATGGCCGACAGTGCCCTCGCCGCGACCGAGTATGAGATCACCCATATTCGTCATGACGGCGTCGAAGGCGTCTCCTCCAAAGACGAAACCGTACGTGAAGAGAATGCGCCCAAGCGCCGCCGCAGCCGCGGCCGACGCCGCGGCTCCGAAGACGCGGACAACAGCGAAGACGAAGAGAAAACCGAGGGCGACGAGAAGACTGCGGATTCGAGCGCCGAAGAGCGTGAGCAGTCCGACGATGAGGACGACGAGGGTCGCAAGCGAAACGGGCGACGACGCGGCCGACGCGGTGGCCGACGCCGGCGCAAGGCGGATTCGGACGGCGAGACCGAACAGGAAACAACGACAGACGCAGAGGAATCATCAGATTCCGACAGCGAGGCCGGGACAAACGAAGAGCAAACTGACGAAGACGGCGAAGATTCAACACGCCGTCGTCGCCGTCGCCCGCGGCGCCGCGGTCGGCGCGGCAGAGGCGCTTCGGAAGAGGCATCAACGGACGAAAATGCTACGGACGACGATGCAGTTGCAACCGATGACGACGCGGACGCCGCGCCGGCAACAGATGCAGAGTCAGGGGATGCAGACGCCGACACTGACGATGCCGCGCTTGATACAGAGATCGATATCCCTGAGCCGTCTTCCGACAATGACGCCGCGAGCGAAGAAGACGAACCGGCCACATCGTCCGACAGCTCCGATGGTTCCGACGACGGCCCCGACGAAGAGCCCGAGGCGGTGACAGTCAGTTCCGAGGATAGCGGCGACGATGCGGATGAGGCCGAAGCCGAGACTGCAGAGGCCCCCGCCGAGGAACCGGCCGAGGAACCCGAAGAAGCTCCTGAGCCCCCGGTCGAAGACAACCGGCCTCGGCGTTCGGGATGGTGGAGTCGGGGAACATCCTGATTCCGCACCGGGTAACTAGAAGCTTCTAGGGTCGCCAGCTGCCCAGCCGGTCGATTGCGCGGCGCATATCGTCTTCGGTGCCGGCAAACGAGAACCTGACGAAGGCACTCCCGCGGTAGGGATCGAAATCCAGACCAGGCGTCGTGGCGATACGTGCCTCCGTCAACATGCGACGGCAGAACTCATTGCTGTCGTTCGTCAGCTGCGAAACGTCTGCATAAACGTAAAAAGCGCCATCGGCCGGCGCCAAGCGGTCGAAGCCCACGCCCGGCAGATCCGTGAGGAGGATGTCGCGGTTGCGGGCATACTTCGCGACATTCTCACGAAGCTCGTCATGACTGTCGAAGGCCGCCAGCGCCGCGTACTGGGATAAAGTAGGCGGCGATATAAAGAGATTCTGGGCCAGACACTCCACCGACCGCATCATGGATTCCGGCACTACGAGCCAACCAAGCCGCCACCCTGTCATCGAGAAATACTTCGAGAAGCTGTTGATGACGATCGCCTCATCGTCATACGCGAGCGCCGTGACCGCATCATGGCCGTAGGTGATGCCGTGGTAAATCTCGTCTGAGATGAACCGCATCGACGTCTGCGTCGCCAGCGTCGTCAACGCCTGCATCTCCGAATTTCCGATCATCGTACCCGTCGGGTTGGACGGACTGGCAACGATCAGACCATCGAGGTCACCCGCAACGTCACCGATCACGGCAGGTGTTGGCTGAAAACGGTCCTCGGCACGCGTTTCGACCACCACAGGCTCAACGCCGAGTGCGGACAGGATGTTGCGGTAGGCCGGATAACCCGGTGCCGCAAGCGCAACCCGGTCTCCGACATCGAATGCAGCAAGGAACGCGAGCAGGAAACCACCCGACGAGCCGGTGGTCACCACAATTCGTTCAGGCACAACGGCAATCCCGTACATGCTCTCATAGTGTGCAGAAATCCGTTCGCGCAGGGCGGGTATACCGAGCGCATCGGTGTAACCCAGCTGCTCGTCCCGGACAGCCGCCATGGCCGCCTCGCGCACCCGCGCCGGCGCGGGCGTTCCCGGCTGACCAACCTCAAGGTGAACTATGTCTTCACCCGCTGCGGCCAACGCATTGGCCTCGCGCATCACATCCATAACGATGAACGGATCGATCCGGCCACGCGTCGACACTTTTAAAGCCATGCGGATACCTACTCGTCGGAACTGACCGCCAATCCGAAGGATCGCGGATCCTTGACGAACTGACATGTCTGTACCCGGGGAAGCCCGCGCGGACAGAAAAATCCATTGACCCGGCCGATGCTTTGCCTTTGCTCGATAGTGTGCCCGAGCGCACGCAACGTGGTGAGTTCCTGATCCGGCATCGTACTTTCTACGAAAGTGATATCCGGACTTCCGGTACTGAAAGCGCGGGGCGAAGCGACCGCCCCAACCATATTCTCGTCCGATCCGGTGATCGTATCCAGGGCTATCCGGCCGACCACGCCCGGCGTCGCACCCGATCCCGCCGCAGCGAAAAACGTAAGGCCAATCACCTCGTTTGCCATCAACGCAACGGTCGGTACAGACGCGCGCGCAGAGTCTGGTAGCGGCGCAAGAAGAATGCCGGTTCCGGGCGCTATCTCACCCGACCCAAAGGGACCATTCATCGTGAATGAGCAAGCGACCGTGCGTCCTTGATTGTCGACAGCCACAATACTCGCACCGCTCTGTGCACCGTCGGCACGCACGGAAATGCTGGGCTGGCGTGCGTTGTGAGATGTCTCGGAAATATCCGTGAGCAAGGCTGCGATGGCTGCCGGCGACGTTGCATCAGCCGTCCCGGCGGCCTCGGCCTGATAGGCGCGCGCCCCCAAATCCAGGATGAAATGTGTGCGCGCGGAGGCATCCATATCCGCGTAGCGATCATCATCCGCAGCCGCAGCCCAGACCTGTGCCGCGACAAGACCTCCACTCTCCGGGGAGAACGCCATGACATTGTTGCCAAGCTTGAACCTGATCGGTTCCTGAACCTGCGGACGGAAATTGCGCAAATCATCCAGCGTCATGCTTCCACCGGCCGCGCGCACCGCTTCCGCAAAGGATCGGCCAAGAACCCCGCCATAAAATGTTCCGGGCCCCTGCGTGCGCAGGTTTGACATGACAGCCCCAAGCTCCAGCTGCTGCAACAGCCGCCCCTCGGCAATGCCACCTGTCGCCACCCCGAATATCGACCGGGCTTCTGCGTCAAACGTGACGATCGGGCGCGCCGCCTCGAAATCTCGAACGAAGGCCCGCGAAATGGCGTGCCCCGATCGCGCGAAGTCTTCTGCGGGGCGCAAGAGATCAGACCAGGCGAGTTCGCCGTATCGCGCATGTAGCAGGAACATCCCGCGCACGTTGCCCGGAACGGAGAAACGCGCATTGGGCCCCGCCGGGCGTTTTGGCAAAAACGAAATAGTCTCGGTACGAACCCGCACGGCATCATGGATAAGGCAGACGCCGCCGCCGCCAATACTCGCTGCACCGGGCATCGTTACCGCCATGGCGAAGTAGGCCGCAACGGCTGCGTCTGCCGCGGTTCCACCGGACGACAAAACCTCACCGCCGATCAGTGCCGCCCGCGGTTCGTCGGCAATCAGCCCACCGAAAAATCCGTCAACAAAGCCAGCGTCGCCCTGTTCCGGACCGCCGCCGCATGCGGCAAGTCCGAACAGGCTGCCAAATAGCATCCGGCGACCCAATTGACGCCACATTCGTGTGTTCTTAGGTTGAGTATCATTCCTGGAGATAGACACGTGCGCCCGTTCGTTCGTTTAATTGGCTTGGTTACTGTACTTGCCGTGGCGGCAAGTACATCTGCGTTTGGACAGGGCCGAAACATCGGCCTGATCCGCGACGCCGAAGTTGAAAATATCATTCGCGCGTATGCGACGCCAATTTTCAATGCGGCGGGTCTCGACAGCGATGTTGTCGAAGTTCACATCGTCAACGATGCCCGCCTCAACGCTTTCGTTTCGGGCGGCCAACGCGTGTTCATTAACACCGGTTTGCTGGTTCGAGCCAAGGGTCCCGAGGAAGTGATCGGCGTCATCGCGCATGAAACTGGCCATATTACCGGCGGACATCTTGCCCGGTTCCAGGATGAGTTGCGCAATGCTGAGACGACATCGATCATCGCCCTGCTGGCTGGATTGGCTGCAGGGATCGCAACCGGCGACGGACGGGTTGCTGGCGCCGTCGTCAGCGGTGGATCGGGCGCCGCCCTGACCAACCTGCTGAAATACAGCCGAACCCAGGAATCCGCCGCGGACGCGGCGGCGCTGAAATACCTCGATCAGACAGGCATATCGGCGCAGGGCCTGCTCGAATTTTTCAAACTCCTGCAACGCGAGATTCGCCTGACCGGCGGCCGCGAGCATCCCTATCTGAGCAGCCATCCCCTGACGAATGACCGAATCGCGACCGTGTCCGGGCATCTCGCCCTATCGCGTTTCTCCAACGCCCCGATCGCAACCGACCTGGCGCGCAAGCACGCCTATATGCGCGCCAAGCTGATCGGCTTCATGGAACCGTTGAAGACCACGCTCGAAATTTATCCCGAAGACCGCGATGAAACCCCCGCCCGCTACGCCCGCGCGATCGCGTACTACCGCAATGCCGACATCAACAAGGCGCTGCCGCTCGTCAACGAACTGATCGCAGACGAACCGGACAACCCGTATTTTCACGAACTCAAGGGACAGATGCTCCTCGAGAACGGACGGGTAGAGGATTCGCTTGCTCCTTACGAACGGATGGTCGAGCTGGCACCCGACGAGCCATTGCTGCGTACCGCATTGGGCAAGGCGCAGGTCGAGTCCGGCCGGGCCGACCTCCTGCAACCCGCGCTCGAGAATTTGCGTGTGGCCGTCCGTATCGACCCGCAGATGCGCGATGCCTGGCGGCTTTTGACCATCGTCAATGGTCGGCTCGGAAATCAAGGCGACCTCGCCCTTAGCCAAGCCGAATTCACGCTCCTCAATGGCGATGTGAAAGCCGCTCAGGCACTCGCCGAACGCGCCATCAAACTCTTCCCGACCGGTTCACCCGGCGCGTTGCGTGCACAAGACATCGTCAGTGAGACTGTCCGTCGCCTCGACAAGTAGTGGTCGCAATCGGTCAACATTGCGTGACACACCGCGCGACCGCTTGAACGTCCCTGCTCACTCCACCATCATCCGCCACATATTGAACCGGCCGCGCCGGTCAGTTTCTGTCTAGGAGAGTTATTGTGTCGGAATCCCGTGGAGCCGTTCTCGTCGCCCTGGTCATGGCCGCCGTCGTGGCGTTGGCGATTGTATTTCCCTCCGCCTCCGAGCAGCCCGCACAGCTCGTGACCGAATCCTCGGCAGGTAACACGCCCTTCAGTGCCCTTCAGAAGAACGATATTCGCAACACTGTCCGCGAGTATCTTCTCAACAATCCGGAAGTGATCGTCGAGGCCCTCGAAGCACTCCAGACGCAGCAGCAGAATTCCCAGCAACAGCAAAACAACGGCGCAATCGCCGCGAACATGGAGCAGCTGGTCGGGTCCCGACGTGACCCGTTTATCGGCAATCCGGATGCCTCGGTAACGATCGTCGAGTTCTTCGACTACCAATGCCCCTATTGCAAGCGGATGGCACCCGAGCTGGCCAAGATTGTGGCAGAAGATCCTGATGTGAAAATCATCTTCAAGGAGTTTCCCGTATTCGGACGGGAATCGATCCTCGCGGCCCGGGCGGCTCTCGCGTCCGCCAAACAGGGCAAGTATCGGGAATTTCACATGGCGATCATGGAGCTTCGCGGCGCCCCGTCCGAGAATGCTATTTTCCGGGTCGCCAGCCGTTTGGGCATGGATATGGACAGGCTCCGGCGGGACATGCAGTCACCGTCCATTGAGACCCAGATCCAGACTAACCTGCAGCTTGCACGAGCCGTCGGCGTTCGCGGTACGCCGGCATATGTGATCGGCGATCAGCTTGTGCCGGGCGCCATGAGTCTCGACCAGATGCGCCAGCTCATCGCCGAGAAACGTGGCAGCTAGGTCCCAGCCGAGTTATTCCGCGTCGGGCTGGTTTTCCGGCAAGGCGTCACGAAACGCCACATCTTCCAGACACGCGTCATTGATGCGCAATGCCATGGGGAACGCGGACAAATCGCACCCGAAACGCTGGGCGTTGTAGACCTGTGGCACGAGGCATACGTCCGCCATCGTCGGGGTATTCCCGTGGGAAAACCGGCCTGCACCACCGTCAGCCAGCAGACCTTCCAACCCCCGCATGCCCTCATCGACCCAATGTTTGTACCATTGCTCGTTCCGGGTCTCCTCATCGAGGCCCAGCTCGGCACCAAGCACGCGTAAAACACGCAGATTGTTGAGTGGATGAATATCGCAGGCGATCGCCTGGGACAGGGCCCTCACCCGCGCGCGGCCCTTGGCATCGCCAGGCAACAGGGGCGCCGTTTCCGGCCGCGTCTCGTCGAGATATTCGATGATTGCCATCGATTGGGTCACGCGCGTGCCGTCGTCATCGATCAGGGTCGGAACGAGGCCTTGCGGGTTAACAGCCAGATACGCGTCCGAGGATTGATCCTTGCGGCGCAGATGGATGTATTCGCGCTCGGCCTCGAGGCCCTTGAGATTCAACGCGATGCGCATGCGGAATGCGGCCGACGAGCGCCAGTAGTCGTAAAGTTTCATGTTCTTCTCCTCGATTCTGACAACGACGGCTAATTTTTCAGGTTTCTAATGTCCAGTGCGGGCAGGTCGTCCGCCGGCGTGAAGCCGAATATCCGCCCGTAGAACCCCAGTTCGGATTCCAGCGCACGGCTGACATTCTCAGCCTTGCGAAATCCATGGCCCTCGCCTTCAAACAAGACATATGCGACGGGTATTCCCTTCGCGTCGAGAGCATCGACCATCGCCTCGGCCTGGTTGGGGGGCACCACCTTGTCATCCTCGCCCTGCAGGAAAATTACCGGGCAATTCAGCGCATCCACATGCTCGATCGGAGACCGATCACGATACAGCTGCTCGGTCTCTGGAAGCGGCCCGATCAGCAGGTCCAGATATCGGCTCTCGAATTTATGGGTGTCGCGCGCGAGCGTCATCAGGTCGCCAATCCCATAGAGGCTCGCGCCACCGGAAAATGTGTCACGAAACGCGAGCGCAGCCAGCGCTGTATAGCCACCCGCGCTACCACCCCGGATCGCCAGACGCGCCGGATCCGCCTGCCCCGACGCCACCAGATGCTCGGCACCGCGGACCATGTCGTCCACATCCGCCTCACCCCATCGTCCGTAAAGCGCTTCGCGGTAGCCCCGGCCGAACCCCGTGCTGCCGCGGTAATTCACATCCAGCACGGCAAAACCTCGACTGGTCCAGAACTGGATGGCGAGGCTAAAGGATGGCGACGTCGCCCCCGTTGGTCCGCCGTGACCGCGAACGATGAGTGGCGGACGCTCGTCTTGCGGCGAGATGTTCGTGGCACTCATGGGCGGATAGTAGAACCCGTATGCGGTGTCGCCGTCGGTTGTTTCAAACGAGATGGAACTGGGAACGGAAAGACCGTCCGTATCGAGATCGGCCGTGAGTGACGTCCGAAGTGTTTCAATTGCGCCCGAAGCGGGGTCGAGAAGCAGAATTGCGGAGGCCGCATGCGCCGAGGAACCGATAAAAATGATCTTGTCATCCACCCACTGGGGCGCGGCGATATCGGTATAGGGCACATCGATACGCTGCAGCGCGCCCTCATCGATAAACGCCAACTGCCACGCCCCGTCGCGGGTGTAGGCCGTCACGATTGCGCCTGACGGGTTTACATCGAAGGTCCGCATCCCGAAAACCCATTGGGGCAGACCAAACTCGGCCTCCATGCTGCAGATGGACGACACCTCGGTCCCATCCCAGCGATGCAGATTCCACCAACCATCGGGATCCACGGCGAATACCAGGCTCTCATCCGGCGCCCAAGTCGGCTGAAATACCGACACACCCTTTCCGCCCGCCAGTTTCGCTCCCGGTCCGACATCTCCATCGAGTCCGATTGGCGCCACCCACAGGGCGGCGGAATCCCAAGGCATATCGGGCAGGTCCCAGCCAATCCAGCTGAGTGTCGTCCCGTTCGGCGAAATCCGTGGATTCGATACGAAATCATGCCCCTCGACGAGGGCAGTGCACCCGCCTGAATCCAGATCGACCGCAATCAGCTCGTTGACCATCGCATCGTCGACATGGCGTTCACGCACGCACACAAGGCGGTTTCGCGCCACGTCATGGAACATATCCGCATGGCGGTCACCGGTATCGGGAGATATCGCCTCAGGTACGCCGCCATCTTCCAGGCGGTAGATCCGCTGGTCCTCGAAGTTTACGAAGAACGCGACGCCACCCGAGACGATCGCAGCGCCGCCGCCATACTCATGGACCCGAGAGCGCGCAGAGTAACCAGTTGGCAGGACATCGACGGGCCCGGTATCTGTCCGTCGCATCAGCACGACACGGCCGCCCTCGCTCGGGCGTCCTTCAAGCCAGTAGATATCGCTGCCATCTACCAGCACGCTGGAGAGCGAAATCGTTGTATCTGCAATCATCCCTGCCGTGATCGGCGAGGCCCATGTGCCATAGGGCGTGGCGACCTTTGCGACGGTCATAGCAGGACGATGGCCGCGAGGCCGAGGAACGACACGAACCCGACAACGTCGGTGATTGTGGTGAGGACAACCGCCGATCCAACCGCCGGGTCGATACGCATGCGCTCCAGCGCGAGCGGGATGGTGACACCTGCGAATCCGGCAATCAAAAGATTGAACATCATGGCCGCGCCGATAATCAGACCGATGACAGGTTCGCCGAACCACAACCAGGCAACCAGGCCAATCATCAATGCGAAGAGAAGGCCGTTGATTCCGCCAACGACGACCTCCTTGCCCATGATGCGCGCGGCATTGGCGGCCGTCAGCTCTTTCATCGCAAGCGCACGCACGGCGACCGTGAGGGTCTGTGTACCCGCATTGCCACCCATGGAGGCCACAATCGGCATGAGAATCGCCAGCGCCACCACCTGCTCAATCGCCGCGTCAAACAGGCCGATGACCAACGATGCGATGATGGCTGTCCCCAGATTAACCAGCAACCAGGAGAAGCGCGCGCGCGTGGTGTCCAGCACAGCTTCGTAGAAATCATCTTCCCGCACGCCGCCGAGGCGCAGGATATCCTCCTCCGCCTCTTCGTGAATGACATGGACGATATCGTCAGCTGTGATCACGCCGACCAGCTGTCCCCTTTCGTTCACCACCGGCGCGGACAACAGCGCATACTGGCGGAACATCAGGGCGGCCTCTTCCTGATCCATCTCGACATATGCCGAGCGCAAATCGGTCAACATGATGTCGTCGATGCGCACATCGCGTTGATTTCGCATCAGCCGCGAAAGGGGAATGGTCCCGACCGGATGCCGGTCATCATCGACCACATAAATTTCATAGAAATCACGCGGAAGATCAGCCGCGCGCGCGCGCATGTAATCGATGCTGTTGCCCACCGACCAGTCCTTCGGAACGGTGACCAGCTCATGCTGCATCAGGCGGCCGGCACTGTCTTCGGGATAGCTCAGCGCCTGTTCGACCAGCGCCCGGTCCGACGGCGACAAACGCGCCAGGACACTGGCCTGGTCCGCGACCGCCACATCCTCGAAGACGTCGATCGCGTCATCGGTATCGAGTTCGGTGATGACGGCGGCGACTTCGGCCGGTTCGAGCTGTTCGAGAACATCCTCTCGCACGACGTCGTCGAGATGTGTCAGCAGCTCGGGATCAAGGCGATCACGTACATGATCAAAAAGAATACGTCTGCTGTCGGAGCTCAACGCTTCGAGTAGATCGGCCAGATCGGAGGCATGAAGGCCGTCGATTAACCCGTCGAGCTCATCGATCCGACCCGCGGACAAGGCAATTTCACACGTACGCACCAGCGATTCATCGACGCCGTAGCTGCGCTCGGTCTCCAGACCGTTTGTGCCCTCGTCCATGTCCGTCTGGTGGGTCATGGGTGTCTAGCCTTTCGCCCGCGCATCATATTGTGCGCCCACCGCCGCGACGGCGCTCATGTTCAACACGCCACGCGCGGTCACGGACGGGGTCAGCACATGGGCCGAACGCTCCGCGCCCACCAGGATCGGTCCCACAGCCAGGCCATCCGCCAGTGTCTTCAGAAGATTGAACGCGATGTTGGCCGCATCCTGGTCCGGCATGACGAGCAAATTCGCCTGGCCCTCGAGAACGCTGCTGGGGAATATCCGTTCCCGAATGTCGGGATCGATCGCAGCGTCCGCATGCATCTCACCTTCGACCTGAAGGTCCGGATCGCGTTCGTGCACCAGCTTCCGCGCCGCCCGCATCTTCTGCGCTGATTCCGAATTCGAACTGCCGAAGCTCGAATGGGAAAGCAGCGCCACCTTCGGTGTCAAACCGAAACGCCGCACTTCCTCGGCCGCGAGATGGGTCATTTCGGCGATCTCCACGACCGTTGGGTTGGGCGTCACATAGGTGTCAGTGATGAAGACCGTTCCCTTCGACAGAATAAGAACCGACACGGCCGACAGATCAAAGACGTCGTCGCGCAAGCCTACGATGTCCTGCACATGCTGCAGATGGCGGTCATAACGACCTTCGGTGCCGCAGATCATCGCGTCTGCATCACCGCGCATCAGCGCCAGTGCAGCGATCACTGTCGAATTCGTGCGCACCCGGGTCCGCGCCTCGTCCGGCGATACACCCATCCGCTCCGCGAGGCTGTGATACAGCTTCCAGTAGTCGCGATAGCGCGGGTCATCCTGCGGATTGATGATTTCGCAGTCCTCGCCCGGCTTGAAATTGAGCCCCAACCGCTCCACCCGGCGCTGCACAACCTTGGGACGGCCGATCAGGATGGGGATGCCGATACCTTCATCAATCACCGCCTTGGCGGCACGAAGTACGCGCTCATCCTCACCTTCTGCGTAGACGATCCGCTTCTTGTCGGCACGCGCCTGATCGAACAGCGGCCGCATGAGCAGCCCGGAACGGAAAACGAACCGGTCCAAAGTCTCGAGATACGCGTCGAAATCCTCGATCGGCCTCGTGGCGACGCCGCTCGCCATCGCCGCCCGTGCGACCGCCGGCGCGACCTCGCGGATCAGACGCGGGTCGAACGGGCTCGGAATAATCGAATCAGCGCCGAATTTTGCGACCTGGCCACCGTAAGCCGAGGCAACAACATCCGAAGTCTCCCGCATTGCCAGATCGGCGATGGCGTCCACGGCGGCAATCTTCATTGCCTCGTTGATGTCCGTCGCGCCCACATCCAGTGCGCCGCGGAAGATGTGCGGAAAACACAGCACGTTGTTGACCTGGTTGGGATAGTCGGACCGTCCACTGGCGATGATCGCATCCGGGCGCGCAGCCTTGGCATCTTCCGGCATAATTTCAGGGTTTGGATTGGCCAGCGCGAAGATCAGCGGCGTGTCCGCCATCGTCTTGACCATATCCTGGGTCAATACACCCGGTGCCGACAGGCCAAGGAAGATGTCCGCGCCCGCGATGGCGTCCGCCAGGGTCCGGGCGTCCGTATCCTGTGCATAGACTTCAAGATAGGGGTTCATCCCGGCCTTACGGCCCTTGTAGACCACGCCCTCGATGTCGGTGAGGGTGACATTCTCTCTGGGCAGTCCCATCTCGACCAGCAGGTTCACACAAGCGAGCGCGGCGGCGCCCGCGCCGGACGTCACCAGCCGGGCGTTCGAAATATCGCGCTCGGCAAGGCGCAAGGCATTCCGAACGGCCGCGCCGACGATGATCGCGGTGCCATGCTGATCATCATGGAAAACCGGAATATTCATGCGTTCGCGCAGGCGTTTCTCGATCTCGAAACACTCGGGCGCCTTGATGTCTTCGAGATTGATCCCGCCAAAGGTCGGCTCAAGCGCGGCGACGATGTCCACGAACCGCTCGACATCGGTCTCGTCGACTTCAATATCGAACACGTCGATGTCCGCAAACTTCTTGAACAGGACGCCCTTGCCTTCCATCACCGGCTTTGAGGCCAGGGGGCCGATCGCGCCGAGCCCGAGTACCGCAGTGCCGTTGGTCACCACCCCGACCAGATTGGCCCTGATGGTGAGTTCGGCTGCCATCGCCGGGTCTTCCGCGATCGCCAGGGACGCTTGGGCAACACCAGGTGTGTAGGCGCGTGAGAGATCGCGCTGGTTGCCCAGCGGCTTGGACGCGATAACTTCGATTTTGCCAGGACGCCCTTCACGGTGATACCGCAGGGATGCTTCGCGAATATCTTCAGCCATGACATTTCTCCGCATTGCGGCGACGCATCCACAGGGGGCGTATGATCCGCGCTGAACTGGTTAACGTGTTAGATGCGTGATCCGCTTGCGGGTGGCAACCGGAAATCAAGCAAAACCATGAGAACACGAGTATATTTACGCATTGTGAAATGAGCGAAGCACCCACATTTCCCGATTTGACTCGGGCGTCCCCCGGGATCGTCGAATGGCAGACTGCCTCCGGGTCGCTGGCCTACCAAGAGGCGGTCGCGACGATGGAAGCGCGGGTTTCCGACATCCGTCACGGCGCTGCGGGCGAATTGGTCTGGCTGGTCGAACACCCGCCGCTCTACACCGCCGGCACCAGCGCCAAACCCGACGACCTGCTCGACGTTGACCGCTTTCCCGTGCATGAAACGGGGCGTGGCGGGCAATATACCTATCACGGCCCCGGCCAGCGTGTGGCCTATGCCATGATCGATCTGCGCCAACGCGGCCAGGACCTGCGCGCCTATGTGCGCGGCCTCGAAGCGTGGGTCATCGAGACACTTTCGGTGTTCGGCGTGACGGGAGAGCGCCGCGACGGCCGGGTCGGCATCTGGGTCGCGCATCCCGACGGTCGCGAAGACAAGATTGCGGCCATCGGCGTGCGGGTGCGCCACTGGGTCACCTACCACGGCATTTCCATCAACGTGTCGCCTGATCTCGACCATTTCTCCGGAATCGTACCGTGCGGCATCGGCGAGGAACATCTCGGGGTGACCAGCCTTGCCGATCTGGGCATCGCGGCAAGCATGGCCGACGTGGACGCGGCCCTAAAGACCAGTTTCACAAAGGTTTTCGGCTAGCCCTGCGCCCTCTAAGCGGTCGGTTTTTTCCGAAACCCCGTCCCGATCAGGGGTTCGGCGTCGATCCACTCTTCTTCGACGGATTCCACCGCGGCAGCGGGCGGACCCTCGCGGCAGTTAATTATCATCCGATCAATAGGCGCTGCAGGACCGGCGAAAACCGCCTCAACGGAACCGTCCGAACGGTTGCGGACCCAGCCATCGAGGCACAGATCGCGCGCCACATTCTCGGTCCAGGCGCGGAACCACACGCCCTGTACGCGACCCCGGATCACGACGCGAACCGCAACGGTCTCAGCCATTCCGCGAACTCCCGTTACTCGAACTCCACGATCGCCTGGTCGACCGCAAGGCTGTCGCCCGGTCCGGCGTGCACGGTCTTCACCACCCCATCAGACGTCGCGCGCAGCACGTTTTCCATTTTCATCGCCTCGACGACCGCAATTTCCTCTCCCGCGCTCACCGGCATGCCCTCTTCGACGGCAACGGACACGAGCAGGCCCGGCATCGGCGACAGAACAAAACGGCTCAGATCGGGCGGAATCTTCTCCGGCATCCGTTCGTCGAGCGCGGCACCACGCGGCGTCAGCACGCGGACATTGGCCTCCACTCCCCGGTGGGTCAGGCGATAGGCCACACCGGTCCGGTCTATCTGGAAGGTCGCGACGCCATCTTCGAACGTCGCGGCAAACACCGGATTACCCAACGTCCAATCGGTCGAGAAGGACAGACTTCGGCCATCGATCGCGACATCCGCGCCGTCGGGCCGGTAGGTGACAGCCACCGCGTCGGAGATGTCCCCCATCTGAACCTGCCACGGGGTCACGTTGCCGGGGAGCTCGGGCGATCCGTTGGCTCCAGACTGGCGCGCCCGGGCTGCAAACCTGCCGTGAATATAGGCTGCTACCGCCGAGAACCGGTCCCGCAGCGCGCCCTCGGGCGCCGCCGGGGCGTAGCCGTCGGGGTACTCCTCGGCGATGAAATTCGTGGTCAGGCGACCCTCGACAAACCTGGGATGGGCCATAATCGAGGCGAGAAAAGCCGTGTTGTGGCCAGTTCCGCGGATGAAGTATCCGTCCAGCGCATCCTGCATGCGGGTGATCGCCTGGTTCCGGTCGGCCCCGTGGGTCGCCAGCTTGGCGATCATGGGGTCGTAGAACATCGAGATTTCCGAGCCTTCGCCCACGCCGGTATCGATGCGCACGTTTATGCCGTCCTGTACGGGCGCGCGATAGCGGACAAGACGGCCGATGGCCGGGAGGAAGTTGCGTCTCGGATCCTCGGCATACACACGCGTCTCGACGGCCCAGCCGTCAATTTTTACGTCTTCCTGACGCAGGGACAGCTTCTCGCCGTTGGCGACGCGGATCATCTGCTCGACGAGGTCCAGCCCGGTGATCATCTCGGTCACCGGATGCTCGACCTGCAGGCGGGTGTTCATCTCGAGGAAATAGAAGTTGCGGTCCTTGTCGACGATGAACTCGACCGTTCCCGCAGAGCGATACCCGACGGCCGCGGCCAGCGCGCAGGACTGTGCCCCCATCGCCTCGCGCATTTCCGCATCCAGGAACGGTGACGGCGCTTCTTCCACAACCTTCTGGTGCCGCCGCTGGATCGAGCATTCGCGCTCTCCCAGGTGAATGACGTTGCCATGGGCGTCGGCCAGGACCTGAATTTCAATGTGGCGGGGTTCCTCGACGTATTTTTCGATGAAAATCCGATCATCACCGAAACTCGAGCGCGCCTCGTTTTGCGCCGAGCGGAAGCCCTCATCGACCTCGTCTTCGCTATACGCGATGCGCATACCCTTGCCGCCACCGCCGGCAGACGCCTTGATCATCACCGGATATCCGACTTCTCCGGCAATCTTCACCGCCTCCGCCACATCCGCGATGGTGTCCATATGGCCCGGCACGGTGCTGACCCCCGCCGCGTCGGCGAGTTTCTTGGACTCGATCTTGTCGCCCATCGCCGCGATCGCGTCGGGCGGCGGGCCGATGAACGCGACGCCTTCCGCTTCAAGCGCGCGCGCAAAATCGGCGTTCTCCGACAAAAATCCGTATCCCGGGTGCACCGCGTCCGCGCCCGTATCCCGAATGGCGGCCAGGATCTTCTCCATGACCAGATAGCTCTCGGAGGCCGGCGGCGGGCCGATATGCACAGCCTCATCGGCCATGCGCACATGCAGCGCACCGGCATCGGCGTCCGAATACACGGCCACGGTGGCGATCCCCATGTCCTTCGCACTTCGAATGACACGACAGGCTATTTCGCCGCGGTTGGCGATCAGAATCTTTTTGAACATGTCCGCAAAACTAAGAGAGCATGTTGCACTGCGCAATGGATGAATTCGTCGGCCGGTCCGTCCATGAACACATGGACGAAGCGGCGCGCGCGCCTTAGCCTGAGCGCATGGACAAGCCAGATCAGATTCCGGGGCACAAGCGTCCGCGCCGACGCATTGGTCTTGCAACGGTTCTGGTTGGCGGCGTCACCCTCCTTATGTTGCTCGCGGTTGGCAGTGTCCTGGCGGTAACCTTAACCGGCGCGACCCAAAATACGTTCTCGCTGCTCGGCGCGCGGGCCACGACCACACTCGATCTCGTAGAGGCACACGTCGATGGTGAGTTCGACCCTGTTGTATCGGCTGCGGAAGATTTGAGCGCGCAATTCGCTGATGGGCGGCTCAATCTCGACGACAGGCGCGAACGGGCGTTCCAGAGGTTCACCGGCGTGCTGACGGCCCTGCCCCAGGTCACAGCGGTCATTTATGCCCCCGTGAATGGTCGGGCACTGCGCATCACCCTCACCGAGGGCATCGCGATCAATGTCCCTGATGCGCCGGTTCTGCTGCAGCGCCAGAATCAGGCGCTCGAATTCGCCAGCAACGTGAACGGGCCGTCACAATGGTTGCCTCCCGTTTGGATTCAGGCCGTTGGCCAGCCGGTCATCACGGTTATTGCACCCGTGCGCCGCGGCGCCGAGTTCATGGGTGCGGTTGTCCTGTCTGTGACGATGGAAAAAATCGCAGACTTTCTCGAGGAACTGAAAAACACGAACGCCCTGCACGCCTTCATCGTCTATGACCGCAAGTGGGTGCTTGGCCATCCGGAGCTACACAATGTGGACTTTCGGCCGGGCAGCGGCGGAAATCCTCTCCCGAGGATCGAGGAGCTTGCGGATCCTTCATTCGCGTTGTTTGGCGGTGGTGGTGACCGCGCCACCACGCTCCTGCGAAGCGCACCCCGGGTAACGGACGCACGCATCGACAATGAGCGAATAGTCATCACCCGAGACACGGACCGTTTTGGCGAACGGACTTGGACCATGGGCGTGATGCTCCTGCGCTCAGAAGTCGGAAACGAGGTCCAGCGCCTCGTCGGTATGGCGGTCGTCGGCCTGATCATTCTGGTGATCGCCGTGTTTGTCGGGTTTATGTTCGCGCGTCGCCTGAACCGTCAGATTGGTGGCCTCATAAGGTCAGCCGGCGCCCTGACCCGCCTGGAGGTCGCCAACGCGCCCGAGGTTCCCGATAGCCGAATATCCGAACTGTCCGATGCCGCGCAGGCGTTCAACCGCATGATCAGCGCGCTTCGGCTGTTTGAGACCTATGTGCCAAAGCAGCTCGTCCTCGGCCTGATGCAGCGCGGCGAGACCATCGAGGCATCCGAAGAGCGCGTTCTGACAATCATGTTCACCGATATTCGCGGCTTCTCGACCCGGGCAGAGCATATGGGCGCCGGCGAGATCGCCGACATGCTCAACACCCATTTCGAGATGCTGGGCAGTGCCATTGAGGCCGAGGGCGGCACGGTGGACAAGTATATCGGGGACGCGATCATGGCGTTCTGGGGCGCGCCCGAAGAGATCCCCGACCACGCCGCGCGGGCGCTACGTGCCGCCGCTGAAATCCAGCACCGGGTCCGCGCCGACAACGACGAACGCCGGGCGCGTGGCGACGATCCCCTCCGCATCCGGGTGGGGATCCATACCGGGCGGGTGATCGTTGGCAACATCGGCTCCAACAACCGCGTGAACTACACCGTCGTCGGGGACGCCGTGAACACCGCATCCCGGATCGACTCCCTGGCCAAGGAGATCGCTTCCGAAGAGGATTGCATCGTTCTGACCAGCGGCGACACTCGCGACCATGCGGGCGCGGCCGATGCGGAATTGTACGATCTCAGCCATCTTGGCGAACGCGAGATCCGCGGCCGCGAAGGCACTGTCGCCATTTTCCAACTCGACGCCAACGCGACGCCCAGCTAGGCCCCCCACATGAACGCAGACGAACTCGAACGCCGGATCGCGGGCTTTCCCTACTGGTACCACCGCATTGAGTTGACCGATGGCGTGGTCACCCCTGGCTGGGCACCGATCGATGCGGCGTCCTACCGTATTCCGGACGTCCTCTCGGGAAAGCGGGTGCTCGATATCGGTGCGTGGGACGGCTACTGGTCCTTCGAGGCTCTGAAACGTGGTGCCGTGCAGGTCGTCGCAATTGATGACTTCTCCGACTATGTCGGTCATCTCGAAACCGAGGACCGAAAAGCCTGGGAGACATTCGATCTCTGTCGCGAGGCGCTCGGCTATGACGAACAGCAGTGCCAGCGCCACGATTTGACGATTTATGACCTGACGCCCGAAACCTTCGGGACGTTCGATGTCGTCTTCTGCTTCGGGGTTCTCTATCACCTGCGATGGCCGATGTACGCGATCGACAAGCTGGCGTCCGTTTGCACGGGGGACTTGTTCATGGAATCCGCGATCGCCGATGATTTCAGCGCCTATCGCGGCGGGCTCGGCAAGGGCTTTGGCGCCGATATGGTGATGGAGTTCTATCCGAACGATGAGTACGGCGAGAATGTCACCAACTGGTGGGCACCGACGCTGCGGGCCATGGGCGGCATGGTCAAGGCCGCGGGATTCGAGACCGTGCGCGGCTGGAAGCTTACAGATACACCGACCCGCGTGTCCCAGTGCCGCGGTTTCGTCTGGGGCACCAAGAGCTAGACGACCATGCCGGCGCTAGAGCGGGATATTGTCGTGTTTCTTCCAGGGATTCTCGAGCGACTTGTTCTCGAGCAGGCGTAGCGCCCGGCAAATACGCCTGCGCGTGCTGTGGGGATAGATTACGTCGTCGATGAAGCCCTTCTGGGCTGCGATAAACGGATTGGCGAAACGCTCCCGGTATTCTTCTGTCCGCGCCTCGATCTTCTCCGGATCGTTCTTGTCTTCGCGATAGATGATCTCCACCGCGCCCTTCGGGCCCATGACCGCGATTTCTGCAGTCGGCCAGGCATAGTTGATGTCGCCCCGGATATGCTTGGATGACATCACGTCATATGCGCCGCCATAGGCCTTTCGGGTAATGAGCGTCACTTTGGGCACCGTCGCCTCGGCATAGGCGAAGAGCAGCTTTGCACCGTGCTTGATGATGCCGCCATATTCCTGGGCGGTACCCGGCAGAAACCCCGGCACGTCCACGAAGGTGACGATCGGAATATTGAAACAATCGCAAAAGCGCACAAAGCGCGCCGCCTTCTTTGATGAATCGATATCGAGGCAACCGGCCAGCACCATCGGCTGGTTGGCGACGAAGCCGACGGTACGGCCCTCCATTCGCCCGAAACCGATGACGATGTTCCCGGCATGATTTTCCTGGAGCTCGAAGAAATCACCCTCATCGACGACTTTTCCGATGAGCTCCTTGATGTCATAGGGCTTCTGCGGATCGGACGGGATCAGCGTATCGAGCGACGGCTCTTCGCGGTCGAACGGGTCGCTGGTCGGCCAGACCGGGGGCTGCTCGCGATTGTTCATCGGCAAGAAGTCGTAGAACCGCCGGAGCTGCGCCAGCATCTCCACATCATTTTCGAACGCGCTGTCGGCAACGCTCGACTTCGTGGTGTGGGTCGAAGCGCCGCCGAGCTCCTCCTGGGTCACGTCTTCATGGGTGACGGTCTTCACGACCTCCGGGCCGGTCACGAACATGTAGGACGTGTCCTGGACCATGAAGATGAAATCCGTCATCGCCGGCGAATACACCGCACCGCCCGCGCACGGCCCCATGATTGCAGAGACCTGGGGGATGACGCCCGACGCATTGACGTTGCGCTGGAATACATCCGCATAGCCGGCGAGCGAGCCGACACCCTCCTGGATACGCGCGCCACCGGAATCGTTCAGGCCGAGCACGGGCACGCCGTTCTTCATGGCCATATCCATGACATTGCAGATTTTCTGGGCGTGGGCCTCGGACAGAGAACCGCCGAACACCGTGAAATCCTGCGAGAACACGAATACCTTGCGGCCATTGATCAGGCCCCAGCCGGTCACGACGCCATCACCGGGTATGGGCTCTATATCGGCCGTCATTTCGTTCGGTGCCTGCTCGACGAACATGCCGAACTCCTCGAACGAGTTCTCATCGAGCAGCAGCTCAAGGCGCTCACGCGCCGTGAGCTTGCCCTTACCATGCTGGGCTTCTATCCGCCGCTCACCACCACCGAGCCGTGCGCGAACACGGCGGGCTTCGAGTTGGTCCAGAATATCTTGCATCGCGCGCCTCTGGCGAAACCTGATTGGGCCATCCACATAGCAGGTTTTCCGGGATTCAGGCCAGAACTGGCCCGTTGTCCTCAACCCTTGCGCAGCAACTCCAGAAAGGCTGCGGAACACTCAATTTCGGCGCGCAGGGTGTCACGCCGCGCCTGTGCGTCGGCCTCCTCACCCCACATCTCCACCTGGTAGGATTCATCCAGCTGGCTGACATCAAATGCCGTCTCGGCGTCCAGATGTCCTTTCGACAGTGCCAACGCCACGATGAGCGAGCCACTGGCAGACGTGGCCACTCCAAGCGCTGCAAGTTCGTACAAGTCATGCTCGGCGACCGCCCCGCGTAACCGCGCCAGTGAGTCGGGGGGTTGATCGACAGGCAGCAGGCCATCGGTAACGACCAATTCGCCACCGAACGTCTCCGCCGCCCAATCGAGCATCGGTTGCCAGACACGCATCTGTCGGACGACCAGTTCCGCAGGTGCCTGCGCCCTGTAACAGACGAGATCCGTCCCCCCGAATGCCGCGATCTGATCGATATAGCCTTCGCGGTCTTCCGCCACGCGGTCCACTGCGGTGGCGGCGATCCGGGTCGACGGCATGGATTCGACGTCGATCTCGTCATCTTGCGCGCGCCACTCCTCTGCAATCGCATCGGCCAGAGAGGGACTGGGTACCTGCAGGGGCCTGCGCATCGGGGTTCGCACGCCGCGCGCATCCAAGAGCACTTCAAACCGCTGACCGTCATCGACAGACGCGGTCGAAACCTGTTCATAAAAACGTTTCATCGCATTCAACGATCTGCGTCGCCATTTGCGTCCGACCCGGACACCGGGCCGGCTGGCGCAGGGCCATTTTCAAGTGTGGTCGAAGGGGTTGGTGACGTCTGTCCCTCGGTCTGCTTGGAATACTTCACACAAGGATGATTGCCGCCGCCGAGCTCCAGCAAACCGATCAGGGCCACAGGGGGAAACAGGATACTCCCCAACAAACTGCCGATCTTCACCAGGGTGTCCAACGGATCAGGAAGAAAGCTCGGATCATCCAATGGACCACGAACGAGTATAGGTACAGCAAGGCTCAAATCGATCCCGCGCGGCTTTGGATTGATCTTCATCTTGTACGTTTCCGTACCCAGGTTGATGTCGCCACCCGCGGTCAGCGTGATGACCTCCGTGCTCAACAGGTTCACGCGACTTGTTGCGACGCCCTTGGCCAACTGGAAATCATTCGCCATGCAATCGACCTCCACCCATTCCTTGCCGTCGAGCGTTTCGGCGATACCCGAGAAGATGCCGCTGACATATCCGAGACCCTCATTTCGCATTCGGCCCTTGCCCATCACCTGACGCGCATGACCATCAAGGCTACCGGCAATAGCTGCAATCGTGTTTCCCTTGCCGGACAAGGCGATATCTATGGCCCCCTCGCCCTCGAGGACATCGAGGTTGGCAAAATCCTTGAGCAGCTGGCCAATCTGCATATTGGGCGCGCGCAATGACACTCCGACCAGCGGCGTTTGTCCGCGCGCGTCGAGGCTGAAATCACCGCGCAGGTCGCCGCCGGCATAGCGTGCCTCCAGCGGTCGCACATTCAGGGCATCCTCTTCCAGAACGACGCGCAGATTCACATCTTCAAAAATGCCATAGGGCGTGACGAGCTTCTTCGGGCGGAAGGTAATGTCGAGGTCCGCAGTTCGTAGAAACTCCAGCGGCAGGGGATCATCAGGAATTACCTTAGCCCCCCCGGATTTCACAACCTCGGCCTTTGCATCTTCAAGAGAGACACTTGCCGGTCGGCGCGCCGGCACATAGTCCGGGTACAAGCGTGTGAGATCTGTAACATCCGACGTCACCACCGCCTCGACATCTATGGCCTCGGGGTCGAACACCACGCGCCCGCTGCCCGCCAGATCCGTCGTCACGCTGCGAAATGCGAACGCATCGATTGTTACGCGTTCGAGATCACCCTCGATGGACGCCGTAAAATCGACCGGGCCAAGTTCCGGCCATGTCACACCCACAATCGGCTGGAACTTCTCAAGGGCCTGGCCGTCGCCCGCAATATCCAGGCGGTAGCCCTTGAGCGGCTGGTTCGCGTTAACATCCAGCGTGACATCACCATTCGCGCGAACCATATCGACCGCAAAATCATCGAGCGCTAGCTGCATAGCCGGCAGCGTCCCGGTGATCGCGACAACACCACCGACCGGACCGAGATCGGCCAGCTCATCACCCAGCATGTCGCGAACGACATCAAGTGATTGATCAGTCGCCGACAATTTGAGATCGAGGGTAACACCCGGTGTGTCCGCTTCCAGATTGGCAAGATCGACCCTGCCCGTGCCGCGCGTGCCCTCCGCTGTCAGTCCGGATGTCTCTACTCGTGCCTTGCTGAGATTCCCGATCGCGCGAATCTCTCCTTTGATCGGGCCGACATCCGGCAACGAGACGCCGGCAATAGGTTCCACGACACCCAGCGTCTGTCCGTCCGCCGTCAATATCAGGTCATAGGAAACGCCCGGGTCATCCAACAGGGGCCCGACCGTGACGGAACCCGAAAGAAAGCTCTGCGCGACTGCCACGCGGTTGGGCTCGAAACGAAGCGCGTCCAGGTCGCCGACGATGCTCACGCTACCGGTGATCAGCCCGAGCTGCGTGAGGGGAATCTCAGCCAAGGGTTCGATTGGTGCCAAATCCTGATTGCGCAATTCGGCCTTCAAATCGAACTCAAGCTCGGACACATCGTCGGACAGCGTCATTTTGGTGGTGCCCGTGACCCGCGTGTTTGCGAGATCCAGGGAAACCACGTTGACGACCGGGTTGCGTTGTCCGCCACTGATTTGTGCCGACAGAGATATCGGCCCCAGTTTCGGCAATTCCGTATCAAGAAACGGCTGTACTGTGCCAATGGCATCGCCGGAGATCAGAACGTCGACATCAAAGCCCGACGGATTGTCCGGCCCGCGCACGGAACCATCGATTTCCACATTAAGGCCAAGCGCCTCGCCGACGAGATTGAACGGTACCTCGCGATCTCCCTGGATGATGTCGTTCCACGAACCGATCTGACCATCCAGGTCGATCTTGGCTGTATCGCCGCCCAGCCGCACATCCGCCGCGATATCAATATCCAGAGGTGCGCCGGGTTCGGACGGCAGCGCCTTTATGCGTTCGACGGTACCGACCGTCTCGGGTCCCGTCGGGCCGTCCCGATAGGTAAACTGAACGTCCTCGATCTCCAGTTTAGCGATCTCGAGATCCACGCCGAGCTTTCCGGAGTCCTTGTCCGCATCCGAGCTCTCGCCGGAAGCGTCGAAGTCGAAGCTGCTGCGGCCGTCCGCACCTGTCTCGATAAAAACCCGGGCACCGCGAAGCGTCAGGCTGTCGATGTCGACACCCCCGCGCAGAAGTGGCCATAGCTCGAACCGGACATCGGCTTCATCGATATGCACCATCTCCGGTGCCTTCGCCCATTCCGGATTGGACAGACCGATATCGCGAACGGCGATGCGCGTGGTTCGACCCCATTCCAGGTCGATCGATCCTTCAATGGTCAGGGTACGCCCCGTCTCCCGCGCGACATAAGCGGCGATACGATCCTTGTGGTCATTGGGGTCGAGGTTGAAAACAACCGCGACAAGCGCGACGGTCAACGTGATCGCCACCACCAGAACAACCTTGAAGACTGTGCGCACGCGCATCCGTTGGTCCTATCGATACAACCGGTCGCTACACCCGGCAGGTTCGGTTTTCATAGCGCAGGCCCCATATGGCCGTACGGCGTATTCTCCGACAGCCCGCAACATCGGTAAACGGCCTCGTCTCAGGTCACTTTCGCGTCAAATCCGACAAACGCCCAACTCTTTGACAGAACATCATCCAACGGTGCCGCGAGCGTGAGACGCTCTCCGGTCGTAGGATGCGGCAGGGTCAAACCGCGCGCATGCAGATGCAGGCGCCGGGGCAGTCCCTCCACATCACTTTCGCGGCCACCGTATTTGCCATCGCCCACGATCGGCGTTCCCATCACCTTGCAGTGCGCCCTCAGCTGGTGCGTACGGCCCGTCCGGGGACGCAACTCAAGCCAGGAGATACGCCGGGCAGCATGGTCCAGGATCCGATACTCGGTTTCTGCGGCTTGCCCGTCATCGACGGATTCTACGCGCTCACTGCCTTCACCGCCGCGCTTTGCGAGGCGCGCATCAATCACACCGGAATCATGGTCCGGAACACCCACCACGAGCGCCCAGTAGGTCTTCTCGACTTCGCGCCCCTGAAATAGCACCGACAATTGGGACGCCGTACGTCGGTCCCGCGCCAGCAGCAACAAACCGCTGGTGTCCTTGTCGAGCCGATGAACCAGGCGCGGCCGATCCTTGGCGTCGAACTGCAAAGCGTCGAGCATCCCGTCCAGATGCCGGTGGGTCTTCGACCCACCCTGCACCGCCAACCCGGCGGGTTTGTTCAGGGCGATCAGAAACTCATCCTGATAGATTATGGACTCCCGCAAGATGGCCGCGTCTGCACGGTCAACCGGCTGGCGGTTTCTCTCGGCGGGAGGTTCGACCGTCCGTGTCGCCGGCATCGGCGGCACACGAATATCCTGCCCTTCGCTGAGCCGTTGACCAGGTTTGGCCCGGTGGCCGTCAACCCGGACTTGGCCCGTGCGCAGCCATTTCGCGACCTGCCCATAGGAGACGTCCGGGTAATGACGTTTGAACCAGCGATCGAGCCGCACATCGCCATCATCGGACTGGACCGCGATATGGCGGACCGCTGAGAGATCATCCGGGCTCATGCGAACACCAGCCGCGCGAGACGCAGCCCCACCAGGAGAGCGCCGATCGCCCCGATGACCGAGGCCAACACGTATGCCGCGGCAAACATTACCTGGCCGCGCTCGTACAGGACGATCGCATCGAGCGAGAACGTCGAAAATGTCGTGAAGGCCCCGAGGCCGCCGACGGTCAGCAGTGCCCGTATTTCCGGGGTGACCGTCCAGGTTGTCGCCATGAGATGCACCAGGACGCCCATCGCGAAGGAACCCACAACGTTGACCACTAAAGTGCCCCAGGGAATCCCCAAGCCAATCCAGGTTGCAACGCCGACATTGACGAAATGCCGCCCCAGCGCGCCTACAGCGCCTCCGAACGCAATTGCCAGCAGCATGTTCACGGCGTGCACCGCGCTTTGATCATTTCAATCGTACTCATGAGTCCTCTCCCGAACCGGTGCGCTCGGCGCGCAACTTCGTCCAGTAGTCCAGCCGCTTGGTGATCTCGCGCTCAAAACCACGCTCCACAGGCTTGTAGAACTGGGCGCGCTCGATTCCTTCTGGAAAATAGTCCTGACCCGAAAATCCATCTTCCGCGTCATGGTCATACGCATATCCATCGCCGTAGCCCAGGTCCTTCATGAGGCCTGTAGGCGCGTTCAAAATATGCTTCGGCGGCGCCAATGAACCCGTGTCCCCGGCCATACGCATCGCAGAACCGAATGCTTTGTAGGACGCGTTCGATTTGGGCGCGCTCGCCAGATAGACTACGCATTGCGCCAACGCCAACTCACCTTCCGGAGACCCGATCCGCTCATAGGCCTCCCAGGCAGCCAATGCCTGTGGCAGTGCCTGCGGATCCGCCAGTCCAATATCCTCGATCGCCGCCCGGGCAAGCCGGCGCGCCACAAACCTTGGGTCTTCGCCCCCCGCGAGCATGCGCGCCAACCAGTACAGCGCCGCATCCACGTCGGAACCACGCAAAGATTTATGCAGTGCGCTGATCAGGTTGTAGTGCCCCTCCTGGCTCTTGTCATAGAGCGGTGCGCGCTTTTGCACGGTTTCAATCAGCCGTGCGGTATCGAGCGCGTCATCGAGCCGCAACGCGAACAGCTCTTCGGCCAGGTTCAGAAGGTAACGCCCGTCCCCGTCGGCCATCGCCTTGAGCGCCTGGCGGGCCTCCACGTTGACCGGCAGCACCTTCCCCTCGAGGGCCTCGGCACGTGCCAGCAATTCCTCCAGCGCCGCTTCGTCAAGCCGGTTCAGGACGAACACCTGGCAACGCGACAACAACGCGGCGTTGATTTCGAATGACGGGTTCTCGGTCGTTGCCCCGATCAGGGTGACTGTTCCATCCTCAACAAAGGGCAGAAATCCATCCTGCTGCGCCCGGTTGAAGCGGTGAATCTCATCGATGAACAGAAGCGTACCCTGTCCACCCGCACGGCGTGCGCCGGCACGCTCAAAGACCTTTCTCAGATCGGCCACACCCGAGAACACGGCCGACAAAGGTTCGAACGTGAATTCCGTCTCCAGCGCCAACAGGCGGGCGATTGTCGTCTTGCCGCAGCCCGGGGGGCCCCACAAGATCATGCTAGCCAGCCGGCCATTGGACACCATCCGACCGATCGGGCCTTCGGGCCCGAGCAAATGCCCCTGCCCCACCACGTCGCCAACCGCCTCAGGACGCAGTCGATCCGCCAGGGGCCGCGGGGCCTGGCCCGCAAACATCTCCGATTGGTTCTCGGGCGCGCTCATCCCGCAACCGCCAGGGTGAACAGGCGTCCATCGCGACGAACAGTGATGGTCCATTGCGGAGCCGGTTTCGCCGTCACTTCGCGGATTTGGACAACCGTCTCAACTTCGATGTCGTTCACGGCAAAGATCACGTCGCCGACCTGGAAACTCAGGCGGTGGGCCGGGCTCCCCGACGCAATGGCCCGGACGATAACCCCCAGCTCGAAGTGATCTCGCCCCATCTCTTCGGCCACGGCCGGCGAGAGGTTGGCAACCGTGGCACCAGCAATCGGGTGGCGCCCCTCCAGCACACGCTCGTTGCGTGACGGGATTTCTGGCGGAAGCTCCAACACCAGAGACAGCTCGAGTTCCGTCCCCGGCCGACGCACCGAAAGGCGTGCCTCGTCGCCCACAATTCCGGTTGCCACGCGGAACCGCATCCCTTCCGTATCAAACACCGGTTGTCCGTTGAATGCAGTGATGATGTCGCCGGACCGTAGTCCTGCGCGTAACGCCGGGCCCTGTGTGTGGATGTCGGACAGGATCACACCTTCGGGACGCGGCAGACCAATCGCATCGGCGATATCGGCCGTCACGGTTTCAAAGGACGCGCCCAGCCAGGCCCGGCGCAACGCCGCACCGGTCGCCGCCCCGTCGATGACGGTTCGCACCATGCTGGACGGTATGGCAAATCCGATCCCCTGGCTGCCGCCGCTGCGCGAGAAGATCGCCGTGTTGATGCCGGCCAGCGTGCCGTCCATGCGCAGCAATGCGCCGCCGGAGTTGCCGGGATTGATCGCCGCGTCGGTTTGAATAAAGAAACTGAAATCGGAAATCCCGACCTGCGTGCGGGCCAGACCGGACACAATCCCGCTGGTGACGGTCTTGCCAACTCCGAACGGATTGCCGATCGCGAGCACCAGATCGCCGACCTCGAGATCATCGCTGTTGCTCAGGGCGATGTTTGGCAGTTCCTCGTCCCCGGCATCAATTTTGAGTATCGCCAAATCGGTACGTTCGTCCTCACGCAGGATCGTGGCCTCGAACTCCCGCCGGTCGGACAGAACGATGGTGATCGCGTCTGCGCCCTCGATGACGTGGAAGTTCGTCACGATCAGCCCGTCAGAGCGCACAATGACGCCCGATCCAAGCGAATTCTCGATACGTTCGCGAGGCTGGGCCAGACCCAGAGAATCGCCGAAGAACCGCCGGAAGAACGGGTCGTTGAACAAAGGAGAGGCAGGGCCGCGGCTGCGAACAGCCTTGCGGGTAAACACATTTACCACGGCTGGGCTCGCCGCGCGCACCAACGGCGCGAAGGACAGCATGACCTGTTCGCGGTTGTCGGGCGCGGCGCGCTGGGCATGTCCCGGGACGGCGGCAAAGGTCGCAACCGCCAACAAAATCAGGCCGGAGAAAATATGTCGTGTGGTTCGCATGTTCTGATTTTAACCCCGTTCGGGCCGCGATTCACGGCCCCAGACGCAAAAGGCCGCCCAAGGGCGGCCTTTTGGAATTCAATTCGTGAACAGCCCCTCAGGCAACTGCCTCCTGGAGCACTTCACCATCTTCAAACTGGACCGGTCCAGAATCGAGGCCCTTGGCATCTTCATCACGGTCCACGAGCTCGATGATAGCGATCGGCGCGGAATCGCCGTAACGGTAACCCGCCTTCAACACGCGCGTATATCCGCCCGGCCGGTCGGCATATCGCTCGGCCAGGGTCGAGAACAGTTTCTCGACGAGTACGCGATCGCGCACCGTGCTGAGCGCCTGACGGCGTGCATGTAAATCACCACGTTTGCCGAGCGAAATGAGCTTGTCGACGACGCGACGCAGCTCCTTGGCCTTCGGCAAGGTTGTCGTGATCTGCTCATGCTTGACCAGTGCTGCCGCCATATTGGCGAACATGGCTTTGCGATGACTGCTCGTCCGATTGAGCTTCCGCGGACCTTTACGGTGACGCATCTTAACTACTCCTGATTCCGTGGACCGCTAGAACGGTTCCTCGAGGCGTTTTGCCAGATCTTCGATGTTCTCCGGCGGCCAGGCCGGAATCTCCATACCGAGGTGCAGTCCCATCTGGGCCAGCACTTCTTTGATTTCGTTGAGCGACTTGCGCCCGAAGTTCGGCGTCCGCAGCATTTCGGCTTCGGTCTTCTGAACGAGATCGCCGATATAGACGATGTTGTCGTTCTTCAGGCAGTTCGCCGAACGGACGGAAAGCTCCAGCTCATCCACCTTGCGCAGCAGATTGCGGTTGAACTCAAGCTCGTCATCAATCTCTTCGACAGGCTGGGCCGCCTTGGGCTCTTCAAAGTTCACGAAGAGCTGCAGCTGGTCCTGCAGAATACGGGCGGCGAATGCCATGCAATCTTCCGGCGTAATTGCACCGTTGGTCTCGATATCCATGGTCAGCTTGTCCAGATCGGTCCGCTCTCCGACACGCGCATTACCGACGTGATAGGAGACCTTCGTGATCGGCGAGAACAGCGCATCGACGGGAATGAGCCCGATCGGGGCATCCGCCGCGCGGTTCTGGGCCGCCGGGACATAACCTTTGCCGGTTTCCACGGTAAGTTCCATGACCACCCGCGCACCCTGATCGAGGGTCATCAGGATATGATCCGGATCCATGATCTCGATGTCCGGGCCGGTATCAATCTGGCTGGCTTTCACTTCACCAGGGCCGGTCGCCGTCAGCGTTATACGCTTGGGACCTTCGCTGTGCATGCGCAGCGCCATCCCTTTCACGTTCAGGACGATATCGGTGACATCCTCCCGTACGCCCGGGATCGAGGAGAATTCGTGCAGCACGCCCTCAATCTGGAGCGAGGTCACGGCCGCACCCTGCAGCGATGACATGAGAACCCGCCGCATCGCATTGCCGAGGGTCAATCCAAAGCCGCGCTCGAGTGGCTCTGCCACCACCGTCGCCTGACGTGCCGGATTGTTTCCACCGGCGATGTCGAGCTTGTTCGGCTTGATCAGTTCGGTCCAATTTTTCTGAAGCATTTGGATTCGTCCTCAAATCTAATCCGGCGCACTCACGCCGGGGTCGGCACCTGCCGATGAAATTTTATGTTCAGCGCCCCGAAGGACGGAAAATCAGACGCGCCGGCGTTTCCGCGGCCGGCATCCGTTATGCGGCACCGGGGTCACGTCACGAATAGCTGTGATCTCGAACCCAACCGCCTGCAGTGCACGCAGCGCAGACTCACGCCCCGAACCCGGACCCCGCACCTGAACGGCGAGAGTCTTCATCCCGTGTTCCTGCGCCTTGCGGCCGGCATCTTCTGCCGCCATCTGCGCGGCATAGGGCGTCGACTTACGCGAGCCCTTGAACCCCTGGGAACCGGCGGACGACCAGGCAATAGCATTGCCCTGCGCATCCGCGATCGTGATGTGTGTGTTGTTGAATGTCGCGCTTACATGCGCCACACCCGAAGTGATGTTCTTACGTTCGCGTTTACGGACACGCGCTGTCGCGGCTTTTGCCATTACTATTCTACCTTGTCCTGCGCCCTAGACTTTTTTCTTACCGGTGATCGGCCGGGCCTTGCCCTTGCGGGTGCGCGCGTTTGTGTGGGTCCGCTGTCCATTCACGGGCAAACCCTTACGATGACGCACGCCGCGATACGAACCGAGATCCATGTACCGTTTAATGTTCATCGCAACTTCACGCCGCAAATCACCTTCGACCTGATAACTCTGATCTATCGTCTCGCGAACCCGAATGACCTCGTCGTCGGTCAATTCGTGCACACGTCGTTCAAACGGGATATCGCACTTCGTGCAAATCTCTTCCGCCTTCGTGTGACCAATCCCGTGGATATAGGTCAGCGCGATCGGAACCCGCTTCTGTGTTGGAATGTTGACACCAGCAATACGCGCCACGTTCCGAACTCCTTCATGGTTACGGTGCGGTCAAAACGGCCAAATTTGGTAAGGTTGCCCGAGCGGCGGGATTATATGAATTTCCGCCATAGGGTCAACAGCTTAGCC
>JABIVD010000012.1 GCA_018667335.1 Rhodospirillaceae bacterium
CCGAAGATCTACGGCTGAACGCATATCAGATCCCTCTCGCCTATTCCGAGAATAGCGATCCTGTTATGCACGTATTGTGGTTAACAAACGCCGAACGCGGTTCACACGAACCAAAGACGCGGGTGCTACTCGACCGTCACGCTCTTGGCGAGATTGCGCGGCTGATCCACGTCCGTGCGCTTCACCACCGCCGTGTGATAGGCGAGCAGCTGGATCGGGATCGCATAGAGAAGCGGTGCCACGAACGGATCGACGGCCGGCATCTCGACCGCCGCGAACGCCTTGTCGGCCAGCTTCGCCACCCCGGCACGGTCGGACATGAACACCACCTTGCCGCCGCGCGCGATCACCTCTTCGACGTTCGACAGCGTCTTGTCAAACAGCTCGTCGTTCGGCGCGAGCACGATCACGGGCACCGCCGCGTCGATCAGCGCGATCGGGCCGTGCTTCATCTCCCCTGCGGCGTAACCCTCGGCGTGGATGTAGGAGATTTCCTTGAGTTTGAGCGCGCCTTCCATGGCGATCGGAAAGGCCGTGCCGCGGCCCAGATAGAGCACGTCGCGGGCCTTGGCGACCTCATGCGCGATCTCTCGCAGTGCCTCGTCATGGTTAAGCACTTCCGTCATCCGTGACGGCACCTCGGTCAGTGCGCCGGCCAGCGCCGCGGCGCCTGCGTCGTCCAACGCGCCGCGCGCGCGTGCGGCCGCGATCGCAAAACAGGCGAGCACCGCCAGCTGGGTGGTGAAGGCCTTGGTCGACGCGACGCCAATCTCGGGCCCGGCAAGAGTCGGCAGGACCACATCGGATTCCCGCGCGATCGAGCTCTCGCCGACATTCACCACCGACACGATGTACTGACCCTGGTCGCGGCAATGGCGCAGTGCGGCCAGCGTGTCGGCCGTCTCCCCCGACTGGCTGACGAACAGCGCGACCCCGCCCTCGGGCATCGGCGCCTCGCGGTAACGGAATTCCGACGCGATATCGATTTCGACCGGGATGCGCGCGACCTTCTCGAGCCAGTATTTCGCGACCCAGCCCGCGTAGCAGGCGGTGCCACAGGCCACCACGGTAATCCGCGGGACTGTCGCCAGATCAAACGGCAGATCGGGCAGGCTGATCTCGCGGGTCGTCGCATTGATGAAGGATTGCAGCGTGTCGCCCACCACGGCCGGCTGCTCGAAGATTTCCTTCTGCATGAAGTGGTCGTAATTGCCCTTGCCAATCAACGCCCCGGAGAGCTCGGTCTCGCGGATGGGCCGGTCCACCTCCGCGCCGCTCTCATCGAACACCTGCGCGCCGGTGCGGGTGATCTCCGCCCAGTCGCCCTCGTCGAGATAGCAGATACGCTTGGTGAGTGGCGCCAGCGCCAGCGCGTCGGAGCCGATGAACATCTCGCCGTCGCCATAGCCGATCGCCAACGGGCTGCCGCGCCGCGCGCCGACCATCAGATCATGTTCGCCGGCGAAAACGATGGCGAGCGCGAATGCCCCATGGAGGCGCGGCAGGGTCTGCGCGACCGCCTCGCGCGGCGTGGCCCCTGCGTCGAGCTGCTGAGTCAGCAGTGCGGCGATGGCCTCCGTGTCCGTGTCGCTTTCGAAATTATGCCCGGCCGCCGCGAGCTCTGCGCGCAGCTCCTGGAAATTCTCGATGATCCCGTTATGAACCACCGCCACCCGGGACGTCGCATGGGGATGCGCATTGGTCTCGTTGGGCACGCCATGGGTCGCCCAGCGCGTGTGGCCGATGCCCGCATCGCCGTCGAGCGGGTCGTCCTCGAGGACGGCGGCCAGGTTGGCCAATTTGCCCTGGGCGCGGCGGCGATGGATCGAACCATTGACGAGGGTCGCAATCCCGGCGGAATCGTATCCACGATATTCGAGCCGCTTCAGCCCCTCGATCAATCGTGGCGCCGCGTCATCCGACCCCAATATGCCGATGATCCCACACATACGCGCTAATCCTTCGACTTCAGTTTGCGGAACCGCGCGGCCCAGCCGGGCTTCGTGACCTGCTCGGCCCGTTCAATAGACAGCGCGTCGGCTTCGACATCGCCCGAGATCGTGCTGCCCGCCGCAACGATGGCGCCCTCGCCGACGGTCACGGGCGCGACCAGCGCCGAATTGGAGCCGATGAACGCCCCTGCGCCGATGTCCGTGGTGTATTTGCCGAAACCGTCATAGTTGCAGGTGATTGTGCCCGCCCCGAGGTTCGCCCCGGCCCCCACATGGGCATCGCCCACATAGGACAGATGGCTGACCTTGGCGCCTTCGCCCAGATCCGCATTCTTGATTTCCACGAAGTTGCCGACCCGTGCCCCGGCGCCGATCTTCGCACCCGGCCGCAGCCGCGCGTAGGGGCCGATAACCGCACCGCTTGCCACGTCCGCGCCTTCCAGATGACTGAAGGCGCGAATGTCCACGCCGTCCGCCACATGCACGCCGGGCCCGAAGACCACATTGGGCTGCACTACCACGTCGCGGCCCAACTGGGTGTCGTGATGGAACCAGACCGTGCCCGGATCGACCAGGGTCGCCCCGCCGTCCATCGCGCGGGCGCGCAGCGCGGTCTGCACCACGCCTTCGGCGATCGCCAGGTCGGCGCGGGCGTTCACGCCCAGCAGCTCGTCTTCCTCCCCCTCGACCACGGCGGCGCTGTGGCCGTCGGCGCGGGCCAGCGCGACCATGTCCGTCAGGTAATACTCGCCCTTGGAATTGTCGGTACCGATCTGGTCGAGCAGGCCGAACAGATGCCGCCCGTCGAACGCCATGACGCCGGAGTTACAAAGATTCACATCGAGCTGATCCGGCGTCGCGTCGCGAGCCTCGACGATGGCGGTCAGCGCGCCGTCCCCGTCGGTGATCAGGCGGCCATACTGATGGAAATGGCTGGGCCGGAACCCGAGCACCGAAACCGCGGCACCATCCGCACAGGCCGACTCCGCGCGGCGCATCGTGTCCGCCGTCACCAAAGGCGTGTCGCCATAGAGCACCAGCACGGTGCCGGTGAAGCCATCGAGGGCGTCACGCGCGGCCTTCACCGCGCCGCCGGTGCCGTTCCGATCTGCCTGCACGCAGGTCGGGTGCGGCGCCACCGCGTCGCGCACCAAATCCATGTCCGGCCCGACGACGACGACAATCTTCTCCGGCGACAGTTCTGCGGCCGTATCGAGCAGATGGGCAATCATCGGCCGGCCGGCGAGCGGGTGCATCACTTTTGGCAGATCGGAACGCATACGCGTCCCCTTCCCGGCGGCAAGCACCACTATGGCTAAAGCTGTATCGGTCATCGTGTCATTCGTTGGTGGATCATTCGCCGGTCTGTCATAAGCCGGATTAGTGTGGGCAGGTGTGAGGCGAAGCCGGCATGCCGAATCCGCAGAAATCCGCGCGGAACTTGCCACAGCGCCGTGAATCGCACCAAGTCACGAATTGTTCCCGATTGTTTCGCGGTGATCGGACATGCTGACCGGACGCGGGCGCCGGGCGCGACTAGCCGTCGTCCTCGCTGCCGAACACCAGCGCGCCGCCGACCGTCCGCGCACGTACGAGATGGGCGAACCCGGCCCCCCAGGGCGTACTCAGCTCGAGCCGCACCGGCACGCGACCCGGCTCCACCCCGATGTCGGCCAGCCAGATCGCGACCTCCAGGTCCTGCAGCCGCTTGCGGTCGGGCTTGAAGCCGGCAATCCGCTCGAAGGTCAGCCGGCAGCCCTCGACGCGGCCCGCGAACGGAGTAGCCGCGCTGGACTTCAGGTCGCGCGGCGGCAACGCCTCCATATTGGCGTCGTAGCGCCGCCTGCCGTCATAGACCGCGGTGCGCGGGCGACAGTCGCCCTGAATGGCACTGGTCAGCACCAGCGCTGTCACGGCGGTCGTCGGATCGACCGCGCCCGGGATCAGCCCCGGGTCGACCCGCTTGATGTCGTCTTCGCCATAGGGCGGTTCGGACGTTACGGTCCTTTGTCCATCTTCGGCATAGTCGATGGCGACCTTGCGCTGGCGACTGCGCCAGACATTCGCGGATCGGTATTTCTCGGGGGTGATCTCACCGTCATCCCAGTCGCCGCGGCTCGAGGCCTCGAGGCTCCAGTTGAACAGTGCGCCGACGATCCCCGATGTCTGCAGGCGGATCCGGGTCTCGTAACCCGGGTCGGTCAGGTCGACCTCGAAGTCGAAGCGGATGGCGCGCAGCCCACCGGTGTAGACGTCATAGGTCAGCGCGAAGCCCTCGGCGGCGCCTTGCAGCGTCGTATCGGCCGGCGCCATCGCCTGCTCGTCCGCCAGCGCGACCGTCGGCGCGCCTACCGACAGCGCCGCGGCGACGGCGAGAACATGCAATGAAGCCCGCTGCAACATGAGTTCATCTAGACCCAAGCGCGCCTTCGGCTCAAGGCCGACGGCTTACTGCGATGTCCCAGTCTTCTGGCGAATAACATCGCGGATCACGTCGAGAACCAGGTCTGTTCCCTTCTCGATCAGAACTACATCGCTGCCGACAATGACCCGTTCGGTGTCCGTGCGGTCCGGCAGGCGATCTTCGAGATCGGCCGGAAGCGCACGACGATCCAGGCCCGGCGGCAGGCTTCCGTTCCGCTCCAGCTGCTTCTGGAGCCCAGGCGGGAGCCGGTCGCGCTTCGCCAGCCCCGGCGGCAGGCCGCTCTTCTGCCCCTTGCCGGGACCCTTGGCGGCTTTGTTGCCTTTGCCCTTGTCGTCATCAGAATCTTTGTCGACCTCTTTGTCGGCGTCCACGGCCCCGGTCCCCTCAAGGACTTCGCGAATGATCCGTTTCTCCAGGTCGCTGAATATCTGCCCGACGCGATCATCCTGGCGTGTCACGCCAGTCGACTGACCCGAGCTTGACTGTGCCGTGGCCGGTTGGGGTGCCGGCAGAAGGAGCATCATCGCGAGCGCGATGCACCCAAACAAACTGATTTTCATCGGAATCTCCTGATCATCATGCCCGTGTATCACAGGTTCGGGCGCGATTGCGGCGAGGATGGGGCGAGAATCCGGATCCAAACGGGCGGCGGGCGCCAAACTTGACACCGGCGAACCGGTCGCCCTATAGGTCCGGTCCCTTTTGGGATACCCATGGAGGGGCGCGTAGCTCAGCGGGAGAGCACTGCCTTCACACGGCAGGGGTCACAGGTTCAATCCCTGTCGCGCCCACCAATTTCGAATGCGACGTAACTGACTTAGTTACAACGACTTACCGCTAATTAAGCGGCAAAGCCACGACCGGGTTTCCGACAACAAAACCGCTCTTGTTCCAATCCTGTGCCACAGGAGACGGAATTGGCGAACTTTATGAAGCGGAATGGCCGCTACACGGCGCGTGTCAGGCGCGGCGGACATCCAACGCAGACAAAAACCTTCCAAAGGCTATCGGATGCGCGGCGATGGGCAACCGATACTGAACGTGCGATCGACGTTGGCACTTTCATCTATCAAGACTCCACCCTCGACCAGCTATTGATTCGATATGCGGCAGAGGTAACTAGTCAAAAGCGTGGTGCAAAAGTTGAAAATTATCGGCTTGGTATCATTAAACGTCATTCAATCGGTCAACTTTGGCTTTCAAAGCTAAGTTCCACCGATCTCGCTCATTATCGAGACGACCGGCTTCTTAGAGCGGGACCCGCAACCGTGGCGCGGGAGTTGTCGATCATCAGCCACGCCATCCGTATTGCGATGTCCGAGTGGGGGTTCAACCTTCCCGGCAATCCCGCAGCTAACCTCCGAAAGCCGACTCAGCCGAAGGGCCGAACTCGAAGGCTGGAGGGTGATGAGGGGCAACGATTGATGATGGCATGTCAGGCTTCAGACAATCCCTACCTCGCCCCTCTGGTCGCCCTAGCCATTGAGACAGCCATGCGACGTGGTGAGTTACTCGGTCTGGATTGGGATGATCTCCACCTCGACCAGAACTATGTCCATCTCGCACTGACCAAGAATGGAACAAGCCGAGATGTCCCGCTGTCTCCAGTGGCACGACAAACCATCGAGGCCTTACCAAGGTCTATCTCTGGTGGGGTGATCCCAGTCCATCCTGAGGCCCTGAAGGGACTATGGCGCCGGGCAACTCGAAGAGCTGACATAACAGGTCTTCGGTTCCATGACCTCAGACATGAGGCAACAACCCGGTTCTTCGAGAAAGGGCTAGGCGTGATGGAGGTGGCAGCGATAACCGGCCACAAGGACCTCAGGATGCTTCAGCGGTACGTCCAGCTGAGACCGGAAGACCTTGCCCGTAAGCTTGGTTAGGCAGAACTTTCAGATTAACCCTGTGTAATTCACATGGCTGCTATCGGTTGTTAGCCGTGATAAAATCAACTTAGCTCTTGCACAGTTTACTCAGCAATAAGGAGTTGGATTATGAAAAAACTGACAGTTTTCTGGGCTTTTCTTGGTTTTTTTGCGTTTGTTAACCATGCCTATTCGGATGATTTCTCAGTATCACATGTTGATTCCGACTGGAAAAATGGAAAATCAAGCGTTCCCAAAAAAGGAATTTGCAAATACCACGGTGGAAAGGGGATGTCGCCTGAGCTTACGCTGTCAAATATTCCGGAAAAAACCACTGCGTTTCTAGTCTCCTTCACAGACCGGAATTATGGGACTACAGGAGGACATGGTGAGTTCAAAATCTCGTATGATGGCACGAGCAGTGAGTTCACCATAAAATCTGTAGAGGGCGAGACAAAAAAACTTCCGGAAGGATATGAAGGAATAAAGAGACACCACGGTAGTATGACCCAGTCAGGTTATTATCTCGGTCCATGTTCTGGTGGAAGGTGGAACTCCTACTACGTGAGAGTTGATGCTTTAGGCAGCGACGGGAAGCCTATCGCGTCCGCAAAAGCCAATTTGGGGAATTACTAGCAGTCCTTTTTTTAAGAATTCAGGCTCCCGTGA
>JABIVD010000036.1 GCA_018667335.1 Rhodospirillaceae bacterium
AGCCATATCTCGGCCCTTTCCCTGATTGATGCGCTACCGGAGCAGGGCGTTCAACCGGTGGTCGGCCTGCATCAGACCGCCGGCCCGCTTGCGAAGCATCTCAACCAGCGGGGTACGTCGTTTGAGGCTTTGCCGGCGAATGCCGTGGTGTCGGGTGGTGGTCTTGTTCGGGAGCCCTTGCGGATGCTCGCTGCCGGCAGGACTCTGGCGCATATGCTTCGCGAAAATAATTGGACGGTCGTGCACACCAACGACGCGCGAATGCATCTGACCTGGGCGGTGGCTGCTCGCCTGTCCGGATCGGCCCATGTCTGGCACCAGCGCACCGTCAATCCTTCGCGCCGCCTCGGCCTCTATGCCCGGCTTCCTGCCCGGGTTCTTACCATTTCGGACTATTGCCGTGCCGGATTGCCGCCGGGTATGGCGCGACGTGCGACGGTCGTCGACGAGCCGGTCGACCTGCCATCGACCGATGCTTCGGCGAAGACCACGCACAGGGAGCGGCTCGCCGCTGAACTGTCAATTCCATCGACATCTATGATCATCGGTTTCGTCGGCAATATGGAAGAACAGAAACGACCTGGTCTGTTCCTCGATCTGGCCGCCCGGCTGGTTGATACGGACAGCCATTTCGTGATGGTCGGTGACACTCGGCATTTTCTGAATGACAGCCGTAGGGCGGCTCTTGCGTCCGGACCACTGGCGAACCGGGTGCATTTCACCGGGCCGCGGTTCCCGATCTTGCCCTACATGGCCAGTTTCGATGTGCTCGTCGCGCCAGGTGTCCGCGAGGGCCTTGGACGGACCGTGATCGAGGCGATGCTGCTGTCCGTCGCCGTCGTTGCAGCTGACGATGGGGGGCACCGCGATATCGTGGAACATGGACGGACGGGGTATCTGGCCCGTCCCGACGATGCCGACGACTTTTCCGAGAAGCTGCGTAGCCTGATCGAGGATCCCGCCGGGAGGACCGCGCTTGCGGGCGCCGGACGCGAGGCTGTGGCTGCCCGTTTCAGCGCTCGGCAACATGCCGAAACCATTGCAGGACTATATGCCGACCTTGCGCCTGACATTCGTCATTGAAAGCCTCGGTGGCGGCGGCGCGCAACGCGTGCTGGCTCTTCTGACGACCGCGCTTGCGGATCTGGGGCAGGAGGTGTGTGTTGTCACCTATGCCGAAAGGGGGGCCGACCGGGTGACGCTTGACCCCCGGGTCATGCGTCGCGCCGCAGATCTTGGCGGGGAGTCTGGAAATGTCTTCGGTGCCATTTCCATGAACATCCGGCGGATTTCTGGGCTGCGTGACCTGATTCGGGAGTCCCGGCCGGATGTTGTGATCGCCTTCGTCGGAACCACAAATATCCTGACGCTCCTTGCGTGTTCGGGCCTGCGTGTCCCGGTTGTGATTTCGGAGCGCAACGACCCGGCCCGCCAGTCTCTCGGTCGGGCATGGGATGTCCTGCGCCGGTTGCTTTATCGCCGGGCGGCGGTCGTGACAGCGAATGCGACGGCTGCGGTAACCGCCATGGCGCACTATGTGCCGGCTTCCAAACTGTCCGTCATTCCCAATCCGCTTGCGGTGCCGGTTGAAATCAACGCACCGGACGCCGGCGACCCCTATGTACTGGCGGTTGGCCGCCTACACCCCCAGAAGGGCTTTGATGTCCTGTTGGAAGCCTTCGCGGTCTTTGTCCGCTCGCACCCTGAATGGCGCATGGTGCTGCTCGGTGAAGGCCCCGAGCGCGACCGCCTGACCGTTCTGGCCGATGAACTGGGAATCGCGGAGCGAGTCAGCTTCGCGGGTTTCGTTGATCCGACGCCGTTCTATCGGGGGTGCTCGATGTTCGTACAACCCTCCCGGTTCGAGGGATCATCCAATGCGCTGCTTGAGGCGATGGGGCATGCCTGCCCGATCATCGTCACCGGTGTGCCCGACGCGATGCCGGATTTTGTGAGTGCCGGTGAGAATGCCCGGGTGGTGCCGACCGAGGACGCCCCGGCGTTGACCAGCGCCATGGGGGCGTTGGCGACGAACCCTGCGGTCGCGCAGGAACTGGGGGCATCCGCACATCAGGCGGTCGCGAAACTGTCGCCCGACCGGATCGCGGGTATGTGGCTGGATATCTTTAACGGCGTGGCGCGCTAGCGCGCGGGGCGATCAGGCGCTCGGGGACAGAATCACCGTTCGCAGGCCACCGGTTTCGCAGATCAGTTTTACGGCATCATCGGCGCTTATCGATTCGAAAAGCGTGCGGATGACGCCGTCCGAACGAATCTTTTCGACACCTTTGTAGCCGAATGTCTCTACCACTTCCGTGCCGCGTTCCCACGACGATGCGGCGAGGCTGACTTCATAGCCAGCCGCGAACAGCCGTCGCAGCACCGGTTCGAAACTATGTTCGGCCGTGTAGCGTGACAGGTGTGTTTCGAAGATGATCCGGGGCCGCATCGTGCCGGCCTCCACGGCGTCAAGCAGGCCGCGGATCACTTCCACTTCGTGCCCCTCCACATCCATCCGCATGACGTCCGGCGGGCCGAATTCCTCGGCCAGCGCTGGCACCGTGTTGACCTCGACGGGAATGCTCTCCCCGGCAAGATGGACCGCGCCGCTGCCAATGTCATGGAACGTGTTCAGGTTGCTTTGGGTCGAAAGATGGAACTCACGTTTGCCTTCTTCGTCGGAAATTGCACCCTCTCGCACAACGACGTTCGAAATCGCGTTCTGCTCCAGGTTTCGCTGCAAGAGTGCGACATTGCCCGGGGAAGGCTCGATCGCGACCACCTGACCGGATGGGCCGACGAGCTGGCTTTCCATGATCGCGTAATAGCCGATGTTTGCGCCGATATCGAAGATCCGCATGCCGGGTTCCACGATCCGCTCAAGCATCGCCTTATGCTCAAGCTCGCGCTCGCCGAACAGCATCAGGGTGCGTGAAATGCCGCGATCGTTAAGATCGACCCACAGCCGATAATCATACACGCGACACAAGGCGAATTGCCGGCCGGTCACCCGGTGAGCGGTGGTGCGCGCGAGCCCCAGGACCGCCTTGCAAAGCGCCGGGGCGCCGCGGTCCCGCAGGGTCTCAATCGCGCTGTTCAATTTACCCACTGGTGTGTTCCTTCGGTAGCATCAGGTATTCGGCCAGGCGATATGCCTGGACGGGTGTGCCGTCGATCTCAAGGCAGACATACCCCAGTTCATCGATTTCATGCATCAGCTTATCGATGGATTCTCCGAGTAAGCCGAGCTCCGTCGGATGCACGCTGAGAAACAGGGTCGGTCGTTCGCGTCGCAATGTCTCTCGCGCACCGCGCAGGACTGCCAGTTCGGCGCCCTCGACGTCGATCTTGATGACCTGCGGGTGCAGATCTCGCGCCGCGCAGAATCCGTCGAGTGTGACCTGCCGGCGGCGGACTTGCGCGTAGGCTTCCGGGTTTTTTTTCACGACCACGGAATTCTGGCCGGTGGCACCGGCCTGTTCGAAAAAATCGACCTCTCCTTCGACATCTCCGACCAGCGCGTCGATCACCTCGACGTTCCGAACGCCGTTGCGTGACAGGTGGAAGCGCAAGTATTCCAGATTGGCTTTTCCCGGCTCAAAGCAGAAGACCCGGCCGCCGGGCGCCACCATTTGGCTGACCGGCAGCGTGACAAGCCCGATATGGCCACCGACGTCGAGCACGCAATCTTTTCCCCGGCTGGCCTCAACGGTGGCAATGAAGCCGTTGTTATGGCCTTCGCCCCAGGCTGCGAAGTTGCTGAATGCGAAGTGGGAGTCGAGACGGAACGGCCCGAATGGCCCAATTTTCTGAGCGGCAGTCGATCGCGGCATCCGCGCCAGGATAAAGCGCGCCATGCGTCCGAGCATCAGCCAAGAGCGGTCGAAGCGCGCGAGGCGTCCGTGGCGGAGTTGACGCAGGGTTTCGAGGACCGGCAATGACTCGCTCCTGCCGGGAGACCCGGCTGCAGAGTAGATGAGTTTGTCGGCACGAGGTGCCGTGGCAGCCCGGCCGGGCGGGTCGCCGGGACCGGGTCCGTATAGCTGCTTTGCGGGGGGCTGACAATGATCCCCCGGCCGTCGCGCGGGAGCGTCCGGAACGTTCAGGCGGCGAGTTCGCGAACCTGCCGTCGGTACAGGAGTTCGGCAATCTCGAGGTCGAGTGGCTCGTCGATATTCACGACGGGCCGCTGCGTGACAATCGCCGCGCAGCGATCCTCAAGAATACGTCCCTCATTCAGCAGCGTATTGCGGCGAACCGCGTAACACAGGCCGTTGCGGTGGTAGTAGGCCGGGATCAGGTGGCGGTTCGCGTAGCCGGCTCCATTCGGCAGGTAGTAGCCTAACTGGCCGGACTCTTCGCAGGTCAGGGTCTTGTGGGGTGTGTAGTGCCCCGGAGTCCTGCTGACGGTCGCTGCGGCCGCGTTGACGGGGTTGTCGAGGGCGGCGAGGCACTGCTCGATATCTTCGGTGCAACGCAAGGGGCTTGTGGGCTCCAGGAGAAGCCCGATGTCGTAGCGGGTTCCGTCATTTCGCTCGCAGGTCGTCCAGGCATGCTGCCAGGCGTCGACCGAGCTCGCGAGGTCGCCGGCCAGTTCGGCGGGGCGGCGGAATGGTGCGTCGAGCCCGTGCGCGACGGCTTCGGCGGCGATGCTCTCGTCGTCGGTGGAAATAACGGCACGGTCGATCCACGGCGCATTACGGCACTGTTCAGCGACATGCGCCACCAGCGACAGGCCACCGACGGCGCGTAGATTCTTGCCCCGAATACCCTTGCTGCCGCCGCGTGCGGGCACGACCGCAAGGATGCTCTGTCCCTGCCAGGTCATTCAGCTACAACCCGTTCGCGAGGCGGTTCATGTTCATCGAAATCCTCTTCGCAGAACAGGCGGTCGGCCGGAATGTCGCGGACCAGGTGGCGACCGACATAGGTCTCGGTCATGTCGGCGGGAATACCAGTCCCGGGCTTCTTGGGGACGATCATTTCAGCCGTCACCATGGTGCCGGCACGCAAGGCGTGCGCCGGCGCAAGGCTGCGTACAAACAGTTGCCGCGTTGGGGACAGTTCGCGGGCGATATGGTCCTTGTCGACGGCACCGGCATCCATTTGGAACAGCGCGTCGCGGAAAGCGCTCACCTGGCTGAATTCGGGTACGGTGAGCGACGCGCATGTGTCAGGACCGAACATGCGCCGGTCCAGCGTGATGTGCAGCTCGAGGATGCTTCCGCCACGGGCCAGTGCCGCAAACGCCGGGAACGGGCTGCCTGAGTGATCGGACAGGCCGACCGGGCAGTCGAAGCGGGCACGCATCTCGTCCATTACGTTCAGTCCGACCTCGGCGAACGGAGTCGGGTATTTGCTGGTGCACTGCAGAAGCGCGAAGGCGTTATCTGTCGGGCGAATCTGTTGGACGATCGTGTCGATTTCCTGCCAGTCGCTAAGTCCGGTAGAGACAATAAAGGGGCGCTTGGTCTCCGCCATCGCGTCGATCAGGACCCGAGAGCTGGTCTCGCCGCTGGCAATCTTCCAGGCCGGCATGTCGAGTGCGGCGAGTAGCCGGATCGCTTCGGGTGAGAAGGCCGAACTCAGGAATATCAGGTCGCGTTCACGCGCGTGATCGCAGAGGCCGGCCCATTGCTGGGGGGTGAACTCCATGCGCTTCCAGTATGCGTAACGCGAGTCATCCTGGTGGCTGAAGTTGATGCGAAACTGATCGTCGCGCGTCGATTCCGCCTCCGCGATGTGGGTCTGAAACTTGACCGCATCCGCGCCGGCATCGGCGGCAGCGTCGATATAGCTGTGTGCAAGCCCGAGCGAGCCATCATGGGCCTGAGCGACCTCTGCGATGAGGAAGGCGGGCTCGCCCGCCCCTATGTTGCGTTTCGCAATGCTAATCAAGGGCTGAGTACCGGTCGTCGATTGAGGTCCCGGATTGTGCGCCCAGTATCGTTAACAGATCATTATCGGGGCGCTGCGCGCAGTCACTAGCCGCGCGCAGTCACTAGACGGACTTTCGGAAATTCTCCGTTACATACTCGACCAGCTCGTCGAGGCATTCCTCGATGCCGCGCCCGCTCGTGTCGACGCTGATGTCGGGGTTGGTCGGCTCCTCATATGGAGCCGAGACGCCGGTGAATTCCTTGATGTCTCCGGCGCGGGCCCGCCTATACAGGCCTTTCGGGTCGCGCGCTTCGCATGTCGCGACATCGGCGTCGATGAAAACCTCGCGGAATGCGTCGCCCGCCGCTTGCCGGGCGCGATCGCGGTCTGCGCGATAGGGTGAGATGAAGGCCGTGATCACGATTAATCCGGCATCTGCCAGCAGTGCGGCGACTTCGCCGACGCGACGGATATTCTCCGCGCGGTCTTCCGGCGAGAACCCCAGGTTTGCGTTCAAGCCGGTGCGCACATTATCGCCGTCCAGCACATATACCTGGTATCCCTTGTCGAACAGGCGTTGCTCCAGTGCCATTGCCAGGGTCGATTTCCCCGCGCCCGATAGGCCTGTGAACCAGAGCACGCCCGGCTTGTGTCGATTGCGGGCGATTCGCCGCGCCGGATCGACGCGATGATCGACCTCCGTAAGGTTGGTGCCGCGCACCGTGACCGCTTCGCGTTGATCGGGATAGTTGCCGAGCGATATGACGCCACCGCCGAGGGTTAGATGCTTGTCGACGACAATGATTCTCCCTGTGTGGGGAAGATTGTCGTGCTCGTCAAAGGCCACGAGCTGGCTTGTACGGATGACGACGTCGGCAATTTCATCGCGGGCAACACGCGCCGCGTCATGATCTGTCAGCGCATCGATGTCGATCACCCGTTCGATTTTCTCGACAACAGCATCGACGCGATTCGGACCGATTTTGAGCTCGCACGCAGTGCCAACTTCCAGCGGCGTGTCGGCCAGCCAGAAGAGCCGGGCATGGAACACGTCCGATTCGACTGGCGCGGCAATCTCATGGCTGGCGATTTCGCCGCGTTCGACGAAAATTTGTTCATCGAGCGTGATGCCGATGGATTCGCCGGCGCGCGCCACTATGGCGGACCCGTCCGTATTCCAGCTTTCGATGGATTCAACCCGCGCGGTGCGATTGCTGGGCGAGAAGACAAGTTCGTCGCCGACATTCAACGTACCGGATTCGACCCGTCCCGCCAGAATGCGGCGCTCATCGAACTTGTAGATGTCCTGGAGCGGCAGGCGCAGCGGTTGCTCGGCCGCGGAGGCCGGGTGTTCGAACTGCGGCAGGGCCTCGAGAATGGTTGGGCCTTCGTACCAATTCATGTTCTTCGACGCCGTCGCGACGTTGTCACCTTCGCGTGCCGAAATCGGAATGATATGGCGCGGCGTGATGCCGATGCCTTCAAGATATTGTCGATACTCGGTCTCGATGGTACGGAACCGCGCCTCGTCATAATCGACAAGGTCCATCTTGTTCACGGCGATCGCGACTTCTCGTACGCCAAGTAACTGCAGCAGATACATATGATGGCGTGACTGGCGGCGGACCCCCTGGTCGGCGTCGATCATCAGCAGTGCGGCGTCGGCGTTCGAGGCGCCCGTCACCATGTTGCGAATGAACTCCCGATGGCCGGGTGCGTCGATCAGGACATATTCGCGCGCGTCATGTCGGAACCAGATCTGTGAGGTGTCAATGGTTATGCCCTGGTCGCGCTCGGCTTTCAGGCTGTCCATCAGGAACGCCCACTCGAACGGCATCCCGCGGCGTCGGCACATTTCCTCGATGGCTTCGAGCTTGCCATCGGGCAACTGACCGGTGTCGTGGAACAGGCGGCCGACCAGTGTGGACTTCCCATGATCGACATGGCCGACGATGACCACGCGCATCTGTTGCTCGGGGGCTGGGCGGGCCTTTACAGCGATGCCGGCTGTCGGCTGCGTGTTGGGCGCGTTCGCCATTACATGTACCCCGAGGTGCGAAGGCGCTCGAATGAATCCTCGGCCTCATTGTCCATCAGGCGCCCGGCGCGCTCAGGCGACCGTGTGGTTTCGAGTTCCTCGATGATCTCGTCGATAGTCGCCGCATCGCTGTCGATCGGGGCGGTGATGTTCTTTTCTCCCAAGGAGCGGTAGCGCTTTCCGTCCTGCGAGAAGTACAGCGGATTGATCGGAATATTCTCGCGTTGGCTGTACCGCCAAATGTCGATTTCGGTCCAATGCAGCAACGGATGAATGCGCAGATGGGCGTTTTCCGGCGTGTCGGTCGTGAACTGATCCCAGAATTCAGCAGGTTGATCGCGGAATTCCCAGGCGCCGTCCGTTGCCCGCGGGCTGAAAACGCGTTCTTTCGCGCGTGTCGCTTCTTCATCGCGACGAATGCCAACAAAAACTCCCTTATAGCCGCCGTCTTCGAGCAAGTTGGCCAGTCCGGCGCTTTTGCGGGCCGCCGAACGGGTCATCGGGGGCAAACTCGGGTCCATCTCGCTCTCGGGTGGGCAGTCGATCACGATCAGGTCGAGGTCCCACTCCTTCGTGTACTGGTCGCGATAAGCATAGACTTCGTCGAGTTCCATGCCGGTATCGAGCTGGACGACGGGGAACGGCACCTTTCCGAAGAAGGCCTTCCGCGCGAGCCAGAGTACGACGTTGGAATCCTTGCCGACCGACCACAGCATGGCGAGCGGTCGGGCGCAGGCATAGGCCTCGCGGAGGATGTAGACGCTACGCGCTTCGAGTATGTCCAGGCGGTCCATTGCACACAAATTTCTTGTTGGTTGGGATAATTAACACGATACTTGTGGCGAACCAGATAGGTCAGTCCGCAAGGCAACGCAAGTGGGCCAGACAGAATTCTGCAGATTTTCTCTTGCGTTGAGGATTTCCGACCCTGTTGCGTCAATTTATGAGCCGATGCAAGTGGAATTGTCGCAAAATCCACCTGTCCGGGCGATCTATCGGACTTGGCATTGCGCCCCAGTCCGCGTTATGAGCCTCGCGCAAAGCTGCTTTAGTGCGGCCCACACCGGAGTTGAAGCAGATGTCCTCCTCGCCACGTATTTCTGTTGTCGGCCTTGGATATGTCGGCCTGCCACTGGCGGTCCATCTGGCACGCCATTTCGACGTGACGGGGTTCGACATTGATTCGATGCGGATCACCGAACTGAAAGACGGTGTGGACCGTACGGAGGAGGTTGAGCCCGCCGCTCTGGGTGTCACGGAGATGCAGTTCAGCGATGATGAGGCGGCGCTGGCCGGGACGAATATCTTCATCGTGACAGTGCCCACGCCGGTTGATGACGACAACAAGCCCGACCTTGGTGCGATCCGCGGTGCGAGCGAGACCGTAGGTCGCAATCTTGAAAAAGGCGCCATTGTTGTTTTTGAATCGACGGTGTATCCGGGCGTCACCGAAGATGTTTGCGGCCCCATTCTTGAAGCTGGTTCGGGGCTGTTGTGCGGGGTCGATTTTTTCCTCGGTTACTCGCCCGAACGCATCAATCCCGGGGACCGGGAACACACCGTCGACCGGATTACCAAAGTTGTCGCCGGACAGACGCCCGAGGTTACTGCCCAGCTCGCAGCCATGTATGGCGCCGTCAACAACGGTGATGTCTTCGAGGCACGTAATATCCGTACCGCCGAGGCCGCCAAGGTCATCGAGAATGCCCAGCGCGATATCAACATTGCGTTCGTCAACGAGGTCGCCGTAATTCTGAACGGCCTCGACCTGAACGTGCTGGATGTGCTCGATGCGGCGAACACCAAATGGAATTTCTTGCCGTTTCAGCCAGGGCTCGTGGGCGGGCACTGCATTGGGGTAGACCCGTTTTACCTGGCTCATGCGGCGCAGTCGGTCGGGCACAACCCGGAAGTCGTCCTCGCCGGCCGCCGGATCAATGATGGAATGGGCGGTTATATCGCACGCGAAGTCGCCGAGCGCCTCGATGCACCCAATGCGCGGGTGCTCGTACTCGGGTTAACGTTCAAGGAGAATGTGCCCGATCTGCGTAACTCACGGGTGGTTGATATCATCTCCGGCTTGCGAGAAATGGGGCATGTGGTCGATGTGCATGACCCTCACGCCGACCGCGAGGAGGCGCAGCAGTTCTTTGGGATCGAACTTCTGAGCTCACTCGATGGCGGTGCGGATTACGATGCGGTCATCGGCGCCGTGCGGCACCACGAGTATGGCGAATTAGGTGCGGAGAAGTTGACAGGTCTCCTCGCCAAGGGCGGATTGCTTGCGGATATTAAGGGCATGTGGCGGGACACCGAGCTGCCCGAGGCTTACCGTCGCTGGCAACTTTAGAGCGGTGTAACGGACCCGACGCGGGTAAGCCTCAGAGGCCGGGTTCGATCAGAAGATCTTGGCGAACTCTTCATTGGCCCGGCGGTAATCGTCAAGCTGACCGATATCCACCCAGTATTCCTGGACGGGATAAGCGAGGGTCGTGAGACCTGATTTTCGACATGCCTCGAACAGATCCGGCATATCAAACGCGCGGTCGCCGGGCACGAGATCCAGCGCCTCGGGGCCGAGTACGTAGATGCCGGCGTTTATGAAATGCCGCGTTACCGGTTTCTCGCGCATTCCGCGAATCTCGTGGTCGTCGACGTCGACCACGCCATAGGGCACCTGAACTTCATAGGTGCGGACCGCCATCGTTGCCGCCGCGCCGTTCTCGCGATGAAAATCGATGAGCTGAACCGGGTCGACCTTGGACAGGATGTCACCATTCATGACCAGCACCGGCTCACTCACGTCGCGTGAGAGTTTTGCCAATGGTCCGGCAGTGCCCAACGGCATGTCTTCCTCGATGTAGGAGACCGCCACGTTCATGGGCGTTCCGTCGCCGAAATGGTTGCGGATGACGTCTGCCCGGTAATTCACCGAGATATGGAACTCCGAGAAACCTGAATCGGAGAGCCGTCGAATGATTGTCTCCAGAATTGGCCGGCCGCCCACATCGAGCATCGGTTTCGGTGTGTGTTCGGTCAGCGGGCGCAGCCGCAGGCCCTCGCCGCCGGCCATCAACACGACCCGATAGGGTTGATCATTGGGGGCCAGCAACGCGTCGATCGTGATCAGATCAACGGCGCGTCCCGCAAAGTCTATGACAGGTATGTGTTTGATTTTCTCGCGGTGCATGAAGGCGAGAATGTCGCCGCGCGGTTCACCGAAGGGGATCGTGCGTGGCGTCGGGTTCATTATCGTGCGCACCGGTGCGTCGGTTGCAATGCCACGCAGAAGTCCGCGGCGGATATCACCGTCGGTGACAGTGCCGATCAATTTGCGCTGGTGATCGACCACCAGACCGATCTGGACGGTCCAGGCGGTAAAACGCTCGATCAATGTGTGAATGGACGTGTCGGGGCCGATCAGGCTTTGCGCGAGTCGCGTTTGCGGCGGCGCGACCTGTCGGACGGGCGACGGCGCGTTGGCCGGAGAGTTGATATGAGCGAATGCAGAATCCATGGCTTCGGTGCATAGAATTCGCGAAAAACTTTAACGATCGATTGACGGTTGACGCTTTATCTCGCCTTTCAACCCGGCGCCTGACGGCAGGGTCAGGCCGCAGGCCGAGAGCCGATCGGTGATCGGCAACGGTGCGCGGGGCCCATCGGCATACATTTTCATGCTGTGGAGCGGCGCCCAGAACGGGCGAGATTGATAGCCGGCGGCGTTCAGGCTGGTGAGCGCCAGGTCTCGTGTGCGGGCCTTATCGAACAAAATACCGCACAGCCAATTGTTGCTCTCGCCCCATGGTGGCGATGACACGTAGCGGACCCCGTCGGCATCAGCAAAAGTTTCGCGATAGCGCGCGGCCAGATCGCGCTTTGCCGCGAGTTTCTGGTCGAGGGTTTCGAGCTGGGCGCAGCCAAGGGCGGCGTTGATGTTCGGCAGTCGATAATTGTAGCCGATCATATCGTGCACCAGATCCGCGCCGTCATTCACCCGGGCCGTTGTCGTCAGATGCCGCAGGCGACGCGCCAGAAGATCGTCATCGGTGATCAATGCGCCGCCGCCGCCGGTGGTGATTGTCTTGTTGTCGTTGAAGCTGAACGCGCCGATCCGTTCGAACCTGCCCATATGCATTCCACCGATGGTGCTGCCAAGAGATTCGGCTGCATCCTCGACAATGATCAGATGATACCGGTCCGCTATTTCGCAAAGCGCCCGCATGTCTGCGGGATGTCCGTAGCAATGGACCGGAACCATGGCGCGGATGACGGCACCGGTTTGCCGGTTGATGAGGATATCTCCATGCACCTCGCCGATACGGTCGAGATACTCCTCCAGTGCGATCGGGTCGATTCCGAGCCCCGTGGCCTCGCAGTCGACGAAGTTGGGGGAGGCCCCGCAGTAGCTGATGGCGTTGGCTGTGGCGACGAACGTAAAGGATGGTACCAGCACTTCGTCGCCGGATTTAACCCCGGCCGTCAGAAGTGCAGCATGCAGAGCTGCAGTGCCGTTGATGGTTGCGATCGCGTGGCGCGCGCCGGTGATGTCGGCGAGCATGTCCTCGAACCGGTCTACCCATGCGCCGACCGACGACACCCAGCCGGTGTCGAGACAGTCCTTCACATAATCCCATGCATTGCCGTCGATTTCGGGAGCGTGCAGAGGGTGGGGACCGCCGGCTTGCGGCAGGATCGCGTCGACACGCGCCAGCACGTCTTGTGCGATGGTGTCCGGCAGGGCAAGGGTCGGCGTAAACGGGTCGCCCGTCCCGAGTGATGCGTCAGACATTGTAGAGATGCGCCTTGTACCCTGCGCGATTGGCGGGCGCTGCAAACCAATCGATTGTCGCGGCGAGCCCGCGCCGGAATCCCTCGAGCCCGGCATGGGTTGGCTGCCAACCGAGCGTTGCGGCAGCCTTGCTGTTGTCACACCAAAGACGCTCCACCTCGGAGGCATCGGGTCGCAGGCGCTGGTCTTCGGTTTCGATCCTGATTTCGACATCCATCTCTGCAGCGATTGCCTGGGCTGTCTCGCCGATGGAGATTTCGAAGTTGGTGCCAAGATTGATCACCTCGCCGCTTGCCGCGGGTGTGTCCGCAGCGGCCAGAAATCCCAGCACGGTGTCGGCGACGAAGGTGAAGTCGCGGGTCGGCGTGGTCGCACCGAGGCGGATGGTCGCCGGTCCGGTCGCACGGTCGTGGTTTGCCAACTGTGTGATGATGGTCGGGATGACGGCCCGCGCCGACTGACGGGGACCGAATGTGTTGAAGGGGCGCACCACGGTCACCGGTGTCCCGAAAGAGCGGCCATAGCTCAAGGCAATCTGATCTGCGCCGACCTTCGTTGCGGCGTAGGGGCTTTGCGGGTTGAGCGGGTGGGCCTCATCGATCGGAACATACTGTGCAGTGCCGTAGACCTCGCTGGTCGAGGTATGGATGACCCGTGCAACGCCCAGGTCGGTTGCCGCCTGAACGATGTTCAGCGTGCCTGTGACGTTGGTGTCGACATAGCTTTCGGGGGCCAGATAGGAATAGGGGATGCCGATCAGGGCTGCGAGGTGGAACACCGTTTCGCAGCCCGACATGGCTTGCCGAACCGCATGGGAATCCCGAACGTCGCCCGCAATCACTTCTATTGCGTCACGAATGTCAGGTTCAACATCGTCGAGCCAGCCCCATGATCCGCGGGAATCATACTCGACGAAGGCGCACACCTGTGCGCCCTCCGCCACAAGCCGTTCGACGAGATGGGAGCCAATAAAACCGCCGGCGCCGGTCACCAGGACTTTGGACAATTTACCCTCACACATGCATGGCCGGGGTCCGGCCCAAGGATGCGCATGGTCAATGAGGATGGTTAAGGAAAGGTAAGGATTGCCGCCAAAACCGTAGCGACACGCGGCGATCAGATCTTTTTCGGGACCCGCTTGAGCGCCCATTTGACGCGGGCGGCGCTGGTGCCTGCCTCGAGCGCGCCGGACACCACGATCTGCTCACTGCGCCGCACGTCTTCGGTCTCGCCGAGATAGATGCTTTCGGCCAGCGAGACGGTTCCGCCTTCGGCGATCAGCCGCCATCCGATGCCGTTTGGCAGACGCAACAGCACCGCCGATCCGTTCTGCACCAGCGAGGCCTGGACCGTGGGGTGCAGGTGGAAGCGCAGTGCGAAGCCGCGCGCCGGTCGTGCCGTTCCCGCCGAGCCCGCCCGGTTCAGGACATCCTCGCCGCGGATGTCGTCGCCATCGACGGCCATGTAGACCCGGCGCTCATGTTCAAGCCCGTAAGCCGGCACATACCCGTTGTGGCTGGCTGAAACCCAGATATTGCCGTTGTCTTCGCTACGTTCAACGCCGACATTCTGCGGGCGCCGCCCGAATGTCCCATCGGCGAGAATTTCTGATGAGTTCGTGTCGTCAACCACCATGGTCGAATGCGCAGCCGAAGACCGCTGGACGGTGGCCCAGGGGTCGCGGTTGCCGGGGCGGGCACCACAATTGGTGATCAGGCGTTCCTTGCCGATCGAGACCTCGAGACTGAGCGTCCCTGCGTGGGCGTGGATGTCGAGCCCGGCTTGTGGCGGGGTGCCCGTGTCGAGGATTGCCACGGTGCGATTTGCCACAATGCGCTCGAAGCCGGTGTGCGGTGCGCTCGACGGTGCCCGCCCGCGCGCGTCAGCCTGGGCCAGCAGCATGTCGATCTGCCAGTCTTCGCTCTCGCAGCTGCCATTGAACAGGGCCAGGCGCCCGTCATTGTGGCGCAGCATGCGGAGGAACGGCGCGGCACGATCGATCGCACCCAGCAGGAAGGCTGGTATTTCGTATTCCGCTGCAAGCAATGCGCTGCGCACATCCACCAGATCGCGCAATATAGTCGCCTGGGTTTGCGGATTGCGCGACACGTGTCCGCCATCTGGGAGGATTTGTCGGTCGCAGGCGCGTTCGAGAATTTTAAGGCCCTGGCGAATCGAGGCCTCGTGACCGGGCAGGGCCAGGCCCACGACTGTGAGCCCCTTTGCTGCACGGATCAGACCCGCGCCTTCGACGCCACCGGGCAGAACGCGGGCCAGATGCTTCGCCTGACGCGCGATTGTTGCCAGATAGCGCCGACGGTACTCATCGTCGGCGGACGCGCAAAAGAAGTCATGTTGGCCGAGCCAGGCAAATAAACGGGTCGCCAGAACATCCGGGCGCCATGCAATTTCCTGCCAGCCGGTCTGGTGTTCGATCCAGTCTTCAACCAGGTCACGTGCCCGGCGTCGCGCGGCGTCGCCGCCGACGGCACGCAGATCGCGCAGCCAATCGAAGCCATGCAGTTCGGCCAGCCAGGCATCGCTCATGCCGACCGGGCGCCATGCGTGTTTGCCGCCGCGTACGGTCTCGCCCAGAAATGACAATTCTCCGGCCGAGACCGCGGACCCGCGTTCGGCATTGCCGGGCCATGAGTCCGGCGGCACGATCACGAGCTCGTTCGGTGCCCGCCCGATCAGGGTGTAGCGATAGACCGGTGAGGCATAGAGAAGCTTGCCGACGCCATAGCGCAGATCCTGGAAGACGTTGCCGCTCACCGGCCGTCTCGCATGGCGGCGATATTGTCGGCGTAGGCATCCGGACCACCCCGGAAGGTGGCGGTGCCGGCGACCAGAATATTGGCGCCCGCTGCAATGGCAAGGGGTGCGGTTTTCCGGTCTATCCCGCCATCCACTTCAAGATCGATCGGCTGTCCGCCGGCTTCCACATGGGCGTCGATGCGTGCGCGCAGCGCGGTGATCTTGTCCAGTTGGCTCTCGATAAACGCCTGCCCGCCGAATCCGGGGTTGACGCTCATGACCAGGATCAGGTCGACCATGTCCATCACTTCGTCGACCACCGCAACTGGCGTCGCCGGGTTGAGCACCACACCGGCCTTCTTGCCCAGACCCCGGATCGTCTGCAAAGACCGGTGCAGATGGGGTCCGGCCTCGGGATGCAGCGAAATCACATCCGCGCCGGCCTCGGCGAAGGGCGCGATCATGTAGTCGACCGGGCTGATCATCAGATGCACGTCGAAGGGCAGATCGCAGTGCGCGCGTAGCGCCTTCACGACACCGGGGCCGATCGTGAGGTTGGGCACGAAATGCCCGTCCATGATGTCGATGTGGATCCAATCCGCGCCGGCCGCGGCGACGGCGCGTACTTCGTCACCCAGCTTGGCGAAATCGGCGGCCAGGATCGAAGGTGCAATGCGGACAGGAGCCGCCTTTGATGAGGGAGCCATGGTTTTTGGTAACCGATTTGCAGACTGCGCCGCAAGCGACGCAAACGGGGTACGTTGAGTCTTAGTTCCGGATCAGGCGCGCGGCGAAAAAACCGTCCATGCCGCCACGCTCAGACCAGTGGCAGGGCAGCGTCCGCAATGTGCCGGCAGGTGTGATGGCAGACGGCGTCAGCCCCGCCAGCTCCGGCCAGTCTTCGGCGGAAATAGGGTCGAGCGTGACGGGCGCGCCGGAGGTCAGGAGAGCATCCACCCGCGCGGTTCCCTCTTCGGGTTCGAGTGAACAGACCGAATAGATGATGGTCCCCCCGGGGGCGACCATGTTGACCGCGGCGGTTAGCAATCGATCCTGCAACGCCGTGGCGCTTGTGATGTCGGCCGAGCGTCGCCGCCGGGGGATATCCGGGTGGCGACGGATCGTGCCGGTGGCCGTGCAGGGCGCATCGAGCAAAACCGCGTCGACCGGGTTCTCCGGCCGCCACTGGGTGGCGTCGGCATCGACGATGTCCGCCTTGAGGCCGGTGCGCGCGAGATTTTCCTGCAGTGCCGATAGCCGCTGGTTGGAAATATCGACTGCCGTAACCGCCGGGCCGCGATCGGCCAGTTGCATGGTTTTGCCGCCGGGCGCGGCGCAAAGATCGATGACCCGCGCCTCTGTATCGTCGCGCAGCAGTTTCGCCGGCAGCGAGGCGGCAAAATCCTGGACCCACCACAAACCTTCGTCAAAACCGGGCAGGTCGGAAATGCGTCCGCCGGTCTGGCGGCGCAGGGTTCCGCCAGGAAGAATCTCGGCGTCCAGCTTCGCTGCCCATTCCGCCGGGTCAGCGCGCTGGGCCAGGGTCAGATCGAGCGGTGGTTCGACCAAATGAGCGTCGGCGATGGCGCGCGCGGTATCCTCGCCGTAGATCTCCTGCCATCGCTTGAGCATCCAGTTCGGTGTATTGCGTTCACCCGGAGACTCGGTGCCCTCGCGGTTCTCGGGTTCACGCCCGATCCGCCGCAACACGGCGTTAACGAGGCCTTTCAGCGCACCACGACGGTACTGGCCGGCCAGGCGCACCGCACCGTCGACCGCCGCATGCGCCGGGGTTTCGAGAAAAAGGAGCTCTGCGGTGCCAATCCGCAGGATGTTTTTGACGTGCGCGTGGCGGCCTGCCAGCGGCCGGTCGAGGCATTCGGAAATTCGGGTGTCGAGCTCACCGAGGCGTCGCAAAACCGTCGCGACGATCCGGCGCGCCTGGGCGCGATCTCGTGGCTCGAGCTTCGCCAGTACACGGTCGGCCGCGAGCGTGGTGTCGAGCGGTTTTCCGTCGACGAGGACGGCATCGAGGATCTGGCAGGCTGCGGTGCGGGAATCGGACATGGCGCTTTATGCCCCAAAAACAAACCGGCCGCAGCCGGTCGCCACAATTATTGTGGACCCGCTGCGGCCGGAACGCTGGAAAGGCCTGAAATCAGGCCGCTGTTTTGTCTTTCCGGATATAGGCCATGGCGCAATGCTCGGAGCAGTAGGGGCGTCCGGGCACCGTATCGGCCTGACAGAAGCTGAAATCAGCGTCGTTCGGATCTCCGATCGGCCACAGGCAGTCAGACACGTCACCGCCGCGCCGCGCCAATGGCGGAATAGGCGCCTCATCGACGCGATTGCCGCCGTCCGGGACGATCTTTTCTCCGCCGATTTCCTCATCGGCCATGGTCCCGCGCAAGGCCTTGGCCTCAAGCGCCCGGTCAATTGCCCGATTGCGTCGGCGTGACCCGGTGCCGTTGCCCCGGATGGGCGACGGTCGGCTCTCCAGCCCAAGACGGTGCGCCTTGCCGATCACCGCGTTGCGCGTCACGCCGCCCAACTGCACGGCGATCTGGCTCGCACTTAGCCCCTTGGCCCACAAATCACGTAACATCGTTACCCGTTCGTCAGTCCATGACATGTCCGGTTCCTGTTCGTTTCTTATTGCCCCAACGACCGCAGATTGCAGCCTTGATCCCGGGCGAAGCCTAGATCATGTGGGAATAGGGGGGCAAGTCCACAAAATGGAGTATGAACCCCAATATGTGGACAATCTGTTGATTGAATACCCAGATTTTGGGGGTTTTCGGTTGTACTCGGGGTCATTTTCGTGCCCAAGGGCCGCGGGGCTCAGGTTGAGGGCGCGACCATGGGCCGGTCATTGCTGCACCTGCGGATGTGGGAGTTGTATCAACATTTCCAGACATTTGGCGCAATCGTGCGACCCGGTTCGCGGTGCTGGGATGGGTCGAAAACAGCCTGTCACGCTTGTGGGCGTGCAGCGGATTGACGATGAACATGTGTGCAGTCGCCGGATTGTGTTCGGCGGCCTGATTGTCGATCTGCCGTGCTCCGGCCTCGAGCTTCTCCAGCGCGCTTGCCAGCCATTCCGGGTCACCGCAGATCAGCGCCCCTGCCCGGTCAGCCTGATATTCGCGATTTCGACTGATCGCCATTTGCACCAGCATCGCGGCCAGCGGCGCCAGGATCATCATCGCGATGGTGCCGATCAGGCCGAAAGGACTGTTGCGATTGCCGCCGAAGAAAAGCGCAAAATTGGCGAGCATGGATATCGCGCCGGCGAAGGTCGCGGTGATTGTCATGATCAGGGTATCGCGGTTCTTCACATGCGCGAGCTCATGGGCCATGACCCCGGCAACCTCGCGTTCGTTCATCTGCTTCAGCAGGCCAGACGTCGCGGCCACCGCGGCGTTGCTCGGACTGCGACCGGTCGCGAAGGCGTTGGGCTGTGGATTGTCGATGATATAGACACGCGGCACCGGCAGCCCGCCGCGCTCGGCGAGCTGGGCGACGATCCGGTACAGCGGGTGGGTCGGATCGTTGAGTTCCCGCGCCCGGTAGTAGCGGAGTACGGCGCTGCCTGAATTCCACCATGCAAACAGGTTTATGGCCGCCGCGACGACCAGCGCAATGACGATCCCCTGGGCCCCGGCCAGCAGAAATCCGCCGACCATGAAGATCGCCGTCAGGGCGGCGAGCAGCAGCGCTGTTCGGAAATAATTCGACATACCGGCCTTCGTTGGTCCTCTCGTTGATCCCATCATCCAATGTGGGCGCGTGTGGTTGTCTTGCAATCCCTTGGCAAACCGGGCCGGATCGTCCATATCAATGCCATGTCCGAAGAACATGACAATCAGTCCCGCGAACGTGCGAACCCTACGCCGCAGTATCGCGTCCGCACGCCGGAGGGTGAGACTGGAACACCAAAACCCGCCCAAAATGCGGCGCCAAAGGCCGCGGTGGTGAAACCTGCGGATTCCGGTAAGCCGAAGGAAATCGGCGGCCCCAAGGGTCTGGAGCCGACCCGGTTCGGCGACTGGGAACGCGACGGGCGCTGCGTCGATTTCTGACGCACCCCCCAAGATGCCCGATACTTTGAAGGACGTGGTGCCCGCATCCGGGGTGATCGTTATCGCCGATCTGGAATACACGTCGTGGGAAGGTGCCCAGGAAAGTGGCTGGGCCGCGCCGGGCCAGTTTCGCGAGATCGTGCAGATCGGTGCAGTGCGGGTCGATGCCGGCAACGACTTCGCGGAGCTGGCGAGTTTCTCCGTGCTTGTCCGCCCGATGATCAATCCCGAATTGTCAGCCTATTTCGTGGATCTGACGGGCATCACCAGTGCGGAGGTGGCGCAAGCGGGTGTTGAGCTGGCGGACGCGTTATCCGCATTCGCCGCCTTTGCCGGCACGGACGTCATCCTGTCCCACGGCCGAGACGATCTGGTGATTGGCGAAGATTGTGCATTGAAGGATTTTGAAAACCCATTCGCCGACACGGACTGGCGGGATATCAACCCTCCGCTCCGCGCGATCACGGGCGAACATCTGATGAGCTCGGAATTGCCTGTGCATTTTGGGGTCGGACCGGTCGAGAATGCACATGATGCGCTCGCCGACGCGCGGGGACTGGCGCGTATCCTCACGCACCTCCGGAACGATACCCAGCTATAGAAATTGTGGCGGCCTAGGCCCGTGGAATCTCTGCCACCATGTCGAGCATCCGGCCCTTTGGCCCGAACTCGCCGAGCACCTCGCCGATCTTTTCGGCGTTGGAATCTCGGAAGTCGATGAAGTGTTGGTGGGTGTCCCAGCGCATATAGTTGAGCACCGTACCGGTCGCCGCTTCGACGTGGATTGTCGCGCCATGGAACTCCGGCTGGGCCGCAACGAGGGTGCCGGTGATCGCTTTCAGCGCGGCGACGCAGGCGTCGACCCGTTCGGGCCCGACGGCGAATTCAACCATCACAATCTGCATCACTCCTTATCCTCATCTGTTTGATCGGATGACATGTCCGGTTTGCGCGTGTTGGTGCGCAGCCGGTCGAAATCGAAAATGGTCGAGTCGTTGCGTGTGAATACGGGTCCGTCAGATTCGGGGCGATTTGCGGACTTGGGACGGTTGGCGGGCGGTTTTTCTTTTTCTTCCGCTTTTTTCTCTGCAGACGGCACCCTGTCCTCCACAGGTAACACCCTGTCTGGCGCCGGCCTGGGTGCGTTTTCATCTTCGGAGGCGGTTGGCGTTGCGGGCGCGCCGTTCGATGCCGACTCGTCATTGACGACCGTGGCGCCGAGCTTTTCCCAATCAATACGGGTTTCCTGAACCGCTTCGTGTCGCGCGCTCGGCTCCTGCGGCGTCGGTGTGGTGCGTTTTTCGGGGGCTGGCCGCGGTGGTTCGGGCCTCTCCGCTGCCGGGGTGGTCTCCTGTGTCAGGGGTTCCGCCGGTGTGTCACGGGTGCCGCGTTTGCGTCGCCAAGGCAGCCGTCCGGCGGACCTGGCCGGAGGCTCTTCCCGCGCGTCGTGCACCACGGGTTCATGCAACGAGGGCGGGGGTGCGTCCGGTGTTTCGGACATGAGGGGTTCATGCACCGGAGCCGGAGGCTCTTCCGGCGTGTCGTGTGTGACAGGTTCATGCACCGGCGGGCGCGGCGCGCGAGATTGACTGGCCTCCGGGGTCACCTCGATCGGTTCGTCGTCGAATGCCGTGGCGGCATCGAAGCCTGGTTCCTCATGCTTGTCATAATCGGCAAGTTCGGCGGGATCCAGGGCGGCGAAATCGGCCGAGGGCGCCGGGGTTGGTACATTGTGCCGGCGTCGTCCGAACATCGTTCCCAACGTGACCAAAACCAGCGCCGCACCAAGAAGCACGGTAGCGAGCCACATTTCGGGGATCGGCAGGAGCGGCATGGCCGCCGGTGCGCCGATCCGTGCGACGAGCACCGTGATCAGCAGGATCGTCGCCAATACGCCGATGCCGACCTCGACGATCGCGAGCCAAATCATCGCAAACGAGGCGCCGAGCATGGCCATGGCCGCACATGTCAGAACCAGCAGTACTAGCTGCCCTTGTGTATAGGGCCACACAAATACGCCCAGCGTGCCGGCCGTCGGAGCGAACATGATGTCGGTGGCAGCCATCAGGCCGGTGGTGATGAATATGAAGACTATGGTGGTCCCCAGGACATGCTGACGGCGCCGGGGACCGAATATGCGTGCGATGACGAAACCACCGAGCCCAAGACAAATTGTCGCGACGATGGTCGATTCGACTCCAAAACCTTCGAGTGGGCTTTTGCGGGCGAAATCACCCAGGTAGATCGTTGCGGCGTGCCCGGCGAGTGCCATCGCGATCAGCAGTGCATAGATTTGTGGACCCGTGAGTACGAACCCCAATGCATCGCGCGCATCGGCGCGCAGCTCCGCAGAGAAGAGAGCATTCGGTCGCCCGCCGCGGGCGCGGCCCATCGCCCGGAACAGGCTGAGCACGAGAAGGACCGTCAGGACGATCGCCAGCCAGCCCATCGGTTCGATCACGTCCAATCCACCCAGGTCCGTCAGCGCCGCGATGCGGTCTTCGGTCTCCGGGCGTGTCAACAGGCCGATGAGGGCGACCATGAGAAAGGGGCCGAGGATGAGGCCCGGCATGCCGGCGGCAATCTGTCGATGGGAGCCGTAGTGGCCGAGTACCAAAATCGGTAACACCAGCAGGGCGCCGGCGGCCAGGTTCAGGGCCGTGCGCCCCCATGAGAATGCCAGCGGCGATCCGATGGCCAGCATCGCCGCAACGGCGACAACAATCGAGAGTACGGCCAGAAACATGGCCTTGCGCCCGCCGATAACATAGGCCACCAGCAGGCCGATGATGCTGCCCGCGATGATGGAGCCCGGCTGTGCCTCGAGAGAAAGCGAGACGGCCGCGCCGCCGGGGGCAATTGCTCCGTTCCCTGCGAGTGAAATCGACAGGAACTGCAACACGGGAATCAGCGCTGCCGGGAGCGCGACCAAAAGGACGAGAGAAATCAGCGGCAAGCGCACGTGCGCGGTGTCATCGGGCTCGTATGTCACAACAATGCCTACATACCTTTGTATGTTCGGGTCGGGCTACCTGTTCTGTCGATTGTCGACAAGATCGTCGACCACGGTTGGATCCGCAAGGGTGGATGTATCGCCAAGCTGGTCATGTTCGTTGGCGGCAATCTTGCGCAGAATCCGGCGCATGATCTTGCCCGACCGGGTCTTGGGCAGTGCAGGTGCCCATTGCAGGAGGTCCGGTGTCGCGATGGGTCCGATTTCCTTGCGCACGAACTTGATCAGCTCGTCACGCAGCGCGTCGTTGGTCTCGACGCCCGCCTTGAGCGTCACATAGGCGTAAATGCCCTGGCCCTTGATGTCGTGGGGATAGCCGACGACTGCGGCTTCGGCGACATCGTCATGCTCGACCAGTGCGCTCTCGACTTCGGCCGTGCCCATGCGGTGACCCGAGACGTTGATGACGTCGTCGACACGACCGGTGATCCAGTAGTAACCATCTTCGTCGCGGCGGCAGCCGTCGCCGGTAAAGAACAGGCCGGGATAGGCCGTGAAATAAGTCTCGGCGAAGCGTTTGTGATCGCCATAGACCGTACGCATCTGGCCGGGCCAGCTGCCGTCTATGCACAATATGCCCTCGCACGCGCCCTCGAGCTCTTTGCCTTCGGCATCGACGATGACGGGACGGATACCAAAAAAGGGCAATGTCGCCGAACCCGGCTTCAGCATCGTTGCGCCGGGCAGCGGCGTCAGCAGGATGCCGCCGGTCTCCGTCTGCCACCACGTGTCCACGATCGGGCAACGGTCATCGCCGACCACCTGGTGATACCAGTGCCAGGCCTCCGGGTTGATCGGTTCGCCGACCGTGCCCAGCAGGCGGATCGACTTGCGCGACGTCTTCTTCACCGGCTCGTCGCCCTCGCGCATCAGCGCGCGGATCGCCGTCGGTGCCGTGTAGTAGATGTTGACCTGATGCTTGTCGCAGACTTCCCAGTGGCGTGACGCGTCCGGGTAGTTCGGCAGCCCCTCGAAGATCAGGGTCGTGGCGCCGTTCGCCAATGGTCCGTACACGATATAGCTGTGGCCGGTGATCCAGCCGCAGTCGGCAGTGCACCAGTAGACGTCACCGTCGTGATAGTCGAAGACATACTGGTGGGTCATCGACGCGTAGACCATGTAGCCGCCGGTCGTGTGCAGCACGCCCTTCGGTTTGCCGGTCGAGCCCGAAGTGTAGAGGATGAACAGCGGATCCTCCGCGCTCATCGGTTCGGGCGGACAGTCGGCCGACTGCGCTTCGCAGAGTTCGTGGTACCAGACGTCGCGGCCCTCGACCCAGTTGATGTCGGCGCCTGTGCGTTTGACCACGACGACCTTGTCGATGTGCTCGACCGTGAGCTTCTCGATTGCCTGATCCACATTGTCCTTGAGCGGAATTGTGCGGCCGCCGCGCAGTCCCTCGTCCGAAGTGATGACAAAGGAGGATTCACAGTCGTGGATACGTCCCGCGATTGAGTCCGGCGAGAACCCGCCGAACACGACGGAATGCACGGCGCCGATCCGCGCGCACGCCAGCATGGCGACGGCGATCTCGGGAATCATCGGCAGGTAAATGGTAACTCGGTCGCCCTTTTTGACGCCGAGCGACTTCAGTCCATTGGCGAACCGGCAGACGCGTTCGTACAGGTCGTTGTAGGTCAGCTTGGCGTCGTCCTTGGGGTCATCGCCTTCCCAGATGATTGCCGTCTGGTCGCCGCGCGTTGCCAGGTGACGGTCGAGGCAGTTCGCCGACGCGTTCAGCACGCCGTCGTAATACCATTTCACATGCAGGTCGGCGGTATCGTAGGAGACATCCTGAATCTGGGTGTAGGGCTTGATCCAGTCGAGACGCTTGCCTTCGTCGCCCCAGAAACCTTCCGGGTCGTCGATCGAGCGTTTGTACATTTCCTGATATTTTGCGTCGTCGGCCCAGGCGCGGTTCGCCCATTCGTCCGAGACGGGAAACTTTTCGCGGAACATGGCGCGTACTCCCCCTTGTGATCAAATTGTCCGACGTTTGCGCCTGCCCTGCAACGGTGGGCCCGGTGCAGCCAGGTTCGTTGCGGCGCATTATCGGGAAATCAGTGCGGCCAGACAACCGCAAGGCGTCAGCGTCCCTCTCGTTCTTTGGGGCGAGCCAAGCCTTTGGGGCGAGTTAGGCGCCGAAGAGAACCATCCCGTCGTCGTCGATCATCACCGGCAGCTGGGTCAGCGACTTGCCGACACATGGCCCCTTCACGCAATACCCATCGTCCTTGCGGAACATGGCCCAATGGGTCGAGCACTGGATCAGTTTGCGATCCACGTCGAGAAAGGTGTCGGGTTTAAACTCGAGAGATATGCCCTGATGAGGACAGACATTCATGTAGCAATACAGCGCACCGTCTTCGTCGCCGGGGACAATGAAGATCGGCATCTTCGCGTCGGGTTTGTCCTTGAAGATGCGCTGCAGGACAAAGCCCTTGCCGGCTTCGCCGATTTCATCGACATGACACAGGACGCGGCGGTTGCCGCGCATCACCGGGGTGTCTGAATCTGTCTCGGTCATGGTCGCGTTGACTGTCTACGGTTTCACGCCGGCCATGCGGCACACTTCGCGCCATTCGGCGGCGGCCACCGGCTGCACCGACAGGCGCGAATTGTTGACGAGCACCATGTCGGCGAGTTTTGGGTTCGACTTGACGTTGGCGAGCGTGATCGGGGTCTCGACCGGTTTCACGGTCTTGATGTCGACCATGCCGAAGCGGCCGGACTCGTCCGTATGATCAGGGTAGTGCGTGCGCACCACCTCTACGATGCCGACGACCTGCTTCTCGTTCACGGAATGATAGAAGAAGCCTTTGTCGCCAACCTTCATGGCCTTCATGTTGTTGTTGGCCTGGTAGTTGCGGACTCCGTCCCAATGCTCGGTGCCCTTCTTGACCTGGTCGTCCCATGACCAGGCACCCGGTTCAGATTTGAAAAGCCAGTAGGCCATGGCAATTGTCCTTCGTTCGATCTCGCAGTTTCAAATGACACCTTCTCAATACAGGGCAGCTGGACGGTGTGCCAGTCAGCCCTCGGCGCGCAGCGGTCGCGCCAGGATGTCGGTGATGGTCTCGTCCACGCTGGCGCCATCATGGAGGATCGCGCTGACCGCCGCGCAAATCGGCATCTCGACCCCGAGCGCCTTCGCGCGGGTGAGAACGGCGGGTGCGGTGGTGGCACCCTCGGCGACGGACGCCTTTCCGGCGATCGCGTCGGCATAGGAGGCGCCCGAACCCAGCGCTTCGCCGAGCGTGTAATTGCGTGACGCCGTCGAAGTGCAGGTCAGTGTCAGATCGCCGAGACCCGACAGGCCCATCAATGTGCGGGAGTCCGCGTTGAGTGCGGCGGCGAAGCGGGCGATCTCGGCGAGGCCGCGGGCGATCACGGCGGCGCGTGCGTTCTGTCCGAGTGCGCGTCCTTCGACGATGCCGCAGGCGATGGCGATCACATTCTTGATCGCGCCGCCGACCTCGGCGCCGACCAGATCGTTCGACGTGTAGGGCCGGAATGAAGGCGTGCCGAGCGCGGTTGCCAGCCGGGTGGCTGTGTTGGCGTCGGCACAGGCAAGCGTGACAGCGGTCGGCAGCCCACGCGCCACCTCGGCGGCGAAGGTTGGGCCCGACAGCACCGCGAGTTCTGCACCCGGCGCGGCTTCCGCCGCCACTTCGTTCATCAGTTTGCCGGTGTCGAGCTCGATGCCTTTTGAACAGATGATCATCGGTGTTCCCGACGCCGGTGCAATCGCGGCCAAGGTGGGGCGCAGGAACTGGGCCGGGGTCACCATCACGATCGCATCGGCACCGTCGGCGGCATGCGCGAGATTGTCGGTTGCCTCGATCGCCGGGTCGAGCTCGATGCCGGGCAGGAAAACCCTGTTCTCGTGATCTGCGTTGATTGCGGCGGCGGTTTCGGCCTCGTGCGCATGGAGCACCACATCGCGCCCGGCGCGCCGCGCCACGGCGGCGAGGGCAGTCCCCCAGGCGCCGGCTCCGATCACGGTTATCCGTTGCATCACCAGCTCCTAACTCAGATTGATCGCGACGGAAATTCGGGTGCCGTCGCCGAAATAGGGGCGCACGGCATGGGAGACCCAGGACGGGAACATCAGAACGGTTCCGGGCATAGGGCTGATCGATTCGCTGGCGCCGAACGCCGCGCCGCCGGGCACGTTGGGAACCAGTTCGGGCCGGAACATGGCCGGTGCGACCCCGCGCGGATCCTGGAGTTCGAACTGGCCCCCCAGCGAGGGGTCGTTGGCAGCGCCACCATCGTCGACATAATAGACCGCCGACCAGACGCAGCCCGGATGGGTGTGGAATTCGTTGCCGTGTCCCGATCGGTTGACGTTCGCCCAGGCGTTCGTGCGCCATGTCTGGGGTGCCGCCTTGCCGTGACGGTCAATGGTCAGCGTGTCGGCCATGTGCCGCACGAAAGACAGAAGATATGACGCGGCCTCGCCGCCCCAATCTGCCATGTCCCAGGTCGATTGCCAGCCGCCGAGGTTGGAATGTGCGGTTGAGGGTTCCTGCTCCGCGCGGGCGAGGATCGTCTCGCGCAGCGCCGCGCTGATGCGCATGTTCTCAGGCAAGGTTACGACCGCAACGGGCGTCGCAAACAGTGGCTGGATATCGATCTTGGTGCTCGGTGTCGCGTCCGTGGCCATGATGTTTCTCTCCCGGCGCGCGCAGCTTATTCCGCGGCGTGCAGTTCGGCCAGCGGCCAGCGTGGGCGCGGGCGAAAGTCGAGCGTGTCGAGGCTGCCCGCACGCAGGCGCTCGATACCGGCCCATGCAACCATGGCGGCATTGTCGGTGCAAAGTGCCGGCGGCGGGGCAACCATGGACGCACCCTGTGCGGCACTGACTGTCGACAATGCCGTGCGGAGTGTCTGGTTCGCGGCGACGCCGCCTGCCGCCACCAGGACAGGTGGGACATTGGGGTGGCGAGCGTTGAATTCGGCCAGGGCATGCCGGCAACGGTCGGCGAGGACATCCGCGACGGCTGCCTGGAATCCGGCGGCAAGGTCCGCGGCGTCTTGCGTGTCGGGGGCGTGGCCGAGATCGAGTGCTGCCTGGCGGACAGCCGTTTTCAGACCGGAAAACGAGAAATCACATCCCGCCCTGCCCTTGAGTGGCCGCGGCAGCCGGAATCGCGTCGGATCGCCGTTGCGCGCTGCGGCCTCGACCGCCGGGCCGCCCGGAAACCCGAGCCCGAGAAGTTTCGCTGTTTTGTCGAATGCTTCGCCGATCGCATCATCCATCGTCGTGCCGAGCAACACGTGCCGCCCGACCCCCTCGACAATCAACAATTGGCAGTGGCCGCCGGAGATCAGCAGAAGCAGATACGGGAAGGCCACATCATCGGTGAGCCGGGCCGTCAGGGCGTGGGCTTCGAGATGGTTCACCGCGATGAAAGGCAGGTCGCGCGCTGCTGCGATCGCCTTGGCCGTCATCACACCGACAATGACCCCACCAATAAGGCCGGGCCCGCCGGTTGCGGCAATGCCGTCGAGCTCTTCCAGGTCGATGCCTGCTTCGTCGAGTGCGCGCGCGATGATCGAGTCCAGGTGTTCCAGATGCGCGCGTGCGGCGATCTCCGGGACCACCCCGCCGAACGGACGGTGATCGTCGAGCTGGCTGAGCACCACGTTGGATAAAATGGATCGGTCGTCGGACACGATTGCGGCCGCCGTTTCGTCGCAACTGGTTTCAATTCCGAGAACGCGCATGAGGATCATATAGCCCATTTGGCTGGCGGCGTCGCATCGTCAGGAAAGTTCATTCGAGAAGCAATTTTGCATTCGGCCCGCATGCCGTTATGAGTTTCGCATGAGCGATAACAAACTCCGTATTGGCACCCGGGGCAGTCCCCTTGCGCTTACCCAGGCAAACATGGTGCGCGACCTTTTGACGGCGGCCTATCCGGACGCGCCAGCACCCGAAATTGTCACGATCCGTACCACCGGGGACGCGGTCACGGATCGCCCGTTGGCCGAGCTCGGCGGGAAGGGCTTGTTCACCAAGGAGATTGACCGTGCGCAGCTGGATGGCGCGATCGATATCGCGGTGCATTCGGCCAAGGATATGGAAACCTGGCTCGTCGAAGGCATCACCATCGGTGCAGCACTGGAACGAGAAGATCCGCGCGATGCACTGATTGGAGCGGCGTCCATCGCGTCCATTCCCGAGGGTGGGCGGGTTGGTACGGCATCCCTGCGTCGCCGGGCACAATTGCTTGCATTGCGACCGGACCTGGAAACGGTGCTGTTTCGCGGCAATGTCGAGACCCGGCTGCGTAAAATAAAAGACGGCGAGGCGGATGCGACCCTGCTTGCCTATGCAGGGCTGCGCCGTTTGGGCCTGGGCGATGCGGCAGATGCTGTTCTGGATGAGGATGAGATGTTGCCCGCGGCGGGTCAGGGGATCATTGCGATCACGAGCCGGACAGACGATGCCCGCGCCATGGACGCGCTACGGGCGATTTCTCACCCGGCGGCGGTGCTGTGTTTGCGCGCGGAGCGGGCGATGCTCGATGCGCTCGATGGAACATGTCACACCCCGATTGCCGGACTTGCACGACTGGATGGTGATGAAATGCTCCTGACAGGCCTCGCCGCATGGCCCGATGGGCGCGGCCTGGTGCGTCTGGCGCACGCCGGCCCGGCAAACAATCCTGAATCCCTTGGCCGCGCCGTCGGTGCGGAATTGCGCACGCGGATGGGACCTGACTTCTTCGCAGCTCTCGGCGATTGATATGCGCGTGTTGGTAACCCGTCCCCGGCCTGACGCGGATGAAACTGCGGCTGAATTGATTGCGCTTGGTCATGAACCAGTGATCGCGCCGCTGCTTGAGGTGACTTTCGATACGGACACCACACTCAATTTGTCGGATGCACAGGCGATCCTGATCACCAGCGCAAATGGTGTACGTGCGCTGGCGTCAGCGACAGTTCGACGGGATCTGCCTGTTTTTACCGTGGGGGACGCGAGCGCCGCTGCGGCCCGGCAAAACGGATTCGATCGAACCGAGAGCGCAGACGGAAACGTGCAGACGCTCGCTGACTTGGTCATAACTCGGCTATCACCGCCCGATGGGCAACTGGTTCATGTGGCTGGCACCGTAACGGCGGGCGATTTGTCGGGAAAACTGGCGTTGGCGGGGTTCGAGGTCAGCCGGGCGGTGCTGTATCGCGCGGAACCGGTGCCTAATCTACCGGACGTGATAGGCGAACGCCTGAGGGGTGGCTCTCTCGATGCTGCGATATTCTTTTCCCCACGTACGGCTGCGCAGTTTGCCGAACTCGTCACATCTGAGGGATTGGTCGAGCATTGCGGCCGGACTGTCGCGGTCGCTTTGTCTGGTGCGGTCGCGGAGAAGCTTACAAATTTGGCGTTTTCAGACATCCGAATTGCGGAAACGCCCGACCAGGTGAGCCTGTTTCGCGCTTTGGGTGCGGCGAAGACATAGACGTACGCCCGGTACAGTGCGGGATGCCGGGATGATGTCGGGATGATGTCGGGATTCTGTGGCGGAAGAACCTGAACAGGCGTATGTACGCATGAGTACGTACGAATAAAGCGGAACATGACCATGCGTGATGAAACAGATCAGCCGGCAAGCAAGATCGTCGATGCCTTTGGCGGTATTCGCCCGATGGCGGCGCGGTTAGACGTCCCGGTGAGCACCGTTCAGGGCTGGAAACAGCGAGACACCATCCCGGCTGCGCGGATGGAAGCTATTCGCGCGGCTGCCGCGGCGGAGGGAATCGACCTGTCATCAGGCAGCACGGGTGCCGCGGGTCCGTCCGAATCAAACAGTTCGAAGGAACAGGACGAGACGAGGGAAGAACGCGACGTGTCACCCGGGAGCGGAAAACCCGAGCCTCGGGATCGCGCGACATCTCCCGCCCGCGGTGGTGGGCTCGCGATTTTGGCCCTCGCGGTCGCGATCGGCGTCGGTGGCTGGGTCTGGTGGTCGACCATGGGACCGGGCGCGAGTGATGGCGACAATGCCCGTTTCTCAGCGCTTGAAGGCCGGGTCGCACGTCTTGCCGAGACCAATGGAGATGGCGCGCCGGCTGCAGACCCGGCGGCGTTGGCGTCCCTGACCCAGGAAGTGGCGGCGCTGCGCATCCAATTGTCCAAACTGTCGCCGCCGGATATGGAAACCGCCCTCGCGCCGTTGCGGGCCGAGATAGACGGGTTGCGTGATGCACTCGCGGCGGGGGGCGGAAATGGGACGTCCTCTGATCCCGCGATTCTCGCCCGGCTCGACGTTCTCGACGTCGAGATACAGAACGCAATCCAAATTGCCTCCACGAACATACAGGCCATGTCCGGCGGGATCTTGGAGTTCGATGCGAAGCTCAAGGCGCTGACGGCGGCACAGGCCGCATTGGAATCGCAGATTGCCGCGCTGGGCGCCGGAAGAGACGCCGACGACGCGGCAATGTCTCGCGCATCGGTACTGGCGCTTGCGGCAGGTCAGTTGCGGACCGCGCTGGAACGCGGTGCACCGTTCGCGGGGCCTCTGAACACGGCGGGGTCATTGGGTGACGCCGACCCGACATTGAACACGGCGTTCGAGATGCTTCGCGTATCTGCAGAGACCGGCGTGGCGACAGCGCCTGCGCTCGAGCTTTCGTTCGCAAATTTGATTCCGGAACTACTGGCCGCGGGCAGACGCGGCGAGACCGGTGATCTTGTCGATCGCCTGACGGGTCGGATCAACGACATCGTTCGCATCCGTCGGACCGGGGCAGATGTGCAAGGCAATGATATCGAGGCCCGGATTGCGCGCGCCGAAATATTGCTGGCGGATCGTAATGTCGCGAATGTCATGTCGGAGCTCAAGGATGTTGGTGGCACGCCGGGTGAGATCCTCTCGCCCTGGATGACCCGCGCACAGGCGCATCTCGATGCGCAGGATGCGCTCGCGGTGATCGAGGCGCAGGCGATTGCCCGGCTGCGCGCCGAGGGCGGTTCGTGATGCTTCGTTTCCTGATCTATGTGGCCGAAGTTGCCATCGTGGTGGCGGTCGCCGTCTGGCTCGCCAACCGCCCCGGCGTGGTGTCGCTCGACTGGGAGGGGTGGCGTGTCGAGACCTCGGTGGGAATTCTTGCGCTTTCGGCATTCCTCCTGGCCGTGACCGCTGCGGGTATTTTTGCCGTTTGGCGCTGGATTCGGCGCCGGCCGCGTGAATGGTCGATGCGACGACGCCTGAGCAGGCAAGAGGCAGGCGTGCGGGCGTTGTCAGATGGTCTGGTCGCGATCGCGTCAGGCGATGCTGACAATGCACGCAAACATACGCGCCGTGTTGGATCGCTGCTCGATCATGCGCCTGTGACTTTGTTGCTCGAGGCACAGACAGCGCAGATCGCCGGTGACGAAGCGGCGGCGCGCGCCGCGTTCGAGCGCATGACGCAGAATGAGGAAACAGAGTTTCTTGGCCTGCGTGGTCTGATCACCGACGCTTTGAGAGAAGGCGATGACACGCGCGCTCTGTCATACGCGAAGCGCGCCTACGCGCTGAAGCCGCGCACCCCATGGGTGGTTGATTCAATGGTGTCGCTGCTGAGCCGGGCCGGGGACTGGCGCGAAGCCCAGCGGCTGATTGAGGAATCCCAGAAATCGAAACGCAGTTCGTCCGCGCAGGCGCGCCGGCAGCAGGCGGCCTTGCTCACAGAGCGCGCTCGTGTCGCCAGGAGTTCGGGCGAGGCAGCCGATGCCTATGCGCAAGCGCGCAAAGCCAACGAGCTTGATCCCGCTCTGGTCCCGGCGGCCAGCCTGCTCGCGCAACTCGTGGCCGAAGATGGTCGCGCGCGGCGTGCGCGAAAATTTTTAGAGAAATCCTGGGTGGCTGCGCCCCATCCCGACCTGCGCGATGTTTATCTCGGCCTGCTCGGCCCGCAGACGCCCCCCCTCGAAACCTACAAGGCGGTTGAGGCGTTGGTTCGGTCGACACCGGAACACCCGGAAAGTCACCTCGCGCTGGCCCGTGCGGCTCTCGATGCGAACCTGTGGGGTGAAGCTCACCGGCGGCTCGACGAGCTTCAGGCGGTTGCGCCGACTGCGGGTGTTTATCGTCTACGGGCGCGGCTCGCCGATGAGGACGCAGAAGATATGACAACGCCGGCTGAATGGCTGGAGCTCGCGGCCAGCGCCGAGTCTGATCGTGCATGGGTATGCGGCGATTGCGGCACCGTCGCGGATGACTGGTCTGCTGTGTGTGGTCACTGCGGCGCATTTGCGACGCTGGGCTGGTCACAGCCGCCACGAATTCACCGGGCGCTCGCCCATAGCGGTGGTGACGATTCGATTACCAACGCGCCGGAAACACTGTCGTCCGCCGGGGTTCCAGGCTCTGCCTGATCGTGCCGAGTGACAAGCAGAGGCGGTGTAAAGCCTTTGCTAACCAAATTTGCGTTCAATGACATCTGATTTCCGGCTGCGCCGCGAACGTCCGAAAGATGTCGATGACCGAACTATCATTGTTCCAGCAGAATCTAATTTTCCTCGACGCCGCGTTGCCCGGTGTCGCGTCGCTAGCGCGGCGATCCACCGACACGATTACGCAGCCTGTACTCGACGAGACAGGACGGGCGATCGATATCGATATTGGCGGAGCCCGGCTCTACAACCAGAATGCCATCGACTTTGCGCGCGCGCAGGTTGAATCCTGGCGGAAATCCCCGATGCGCGTCGTTGTCGGGTGCCCCGAACCGGACTCACTTTCAGACCCGTGCACGAAGGCATTGTCGACCGAACTCGCCGCCTGCGCCGGGGACTCTCTGCTTCCTATGCCGCCCGTCGAACAAGCGGGAATGCTTGTGGTTATAGGGGTTGGTCTCGGGCTGCATGTGCCGAAATTGCTTGAGAAAATTAAGCCGCGCCATGTGGTTCTGATCGAACCGATGGAAGAATTTCTTGTGCACAGTCTGCATGCACTGGACTGGCGGGCCCTGTCAGATCACTGCACGGCACAGAATGCATCGCTTGACGTCATCGTCCAGCTTGATCCGCGGGCCGCACAGAACGAACTCGACGAGCTGATGACACGATTTGGCGCATCGGCCGTGGATGGGGCCTACGCCTATGTTCACTATCAGACCGACACGACGATCGCGATCACGCGGGCATTTCATGAGCTCGTCGGCATGAAATCGATCATGCAGGGGTATTACAGCGACGAGAAACTCATGATCGAGAACACAGTGTCGAATGTCGACACGCATGAATTCTGGATGATCGATGGGGCATATCAGGCGCCGCATGATCTGGCGGCATTCATCATCGGCTCCGGGCCGTCGCTCGATCGATCGATCGAGGCCATCCGCGCTTGGAAGGGACATGCGGTCGTCTTCTGCGCGGGGTCCGCTCTCCAGACGCTTCTGAGCGCCGGGATCAAGCCGGACTTCCAGATCGAGAAAGAGAACAACGAGACCACAGAAGCCCGTATTGCCCACATCTTTGAGCGCTCCGGCGGAGACAATGAAACATTCGGTGTCGACCTGATGGCCTCGGTTTCAGTGAAGGCCGGCGTGACGCGCTTGTTTGACGACAAATTCCTGTTTCACCGAGAGTTTCTGAGTTCCTCGCGGATGTTTGGCGATGCCCATGATCCGGTTGTCGGTACGGGCCCGTTTTCGGCGAACACCGCGATGGCGCTCGCGACCACATTGGGCTTCCGGAAGGTCTACCTGTTCGGCTGCGATTGCGGGTCTGTCGATCCGGCGGCGCATCATGCGAATGACACGGTCTACAACACGCGTGAGGGACACGCTCAAGGGCACAACGATATGCCGATCCAGGTGCCGGGAAACTTTGGCGGCCCCGCCTGGACCAACTCCTACTACCTCTGGAGCCGCTGGGTCTTCGAGACGGTGATCTCCAGCGCGGAAGTGACCGCATTCAATTGCAGCGACGGCGTCGCGATACCAGGAACGCTGCCGGTGCACCCCGAGGATCTGGAGATTCCCGGTGCGGGGCTGGACAAGGCGAAAGTGGTGCGGGCGATCAAGAATGCCGGCCGTCATTTCAACGCCGGTCAGTATATGGCCACTCAGGACGCCGAAGGCCGGCTTCGGGTCTGGCATGAATTCGCCCTGGAGATGCGCGCATTCTTGGATGATGTCCTGCCGGCGGCAGAGCATCTCCATGATTTCGAAGCTGCGCTCACCGAGTTCCTGAATCGATGCGATGAAGAATATGGCGGGGTGGTCGTCCCTCTCAGCGGTTCTGCCCGCGGCATGCCGCCTGTCGCCGGCTACTACATAAACCGCGCCGCCGATGCAGACGCGCATGCGCGGATGATGGGCATATTTCGCGACGTGTTCCGCACGCATATCGAGAATATTCTCGACGATGCGACCGGGCTCCTGGAGAGGATCGCGGCGGACCATACAGGTGCCAATGAACTGAGGGCCGCAGGATGAATGCCATTCGCAAACTCAACGGAAGCCCGGCGATCCGCAAGGTCTGCGTGGTCGTGAACAGCCGGGCCAACTACGCGCGTATCAAGTCGGTTATGCGTGCGGTCCAACAGCATAATCGGCTGGAGCTTCAACTCGTCGTCGGCGCTTCCGCGCTGCTCTATCGCTACGGCAATGTCGTCGATTTGATCCGCGCGGACGGGTTCGAACCCTCGGCGGTGATCTACTCGATCGTCGAAGGCGAAAACCCGACCACCATGGCGAAGTCCACCGGCATGGGAATTATCGAGCTTTCGAGCCAGCTGGAAAACCTCCAGCCCGATATCGTGCTGACGGTCGCCGACCGGTTCGAGACCATGGCCACGGCCATCGCGGCGGCCTACATGAATATCCCGCTGGCCCATACCCAGGGTGGCGAGGTCACGGGTTCCATCGACGAGAGCGTGCGCCACGCCATCACCAAGCTGGCACATATCCATTTCCCGGCAACCGAACGTGCGCATAGTTTTGTGGTGCGCATGGGCGAGGCACCGGAGACCGTGCATATGACCGGTTGTCCGGCAATCGACCTGTTGGTCGATACCGACCTCAGTCTGGACTCCGGCCTGCTCAACGGCGAGCAGGGCACGGGCGCCCACCTCGATCCGTCGCGCCCCTACATGGTCGTTCTGCAACATCCGGTCACGACGGAATATGGTTCCGGTTACGACCAGATTTCGGCCACGCTCGAGGCGGTTCGCAAGATCGACATGCAGACCGTTTGGCTGTGGCCGAATGTGGATGCAGGGTCCGATGATGTGTCCAAGGGCCTGCGCATGTATCGCGAGGAAAACCCGGACGCAAACGTGCATTTCTACCGCAACTTCCCGGCCGAAGAATATGCCCGCCTGATCAACAATTCCGCCGTGCTGGTTGGGAATTCGAGTTCGGCCCTGCGCGAAGGTGCCTATCTGGGTGTGCCGGCCGTCAATGTCGGCACCCGGCAGGGCGGCCGAGAGCATGCCGCGAATGTTTGTCATGCCGACTATGAACCCGGTGCGATCGAACAAGCGGCGCGGTCCCAGATGGATCATGGCCGGTATGAATCCTCACACATGTTTGGCGATGGCCATGCCGGCGTTCGGATCGCCAACCTGCTCGCCGATTCCGAAATCACCGTTCAGAAAAGATTGGCCTACGCATGAGCATCGCGACCCTCGACGCTGCTTCGATCGATCCCGCGACGCCGGATCTTGTGGCGTTTCCTGATTGTGCCGTGTGTGGCGAACAGGCCTGGATTCCGATTTATGAGGGTCCGGTCCGCGACGGTGCGTTCGGCAACAGCCGGGCCAGCGGGATGGTTGCCGAATGCGTTGGCTGCGGTGTGCGCCGCCTCGACGAGCATTCATGCCACGACGATGCGGTCTACACCGACGCGGCCTACCGGGAAATTCTCGGCGAGGCATCCGACACCAACGGGTTCCATGCGGCCCATGACCCATTGCAGCTGGAGCGGTTGAACGTCGTCAATCCCATGACTCTGCGGGGCAAGGTGGTGGCCGACGTGGGCTGTGCGGCAGGAAGTTTTCTCGATTTTGTCGCGGGCCTGGCCCGGAGTGTGATCGCGATCGAACCGGGCAAACCGTATCACGAGTCCCTCACGCGGCGCGGGTTTCACGTCTACGACTATACGACCCATGCGCTGGACGATTGCGTGGGTGCGGTGGAGCACGCCTTCTCGTTTCAGGTGATCGAACATGTCGAGGCGCCGGCCGCGTTTCTGACCGAGATCGCGGCGCTCATGGCACCCGGAGGCCGCTTGACGGTTTCGACACCCAATCGGGGTGATCTGCTGATGGAGCTTTTGCCCGAGGACTATCCACCTTTCTTCTACCGGTCTGTTCACCGTTGGTATTTCAGCGATGATTCGCTCGCACGCTGTGGCCGCGCGGCCGGCCTGGTCCCTGTCGAGACACGGTTTGTCCATCGGTTTGGCGTCGCCAACACGCTGCGCTGGTTGCGCGAACGCGCACCCGGCGGCCGCCACCCGCTCCCGGGGCTCGATGACCCGGCGCTCGATTCCGTCTGGCGCGATACGCTGGCCCGCGAGGGAACGGCGGACACGATCTACATGACCTTCGAGAAGCCGCTGCCGTGAGCCTGGCGGAAGACGCGCGTATCGATAGCGAACGGTTCACGCCCGAGATGCTCGACGGCCACGCCGCCGTTCTGGCCGAGCGTGTGTTCCAGGTCGAGACCAAGTGGCCCCATTTCAAGCGCCTGCTGACCGACGTCCGTGCGTTCGCGGCGGAGATGCCGGCCGGTGCGGTGGTGGCGTCGCTGGAGCGCGGCCTGCTCTACGGCGGGTGCTCGCTGGTCGCTCCGTTTTTTCAGGATCAGGATTTCCAGGCACTCGATTGCAGCCCACAGAGCGCGGAAGACCGTGGCGCCTACAACGCTTCTATGGTCGACGACCCGCGCTTCCTGTTCGTGCCCGGCGCGCGGCGGGTCGGGGCTTCGGACACGGGCCTTGCGGATAGCAGCGTAGACCTCGTGCTGGTGCCCAACCTGGTGCACCACGTCGCCGACCAGGATGCGCTGTTCGCCGAGCTGGCGCGGATCACGCGGCCGGGCGGGCGCGTCTATGTGTTCGAGCCGCTGCTCCGCGAACTCCACCAGTCACCCGATGACTATCTTCGCTGGACCCCGTTCGGTATGGCGCGCGCCATGCGTGAGGCGGGACTCCAGCCGGAAGAACCGAAAACCACCGGCGGCCCGTTTGAGGCGATTGCCTATTGCTGGATCCAGGCGCTGGAATATTTCCCCGAAGAATCCCGGGCGGACATGGCGGCCTGGTTCTATGGCACACACATGCCGGAACTGATGGACTGGGACGAGACCCACACGCAAAACCGTGTGCGGCACAACACCTCGTTTCCGGTTGCCTACTCGATCACGGCGGGCAAGCCCGCCTGAAACATCTGCGGCGTGCCCGCAAAGTCCTTGACCGGGGACCGCGCCCCACCTAGGTAGAGCGCGGCCTTTCGGTGCCGCCTTAGCTCAGTTGGTAGAGCATCGCATTCGTAATGCGGGGGTCGCAAGTTCGAGTCTTGCAG
>JABIVD010000026.1 GCA_018667335.1 Rhodospirillaceae bacterium
CGAAATCGTCCAGGTCCCACCGGTGCGCAATATATGTCCCGTTATCGACGAACAGATCCGGCCAGGTGTCGATACCCGCCATGTCCGGCTTGAAAAGCAGACCACCGGTCAGGAACACTTCGAAATCCTTTAGCGTAATCTCTCCCCAGCCGAACGGAGATACAACGACCTGCGACCGACGCAGTTCGGCGAAATAACGCCGACGGGAAACCTTGTCGACAGACATCCGGTCCGCCATATGTTCACGGATCATGACTCGCTGCGCGGCCACAGACGCGCGGGCATAGTTCGCACCAAACCGGCAGGATACGGTGTTTGGCCGCTTGGCATCCGGCGCGCTCCGCGGATTTGGAAACCGCAGCAGAGCAGACCAGGGCAATCGCCCGTAAAGCGCCATCCGATGCGGCCCGAACTCCGAATAGTCCGCCAGGCCCGAGTTCCAGGAAACCCGAAGTTTATCGAGTAGCACCGGTTCGGGCACCGGATCCGAGCAAGCCGGTTCCGTGTCGGCAACACCAAAACTGCGATGATAAAAATCAGCGAAGGCGCGGTAGCCATAGTGGGGCGCCAGATACGCTGTTCGGTCATGCAGCAGCTGAGCCTTGGCATAGGCATGCACAATGGGAAGCAGCTTGACGTGCAGCCAGCCCGCAGAATCCGAGGTATCCACAAAAATGGTCGGCGTCTTTTCTGCCCAGCGCGCGAACCCGTCGAGAATTTCACGTTCTGCGGTCGGCCACAGGGGTTCGTGGAACTTGCGATCGACCAGAAGCCGATCACAGTCCGTCAGCTCGGGAGAGTCGCCCCCGAACAGCCGCACCTCGATTCCCGCATCCGCCAGCGCCCGCCGATGGGTGATCAATGGAAACAGAAACGCACGCCCGTTCGGCGTTGTAAAACCCGGCGTCAGGATGTGTATTCGCATACGAACTCGATGGGTCGGCGTTAAGTTGATCGCTCCGGCGGAAAAGCATCAGTCTCTGAACCCAACCTGCGCCACGCCGCAATCACCGCCTCGGCGGACACGGCAAGGTCAGGCGCAGGCAGGATCTTCTGCAGCAGGTCCAGATCCTCCTGCTCGTCGACGTCGAGCCGAAGCCCGGCGAATCCGGGATCGATGTTCACGGGGCATGGTGCCGGACGAATGTGATGGCGTGTCCGGTCATTCCACAGGAACGACGTGACATGTTCCCGGTGATAGGGATCGTCAACGCCTTCCGCCATTTCGTGGAGCAGCGATGCCGACAGAACCTCGGCACCGAACCCCCGTGGCCAATTCTCATTCCCGTCAGGAATATGGTTGAACGTCAGGTCAGCGCCCCCGGCACAATACTCTTTGACGGCCAGGTCGATCACCGCCGGATCGACCAGCGGACGATCACCGCAAATGCGGACAACCGTGGTCGCGTTTGCTGCACGCGCTGCGGCGGAGTACCGACCGAGGACATCGTCCTCGTCGCCACGGAACACCTCCACCTGCAGGCGGTCCGCGACAGAGCACAACACGTCGTCACGCGGCTTGTCGGATGTTGCCAGAATGACCTTGTCGAGGCTTATCGCTTTTGCCGTCCGTGCAAGGACCCATTCGACGAGCGGCCACGGGCCAAGGTCCGCCACCATTTTCCCGGGGAATCGGCTCGATCCCATTCGGGCCTGGACGATCGCGACGACGGCCATCGAATCAATTCAAGGCAGCGCGGCGCGCGACCAACGGTGTGGGAACGTTCAGCGGAAGTCTTCCATGGTGAGCAGGCTGTCCGCAGCAATCGGACGGATGCTGCGGGTGCCCACAATGCGATCAAAGAACTCCGGCGGCAGCCCGGTGCCCGGCCGCTTGATCGCCAGCATGTCTGCCGTGATCTCCGTATCTGCGGGAATCTCGGCAACCGAGACCACGCTGCGTCGCGCGAAACTGTGTGCCGGTGTTTCGCATTCGAGCACTTCCTTGCGGCCATGCCCGATGGCGGCCTCCAGCGTACGCACCTCTTCGACCATCTTGGTGAACTCGGGCTCACTGAGGGACAGCCAATGATCGGCACTGAAAGGCAGGGTTTTGTCGAACGTGTAATGCTTCTCGATGACCTTCGCGCCAAAGAGAACCGACGCCGCGGGAACGGTCGTGCCCAACGTGTGGTCACTAAGTCCGAGAACGTAGTCGGGGAAGTGCGCGCGGATGTCATGGATCGCCGACAGATTCGAATCTGCCGGTTCCGTGGGATAGCACAGCGTGCAGTGAAGGATGCCTATCTGGCTGTTGCCCTGCGCCTCGATCGTATCAACGGCGCGGCGGATATCCTCAAGGGTCCCGGCCCCGGTCGACAGGAGGATCGGCAACCCCTTGGCTGCAATGTGGCTCAGGAACGGCAGGTTGTTCAGATCACAACTGGCGATTTTGAACCCTTTCATGCCGATATCCACCAGCATGTCAGCCGCTTCCGCGTCGAACGGAGTCGACATGAACTCGACGCCGTACTTGTGGCACAGCTCCATCAACTGGATATGCTGTTCGCGACCGAAGCTATCGAGCAGAGAGTAGGAGTCAAACTGGCTGCCCTCGGACGCGACCTCACCTTCCCAGGACCAGAAGCGCGGGGCATCCTTGGTGGTCAGGTTCTCGGCCTTGTACGTCTGAAACTTGACGACGTCCGCGCCGGCGCGGGCTGCCGTCTTGACGAGCTCTTCAGCGTAATCAAGTCGGCCGAGATGATTCACGCCCGCTTCCGCGATAACCACGGTCCGCGGACCGCCGATCGTGACACTGCCAATTGTCAGGGTCTTGCCGGTATCCATTTATCGATTTCCAGTATGGCTTTGAGATTGGGTTCGATGGCGCCTGGCGAGGTGCGGCAAGCAGGCCAATTCAAGCCTCTTCACCCTGTGCCACCGGCGTTTGGAATAGTGGAAATGCCGGTCTCTTGCAATAAGCGAAGCACCTCGGCAAGGCCGAAACATGCGCCCGGCTCGTACAGGGCATCGAAGATGCGTTGCATCAACGCATAGTCGTCCGGATAGTCCACGGTCAAGTTGGGGGCTACTGCGATCCCCGGCCCGGACACGCCGAGCAGTCGGAATGCATCCGGATGGTCGATCATCCACTGGATGACCAATTCACGCTGCGCCGGTTGTTTCAGTTCGCGATCGCAGCGCCGCAGCGTCTCGACCCGCACAATCTCCACCGAATATCCAAGCGGGTAGCTGCCATCGAGCTTGTTGGTTGCAAGATCGATGGCATCCCCGGCAAGAAATCTGTCCAGGACACCCTCGACGATCTCGGGATCGAGCAAAGGACAATCGGCATTCACCTTGACGAAGGCATCGGCATCGGTGAGATCCGCCGCGGCAAGCAGGCGGCCGATAATATCATCCTCGTCGGGCCAGCGTACGACCGGCAATGCATGTGCGCGGGCAAACGTCTCAAGGATGTCATTGGTCGGGTCAGCGGTCGTCGCGAGGACGTTGCCGGCGATGCCGGGGACCCGACACAGCCGGTCAACAATGTGCCAAACCAAGGGTTGGCCGGCGAGCGGGCGCATCACCTTGCCGGGAAGGCGGCTGGACCCCATGCGCGCCTGAACCAGGCCGATGACCTTCATGCTGCGATTTCCTGTTCCAGCAACGCCGCCAGGCGCGCGGCGCTGTCCCGGATCTCTGCACGTAGTGGTTCTGCCGATACGGTCTTCGCGGCCTCGAGCGCCATGATCACGTCCGTGAGCGATCCACAACGTGCAACCCAACCGGCCCGACTGAGAGTACAGAAATCATCGGCCGGCAAGCCTGGCTGGACCGGGATGACGCGCCGGCCCATGAGGAAAGCGTCGGTCAATGCCGCCGTGAAGATCCCGAAAACTGTGCCACATTCCTGCAACGCCTGGTCGGTCGAGACTGCGATTCCATCGCACCCCGGCAATATTTCGGCCGGGACCGATTCACGCGGATGTGGGGCCCATATTAACGATTGAAACAGATCGGGGCGCACGCGGCGCGCTTCGAGCACCAGGTCCCAGGAAGCCATTTCGGAGTATCCGAATCGTCCAAAGCCGTCCGCCCCGATCGGCTGTGACAGAAACACCATCGCGCGGGAGTCTGCCGGGTGCGCCGGCTTCACACGCTCCCATCCCGGATGGCCAACAGCAACAATACGTTCGCGCGGTATCCCTTCAGGAGGAGCCCGATCAATGTCACGCATCGAAATGACCGCTAGCGCGTCCCCGACGACACCGGGCGGGGCAGAATCGCGAATCCGCTCGGCGTGGTTGTAGGGAACATCGATGATCCGGACCGTCCGCACACCCAACGCCGTGGCCGCGGACATCGCAGCCACCTCGGTCGCCGAGCCGGTGGTCGAGACAATCATGACGGTCGGGCGGTGCGCCGCGACGAATTCGTCCATGTCAGTCTCGTCAATCGCCCCCACAATCTCGCATTTGCCGAGCGCGGCGCGGTCCGGTGCGGAAACCCACGCCGGATCGGTCGCGAGCACAATAGGTATCGATTCCTGTGCGCGACGTGCGTGCAACAGCGACGGCACCACAAACGCCACCGGTCCGGGCTGGGATAAAACGGCGAGGATCGTCATCGATAACGGGCCGGTCGTTCGGTCAAACGCGTGCCTCTGCCATCAACGTATCGGAGGTTCCGTCACGCTCTCGCGCTTCACGATACTGGGCCTCGAGGATTTCCTCTTCAAGACCACTTAGAGCGTCATGTCCGCCAGGTTTCCGATTCAGAAACCAGTTCAGATGGTTGGTAAATCCATAGCGTTGCTCATGCCAGACACGAACATCTGAAAAGCCCGCCGCCTCGAGGAGGCCCTGCAGCGTGTCACGCGTGTGCAGGACGAGATGTTCGCTCCAGAATGTAAAATCCCGGAACTCCTGCAGCTCAACCGACTGGATCAGAAAATCTTTTGCATGGGGCACTTCAATGACGAGGCAGCCACCTGTGTTAAGTCGCGCGCGCAGTCTCCGAAGGGTCTCCAGCGCGCCCGGCAGATGTTCGAGCACATGGAACAGCGTGATCACATCGAACGCGCCATCGAGCGAACCAATGTCGGTAACAAACGGAATCTCCGGAAATTGCTCGGCCGCATGGGCGTGGCAGTGGGCGCGCAGCTCGACACCCGCACAACGCTCGGCGACCTGGGCGGCCAACCGAACAAATCCACCGAATCCCGCCCCATAGTCACACACCGATTTCCCGGCGAGGCGATCCCGGAACATCGCAAAACGCCGCTGCTGATCGTCAAGCGTTCGGGTCTTCAACGATGCGCCGGATGCAAGCTCGGTAATCGAGTACTGCATGCTCTCATCGCGGTCCGGCGGTTTGTCCGCAGCGTAATAATCCTCAGGCCGCTCGAACCGCTCAAGAACGAGAAGGCCGGATACCGGGTCACGATGGACCGGGATGGGTTTATCGCGGGTGCGCGGATGAAACGGCTCCATACGGTCCGGGTCACCGATCCCCAGTGCAACCAGCTCAAGGAACGCGGGATTATCGATTGCAGACATGCAGGTCTCGGTCTCTATTTCCACGGGTTACGGCACACACGTCAGATATCAGTTCAGCCAACTGCTGCATCACCGGCGCCTGGCGCCACCAACATACGCGTGGGGACCTTGTCGCCGCGCAGCAATGCTTCATAGAGGGTCGTGTAGGCGCCCACGCTCGCATCCAGGCCGAACTCATGGGTGACGCGTGCACGGCCCGCTTCGCCCATTCGCTTTCTTTGGTCTTTGTTCTCGACGACCGCTTGCAACGCTCTGGCCAGGTCTGCGGGCGCGTGCGCAGGCACGAGTATCCCTGTCTCGCCATCCAGAACGGCTTCGGCGTTGCCGCCGACGTCTGTCGCCACAACAGGCAATGCCCGTTCCATATATTCCAGCAATGCGTTCGAAAACCCTTCCTCGTGGGAACACAGAACGCCGATGTCGCATCCATCCAGCACCTGCGGTACGTCCGCGGTTTCGCCGAGAAACCGGATGCGTTCCTCCAGGCCGAGTTCAGCCACCAGCTCCACCAGCACCTTCCGGTAGCCGCTCGGATCGCCGCCGAGTATGAGCAAGGCCCAGTCCTGGTCCGGGGGCAGCATGGCCAGCGCCCGCAGCAAGTCCTGATGCCCCTTGTACGGAATCAGGTTCGCCACGATGGCAATCACGACACAGGACGCGGAAACATCATACTTGGCGCGGGCCGCTTGCCTGCGGTCCTCCGTGGACAGCGGCCGAATTTCGATCCCATTGCGCAACAAGACCAGTTTCTCGAACGGCACATCCTCTTCATCCGCGAGTTCTTCGACAATCTGGTGCGAATTTCCCAGAACTGCGGTCATACGGCGATGGAGCCAGTGTTCAACATGCGTGACGAACGACGGCTTCGTATCGAGATAGTCATTCAGGCTGCGCCGGCTCATGAGTCGTACCGGCACACGCATCAAAACCGCGAGCGGACCGACGATGCAATAACTCGTTGGCAGAAAGAAATGAGCGACGGCCGGTCGGCGCCACAGCATGCGCACGAGAAGTTCCGGCACAAGCCCGGCCAGCAGAACCAACCGCCTGAGCGTACCGCGACCCGCCGGAAGCAGCTTGGTGATCAGCGGCGTGGAAACCGGAACACCGGCTTCACGGAGTGGTTCGATAAACACGCCGTGACCGGACAGGACAAAGACCTCCACGGGCAGTCCCGCCGCACGCAACTGGGGCAGCGTACGCATCAGGTGCGATTCTGTTCCGCCCCGGTCGAGGCTGCCGATGTAGATCACGATTCGGGGCATGGTTCGCCGGCTATGCCGTCCTCGACCGCGTCGCGGAGGGGCCACTCTCGAGAGCAATTCTCGCAAGCAGATCTTCGGTCCGCCGATTGCTCTCCGCAAAGGATGCGTCGATCGATGACCGGGTCTCGGCGGACAGGATCGTCGAACTTTTAACCTGTACCACTCCCTGGCCGCGCCGCAACATTCTCTTGATCGGCGCAGGAATCCGCTCCAGGTACGGCAACCGCTGCCGGATCCTGGTTATGAGGGGCGAGCTGCTGGGGTTAACGACACCCGTTGGTTTCGACGCCACATCCACACCCAAAAACCCCGACACTTGCGCAACGAATGCATCCGGAGACCGACGGAGCTCCTCAAATCGAAGCACGCAAAGGTTATGCAGACCAAACGTTTCGGCGAAGGCGCGGATGGTCCGGTCATAGTGACCGGCTTCCAGGTAAATCAGGCCCCGCGGCGTCTGGCAGAAATCCTCGAACGTCCGCTGATGATCAGGAAGCCGCGCAAGGAAGTAGCGATAGGCTAAATCGAGCCATTCGGCCTGATTCCGGATGACAATCAGAATGCGAGCATTCGGAACCTGAATTCCAACCCGGCGGGCCATTTCTTCCGGATCAAAACGAACGTCCGACGCAACCCGGTCCCACGCTCCGGGCGTAAACATTGATCGTTTGTCGACAACCTTTTGACCAATCGCAAGCACGCCCTCGGCAGTTTTCTCATTCATGCACACCGGGACCTTGCCATCATCGGGCAACTTGATGGGACCGGAAGGAACATCGAGATTGGGAAGCCTCGTGCGCAAAACGTGAACATCCGGATGCCCGGTCAAATAGGCTTCCAGATACGTCGAGGCCGCTTTTGGGTATCCGATGTGGACAACAGGAGGATGGGTCATTTGGATAAGCTACAAGTTGATTTCAACAGATGGGGTGCTCAGGCAAGCCCCCTCAAGGACGTCGCAACATGTTCGGCGACCCAACCGGCCGAGCGCGCCGTGTAGTGGTTTGCACGATGGTGCAAAACGTCACGGGACAGGGCCAGACGATCGGGCGTGAAGACGGACCGGGCATCGATCAGTGGAACCTCGCCGCCGACGGCGCCAGCAATACGATCATACTCCGGGCCGGCGGGGAACGACCCCCAAAACACGGGCAGAAACATGATCGCAGGCTGAACGCCTCGGTCACGACAGCTGGCAATGAAGTGATGACAGAGTGCGATCGTCAGTTTCAGCGCCGGTTCGTACAGGCGTTGATAAATGGTCGCCAACGGCAGATGCATGCGCCGAGCGATATCGCGCATCTGCGTGGAATAGGACGGGAAGAACGCATCATTTCGTCGCAGCGCTGCCAACACCACGGGATCGTCGAGCTCATCGGCAAGCGGGCGATCACCCCGTATCGGGATGTCCAAAAGACGCAACGCACCGGCGTCGTCAACAAACCGGGGCTTGAACATGGGGATCTCCCGGTCCTCCATCATGAAGGCACGGCACTGGTTCAGATTCCGGTAAATCTCGGTCGTGGTGACCGCCAGCAACGCGAGATCGACGGGCTGCCGCGACTGGAAGTCCAGAAAGTGCAGAATCGCCTGATCCGTCGCATAAGCGCTCACGCCGAGGTTGTGGATTCGCCAATCTGCGCCAAGTGTGGTTTGCGTTTGGGCCACCCATGTTTCCGCATCGGGAGATTCGTCACCATGCACATGGGAGTTGCCGAGAATCGCAACCTGCCGCGTCGGCGCCGCGGCGGCGACGGCATCTGACCAAGACGCCCTGTTGCCCAGGCCATTCGTCGTGTATGGCCAGCGTGGATGACGCACGTTTGGTTGCATCCGCCAACCAAGGTATGAATCCCGCACGATATACAGGTCCTGATCTTCCGCCTGGCGCTTGGCAACCATTGCCTCATACCGAGCGAGGTTCCCTTTTATATCCGAGAGAGTGCGGTTTCCCAGGGGCATCAGGCGGACATCTCGAAGGTCGTTTGAAAGCGGCGTCCCACAGCAAAATCGCGCCACCCTCGTGAATCTCGAACCTCGCCATAGGCGACGATCTTCTCAACGGTCAGGGCCTGACCCAAGCCGCAGGCCACAACGGGGTGGCCGGCAGCATTCAGATGCAGGATCGTGCCCGGTGCCACCGACCCGGCATCCAGGTCGGTCACGGTGCCGACCGACCAGATGCATTGCCGCCGTCCGTCGATTGATGTCAGCGCCCCTGTCTTCGGCCGTGTTGCAAGACAGGTCTGCGCAATCTCATCGAACGGCTGGGTCCAGTCTATCCAGGCATGTGCGCCGTGAAACGGTGGTTCATACTCGCCGCCGCCCTGGGGCTGCGGCGTGCGGACCAATGCCCCCCCGACCACATTCGAGACGATCTCTTCGACCACGTCCGGTAAACGCGCGAGGATTTGGTGCTCCGCCTCCCCCCAACTCAATCCCGGCTCCAACATCACCGGCCATTGCCCGAGTATCTCACCGGTGTCGAAATTCTCGTCGAGCACATGTGCGGTGATCCCGGTTTCGGTTTCTCCATTGCGGATTATCCAACGGTTCGGCGTGCCACCACGGTGTCTGGGCAACAACGATGGATGCAGATTGATTCCCAGCCGGGACGGAGTCGCGATGACCGACGGCGGAATGAGACGCGGAAACCCCGCCACCAGCAAGATGTCCGGGCGCGCCGCGCGCACCTTTTCAGCGAAGGCGGGGTCCTTGATCTGCCGATGGGAATAACAGGTGACGCCATTGCGCCGCGCCAGGCGCCACGGATCGGCGCACTGGGCAAACGGGTCGCGGACGACCACGTCGTATCGACCCCGAATCCGCAGACGTCGCTGCACCAGCCCGGCCGCGGCCCTGGCTCTCTGAATGAAGCCTGCGGGTGGCCCGGAGCACAGGCCAACCACGCGGACGCGTTCATCCGCCAGCAACCGCTCCAGCACTGTCGACATATATCCCTGCATTCCAAACAGAAATATCCGCAAAACTTCGCCGTCTGAACCCGTTGCCGTGTGACTCATCGGCCGCTCACTGCCAGCGCGGCCGCCGTCACGCAATTGTCGGAGATCGGGGCGAAGCCCGCGCGACGAAAGCTGCCCTGTGACGCCACGTTCGCGGGATGAATTTCGGCCCGCATTGCCCGTTCACGCAGCAGCCGGCGCAGCGCCATCAACGCCGCGGAACCCGTACCCTTTCCCTGCTCGGATCCGGACACCAGAACCGACACCTCGCCGGGTGCATCGGGGTCACCATCCGGCGCCGGGTCGAACCGCGCCATCCCGACCGGGCGATCATCGACGAGAATGATCTCGCACACCCCAAAGGGGTCCATCAGGCGCGCCGCGCACCATGCCTGGTGGTCGGCCGGTTCGGGCACTGCTGGGTCTCGGAAGTATCTCCGCATACCGGGTTCGCGTTGCCATGTCAGCAGCGCGGCCTCGTCATCGGCCGTGAATTTTCGCAAGGTCACGGACGCACCGTCTCGGTTGGCTTCCGGGCGAGCAGCAAGCACGATCCGCCGCGCACCCAGCCCATCGACAAGCGCCGCACCGCGCCGCCACATGTCATCGAGTTTCGTCACGTTACCCAGCAACCCATCAAGCGCATGCTGAACTTCCGTTTGAAAATTCTCCGAGACCGCCCCGTTGGTCGTGGCATCGACAGATGCGATACAACCCAGCGACGCCAGGCCCTCGACCGCGGGCCGCTGATTCTCCGCGACGATAACCGCCAGAGTGGGCACCCCCAGGCAGAGTTTTTCCAGAAGCGCCACGCCGCCCGGGCCCACCGACACATCAGCGCCCGCATACAGCTGCGCCATGTCCCGTGCATCGCGATGCGTGCGGACCCGCGTCGGATGCAGAGCTGCGAGCGCGTCGACGTCCGGCCACGACAATGCCTGGCCGCCCAGGGCCACATCGACCGGACGGTTGCTGGCGGCCGCCGTGTCGAGGGTAGCGGACAGAAATGCGGGCGCAAGACCCCGCCCGTCCAGTCCACCGGCTGTCACAAGCAGCGCGCCGGAATCCGGTTCGCACGAACTCCGGCGAACCAGATCAAGCGCACGGCGAGACCGAATATCCGCACGGATCGGGGCGAATGCCGGCCCGAGCAGAAGTCGCGCCCCGCGTGCCACGGCATCCGCATACACGCCAGACACCGAACCCGCCGCCGGGTTCACGACCAGATCACCTGCAAGTTCGCGATCGGCCATATCATCAATCACCACCGCGATACGCGCCTGGCTACCGATCGCCTCCATCCGCGCGCGGTCCAGGCCATAATCGTCCATGACAGCCACGGCACAGATGCCATCACCGCGGACAACATCTGCGGCATCGGCCGCGCGCACCGGGAACCGTCCCGGCGCCATCCACCCAAGCGCTTCGGCGCCGCCGGGCCCCGTGATGAACACCGGACACAGCCCGTCTTCCTCCAGGGCTTCCGCAATAGCAAGACAGCGGGCAACATGCCCCAGCCCGACACCTGGTCCGGCCTCGCAATAGAGTCTGGCCTCATCGGCGCTCATGATCGCGTCATTCTCGGGGCTCGTCCTCGAAGGCGGGCCGCACCCGCCGCAAACCGTCTATTTCAGCAGTATGGGAACCGACACGGCTGGAAACCGGACGGTCAGTGCGGGCGCATCAGGTTCGGCGCCACCGGATTTCGGCGATTCGACTCGGAGCGCCGCAGCGATTTCGAGGCGACCGACGCCGAACAGCCGCCGACGTAACTTGAATGCCAGATTGCGCAAATTCAGCAAGCGAACCCACCGCCCCTGCGGTCCGAATACCGGCGCTTCGCGGAACCCGGCACCAAACATCAGGCTAAGCAGCCCGGGCTTGCTGAACAGCGGAAATGTCCCTCCCCGCCAGACACGGGCACTGGCCGGTGGCCGTGACACAAATATGTTGGCCTCGACGGATGTACCGTCCTCACCAGATGCGACCCCCAGCTCTTTCGCGAGGCGTTCCGCCAGACCGTCGTGCAGACGTGCGGCCGCCATGGCATCCGGCACCGGCGGCTCAGCCGGCAAATCGGTCATCCGGGCCACGATCTCGATTCCGTCGCCAACGTTCTGTTCGAGAATCTCGAATCCCGAAACGGCAAACAAATGCGCGAGGCTCTCGGGCGTGAAATTGCGGATGTGGAAGATTCCCTGGCTGATCACCAGCATGTTCTCGCTGAGAATATTCGGCACGACCACGATGGCGATGCCGCCCGGCTTCAGCAGCCGCCGGACCTGAGACATGGTGGCACGCAGGTCATAGACATGCTCGACCACGTGGCTCGAATGGACCACATCGAACGGCCCTCGCGCGACAACGTCCGGCTCGTCGGCCATGGTCTCGCCCGTCGATTCGCTGACGGCGAGACCCAGCTCCACGCAACGCTCGGCGCGCCGCGGCGATGCCTCGATACCG
>JABIVD010000022.1 GCA_018667335.1 Rhodospirillaceae bacterium
CTATACCGACGTGGATGGGGTCTACACCTCCGATCCACGAATCGTGACGCGTGCCCGCAAGCTGAGTAAGGTCACCTATGAGGAGATGCTCGAAATGGCATCCCTCGGTGCGAAGGTCCTGCAGACCCGCTCGGTTGAGCTAGCGATGAACCACAGGGTTCCGGTTCAAGTTCTCTCATCATTCGACGAAGCCGTCGGCAGCGAGCGACCGGGGACCCTGGTCGTGGACGAGGAAGATATTGTGGAGCACGAAATTGTAAGCGGTGTGACCTACAGCCGCGACGAAGCAAAGATCACGCTGGTCCAGGTCTCGGACCGGCCGGGCGTGGCGGCGGCCATCTTCGGGCCGCTGGCCGACGCGAACGTCAATGTAGACATGATTGTGCAGAACGTCTCGGAAGATGGCGCCAGCACCGACATGACGTTTACGGTGACGCGCGGCGATCTGGACCGCGCGCTCGAAATCCTCAACGCCCGCAAGGAAGAACTCGGTTTCACGACGCTGGTGCCGGACGCCGACGTGGTGAAGGTCTCGGTGGTCGGCGTTGGGATGCGCAGCCATGCCGGTGTCGCCCAGCGGATGTTCTCGGCGCTCGCCGAACGCGGAATTAATATTCAGGTGATTTCCACATCGGAGATCAAGATCAGCGTGCTGATCGCCGAGGAATTCACGGAGCTCGCCCTGCGAGCACTGCACACCGCCTACGGGCTCGACGCCGCATAGAGATCGAGATGTTTCCCAGCTTCGCCCAGTCCGAGCACGGTCGAAGCCGCGCTTCGGCGACGGCGCAGCGGGCGGTGCGGATATGAAGCCGCCGGTAACACCCGGCAGCGGACCGGGAAATGCGCCGGGTGTATCCGCAGGATGGGCAGGTTCGCGCCGCCTGTTGCGCCAACTGCGCGATATCATGGCGGGGCCGGATTCAGCCCAGGCACGGCTCGACCAGATCGCCACCCTGATCGCCCGCGAACTCGTCGCCGAAGTGTGCTCGATCTATGTGCGCCGCGCCGGCGACGTGCTCGAATTGTTCGCGACCGAGGGCCTGCGTCCCGATGCCGTGCGCAACACTCGCCTTTTGGTCGGTGAGGGGCTGGTGGGTTTCGTCGCCGCACAGGCGATGCCGGTCGCGCTTGCCGATGCCCAGAGCCATCCCTTGTTTGCCTACCGGCCCGAAACCGGTGAGGAACTCTATTCGTCGTTAATGGGTGTGCCGGTGCTGCGGGGCGGCCGCGTGCTCGGCGTCCTGGTCGTGCAAAACCGGACCCAGCGCAGCTACACCGACGAAGAGGTGGAAACGCTGGAAACGACGGCGATGGTCCTCGCCGAACTGATCACCGGTGCCGACATATTGAGCCTCGATGAGGCGCGCTACGACGCTGTCACCGAAGCCTTGCCCCAGCGCCTTGAGGGCCTGGCGCTGAGCCCGGGCCTGACGATCGGCACCGCCATCGTGCAACACCAGCGGGTCACCATCGAGCGGATGTTCAGTGAGGATCCCGTGTCCGAGGAACAGCGCGTTCGTGATGCGCTCGCCGGCATGCATGGGCAACTGGACGCGGCGCTGGAGCGGCCGGAGTTTGCCGGAACCGGCGAACATCGCGATGTTCTGGAAACCTTCCGGATGTTTGCCGAGGACCGGGGGTGGCTGCGCCGGATCAACGAAGCGATCCGCTCGGGCCTGACCGCCGAGGCCGCGGTGCAGCGGGTTCAGGACGAAACGCGCGTTCGAATGGGGAAGGTCACGGACAGCTTTCTGCGGGAGCGTTTGCTCGATTTCGAAGAGCTGACCGACCGCCTGCTGCGACAGCTCGTCGATGGGGGCCTGGAAGAGGAATTTCAGCTGCCTGCTGACGCGGTGCTGGTCGCACGCACGCTGGGCCCCGCCGAATTGCTGAACTATGCGCCGGAGAACCTGAAGGCGGTGATCCTCGAAGAAGGCTCGGCCACCGCCCATGCGACGATTGTTGCGCGTGCTCTCGGCGTGTCGTTGGTTGGGCGGCTTGAAGGCCTGCTCTCGCGCATTGAAACGGGCGATGCCGTACTGGTCGATGGCGAGAACGGGGTGGCCTACCTGCGGCCGGGCGACGAAGTGCGGTCGAATTTCGAGATGGCGGTGGAAGCGCGAAGCGCGCGTCTGCAGTCCTATCGCGTTCTGCGCGACATGGCCTCGGAGACCCGCGACGGGGTGCCCGTATCACTTCTGCTGAACGCCGGGCTGCTCGCCGACATGAACCATCTGGACGAAACCGGGGCCGAGGGGGTCGGCCTCTATCGCACGGAAATTCCGTTCATGATGCGTGCGACCTACCCGGATGTCGCGGCGCAGACCGAGTTCTATGCCCGGGTACTTGATGCGGCGAACGGCCGGCCCGTCACATTTCGCACTCTCGATATCGGTGGCGACAAGGCCTTGCCCTATTTGCACAACGTTGCCGAGGAAAACCCCGCGATGGGTTGGCGCGCGACACGGATCGCGCTTGATCGACCGGCGATGCTGCGGCACCAGTTGCGCGCGCTGATTATGGCGAGTGCCGGACGCGACCTGGCGGTGATGTTTCCGATGATTGCGCAAGTCTCGGAGTTTGAGGCCGCCAAGCGGTTGCTGGATATCGAGCTTGCCCGCGCATCTCAGCGCGGCGAGCCGGTGCCCGAGACGATCCGGTCGGGGGTCATGCTCGAAGTCCCTGCGCTCGCGATGCAGTTCGAAAATCTGCTGCCCATGGTCGATTTCCTGTCGGTCGGCAGCAACGATCTGGTGCAGTTTTTGTTTGCGTCGGATCGTGGAAATCCGAGGTTGGAGGGTCGTTACGACGCATTGTCACCGGCGGTGCTGAACTTCCTCAAGGGAATTGTCGAGGAATGCGATACCCGCGCGGTCGACCTGACGGTTTGCGGTGAAATGGCGGGTGACCCTGTCGCGGCGATGGCGCTGATCGGGATCGGTTATCGGCGGCTATCCATGTCGCCGGCGAACATCGGGCCGGTGAAGGCGATGATCCGTTCGATGGCCGTGAACGGCATGGTGGAGTATCTCGAAGGCCTGCTGCACGCACCACACCCAAGTATTCGCAGGCATCTGCGCGGGTTCGCGCGAGATCACGGGGTTGAAGTCTAAATCGTTGCGGCAAGGACTCGCATTTGATACTAAGTCGATGCACAGACGTAAATTGCGTTTGATTATGGTGACTTAGGTTGCAGTTCGCGTTTTGGAGACTTGGACCTGGCATCTGACAGGAACTGGTTTTTGCGGCTTGCGGAATATTCCGAACGTCGTTGTCTGGGGACTCGATGGTACGTTTAAATCCACGCTCGTTCCGCGTCCTGAATCAGGATGGCGCGTCGAACATGATGCACCCGGTTGAGGGCGCGGATCATGTTGGTGCGTTCCTGCGTGAGGCGCGTGAGACAACCGGCCGCACGGTGGCTGATGTTGCAGAGAATCTACGCATCCGCCGCGTCTATCTCGAAGCCATCGAAGACGGCCGGTTCGACGAGTTGCCGGGTGCGACCTATGCCGTCGGCTTCGTGCGGTCTTATGCGGCTTTCCTGCGCCTTGATGCCCCCACCCTGGTTACGCGCTTCAAGGAAGAGGCAAGCGGCATTCAGGCGCCCCAGGAGCTTGAATTCCCCACGCCGGTGCCCGAGGGTCGTTTTCCCGGGGGCTTGCTGGTAACAGTTTGCCTGCTCCTCGGTGCCGCTGCATTCGGCGGCTGGTACTGGTTCCAAAGCCAAAACAGTATCGAGGTTGTGCGGGTGCCTGCGCCACCCGGGGATACACAGCCAAATCCCGCAGCGAATGCGGTGCCGCAGCCGAACACTTCGAGTGATGCGCCGGCAGCTGTCGCGGCTGCTTCTGTCCCCGCCGCGGCGCCTGTTGCGGCCCTCGCAGCGCCCAAAGACGCTACCGACGATACAGAATCCGTGACGATGGCTGCGGTCCCGACAATTTCGGCGCCTGATGATGCTGCAGCTGTCCCGGATGAACCCGAGGTTCCGCTGGTCCCGCCTTCTTATCTGCAGCCGCAGGGGGATCCGCTCGCATCCATGGTCGATGTGCCGCTACTCGACCAGACATCTGCCGACGCGCCGCCGGTCGCCGATACGCCGCGCGACATCGTTGAGGTCGTCGAAACACCGGCTCCCGATGTGTCCGGGGATACGACGGCCACGGAACAAGCGCTGTCCGAGACGACACCCGCCGAGACGACACCCGCCGAGACAATGCTAGCGGAGACAACAGCAGCCGAGGCAACAGCGGGCGATACGCCTGTAGCGGATACGCCCCCGGCGGAAGCTGCGGCAGCAACCACGGCAGTAACCTCGGCAGTAACCACGGCGGTACCCGAGGCGGTCGCGGAGGTCGCAGTGGCCTCACCGCCGCCGCCTGTATTCTCGTCTGAGCCAGCTATTATCGCGCTCCCTGACACCGTCGAAACAAATGCACCATTGACCGCGCCGGATCGGGAGGGCCGTACTTTCGGTGCGAGAAATGCTGCCGCCCGGATCATTCTGCGCGCCGAGGAAAACACGTGGGTTCAGGTTCGCGACAGGGAAGAGAATGTTGTGCTGACCCAGATGCTTCAGGTGGGCGACAGGTATCTCGTGCCCAACCGCGACGGGCTGCGGCTGATGACGGGAAATGCGGGGGGGCTCGGTATTTCCGTCGATGGTGACGCGGTCCCGGCGATCGGCGAACGCGGTGAAAGCCGTCGTGATGTTCGTTTGGACGCTGATCTCCTTAAGGCCGGAACTGCGGTCGTCCGGTGACCTCCGCGGTGCCTGAGTGCAGTTGATATTTGACCCGACGGCGCGCATGTTACGGCAGATTTTCACGGTCATATTTTGGCGTCGAATCCGAAGGTTGAAACAAGTATGAGCGTCCGTCCCTATCGCGACATCGAACGGCGAAAAAGCCGTCAGATCATGGTCGGCGACGTCCCCGTGGGCGGCGATGCGCCGATCACTGTTCAGTCGATGACCAACACCCTGACCACCGACGTGGCCGGCACGATCGAGCAGATTCGTGCTCTCGAAGTGGCGGGCGCGGACATCGTGCGTGTGTCATGTCCCGATGAGGAAAGTACAGCAGCGCTGCGCCAGATCATCCCGGAAGTGACGGTCCCGATCGTCGCGGACATCCACTTCCACTATCGCCGTGCCATCGAGGCGGCCGAAGCGGGCGCTGCCTGTCTGCGATTAAACCCCGGCAACATTGGCTCGCGCGAGCGTGTGCGCGAGGTTGTACATGCGGCGCGCGACAACAATTGTTCCATGCGTATCGGCGTCAATGGCGGCAGTCTAGAGAAAGAGCTGCTCGAAAAATATGGCGAGCCCTGCCCGGAAGCACTGATCGAAAGCGCGTTGAACTCCGTCCGTCTGCTCGAAGACGAGGATTTCCGCGAGTTCAAGATTTCGGTGAAGGCGTCGGACGTTTTCCTCGCGGTCGCGGCCTATATGGGCCTCGCCGAGGCCTGTGATTATCCGCTGCATATCGGCATCACCGAGGCGGGCGGGTTGCGATCGGGCACGGTCAAATCCTCGGTCGGGCTCGGCATGCTGCTCTGGTCGGGGATCGGCGACACGGTGCGGGTGTCGTTGTCGACCGACCCGGTCGAAGAGGTGAAGGTCGGGTTCGATCTGCTCAAGTCCCTGGGGCTGCGCCACCGGGGCGTGAACGTGATTTCCTGTCCGTCCTGCGCGCGCCAGCAATATGACGTGATCGAGACGGTGAAGGTGCTGGAAGAGCGCCTTTCGCACATCACCACGCCGATGACGGTGTCGGTGATCGGTTGCGTGGTGAACGGGCCCGGTGAGGCGACGATGACAGATATCGGTTTCACCGGCGGCGGACGCGGTACGCACCAGGTGTATATCGGCGGCCAGCCTCATCATCGTCTGCAGGACGAGGACATCGTCGACCATCTGGTTGGCCTCGTGGAAGCCAAGGCGGCCGAGATCGATGCGGCTGAAGCCGCTGAAGCAGACGACGCCGCCCTGTCGTCCGCGGCCGAATAAACCCGATACGTCTCGAGAAAAACCGTGGCCAAACTCCAGCCAGTGCGCGGAACACATGACCTCATCGGTGACGATGCGCGCGCGCATCTCGCCATCGTCGAGGCCGCGCGTGAGATTGCCGACCGGTACGGCTACGGCCCGATGTCGACGCCGATTTTCGAGTTCACCGATGTGTTCCAGCGCACCCTTGGCGACACGTCCGACATTGTCACCAAGGAGATGTACACCTTCGAGGACAAGGGCGGTGACAGCCTGACCCTGCGGCCGGAAGGTACGGCGGGGATCGCACGGGCGGTGATCTCGGGCGGGTTGCGCAACGAACTGCCGCTGAAGTGTTTCTACACCGGTCCGATGTTTCGCCATGAGCGCCCGCAGAAGGGCCGCCTGCGACAGTTCCATCAGATCGGCGTGGAACTGATCGGGGTCGCCGAGCCGTCTGGTGACGTCGAGGCCATTGCGCTGGGCGCCGACATCCTGGATGCGCTCGGCATTCTGTCGGAGACGACGCTTGAGCTGAATACGCTGGGTGATGGCGAGAGCCGCGCGCGCTATCGCGACGCGCTGGTCGTGTATTTTACCGCGCATATCGACAAGCTGTCCGACTATAGCCGCGAGCGTCTGCAGCGCAATCCGTTGCGGATTCTCGATTCCAAGAATGCCGATGATCGCGCGGTGATCACTGATGCGCCGGTGTTCGACGATTATTTGAGCGACGATGCGCGCACATTCTTCGATGCAGTCCGGTCGGGTCTCGACACGATCGGGATCGCCTATACGCTCAACCCCAGGCTCGTGCGTGGCCTCGATTATTACAGCCACACCGCCTTCGAGTTCACGACCGAGGCCCTCGGGGCCCAGGGGACCGTGCTTGCGGGCGGGCGGTATGACGGCCTGATCGAGACCATGGGTGGCCCCGCCACCCCGGGTGTCGGCTGGGCCGCGGGTGTCGAGCGGTTGGCGATGATGCTCGGAGAAACCGCACCCGCCACGCGTCCCATCGCGCTGGTGGGGATGGGCGAGGACGGCGAACGCGAAACCGTCCGGCTCGCGCACGAACTGCGCCGCGCCGGGCTTGCGATCGAGCTGCTCTACAAGGGCGGCATGAAACGCGGCCTGAAACGTGCGGACCGGATCAACGCCGCGGCGGCGATCCTGATCGGCGACGATGAGCTGGCCAAGGGGTCGGTGACCGTGCGCAATCTGGACAGCGGCGAGCAGGCCGACGTGGCCATCGCCGATCTGACCGACCACCTCGCCGCCTACCGTTAGCGACGCATAGATATGGCCCACCGTCCTGAACATGGGGCGGCGCCGGCCGACTATGTTGTCGTTGGCGCCAGCCACAAGACCAGCAGTGCCGCCTTGCGGGATCGATTGTTTATCGAGGACGCGGAGGCGCCCGCCGTGCTCGCCGCGCTGCAGCAGGGCGGATTTGATCAGGCGCTGGTGATCTCGACCTGCGATCGGGTCGAGTTCCATGGCGCGGCGACGGACTCTGATCGTGCTGTCAGTGCGGCAAGAGAGATATTGGGCCGGCGCGCGGACGGTGCAGCAGACGAGCTTTTTGACCTCAGGGGAATAGAGGCGGCGCGGCATGTGTTCGCGGTGGCGGCGAGCCTCGAGAGTGTCGTCGTGGGTGAATCCGACGTCCTCGGGCAGCTCAAATCCGCCCATGCCCGGGCGCGCGACGCGGGCGGCGTCGGCAGCGAACTCGAAAGCCTGATGCAGCACGCCTATGGGGCGGCCAAGGATGTCCGCGCGAACACGGCCATCGCCGAAGGGCCGGTATCCCTGGCGACGGCGGCCGTGCAGGCGGCGCGCAACCTGTTCGGCAGCCTGGATGACGTCTCGGCACTGCTCATCGGCCCGGCCGAGATGGGCATGCTGATGCTCGATCAGTTCCGGAATGGCGGCCTGCGGCGGGTCACCGTCGCGGCGGGCAACGCATCGCGCGGGCAGGCGTTGGCACGCATCGTCGAGGGTCACAGCGTGACGTATGACGATCTTCCGGCGGCACTTGTCGGCGCGGACCTCGTGATCTGCGCAGCGGGGCTCGGGCGGCCGATGATCACGGCCGCCATGCTGCAGGACGCGCTGCGGGCGCGACGGCGCAAGCCGATCTTCGTGCTCGACGTGGCCATTCCCAATGATGTCGATCCGGAGATCGCCAGCCTGGAGGATGCATTCCTGTACGACCTCGACCATCTGGAATCGATTTCGCGATCCAATCGCGAATCACGCGATGCGGCGATGGCCGAAGCGGGGCAGACCATCGAACGGCACATCACAATGTTCCAGGCCGCACGGGCCGAACGCGATGCCGTGCCGGACGTGGCGGATCTGCGGGCGCATTTCGAAGCGGTTCGGGTCGAGGTTCTGGCAGACAACCCCCAAGATGATGCCAACGAGATCACGCGGCGGCTGATCAATCGGCTGTTGCACGTGCCGTCCCAGACATTGCGTGCCGTGGCGCGCAACGCGGGCGGGGACAATCCCATGTCCGATGCGGCCCGGAACATGTTCGGGCTCGGCCCGGATACACAAGCGAAACAAGACCAACCGAAAACGGACGGCATTGCGCCGGCCGGGAGTGAAGACGAATGAGCCTGGATGACAAACTAGATCGGGTGGTTGACCGCCACAGCCAACTCTCCGACCTGCTGGCGGCCACCGACGGCAGCGATCCGCAGGAATATGTCAGGCTCTCGAAGGAGTATTCGGAGCTGGGCCAGGTGGTCGAGAAAGTGCTGGCGCTCCGCGGTGCGATCGAGGAGATCGTCGGCCTCGAGGAGATCATCGCGGATGGTGAGGCGGATGCGGAGATGAAGGAACTGGCCCAGCTCGAAATCGGCGAGCTGCGTGATCGTGTGCCCGCGTTCGAACAGTCGCTCAAGCTGATGCTGTTGCCGAAGGACGAGGCGGACACGAAGAATGCGATCCTCGAAATTCGCGCCGGGACCGGCGGCGATGAGGCCGCGCTGTTCGCCGGGAGCCTGTTCCGGATGTATCAGCGCTACGCCGAGACCAAGGGCTGGAAGGTCGAAGTGATGGATTCCAGCGCTACCGGCATCGGCGGTTACAAGGAAGTCGTCGCGAGCATCAGCGGCCAGGATGTGTTCTCGCGTCTGAAATACGAATCCGGTGTACACCGGGTGCAGCGGGTGCCCGAAACCGAGAGCAGCGGTCGCATTCACACATCGGCGGCGACTGTCGCGGTGCTCCCCGAAGCCGAGGAAGTCGATATCGACATCGCCGAGAATGAATTGCGGGTGGACACCTACCGCGCGTCCGGCCCGGGTGGGCAGTCGGTCAACACGACCGACAGCGCGGTTCGGATCACTCATATCCCGACCGGAATCGTGGTCACCCAGCAGGATGAAAAATCTCAGCACAAGAACCGCGCCAAGGCGATGCGGGTTCTGCGCGCGCGATTGTATGAGCATGAGCGCCAGTTGATTGATTCAGAGCGCGCCGCGGCACGGCGCAGCCAGGTGGGTTCGGGCGACCGGTCCGAACGCATCCGCACTTATAATTTTCCCCAGGGCCGGGTAACCGATCACCGGATCAACCTGACCCTTCATAAGCTCGACCGTATTCTCGATGGGGAGGCGCTGGACGAATTGATCGATGCTCTGACCACCGAGGACCAGGCCGCCCAACTCGCCGAGGATGACAGCCCAGATGCCTGAGATGATATCGAACACGATCGCCACGACCCTGGCTGATGCCGTCGGGCGATTGCGCGATGTCGGCGCCGACAGCCCCGAACTCGACGCACGGGTGCTGCTGCGCCAGGCAACGGGGCGCGATGATGCCTGGCTGATTGCCAACCCCGATGCCGAGGTTGATGCGACGGCAATGGGTGGCTTTGCGGAGTTACTTGAGCGCCGTGAACGCCGTGAGCCCGTCTCCCAGATCGTCGGTGCGCGTGAATTCTGGTCGCGGACCTTTCGCGTGACGCCGGACGTCCTGACGCCGCGTCCCGACACAGAGACCCTGATCGAGACGGTTTTGTCGCGGATCAAGGATCGCGATGCGCCGCTGCGTATTCTGGACCTGGGTACCGGCAGCGGATGTATCCTGCTGACCCTGCTCGCGGAATGCCCCAATGCGACAGGGTTGGGCGTCGATGCATCCCCGGCCGCCCTTGAGGTGGCCGCGGCCAACGCCGAGGCGCTGGGCTTGTCCGGGCGTGCCGAATGGCAGGAGGCGGACTGGTGTGAGGGGGTCGAGGGGCCGTTCGACGTGATCGTTTCCAACCCGCCCTACATCGCGGGCTATGAGCTTCAGCATCTGGAACCCGAGGTTCGTGATTACGAGCCGAACCTGGCGTTGAATGGCGGTGCGGACGGGCTGGCGGCCTACCGGCGCATCATCCCGTCACTGAAACGTCTTGGCACCGGGCAGTCGGTGATCGCGATGGAGGTGGGGATGGGACAGGCGCGCGGCGTCGCCGCACTGGGCCGCGTTGCAGGACTGCAGATTGCCGATACCGATCAGGATATCGCGCGCCGGGTTCGGGTCATCACCCTCGAACCGACGTCGAAGAGTTAACGGCGCGCAGAAAGTTCTTGGAAAACAAAACCGAGCCGCCTAGGGTGCCCCGGTCAGATACGCCTTACACGCCTCTTGCGATCACAATCCGTTAGGCTTTGGCGATAATCTGAACTCCCGGATCCGAACTTGAAATGACCTCTCGCGGTCGAGCGGTCGTTTTCGGAAAGCGTGCGATCCATTTGGACTGCGCCAGATTGGACGGGAGTTGGGCCGTAATCAGTAACTCTGATCGACGGAAGCAATGCGACCAAATACGAATAACAACAACAGGCGGGCACGGGGCCGCGGCGGACGCAAGTCCGGCAACACCCGAAACCAGACATATGACAGCAACGGCCCCGGCGCACGCGTGCGCGGAAATCCGTCGCAGATCTATGAGAAGTATCAGCAACTGGCCCGCGATGCGGGGTCTGCCGGTGATCGCGTGGGAGCTGAAAATTATCTTCAGCACGCCGAGCATTACTATCGGTTGATGGCTGCTGCCGCCGCCAAGAACGAACAGCGTAGCGGTTCGGAAGAGGGCTCCCGGGACGAGGGATCTCGCGACGAAGGATCTCGGAACGAGGGATCCCGCGACGAAGGATCTCGGAACGAGGGGTCTCGCGACGAAGGATCTCGGAACGAGGGATCTCGCGACGAAGGGTCTCGAAATGAGGACCGGCGTGATTCGGGAAATGGTCATGGCTCCTTCGTCGAGGACCTGCAGGCTGACGATTCCGCGGATGCGGACGGCAATGCTGCGGATGACGAGACACGCGCCGAACCGGCCGATGATGGTGGCGCGAAACCGAACGGCCGGAAGCGCCGCTCACGCCGATCCAACGGACGCAACGCCGATAGTGGTAAGGACGCCGCTGCGGACAAAGCTGCGGACAAATCTGGCGACGATACCGCGAGCTCGGATGACGGCCGTGATGATGATGGCCGTGATGATGACGGCGAGGCCGTGACGGCCTAACGTTTCGTATCGACCGTTCGCCGGTCGACCGTCAAATCGGAAAGATTTGGTCCCCCGGGCGAATTTCGCCGGGATCAACGACGCGCGCATACACGCCCAAATCGCTATGACCCCATCCCTTCTGCAGGGCTCGGGGCAGGTTCAGGTCGCGCGCCGCCGTGTCCGGATTGACGTTTGTCGCCGCGCATCGCCGGGTGCGCTTGTTTACCTCGACGACGGCGCTGCCAATCCGGAGTTTTTGATCCAGCCAGTCGAACTCGCTCCACGCCGGCGCATCCCCGAAATAGATATTTCCTCGAAACCGCCGCGCATCGACGTCGGCGCCGATCTTCAGCCCCAGGGCGGCGACGCTTTCGAGGTTGATGAGCGAAACGACCTTTGCGTCGAGATCGGAGAAACTGTGGTCGCCTGCTTCGAGCAATGTTGGTGGACCGTCGATTTCATCGGCGAGAAATTCGGCAAAGTAAGTTTCCACTTCGGCGCGGCCGTCGCTGTTTGAGAGGTCGGCCGTGAGGACAGTCTTCGTGCCCAGCCGCAGGGTGAGTTCGTCCGTGGCGTCGTCAAAAATGGCATCCAGTTCCGCCAGCCTTTCGTCGCGGACAAGCGCCAGAAAGTTGGTTTTCGGCATCCAGACGGGATTATCGGTGTTGAACGCAAACCCGGGGCGGCCGAGCGCAAACCGGCGGTCTCCCTGGATTGTCTGCCCTTCTTCGAGCGCCGCATGAGGCAAAACCCGGCCGGACAGGCCCTTAACCGGGTAGCTACGAATTTCTGAGATACTGGCGTTCATAGGTTTGCGTTTCCTGCGAAAAAAGGCGCCCCTGGATCGGGACGTGGGTCTTGTGTTGCGTCGTGGCAACACCATATTTCAAGGACGCGGATTGGCTCGTGCATCGACATGGCGGGCCGCCAGCGTGTCCTTGTGGCGAATGCCGAAACCGGGTTCGCCGTCCATGCCTGCCTCATACGAGGGGGTCGTTCGAGGAGAAGAACATGAACTTCGAGAAATATACCGAGCGCGCACGCGGATTCGTCCAGGTCGCCCAGGATCTGGCGCAGCGCAGTGCGCATCAGCAACTGGTGCCGGAGCATCTGTTGAAGGCCCTGCTCGATGACGAGGAGGGGCTCTGTGCGAACCTCATGCGGGCGGCCGGTGGTGATCCCATTGGCGCGGAGCAAGCTGTTGAACTTGCGCTTGGAAAGCTCCCCAAGGTTGAGGGCGACGGCGCCGGGCAGCTCTACGTGTCTCAGGAGTCCAGCCGGGTCCTGAATTCCGCCGAGGACGTCGCCGACAAGGCCGGTGATAGCTTCGTGACCGTTGAGCGATTGCTGCTTGCGATTGCGCTCGCGACCGGATCCGGTGCTGCAAAAATTCTTGCCGATGCGGACATCACACCTCAGTCATTGAATGCTGCGATCAACGAATTGCGCAAGGGTCGGACCGCCGACAGCGCCACGGCGGAGAACGCCTATGAGGCGCTTTCGAAATACACGCGCGACCTGACCGAGGCGGCCCGCGACGGAAAACTCGATCCCGTGATCGGGCGGGACGAGGAAATCCGCAGGACGATTCAGGTCCTGGCACGGCGTACGAAGAACAACCCTGTCCTGATCGGTGAGCCAGGTGTCGGCAAGACGGCCATCGTGGAAGGGCTCGCCTTGCGTATCATCAATGGTGATGTCCCGGAGAGCCTGCGTGAAAAACGGCTCCTCTCTCTTGATATGGGTTCGTTGATCGCCGGCGCGAAGTTCCGCGGCGAGTTCGAGGAACGCCTGAAGTCGGTCCTCGAGGAGGTCAGCTCGGCGGCGGGCGAGATCGTGCTGTTCATCGACGAAATGCACACCATCGTCGGGGCGGGCGCGGCCGAAGGCTCAATGGACGCCTCCAACATGCTCAAGCCGGCGCTGGCGCGCGGCGAATTGCATTGTGTGGGCGCGACCACGCTCGACGAGTATCGCAAGCATGTGGAGAAGGACGCTGCCCTGGCGCGGCGGTTCCAGCCTGTTTTCGTGTCCGAGCCCACCGTGGCCGACACGATTTCGATTCTGCGCGGCCTCAAGGAAAAGTATGAGCTGCACCACGGCGTGCGGATCACGGATTCGGCGCTGGTGTCTGCCGCGACACTTTCCAATCGCTACATCGCCGATCGGTTTCTGCCCGACAAGGCGATCGACCTTGTCGACGAGGCCGCATCGCGGCTGCGCATGGAGGTGGATTCCAAGCCCGAGGAGATCGACGAGCTCGACCGGCGCATCATCCAGCTGAAAATCGAGCGGGAGGCGCTGAAGAAGGAAAGCGACAGCGCGTCAGCGGACCGGCTCGTAGTGCTCGAAGAGGAGCTCGGCGGTCTTGAGGCCAAGTCTGCCGATCTGACCTCTATCTGGCAGGCGGGGAAAGAAAAGCTCGCCGGGACCCAGAAGATCAAGGAACGGCTCGATGCCGCGCGGCTTGAGCTTGAACAGGCCCAGCGCATGGGCAATCTGGAGCGCGCGGGCGAGTTGGCCTATGGGCTGATTCCGGATCTCGAGAAGGCGGTCACCGATGCCGACGAGGCACCGGATGGAACTATGCTCGACGAGGAGGTGACAGATTCTCACATCGCCGGCGTCGTATCCCGCTGGACCGGCGTACCCGTGGACAAGATGCTCGAGGGTGAGCGCGAGAAACTGCTGGAGATGGAGACGGTTCTCGGCGGCCGCGTGATCGGCCAGAGCGAGGCGATCGGCGCGATCTCGAACGCAGTGCGCCGGGCGCGTGCGGGGCTGCAGGACCCGAACCAGCCAATCGGCTCGTTCCTGTTCCTTGGGCCCACGGGCGTCGGCAAGACCGAGCTGACGAAGGCGCTCGCGCAGTTCATGTTCGATGACGAACACGCGATGGTTCGCGTCGATATGTCCGAATATATGGAAAAGCATGCGGTGGCCCGTCTCATCGGGGCGCCGCCGGGATATGTCGGTTATGAAGAGGGCGGCGCGCTGACCGAGGCGGTCCGGCGGCGGCCCTATCAGGTCATCCTGTTTGACGAGGTCGAGAAGGCCCATCCGGACGTCTTCAACGTATTGTTGCAGGTGCTGGACGATGGTCGTTTGACCGACGGTCAGGGCCGCACGGTCGATTTCACGAACACGCTGATCATCCTGACGTCGAATCTCGGAAGCGAGCATCTCGCGAACCAGCCTGATGGCGAGGATAGCGATGCCGTGCGTGGCGCGGTGATGGACGTCGTGCGCACTGCGTTCCGGCCGGAGTTCCTCAACCGCCTGGACGAGGTTTTGCTGTTCCATCGCCTCACGCGCGAGCAAATGTCCGGAATCGTGGACATCCAGCTGACGCATCTGCGGCGCCTGCTCGAGGATCGTAAGGTCATATTGGAGCTGGACGCTGCCGCGACCACCTGGCTGGCGAATGCCGGTTATGACCCGGTCTACGGCGCGCGGCCGCTCAAGCGGGTCATTCAGCGGCATCTTCAGAATCCGCTCGCGACGATGCTGCTCGAGGGCACTGTTGTCGACGGCGACACGGTTGGCGTTGGAGCCGGGCCGGACGGCCTGATCATCAATGGCGAGACGGTACATGCCGCGGCGGCTGAATAAAATGCAGATTGTCGGGGAATAAACCGACTACTCACCTGTTGATGATGTGCCTAGGCAAGTAGGCGGTCGGGTGACCGTGTGCAGGGTGGCTCCGGGAGACCGGAAATACCCCGCGTGCGCGGTCATCCGGCGATTCTTGTGATCGAGCTCTTGGGTCGGGCGGGAACCTGATCCCCACGTTCCTTGCCAAATGGCGCAATAGCTTGCCGAACTTGCCGGTGAATACCCCCGAAAGGTGGCGGACAGTGATATCCCTCAACTTCACCGTCCGCCGCCGCTTTCGTGTGCGAGTGTTGTATAATGTGGGGGGAGATTAGGTATGCCGCGCCGTTCGTTCGAGCTCATGGAGACGCATATACCCAGCCTGCGCCGTTATGCGCTGGTGCTGTTGCGGCATGACGAGCCGCTTGCGGATGATCTGGTGCAGGACTGCCTCGAACGGGCGATGAGCCGTTGGCACCTGTGGCGCCGGCCCGGAAATTTACGCGGCTGGTTGTTCACGATCCTGCACAACATCTACGTCAACGATGTGGCGCGGGCTGTGGCACGACCGGATGTCGTCGAGATTCAGGATTACTTTCCGGCGATGGCCGTTCCGCCGAACCAGGCGGACCGCATTCGGCTTCGCGAAGTGACCGCGGCCATCCAGGAATTGCCCGACACGCAACGCCAGACCCTGTTGCTGGTGACGATGGAAGGCTTCAGTTACGACGAAACGGCGGATATCACGGGGGTTCCGATCGGAACGGTGATGTCACGCCTGTCGCGTGCGCGCGAAAAGGTGCGGGCGGCGAGTTGGGGGGAAACACGAGAGAATGGACGGAGAATAACGTGAGTGATCTTCCCGAAATTCCCACCGAGGATGAAATTCAGGCGCTGGTCGACGGCCGTCTGGACCCGGCTCGCCGTGCCGAGGTGGAGGCCTGGTTGTCGGAGAATCCGGATGAGGCGGCGCGGGTCGCCGAGCTGCGAGACATCTCCGGTGCCGTCGAACAGGTCTATGGCCATCTGCTTGAACGGCCGATCCCGGCACGGTTCCAGAATGCTGCTGCGCCCTCGATGGCCCGCAGTCCGGTCTGGCGCGTGGCGGCCATGATCGTGCTTGTCGCCATGGGTGCGGCCGGTGGCTGGTTCGCGAATGATGCGGTGGGGCCGGGCGGCGACCCGAACGTCAATCTGGCGCGCGGCGCGGTCAAGGCGCATCAGATGTATGCACGCGAGGTGCGTCATGCGGTCGAAGTACCGGCGAGCGAAGAGGCGCATCTCGTGGCCTGGCTCTCGAAGCGCCTGGACGCGCCGTTGCGGGCGCCCAATCTGGACGTGCAGGGTTATCGGCTGGTCGGAGGCCGCCTGTTGCCTGCCTCTGATTCCGGGCCCGCAGCCCAGTTCATGTATGAAGCGGAATCCGGCGAACGACTGACGCTGTATGTTGAGCAAAACCTGACCGGCGGCGAGACGGCCTTCCGATTTACGGAATATGACGATGTGTCGGCCTTCTGGTGGAAGGACGGGCCTTTGGCCTATGTGTTGATCGGGCGTGGTGGGCGCGACAGCCTGCTGACATTGGCGCGGGCGACCTATCAGGAACTCAATCCGTAAGCTGTTTTTCGCTTCCGGCGGCGACCTGTTCGGGCCCTGCGAGCGATGCGAAGCGGGCATCCACCGTTTCACGCAGGCTCTGGAATGCCGCGAGGCGATCGCCTTTGAGTTTCTCTCCGCTCGGGAGCTTCAGCCCCAGCGGGTTGATCTGTTTGCCGTCGCGGTGAATTTCATAGTGCAGATGGGCCCCCGTAGAGCGCCCTGTCGAACCCACATATCCAATCACCTGTCCCTGGCGCACGCGCTTGCCCGAATTCACACCGCGTGCGTATCCGTTGAGATGGGCATAGGCGGTGGAGTAGGTGCCATTGTGGCGGATCCGAATGTATTTGCCGTAGCCACCGTTGATTTTCGCCATCTCGACGGTGCCGTCGCCGGCAGCGTAGATCGGCGTACCCGTGGGGGCGGCGAAGTCGACACCCGCATGCAGACGGGTGTAGCCGAGGATCGGGTGCTTGCGGTTGCCGAAGCGTGATGACAGGCGTGCGCCGTCGAGCGGCGTCTTCATCAGTGCCTTGCGGACGCTCTCGCCCTTTTCGTTGAAATAGTCGACCGTCCCCTTCGATGTTTCGAATTGATAGAAGGGAAGCGCCGTGCCGCGCAGCGTGAGCTTGGCATAGTGAATATCACCATTGTTCACGACGACATCGTCCTGGTTGCGCTGCCGTTCGAACATGACCTCGAATGCATCGCCGTTCCAGATGTCGCGCTGGAAGTCGACATCAAAGCTATAGATGCGGATCAACTCGATCAGAACCGAGATCGGAATGCCGGCATTGCGCCCGTTCACGAAGAGGCTCGAATCAATCGCACCCGAGACCCGGACGAATTCGGTCGTGAGGGGCAGTTCGATCTCCCGGGCTATGAAATCGTCATCTTCCGCGCGCTCGACCTCGACTTCCCGGTCATAGGTCACGGGCAGGCGCAGGGACGAGAGTTCATAGTTGAGCGCGTCGGAGACATTCTCCACAGCAATGTCGAGGACCGGGCCGAGGGTGATTTGCAATTCGTCCCCAACGCGCAGATCGCGACGCGGATCGTAGACGCCCTTGAGCGATTGGATTGCGGTGTGCGCTTCGGCGCGTTCCGCGCCGGCCTTGATGAGCACATCCATGAGGTTGTCGCCGTTCTCGATCTCCACGGTCTGCACAAGCGGCTGGGGAGGTTCCGGTGCCTTGACGAGGGCCGGAATGGGCGGCGGCGTGGCCGCGGCGGCGGATGTAGAGACCTGAGGTGCGGAGTCTGTTCCGATGACGGAACCGGCCAGAAATGCGCCGAGCGGCAGCACGACCACAGCGGCGGCGATCGCGAACAGTCCAGGTTTTTTACGCGGGTCGAACCTCAAGCGTCGAATCCTTCACCCGAATCAAATATCGGCAAATCACTGAAACGACACGCCGACGTCACGGCAAGATGACGAAGAGCCACGGTTCGTGTCAACAATCGATCGATGGGTTTTGGTAAAATTTTTGTAACAGTATCAGGCGTTTGCCACTATTCCGCCACCATTCGCTCCACCCGCGGATAGAACAGCGCGAGCGTCAGCGCGCGCAGCACCATGAACAGCATGACGGATGCCCACAGGCCGTGATTGCCCAAGTATGTGGGCAGGGTGAACACGGCAACCGTGTACAGCACCACGGAAACGAGCATGGCGTTGCGCATCTCGCCCGCACGTGTGGCGCCGATGAATATGCCGTCGAGCTGATACGACCACACGGACAACAGCGGCGACAGCGCCATCCACGGCAGGAAGCTGCCGGCGAATTCACGCAAGGGTTCGATGTCGGTCAGGAGCGCCAGCAGGTATGCACCGAAGATGGCATAGACCAGCGCGTAGGCGACCGCCACGCCGGCAGCCATAAGTGTGGCCGCGATGACCGTGTCGCGCAGGAGGCGGCGATTTCGGGCACCCACGGCCTCGCCGACGAGGGCCGATGTGGCGTGCGCGAAGCCGTCGAGGCCGTGGGCCAGGAAGGACTGAAAGTTCATCAACAGGGCGTTGGCGGCGAGTACGTTGGTGCCCATCCGCGCACCCGACCAGGTCAGGAGCGACCAGGCGAAGATCATCGCCAGGGTGCGAATGAAGATGTCGCGGCTGACCCGGAACAGTTTGGTGAGTTCCGCGAGGTCGAAAATTCGCGCCCGGTCCCAGATCCCGTCGATGCGCCGCAGCCGGAACACGATCCACGCCAGGCCCAGAATCGCACCCGTGTACTGGGCCAGCGCTGTGGCCAGTGCGACACCCTCGATCCCCCAACCCAGGTCGACAACGAACCAGATATCGAGCGCGGCGTTCAGGCCGTTGATGACGACCTGGATCAGCAGTGCGGCGCGCGCGAACTGCATGCCCAGCATCCAGCCCAGGATTGCGTAGTTGGCGAGCGTCGCCGGGGCACCCCAGATACGGGTGTCGAAATAACCCTGCGCGAGGCGCTCCACATCCGGTGCCGCATCGAGTATCTGCAGCGCGCCGAGGCGTAACGGATGCTGCAGGACGAGAAGAACCAGGGCGGCCACGAGACCAATCACGAGCGCGCGTGCGAGCACGGCGCGAATTTCATCGCCGTCGCCACGCCCGTGCGCCTGGGCGACGAACCCGGTCGTGCCCATACGCAGGAAGCCGAAGCCCCAGTAGAGGAAGGAGAAGATCATGGCGCCGATCGCCACACCGCCGATATAGGCCGGATCGGGCAGATGGCCCATCACGGCCGTGTCCACCGCGCCGAGCATGGGCACGGTCAGGTTCGACAGGATCGTCGGCCAGGAAAGATGCCAGATGCGGTCGTACGGCCCTCGCCGCAGGCGACCGGCAAGCCCGGTTGGAGCGGGCTCGGACGCCGTCATCGATGGTGCATCGGGCGCGTGGCCCGGTTATCGGCCAACGGCGTAGGCTTCCTGAAAACGCGGATGAGCCGCGCCTTTCAGAAACCAGCCATGTTCGCCGCGGGCCCGGCCGACGGCCGTCATTCGGCCCGACGCCCAGTCGCCGACCACTGTCATCCGATGGCCGCGTTCGCGCATGGTCGCGATGACGTCGTCCGCGTAGCGGCCCTCGGCTTTCACCTCTCCGGGCTGGAAGGTGCGCGGATAGAAGCTCGAAGGCAGATGGTCGGTGTGGAAGTTGGGGGCATCGATGGCTGCCTGCAGGTCATAACCATGGTGGATGTGGCGCAGGAACATGCTCAGCGCCCACTGGTCCTGGGCGTCGCCGCCCGGCGTGCCGAATGCCAACGACGGCGCTCCATCGCGCATCGCCAGTGTCGGGCTGAGTGTGGTGCGGGGGCGTATGCCCGGCTGCAGGGTTGTCGCGTAGCCTTCCTGCAACCAGAACATCTGGGCGCGGGTACCAAGGCAGAAGCCGAGCGACGGGATGGTCGGCGAGGATTGCAGCCAGCCGCCGCTGGGCATGCAGGCCACCATGTTGCCGTCCCGGTCGACGGTGTCGCAATGGACCGTGTCGCCATTCGAGCTGCTGGGCGCGGCGTTGGGCTCCCCGATGCCGGCCTGTGCCGCGTTGGGTTCTCCGGCACCCGGCGCGGATGCCGCGGCGGCGTGGGGGTCGAAGATCGTGAACTCGGCAAGTGCCGGGTTGCGGCCATCGGGCGCGCCCGGCTGGAACTCCAGCGAGGCTTCGTCGCCGACCATCGCGCGTCGCGCGTCATTGTAGGCGGCAGACAAAAGTGTCTCGAGCGGCACGTCGTTGACCGCGGGATCGCCGTACCAGGCCTCGCGGTCGGCGAGCGCCAGCTTCGCGCACTCCACCTGGGTGTGCATGAATTCGGCCCCCAGCGGATCCATGGATGCGATGTCGTAGCCCTTCAGCAGGGCCAGCTGCTGGAGGAAGACGGGCCCCTGGCTCCACACACCGGGCTTGCACACGGTGTAGCCCGCATAGTCGTAGGTGGCCGGCGCCTCGACCGTGGCACGCCAGCGCGCCATATCGTCGCCGGTCAGCAGGCCGCCATGGGCCTCGCCGGTCGAATCCAGCCATTCCGTGTTGCGGCAGAAATTGTCGATCTCTTCGGCGATGAAGCCTTCGTAGAAGACGCGCCGTGCGGCCTCGATCGTGTCCTCGCGGTCGCCGCCGCCGGCCTCGGCCTCGTCGAGCAGCCGTTGATAGGTCTCGCCGACCACCGGCGTGCGGTGCATGCTGCCGACCTTCGGGGCCGCGCCATTGACCAGCCAGGTCTCGGCCGACGTAGGCCAGGCGGTGCGGAACAGCTCTTCGACGCCGCCGATGATCGAGTTCATCATCGGGACCACGGCGTAACCGTCGCGGGCATAGGCGATCGCGGGCTCGAGCACATCGCGCAGGGATAGCCGGCCATAGTCACGCAGCATCAGCATCCAGGCGCCGAAGGCGCCGGGCACGCAGGGCGCCAGCAGGCCGGTGCCGGGCACCAGGTCCAGGCCGAGGTTGCGGTAGGTGTCGATGCTGGCCGCGGCCGGTGAGACGCCCTGACCGCAGATCACCTCGACCTTGCCGGTGCGTGCGTCGTGCAGAACGATCGGCAGGTCCCCGCCGGGGCCGTTCTGATAGGGGTGGACAATTTGCAATGCGAGCCCGGTTGCCACGGCGGCGTCGAACGCATTCCCGCCGATCTCGAACATGCGCCAGCCCGCCATCGTCGCCAGATAATGGGTCGAGGCGACCATGCCGTAGGTGCCACGGATTTCAGGTCGTGTGGTAAACATGGGGGGAGTTCTCCGCGCCGGGTCCAGTGCGGACAATAACGCTCCGCCGGCGCGTGCAGCAACCGCACGTAGGAGAACAGCGGGCGGATCAAAGGGGAGACAAGGGTTTTGCAGATCGAACACCCATATCTGATGTTTCTTGGCGATGCGGCTGACCAGTTGGCCGCGAAAACCGCCCAGGGGATTGTGCATTGGCGCCGCGACTGGTGCCTTGGCCAGTTGCGCCTCGAGAACTGCAACGCCGACCTCGGCCTGCCCGACATGACGATCGAGGAGGCCGCTGCGGCCGGGGTGCGCACCCTGGTGATCGGGGTGGCCAACCGGGGCGGTGTCATCGGCGCGACCTGGGTTTCGACTATCCTCGCCGCGATCGAGGCCGGCATGGATGTCGCCTCGGGCCTGCATGCACGGATTGCCGATATCCCCGACGTCGCTGCCGCTGCTGCGGCAAACGGCGCGCAACTGTTCGATGTGCGCCATCCCACACAGACCTTCGACGTGGGCACGGGTGCGCGCCGGTCCGGCAAGCGCCTGCTCGCAGTGGGGACGGATTGTTCGGTCGGCAAGATGTACACAGCCCTGGCGGTGGATGCGGAGCTGCGCCAGCGGCGCGTCGATTGCGATTTTCGCGCGACCGGCCAGACGGGAATTTTCATCGCCGGGTCCGGTGTCTCGGTGGACGCCGTTGTGTCGGACTTCATTTCGGGCGCGACCGAGTGGCTCGCGCCGGCCAATACGGATGATCACTGGGATCTGGTGGAGGGGCAGGGCTCGCTGTTTCATCCCTCCTATGCCGGGGTGACGATGGGCTTGGTTCATGGTGCCCAGCCCGACGCGCTGGTGTTGTGCCACGAGCCGACCCGGACCCACATGCGCGGCCTGCCGCACCAGGCTTTGCCGGACATCGGCGCCTGTATCGACGGGCATCTGGCGGCTGCTCGGCTGACCAATCCCGATGCGGTCTGCGTTGGGATTGCGGTCAACACCTCGGTCATGGACGGCGATGACGCGCGGGGTGATCTGCTGCGCAGCCTATCGGATCAATTCGAAATTCCCGCGCTCGACCCGGTCCGTGACGGCGTCGCGCCGATCGCGGATCGGCTGATGCAGCTCTAGCGCCATGCTCGAACTGGACGCGCAGATCGAGACGTTTGCATTGCGACGGCATTTCACCATCTCGCGCGGCACCAAGACCGAAACGATCGTGGTGGTCGCCACCGTGAATGATGGGGACGTGGAGGGACGCGGCGAATGTGGCCCGAACGCGCGCTATGACGAGACACCGGAAAGTGTCGTCGGAGACATTCTGGCGATGGTGCCCGCGCTTCGCGGCGGCATGACACGGGCCGCGTTGCAGGATGCGATGGCCCCGGGCGCAGCGCGCAACGCAATCGATTGCGCGCTTTGGGACCACGAAGCCAGGGCGACGGGGACGCCGGCATGGGCGCTTGCGGGTCAGGCGGTGCTCAACCCGATCGTCACCGCATTTACACTGAGCGCCGACGGACCGGATGAAATGTCACGCGAAGCGGCGGCCAATTCCGACCGCCCGTTGCTCAAGCTGAAATTGACCGGTGGAGATGATCTCGCGCGGGTCCGGGCCGTGCGATCCGCAGCGCCCGACGCGCGCCTGATTGTGGATGCCAACGAGGCCTGGGAAGTCGCGACCTACCGGTCTTCCGTGCCCGCGTTTGTGGCGCTCGGTGTCGAGCTGATCGAACAGCCGTTTCCGGCTGGCGACGACGCGGCGCTCGCTGCGTTGGAGCGTCCGATCCCCGTCTGCGCGGATGAGGCCTTTCGCGACCGCACGAGCCTGCCCGGTCTGCGGGAGAAGTATGATTTCGTGAACATCAAGCTGGACAAGACGGGCGGGCTGACCGAGGCGCTTGCCACGTCTGCTGCAGCGCGCGCGGCCGGGTTCGGCGTGATGGTCGGTTGCATGGTGGGCACCAGCCTGGGCATGGCGCCGGCCATGCTCGTGGCGCAGGGGGCGGATTTCGTGGATCTCGATGGCCCGCTGCTCTTGGCCCGGGATCGTGCGCCGGGCCTCACGATCGACGGCAGCACACTGTCATTGCCGTCCGCAGGATTGTGGGGCTGACTTGCCCAAGTCATTGTTCTTCAATAGTTTGTTGTCTGTCGGCGCTCTCGCCCGCATCGCCTGACGAGCTACGCATGTCAGTATCGCAATACCGGGATTCACAAACGCCGAATCCGGATACGGAACATCCGTACGCCGAGCGTCTGACGCGTGCGCAGATGATCGCGCTGACGCGGCAATCCCGGCTCAGCAATATCGTGCCACCGATCAACAGCATCATTCTCGGTATCCTGTTGTGGGGAAATGTGCCGACCACGGCGCTGATCGTCTGGGTGGCCCTGGTCTGGGCATCGTCGGCGCTGCGGTGGCCAGTTTATCGGAGGTTCGATGCGAGGGTGGCCCTCGGGCGAGGTTATGAACTTCATTGGTGGAAGATCTGGGTCGGCGTGCATTTTGCCGCCGGTGTGGCCTGGGGGATCGGTTCGATCATCCTGTTCACTCAGGATAATTTTCTGATCCAGGCCTATCTCGTGATTTTTGTGTTGGGGATGGGCGCCGGGGCCACGGCAAGCTTCGCACCCTTCTTCCCGGCCCTTGTGGCCTACCTCGTACCGCTGACGGTGCCGATCGCCGCGATCCTTGTCGTCCAGGAAAACACCGAAAGCACGGTCCTGGGCGTGTCGGGGTTCGTGTTTCTGGTCGCCCTCGTTTTCCTCGGACGCGCCGCCAACCGAGGCTTCTCGGAAAGCTTCAGGCTGGGTGTCGAGAACGAGAGTTTGTCCCGCGGACTGGAGCTGACCCAGTTTCGCCTTGAAGGAGCGCTCGACAGCATGTCCGAGGCGTTCGGATTGTTCGATCCCGACGACAATCTGATCGATATGAATGACAAGTTTCGCCAGTTCATTCCCCGGCAGGAACCTGATTCCACGCAACCGATCACCTATGATCGATTCATCCGAAATCTGGCGGAGAGTGGCCGGGTCCAGGACGTCGCCGGGCGCTCGGAATCATGGATCGAGGAGTTAGTGCAGCTTCGTGAGGCGGGCAGCATGCCCATCGAAATTGTGATGGTGGACGGCACCTGGCTATTGCTGAACGACGAGCCGACCGACAATGGCGGCACCGTGACGACCCTGTCCGACATAACGGACATGAAGCGCAATCAAGTTGAATTGTCTGAAAGCGAACAGCGGTTTCGAGATTTCACCAGTGCCGCCTCGGATTGGGTGTGGGAACTCGATGCCGATGCCAGGTTTGTTCATATCGGCGGCCGTTATTCCGAAGTGTCGGGTCAGACGGAAGACAAATTGCTCGGGCGCAGGTTTCTCGACATGCCGTCGGAGGGTTCGCAAGAGGAATGGACTCGTCTGGTGGCGGGGATGGACGCGCGTCAGCCATTCCGCAATGTTCAGATGCAGCGCTCGCGCCAAACCGGCTAGAACTACCACTTTCTGCTCAATGGCCGCCCGGTCTTTGGGGCTTTAGGTCAGTTTCTCGGCTACCGCGGCACCGGTACGGACATTACGGCCACGGTGCTGGCGGAAGAGCGGGCCCGGAAAGCGCAATCGCGTCTGTTCGATGCGATCGAATCAATTCCCGCCGGGCTCGTTCTGTTTGATGAGATGGGACGGCTGACCCTCTGGAACTCGCGGGCGCCGGAATATTTCCCCGGTGCGAGTTCGCGCATCGTTGCCGGCAGCACATTCGAGAACCTGATGCGCGGTTCTGCCGAGAACGGTGCTGTTGCAGATATCGGCGACCAGGCCGAGGAATGGATCGCGAGCCAGGCCGCCTGGTTCGAAAACCTCAACGAACGACGGGAAATGCATTTTTCGGACGGTCGCCACGTTCAGCTTCTCGGTCGTGGAACATCCGACGGCGGCACTGTGTGTGTGATGACCGACATCACCGATATCCGGATGGGTCAGGAAGAGCTGGCGGAAAAGACGACGCTGCTACAGGCCACTCTTGAGGGTATGGGCGAGGGCCTGATCGTGCTCGATGCAGATCTTTGCGCCGTCCTGGCGAACACCCGTTTGGACCGTCTGGCTGTGTTCGGGGGTAGCCAGGACCTGGTCGGGCGGCCATTCCGCGAAATTCTTGAGTCGATTGGCGCGGATATTGGCCAGACCACGGATGCGCCGGGCAATGTGGAGTCGGACAAGTCACTCAGTGAACGGCTCGCGGATGGGCTGCCGTTTCAATTCGAAATCGCCCGAACAGGCCGCCAGATCATGTTGGTGCGCGCCGACCCACTGGCGAATGGCGGCTGGGTTTGCGTGTTCACCGACATTACCGCCGAGCGGCGTGCAGTGGCGGCGTTGGCGGAAAGCGAGGATCGCTATCGCCGGTTGATCGAGGCTTCACCGGATATGATTGCGGTCCAGGCGCAGGGCCGGATTTCCTTTGTAAACATTGCTGGTGCTCACCTGCTGGGCGCGGCGAGCGCCGACGAACTGGTCGGCCGCAGGGTGCTCGACTTTGTCCATCCCGACGATCATGAGGCGGTCCGCGGCTCGAAGCCTGTGCCTGGTTTCCACAACGACATGGAAGTTCACGAGTTCCGGGGACGGCGTGTCGATGGCTCCGTCTTTGAGGGTGAAGCAACCGGAATCGAGTTCGCCTATCAGGGTGAGCCCGCGGTGCTCGTGATCATTCGAGATATCAGCGACCGCAAGTTTGCGCAGGCCCAGCTGATCCAGACATCGAAATTGGCCCTGCTCGGCGAGATGGCCGCCAGCATGGCCCATGAGCTCAACCAGCCCCTGAACATAATCCGCATGGCGGCGGATGCCAGCCTCATCCTGATGGAAGAAGACAAGGCTGACATCGAGAATCATCGCGAGGAGTTTGATCGCATCTCGAAGCAGAGCGAGCGTATGGCCGACATCATCAATCACATGCGGGTGTTCAGCCGGCAGGAAGATGGGTCTACAGGCAGCTTCAATCCGATTGAATGCGTGGATGCTGCCGCGTCAATGGTCCGCGAACAATATCGCCTTGATGGGATCGAAGTTCGCACCGTCCTTCCCAAGGTTGCGCCCCGGATCTCCGGTCAGCCCATCCGCCTGGAACAGGTTGTGCTGAACCTTCTCGCCAATGCGCGTGACGCTGTCTTCAGCCAAAAGGAGATGCTTGTGGATGGTGCGGGCGACCGGTCACGAATAGAAGGTGGTTTGATTGAAGTTTCCGCATTCGTCGCCAATGACCAGAATGATCCAGAGTCCCGCGAACGCCTTGAGGAATTGGTCATCAACGTCTCCGACAATGGCGGCGGCATACCCGAGGAAGATTTGAATCAGGTCTTCGAACCTTTCTTCACGACCAAGCGGGCCGGGCAGGGCACCGGTCTTGGTCTGGCGATTGGGTTCAGCATTATTTCTGCTATGGGCGGAACGATCTCTGTCGCCAATGGCGCGCGGGGCGCCGTTTTCGAAATTCGGTTGCCCGTGGCTGAACCGGCGGCGGCGACGGAGCCGGAGATCCCACAAGATTCAGCGGCAGACCGTTAACACGCGGCGGAAATTGAGATGGCAAGCATTCTAATTGTCGACGATGAACCGGAAGCGACCGCCACATTGGCGAAATTTCTCGAAACACGTGGCTATAAAACAGAGACCGCGGCGAATGGTTCGGAGGCGCTCGAGCTGGTTCGCGCAATGCAGTACGATGTGGTGATGATGGATCTGCGCATGCCGGGCATGGATGGCGCAGATTTTCTTGCGTGCGTGCGGCTGGAGCAGCCGCAACTTCCGATCGTGGTTATGACGGGGCATACCAATCTCGGTGGTCAGGACGAAGTCTGGGCTCGCGCCGGCGTCAAGGCGGTGATGCTTAAACCGTTGAATTTAAGAGAAGTTTCTGAAATGGTTTATGAGCTTCTGGCCTGAATCACGCAATTTCTGAACATTTGGCTCAAGTATGATATTTATGCACGCCGCTGATCGATTGGCATATGCTAGTTAGCCTACGGTATGACCGCGTGTATTCGAAGGATTGGATACCAATAAATGGCAGGTATTGCAGCCACAACCCCCTCGGGTGACAGCCGCCAGCGGCCGCTGGTGATGATCGTCGACGACGATCGCGAACAGGCCGAGCAGATCGCGACCTTCCTTTCGCGGTTCGGGATTTCTGTCACTCAGGAAGACAACGGCTTCGCTGCGGTGAACACGATGCGCCGGGATAGACCCGCGGTGGTGATCATGGACGTGCGCATGCCGGGCCTGGACGGAATTAAGGCGGCCCAACTCGCGGCCAACCTTGATTACAAGCCGAAGATTATTCTGATGTCGGGTTACGCGGATCAGGTGAAGCGGGCGACCGAAGAAGGTCTTGATGTCTTCGCGGTTGTTGACAAGCCTTTGCCGCTCCGTGTTTTGGTGCGGTTCGTTCAGAACGCCCTGAACGACCAGGAATAAGGCCTAGCCGCGCGCCGCCTGCCCGGACCTGAGTGTCCAGGTCACCAACTCCTTTAAAACTTTACCCAATGCATCGTCGAAAGCCTCGACGATATCCTCAAGCGTGTCTGCCTTCGCGGTGATTCGGCGGGTGAATCGCTGGGACCCAATGATGGTTCGCTGCGGCATCTGGACGAGTTTGGCGTTGAGACGCACATGCGCATCCGGCGGGCCATCCCCCGAATACTCGGTCTGGAATTCCCGCAGATCCAGCTTCAGGATGAAATCCGAACGTAGGCCGAGGGATTCTCGTCCGACGGCAATGATGCGGTTGGAATTCTCAAACGATTCGACGGCGAGGGTATGGACCATCGCCGGTGCCCGGTCCGTCCAATTGGCGCGTGCGTAATATTCAAGCTCTACCGCGCGACGCTGGAGCGGGATACGTGTCGTGCTCAGCCCGGTCGGCGAGATCGGTTCCTCGATAACCAGCTGCCAGTCGACAGTCGGCAGATCCGTGTCGAACGTGCTTTTGGGCGAGAGACGAAACAGCCGCGGCGGCGGGCCCTGGCCGGGCAGGAGCTCTCCGACGCCGCAGCCTGACAGTGCGGATGCGAGCGAAAGCGCACCGATGCCTCGAAGGAAGACACGCCGGGGCGCGCGATTTTGAGTGTCGCGCATGGGGTTCAGGTTATCTTGCTGTTTCATAGCCCTGCTGCTGGTTGCCGAACAGGAAGCGGGCCGGGTCGCGCTCGACCTGCGTGGTCACACGGTCGAGGCCGTCAATCAAGGCCCGCGCCTCGGTCAGGAAGCTGGTCAATTCATACAGGCCGTCACCTGTGAAATCACGCAACGATGGCCGATTCTCTTCGATCACCGCGTTCATTTCGCTCGTCATCGTGGTGATCGAGTTCGATGTTCGCCGCAGATCCACGATCAATGCGGCAAGGTCGGGCTGACTTGCGTCCACCGTGCTGGTCACGCTGTCGGCGGCGTTGCCGACCGACGCAAGCGTTGCGCCGGCGCGCTCCGACAGGGCCACCATCGTGTTGCTGGCCTCGCGAAGGTTTGTCATCGTTCCCGACGCTTCACTCAGCAACAGCTCGATGTCGCCGGTTCGTGCCGCGAGCGCACCGGTGAGAGCCGCGGCATTGGCCAGGGTCTGGGCGAAGGCATCCTGATTTTCCGCGTTTAACAGCGTCGCCGCGCGTGCGACGAGGGTCTGCAGGCCCGTTAACAGTTCCGGTGCACCTTCCAGGAATTGTTCCAGTGCCGAGGCCCGGGATGCGATCACCGCGTTCTTCGATCCCGGCTTTGGCAACAACGGTGCGGCGCCTTGGGTGCCTCCGGACAGCTGGATTGAGACGCCGCCGGTAATCCCCTGGAGTTGCATGCTCGCAACCGTATCCTCGAGGATCGGTGTTTGCGCGGGCACCTCTACGGTGACTTTCACCTGCTCCACATTGTTGGGATCAATCTTGATTCCGATCACTTCCCCGACGGGAATGCCGTTCAGTTCGACCGTCGCCCCGGTCTTTAACCCGCTGACCGAGCCCGGGAAATCAATGTCGTAACGGGAGAATTGCTGGTCGAACTGAAATTTCGCCAACCACAGGATGAACACGACCGTGCCGGCGACAATAAGGAGCACAAAGCTTCCGACCAGGAGATAATTAGCACGCGTTTCCATCGCTTAACCTTGTTCCGCTTGATTGGGTGCGGCCATTGCCGCGCGGGCGCGCGGTCCGTGGAAATAGTCTTGCAGCCAGGGATGATCGTCCGCCATCAAATTCTGCATTGTGCCAACGCGAATGCGTTTGTCGAGTAGCACGGCAATGCGGTCGCAGATCGCGTTCAGACTGTCGAGATCATGGGTGATCATAACGACTGTAAGTCCCAGTGCGTCCCGCAGCTCGCCGATCAGTTCGTCGAAGCGTGCAGCACCGATGGGATCGAGGCCCGCAGTGGGCTCATCCAGGAACAGAATTTCCGGATCGAGCGCCAGCGCGCGGGCAAGCCCGGCACGTTTGCGCATACCGCCGGACAATTCCGAGGGGTATTTGTTCGCGGCATCGAGTGGTAGGCCAACCAGATTGATCTTCACATCTGCAATCTCGCTCCGAAGCTCGGGCGACAGGGAGGTGTGTTCGGCGAGCGGGACCTCGATGTTCTGCGCCACCGTCAGGGAACTGAACAAGGCGCCGTCCTGAAACAGGACACCGACGCGGCGCTGGACGGCGCGTCGTTCCTCGTCCGTGGCGCCGGTGACCTCCTGGTCGAATATTTCGATTTGCCCTGCCGCCGGCGCGTTCAGGCCGAGAATGGTGCGCAGGAGAACAGACTTGCCGGTCCCCGAACCACCTACAATGCCCATGACCTCGCCGCGCGCGACATCGAGGTCGAGCCCGTCATGGATGACGTTGGCGCCGAACTGCGTGCGCAGGTCACGGATACGGATCACGGCCGTAGGGTCGAATTCCGGTGTAACCGACACGCGCTAGACCCCCAGAATGGCGAAGAGGATTGAGAACATTGCATCGAGCACGATCACCAGGAAGATCGCCTCGACGACGGCGCGGGTTGTCATGCGACCGACGGATTCCGCGCTACCGGACACCCGCATGCCCTCGTAACACCCGACCAGGCCGATGATGAAGCCGAACACCGGCGCCTTGATCAAGCCGATCCAGAACGTCCAGAGCGTGACTGCGCCGCTCAACTGCCGCACAAACTGAAAGAACGTCATGTCGAGGACGACGGTCGCCATGATGGCGCCGCCGAGAAGGCCCATGAGGTTGGCATAGAAGGTCAGCAACGGCAGGCAGATGACCAGCGCCCAAAGGCGCGGCAGCACCAGGATCTGCATCGGATCGAGGCCGATCGTGCGCATGGCATCGACCTCCTCGCGGACTTTCATCGTCCCGATCTGCGCGGTGAACGCACTGCCCGACCGGCCCGCCAGAATGATGGCCGTCAGGAGGACGCCCATTTCGCGCAACACGCCCTGGGCCACGATGTTCACGGTGAATATTTCGGCGCCGAACTTGGTGAGCTGTTCGGCTCCCTGGAACGCGAGCACGATGCCGATCAGGAACGAGATCAATCCGACGATCGGCAGTGCGTTGAGGCCCGCCTGTTCGATGTGGTGGACCAGGGATGTGAATCGAATGCGGCCTGGGCGGACGATGGAATCCCCGAGCACGATGACGGAATGGCCAAGAAAATTGATCAGGTCCCGCGCTTCCACGGCGGCGTCGACTGTTGCCTTCCCAACCCGCTCGGTCATGGCGACGAAGGCGTTGGTCGGCTCCGGGGGTTCCGGGCAGTGGGCATCATTGGCGCGAACTGTCGTCAGCAGCCGCGCGTAGGCGGGGGCGGCGGTCCGGCATTCGACCGCGACGTCGCGAGCCAGGAGAGCGAGCTCGGTGCGATGGATCAGCCATGCGCCGGCCGTGTCGAGGCCGGATACATCGCCGATTTCGATAATCGCGTTGCCCTGTGAGGGAAGTTCGAGCGCGCGGAGTTTTCCATCCACGGCGCTGATCTGTTGTGTGATCCAGGCGCCGTCGAGCCTTAGCATCCATCCGTCTTCGGTGGACGCTGTCGTGAAATCAGCTTCGCTGAATGTGTCGTCGGCGAGCGCGGTCATCGTGCCGTTCTGTTCCTCGATGGACACTGCACCATGCCATGCGGCGTGCGCGCCGTCCAAGACAGCAGCTCTCGGAGATGAACAGCGTCATACGCCTGGCTAGCGCGCGGCGGCGAGCTGGGCCTGCCGTTCTTCGCGCCAGCGCGCGCGTTGGGCCAGATGGGCGGCGATCACAGCCTGTCGATGGGCTTCGGCCGAATCCTGTCGGGCCGCGTTCCAGGCCAGCGCGACCTTCTCGTGATAGGGGCGGTTGTATTTTGCGTTGCTGGAATGATAACGCCGGATCGCCTCACCCCAGGAGCTGTGCGCCTTGAACAGACCGTTCAGAAAACTCGCCGCATAGGCTGCGTTTGCCGCCGGATCGAATGCGGTTTCCATATCTTCGAATGCATCTGGGTGATGGTGCAGATTGATCTGCATGCAGCCCACGTCGATATTGCGGATGCCGCGGGCCTGCAGGTTTCGGACATGGTCGATGGCCTCGGCCTTGGTCGGAAAGAATCGCCCGTCCGGTCCGTTCGTGACGGTCCAGGGCCAGGCAGAAATTGCCTCCCGGCCGGCGTCCCATCGTCCGGATTCCGTTTGGGAAATCGCTGTCAGGAGGGCGGTCGGCAGGCGGTGGGTTTGTTCGGCCTCGAGAATTGCGCTGGCACAAAGGTTGTGCGTTTCCAATGCATTAGCAGAGTTTGGCGCGAGGATCGATCCCAGGCCGAAGAGAATCCAGGTGAGAGTTGCCGGCAGGAAAGCGCGTCGGAGGTGGTGAAATGGATTCTGCATCGTGCCAGACACATCGCAAACGCCGTGCCAGATGTGACGGAAAGACCGGTTGTCGCACATCTATGCTGCGGCGCATGATAATCGCGAAATAATGTTTCAATGAGCTTCGTTATACGTAGAGTTTTCTTTTAATTTCCGCGGGATGGCCCCGGGCGTCTTGTTTTTGCGTTTGCGAGAATAATATATTGCATTGCGGCATCGTACTGCGGTGTCGCTGTAAAGCGTTTCCTCCCTATGACTTCGGGCCGTGGTTTCCACGGCCCTTTTTTTTGCCCTCCGCGCCTAATTCGATCCCCCGCCGGAATCATGAGGGGGTGCGGTGGCGCCGGCCCCAAGCGCCCGCTGCATGCGCACGCTGTCGACCCAACGGCCGAACTTGAACCCGACGGCCGGCATGGTACCGACCGTTTCAAATCCGAGATGTGTGTGAAGGCCGACCGAACCCTGGTTCGCGCTATCTCCGATCACCGCGATCATCTGCCGATACCCCGCCGCCGTGCACCTTTTGATGACATCGCTCAGCAAGGCCCGGCCCAGCCCGCGCCGCAGCGCGTCGTCCGCGATGTAGACCGAATCCTCGACGGTGTAGCGATAGGCGGACCGTTCGCGAAACGGGCTGGCATAGGCGTATCCGCCAATTCGGCCATCACTTTCGGCAACGATATAAGGCAGGTTGTGCGCCTGAATGACAGCCATGCGCTGCGCCATCTCCGCGGCATCCGGCGGCACTTCCTCGAACGAGGCGAGCCCGGTCAGGACATGCGTGGCGTAAATCGCCTGAATGGCGGGCGCGTCATTCGCGCATGCATCGCGCAGCCTGAATGCGCCTGCCTGAACGGGGGCCGTTTCCAATGTCCGTCTCAGGCGGCGAGAGCTGCGGTTTCAAGCGCGGCCAGGCGCGCCGCCAGCAGGCTCATATTCTCGGCGACCTTCGCGAGGCCTTCGGTGCGCTCGATCGTCGTCTCGTCCATGTAGAGCGCGCGATTGATTTCGATCTGGAGGGCATGCACGCCGACTTCGGGGCGGCCATAATTGCGGGTGATAAAGCCGCCCGAATAGGGCGCGTTGCGCACGACCGTGTAGCCCATCTCACGCAAGGTGTCCTCGACCAGGCCTGTCAGGGACCGGTTGCAGGCCCGGCCATGCGCATCGCCGAGGATGAAATCCACCTGGCGGCGGCGTCCGGCATCATTCTCCATGGGGCCCCCGATGGACGGCATCGAATGGCAGTCGATGAGTATGCAGGTGCCGAATGCCGTGCGGGTCTGCGTGATCAGGTCTTCCAACGCTTCATGGTAGGGCTGGTAACAACGTTCGATACGTTCGCGCGCCTCGGCGAAGGAGAGCTTGCACGAGTAAATTTCCGCGCCATTGGCAACCACGCGTGCGATCGTGCCGAGCCCCGCCGCCACGCGCGGTGAGCGCTTGTTGACGAACGCCGGCAGCGCCTCGATGAACATCGCCGGATCGAGCTCATAGGGTTCGCGGTTTGGGTCCACGAAGGCGCGGGGGAACAACGCCTTCAACAGCGGCGCGCCATGATGCGGCACCCGAGCGAACAACTCGTCGACAAACGAATCTTCCGAACGTCGGATGGCATGCGCATCGAGTTTGGACGCTGCGAGGAAGGCGTCGGGATAGGCCCGTCCGCTATGGGGCGATGAGAAGACCAGCGGTACACGCTGTTCAGCGGGCGCGAGAATCTCAATCGCGGCGTCGGAATCGTTGACGGTTTCGCGGTCCATAACATCTCTGATGTAGCGAAATGCGGCCTGACTGTCACCCTTGACACGAATAGCTGTTTCGACGTGAACACCGGGAACGGGCTGGCGTCGGCGTGCTCGATTTTATTTACCCTTTTGAAACCCGTTGAGGGTAGCCTCAGGCACCCCTCGCTGACTGCGCGGGCCTTGCGTTATATGCCTGAAGGACATGTATTTCATGGCGCGAATTCTGCTCGCCGAGGACGATCAATCGATGCGTGAGTTTCTGACCCGCGCGCTCGAACGCAGTGGGCACGAGGTCACCGCTGTGGCGGATGGATTGTCCGCGCTGGACGCGGTCTCGGAGCGTGCCTACGACCTTCTGATCGCAGACATTGTGATGCCCGGGATCGACGGCATCGAGGTTTCGCGTCAGGCAAGCAAGGTGAATGCTGACCTGAAGGTTCTGTTCATCACCGGTTTTGCGGCCGTGGCCATGAGTGCGCGCGAGGAGATGGGCGATACCAAGGTCCTGTCCAAGCCGTTCCACCTGCGCGAGCTCGTCGATAATGTGGATGCGATCCTCGAACAAGAGGTCGCCTAAAAGCGCTCTATGTCCGTATAGTGCCCGGAACATACTGACAGCAGAGTTGGGGCTCCCGTGTCGAACACCGCAGAAACAACAGCCGAAATTGCCTACACACCCGATGCCGATGACCGCACAGCGGAGCTGAGCGAAATCGTGCATGAGGACGACCGTTCCCGGGTCATCAAATACACCCTCAAGCCCGGTGAACAGACCGGTTGGCACACCCATGAGCTCGATTACGTGGTGATCTACCTCACCGCAGGCGAGCTCACATCGCACTTTGCCGACGGCACCACGAAGGTGTTCAGCTACGAACCTGGCAAGGCCGGATCCTATTCCGCGCCCGTGGAGCACAACGCGGTCAACACCGGCAGCACGGATGTCGTCGGTTACGAGATCGAGTACAAACGGTAACGCTTGTCAATTTGGCTGCTGCGCCTCTTGCCATTGGCCGGGGTGCGGTGTATCACCCGCCCCTGTCGTGGACGGAAGACCGGAGACGGGCTGCCGCCGACGACGCTGAAACCCGTATCAGGTGGGGCGCGTAGCTCAGCGGGAGAGCACTGTGTTGACATCGCAGGGGTCGCTGGTTCAATCCCAGCCGTGCCCACCATTTTCCTCTTGTTGAGCTTGGCCGACGCGCGGCCAAGGCGCTGATGCCGGACGCCCGGCGGATCATGTCCGGCCATCCCGTTGGGCGCCGCAATAGGGTGCCGCGATGACCGCGACCGTAAAGAAGATCTATCCATGCACCTGATGGTCGTCCTGGAAGACCGAATTTCCGAATGGGACGCCAAGGGCGAGATCCTGGACGGCTATTTCAATCCCGCCGGGGCCTTCGATAGCGTGACGGTCCTTGGTCTGGTGGATGACCGGCCGGACGAAGCGACGATCGCGCGTCTATGCGCTCCGGCACGCCACCGCTACTTGAATGCCGGCATCGACCGTCGGGAATTGATGTTTGCGACGTTCGGGCTGCGCCCGGGCCGGCTTGCGTCATGGTTGGGGCGTCTCACCGGAGACGTGGCGTCGGATCCGCCCGACATTGTGCGGGCCTATGGCGACGGCCTTGCGGCGGTCGCGGCCGCCGTGATTGGCCGCGCGGCTCAAATACCCTATGCCGTGAGCATTCACACGACCCCCGATCCACAGATCCAGTCGCGATATCTCGGCGCGCGGGACCGCCTGTGGCGACGTCTTCTGGAACCATCGGTCCATCGGGCGCTGCGCGACGCGGGTGCGGTCATGGCGGTATACGCGCCAATACGTGATTATCTTCCGGCCGACATCGCGGAGAAGGCAGTCGTGGTGCCCAATGTGGTTGGAATCGGCGCACGGGAGACCGTTGGCCCATCGGGCAGCGGACCGATGCAGGCACTTTGGCTGGGTCGTCAGATGCCTGGCCGCGACCCCCGGCCGATCATTGCGGCGCTGAACGTGACGCCGAATGTCGAATTAACGCTCGTCGGCGATGGCCTGCTTCATGATGCCGCGCGTCGCATGGTCGAAGACACCGGGCTGGAGCGCCGGACCACATTCATTCGGGCCATAGAAAATCGCGAACTGTGCGCGAAGTTGCCGGCTTACGACGTGTTGGTCGTGAACAGCGCCTTCCGGGAAATGCCCAAAACCGTCATGGAAGCCACATTGTCCGGCCTGCCGGTCATCGTTAATCGCTTGCCTGCAGCGGAGTCGCCGGAATATTCAAACTTGCCGGTTTTGTTCGTGGACGCAGACTCCGGTTCCTATGCGTCGGCGCTGCGGGATTTGGAGAGCAATTCGCGGAAACGGATCACGCTCGCCCGGGCAACGCAGGATGCGGCATGGCAATTGTGGGATCCGGACAAAGTCGCTACGCAAACGGCGGACATATTGCGCGCGCTCGTAACGGGCGCGCATTGAGGTTTCGATGACCGAGGATGTTGCATGTCGGGTTTGGTGATTTTCGGGACCAGACCCGAGGCGATCAAGCTTGCGCCGATGGTCGCGAATATTCGCGGCGCACAACCCGCCATCGATATTGGCGTTGTGTGCACCGGCCAGCATGCCGAGATCATGACGCAGACGTTGAACGCGCTCGATCTCGTGGTCGATGAGAACTTGAATCTCATGCAGCGCGACCAGACCCCGATGGAGGTGGTCGAGCGCACCATCGTCAGCCTGACGGAACGATACGCCAGCGAACGTCCGGACTGGGTTTTGGTGCAGGGCGATACGGCGACGGCGTTTGCCGGCGCGCTCTTCGGGTATCTCGGGGAGAGCACCGTTATTCACCTTGAGGCCGGCCTGCGCACGCACGATATCCACGAGCCGTGGCCGGAGGAGGGCTTCCGGCAGGAAATCGCGCGCCTGGCAGGCCTTCATCTGGCGCCCTATCCATGCGCGCGCGAGAATCTGCTGAATGAGGGCATCGAGCCGGACAGCATCCAGGTCATCGGGAACAGTGGCCTCGACAGCCAGGACGGGATGCTGGCGCAGATCGCGGACGACGATACGGCATGGCTGCCGAACGGGGACTTCGTGCTGGTCACATTGCACCGGCGTGAAAATCTCGGGGAGCGCCTCGAGGCAACATGTCGTGAACTTATTTCCACTCTGGATGCATATCCCGATCTTCAAATTCTCTGGCCGGTCCATCCCAACCCCAAGGTTCGGAGCACTGCCTTCGAGTTCTTCGGTGACCGGAAGGACCGGGTAATGTTGAGTGAGCCATTGGATTATCCGAAGTTTCTCCATGCACAGCGGGCCGCAAAATTTGTGGTGTCGGATTCCGGTGGGGTCCAGGAAGAGGCCGCCTCTCTCGGAACCCGGGTCGCGATTGTGCGAGAAAAAACCGAACGACCCGACGCTGTGGATCTCGGGCTGACGCGTATCGTCGGCGCAGATGCGACGGGTCTCGTCGACGCGGTGAATGATTTCATGGCGACGCCGGTCGATCCGGTCTCTGTGGCGAAATGGCGTGCGTTACAAGGCAACGGGAACGCCGGCGCGGCAGCAGCGACAGCGCTGCTGAATAAGATCGAGGCTGATCAGGCGGTCCGCCAACGGGCCTGAAGAAATGCCGTGATCCCGCTCGCTGCCAGATAGCTGACGAGGAACGCCCCCGCGAAATGCCACGGTTGCAGGCCCGAGGGGTTCACCGCCAGATACATCAAAGCAAGCACGCCGATCCCTGCTGCGAGGGCGATGGCCGAACGCTGCGTTACACGCGGCGGCAGCAGTTGTGGTCCCAGTCCTTGCTGGCCGGCCTTCAACACCACGGATAGGGCGAAGCCCATACGTGCCGCCGCCACGGAAATCGCGGTGCCGAGCAGGCCGATCTCCGGCAGGAGGATCACGATACCCGCGACCGCGACGATGCCCCACGCCAGCGATGTCCACATCAGGAAAACTGCCTTGCCGGTGATGTACAGATAATACTCCCACGGCGTGGCGGATTGATTCACAAACACGGCCAGGACGAGGACGCTCATCGTCGTCGGCGAGATGCGGAAAGTTTCGCCCACGGCGAGAGTGAGAATTTGCGCACCGAGGATGGCGAGCAAGACGGCGAGCGGTGTGCCCCAGGCAATGAAGTTTCCGAATAGCCGATGGGTCACTGCAAGTGCATCCGCTGGCGCATTGTTGGCCATGGCGCGGGCCATGCGCGGATAGAGCAGCCACCAATAGGGTGCCCCCCAGGACGCGAGAATCGCGATCAGTGTCTGAGCGGCGACATAGCGCCCCACCGTGTCGGCACCGGCCAGGCTGCCGACCAGGACGCGATCGACGAGCCCCATGAGAGCCTCGCCCAGGCCGGCGATCATAAATGGAATGCCCAGGGCGAGGGCCGACCGGATGCCGGACAAGGGGAGTATCGCGAACTGAGCCGGGCGAATGCGCTGCGACAGCACAAAATCCGCGCCGGCGCACAGGAAGAAGGCAAATTTGATCGCCGCTATGATCGAGATCGCGGCAACGGGTGTCAGGCCATCGAGGGCTGCCAGAACGACAACAGCCAAAAGAGAAGCCGCGGATTCGGCGATTTGAAGCAGTGTCGCAGACCGGACTCTGTGACGCGCGCGCAACGCCTCGAACAGCAGTGACTGCCAAGCCGCGATGGGGAGCAAAACCGCTGCCGTGCGAACCAGTGCGGGAGCCGCCGGGTGGTCGGAGAAATGGATCGCGATCGAGTTGGCTGCGGTCCACATGATGATGGCGAGGATCAATGAGACGACTGACGCGATCACGAAGGCCGTGGCGACCGGGGCCGCGATATCTTCCGTCGCGCTGGCGCCCGCGATTTGACGGATGACCGCAAAGCCAAGGCCGAGCAGGACTATCGGGACGAGCACCGCAACCAGTGCCTGGGTCTGCGAATAGCCACCAAATCCGTCTGCAGCCAGCCACCGCGCCAACAGGACCGCCATGACGAGTGCGGCTCCCTTGGTCATCCCCTCGGCCATGAATCGCAGCATGAGATCGCCGTCGATCCGGTGCCGTCCGATCATCATGTCAGGACATCCCGCCGTCTCGACGGGCAACGATGTACCAGCGTTCCGCCAAACCGGGCAGGCGGCGGGAGACGGCGGCGTCCCACCCGGGGTTTGTCTCGCTGCCTCGGGTTCGTTTGATCAATCCCGGGAGCCGCTGCAATCCCGGTGCAAGCAAGAATTGGGAGAGCACGCCATGGGCTTCCATCGAAATGATCTCCAGCCCATTTTGTTCGAGGAACCTGCGCGCCTGCTTTGCGGAATGGCCGAAGACACCGTTGAATCCGCGCCGGCGATAGTAGCGACGCCAATATTTTATCGCGAGCGATCGGGACCCTGCGATATCGACGATCAAAGTGCCACCGGGCCGCAACAATCCCGCCATCTCGGCAAGTGAGGCCTCCTGATCCCGCGGCGACAGCAACAGCAATGTCGAAAAACAATAGATGAGATCGAAGCTGGTTTCGGTCAGCGGCAATCGGGGCAGGGCGGCCGCGCAGGGCAGAACTGTGCCGTCGAGATCACGCGCGTCGGCGCGTTGGACGAGCCGCGCGAGCATCTGCTCGCTCGGGTCGACGGCGACCACGTCCAGCCGCCTGGCGATCTCGAGAGCATGGCGACCGTTGGCGGAACCAATGTCGGCCACGATGCCGGTCTCTGGCGCATGGGTATCGATCAGAGTCCATTTCCGGGTCTGGATATAATCCGCCCCGATGTGGGTCGGATATTCCGCCGCCTCGCGATCGAAATGCGCCGCGATGTCCCTCACGCATCCCCCATGTCGTCGCTCCGGCGCGCCGATCTGAAAAGCTCCAGCAGGGCGGCGATCATCGGCCGGGGTGTCAGTGTGCCGCGATAGTAGGGCGCGAGCTCGCCGCCAAACCCCTTCTTGAAATCACTGATGCGGCGTCGTTTTCCGGCAGGCGCGCCGGGGAAGGCCTCGCCACATTCGTATCCGGCGAGATCCCGCGCTGCGAACGCCTTGATCGCGTGCCACTGGACCAGATCATTTGCACCGCTTGTCAGGGCCGTCTCGTCGCTGGCCACGACCCAATAGAGGGCATTGTTTTTGTAGACCGCAAAGATATGGATCGCGATCGTTCGGCCGTCCGGTGCGACAGCGCAAAACCCCGTCGCCAGGCCGCACGCCAAGAAATTATCGAATATGGCGTCAAAATAGGCCGCCGGCTTGGCCGGCAGGCCATTGCGCAACGAGGCGCCCTGATGAAGACGCAGGAAGTCTGCCCGGTCTTCCGGCACGACATCGCGGACGGTGAACCCGCCACGCTCGGCCTTGTTGACAGTTTTGCGAACACGATGCTCGAGATTGCGCCAAAGCTCGTCCTCGCTGCGTTCCGCAAGGTCGAGAATCCAGCTCTGGGTCGAGGCGTCGGCACAGCCGAGCAAGGCAAGCGGATTGACACCGGTGACCCCGGCGTCCCGTCGGGCCGGCGCGAGGGGCGCCATGGCCAGCTCGACCCGATGCGCGCCTTCGCTTTTCGCGAGACTCAGCAGGCCGGCGCGCACATCGCGTTCGGTGTGGGTGCGTTGGCGTGGAGACAGCGCCGGTGAATAGGCGGGCCCGCCGGTGGATTCCAGCCGGCAGGTCAGTCGCTGTGCCGGCCAGCGGCCCAGGACGCGGCGCATGGGGATCAGCGCGACGGGCTGGTTCGTCGTTGGGTCCAGAAGTGCGAAGCTGACGTCTGTGGTGTTCGGCCAGGTGGCATAAGCTTCGATGGCTTCCCAGCGATGCCAGATCCAGGCGTCAGGAAACAGGTCCGCTGACCGGTTCCATTCTTCGATTCCGGTGTCCGGACGCGAGACAAGATTTAAGTTTGAACCCACGATCAACCCTCTCGTGGAAATACTTACTCGCTTGTTCGCGGTCCCGCCAACCCGGCACTGGCGCCGAGGAGGTAGACGAAGACGAAGTGGGCCCAATGATAGCGAAATACCGAGCTGTCCACTGTCTGATGAACGAACAGCGCGATGAGCAACGAGATAACAGCGATTTCGGTGGCTGTGATATCCCGGCCTCGGCTCGTGGTTCTGAAAACCGGATGGAACCAGCAGGCAAGAACCAGGACCATCCCGACGACCCCGGTTTCGAGGAGCATCGATAAAGGGACGGAATGTGCAGCAGTCTCGAGATCGAGGGGGCCGTATACCGCCTCCTGGGTCAAACCAAAGCCCACCCCCGACGTCCAGACATCGCCAATAAACTGCATGGCTATGAGCCACACATGGGCGCGCTCGCGGAGTTCAAGGACCTCGTTGGTCCCGGGGTCGGGAGACGCGCCCGTGATCCAGGTTGTTGCATACAACGCCAATGCGAGGCCGATGACGATGATCGCGCAGGCACGCGTCGCTCCAAGGCGGTCGGTCCGCAGAAGAACAACGATGAATATGCCGGTCAGTGCCATGGCAATCGCAGCCCGGGACACCGATGCGAAGACCAGCATGGCAACAACGCCCACAGTCAGGATGATCGCGGCCCCAAGTAAGTTTCGTCGGGGTTTGACGATGGCGCAAAGTGAAATGAGGGCGATGGCGGCGAACAGCCCCATGCTGTTGGGGTTTGATGTCAAACCGGAGAACCGGGGAATGTAGATCCTGTGGTCCATAAATTGGTATGGCCGCCCGCCTTGCGCGGTTCCAATTGTCCATCCGTCCAGATCGATTAGAAGACGACCAAGTGCCGTTACGCCCCCGGTGTCCAGGTTGTGGAAAACCAACACGATCACCGTGAAGGCCGTAGAGGTGAGCGCGATGACGACCACCAGCGCAGTGAACCAGAGAAATGTCTGCTGCGGTCGCGGGTCGCGCGCGGCCAGCGCACACAATAGAATCCCGGGTGCGAATACGAGCAGCCAGCGCCGCAGGCCGGTGATGGGGTCGTCCGCCCACAACAGGGTCACGGCTGCCCAGCCCGCGATCAGTATCAATGGGACAACACCGCGAAAATTCACGAAAAGGCGGGTGCGCAGGAGCAATGCCGCGCCGCCAAGCGCGATGAGTTGAAGCCCCAGTACCATTGTTGGCGGTGGTGATACGAAGCCCTCGGAATTGTAGTAGCCGAGGAACCCGACCAGGCTAACCAGCAAGGCGAACCAGGTTAACCCGCGAGCCCAGATATCAAGTCTGGTCTCACGCCGGTTTTCATCATCATATGACATCGTCACGCCGGACCGGCGTTTGACGCGATCACCTGGTCCAGAATGTCGCGGAAGCGGCGACCGATCCGGTCTATCGCGTACGCGTCCCGCGCCGCATCCGATTCTTCTGCCTTTGTCGCGTTGACGCCCTGGATGGCATCGACCATTGCGGCGGCGACTTCGGACGGATCGTCGGGGCTGACCGACCAGCCTCCGATACGATCGATCAGGTCTTTCGTGGGGCCTTCCGGTGTGATTGCGAAGATCGGGCGCTGGGTGCCCAGATAGTCAACAATCTTCGATGTCAGAAATATTGAGCGCGAGGCCATCGGTGCGTCGCTGATCACCAGCAGGTCGAAATTTTTCATGCGGGCGAGCGCGTCGGTATGGGGGAGGACGCCGCTATGCGAGACATGTTTTGTCGCGCCGGGGTAGTTGGCGAGTTCACGTTTGAAGGCCTCGCCACCCAGTCCGAAGACCTCGAGCGTGAACTCAGGTGACGCTGCATTGCCTGCAACATGCTCGACCGCATCGAGGATCAGCCGCGGTGTTCTCGGGCCGTAAAACGTCCCGAACATGCCGAGCCGGATTGTCTTCGATGCCGGTGTGGCGGTTTGTTCGCCATAGAGCGTCTGGTCGAATCCGTGGGGTATGATGTGGCTCTTTTCTGCGATCGCAATACCCGAGTTCAGCGCCGCGAAATGGTCCCGCATGTCTGCGGTGGGAAAGACCAGCGCGTCGGCCTCACGCAAGACCCGGCGTTCCAGATTGCGGCTCCACGATGACATCAGCGGAACCTGGCGTTCATAGGTGCCGCCCGACCACGGGTCCGAAAAACAGGCAACCCAGGGCAGGTCGGGATGACGCCGCTTCAGGCGGCGTCCCGCAGCGTGGACGGAATGATATTGTGAACGCGTCACCAGGCAATCATATCCGTCGGGTTGCATGGCCTCCGCACGGGCCGTGGTCGCGCGTGAAAGCATGAGATACCGATCAGGCCGTATGGGCAGGCGCGATATTTTCCCCAGCAACCGAAACAGCCCACCGTCGATCCGCTCAATGCGTCCGAAACGGGATTCGACATACGCGTCGAGACTGTGATCGGCGGGTTGTGCGAACAGATGCGGTGATGCGGTCACGACATCGACCTCGGCCGCCGGAATGGCGGACATGGTCTTGGATGACACGAATGCCTCGGGGCTGGCGACCGGCGGAAAACAATAGCCGAGACACAGGATGCGCATTCTGGAGTCAGCCATGCCGGGCCTCGCCAAGCAGCGATGCGAAGTCTCCGGCGGAGTAAGGTGCAAAGCGCGTAAGCATTGCGAGAACATCTTCGTCGGCCGCGACGTCGGCCGGGTCCAGATAGATGTTGAGCAGTCCCGGTTGATCCGCCTCCATCGATGCCAGATAGGCCCGCAATTCGTCGAGCAGGCGACGCGATGTGCCGTCGCCGCCGCGTATCAATCCCCAGCTGTCGAGTATCTGTCCCGGTTCGCTAAGGCATCCGCTCACGGGAAATTCGATGATACCCGCACGCGTAAAGAAAGGCCCGTACCGCAAGCCGAACAGAGGCCGGGTGGAGCTTGAGTAGCGATACCCGAGTTCGGACAGGAACTGCCAGAGCGCGACCAGATCGCGGGGGCTCTCGAAACTCGCGAAATGCGGGGTTCGAAATCCATTGGGGCGTTGGTCGAGAATGTCACCAATTGCCTCGTCGCCCCGACGAATGTCGTCTTGCCAGTCCGCCCTGGACACCGCGCCATAGAAATATGTTGAGGCCACGTCGCCGGAGGCAGGGTCGATCTCGGCATGGCGGCGAAAGCCATGGTTGAGGAACACGGCCCCATCCTGAGCAATTGCGCGGTAGTCGTCGGCTGACGCGGCCAGCACTTCGCCGGCGACCGCATACAGGGGCGACAGGCCGCCCGACCGGAGCCTTGCATGCATCGCGCCGACCACGGCGCTGTCGGCATCGGTGTCGCAATCGAAGGACAGAATGAAGTGAGGCTGTCGCAAGCCCGCCCGCCGCGCGAGCGCAACGCTGCGCGTCACGGCCCGTTGCGGGCGCCACCGACTATAGGCCCAGGCCCAGGCGAGCCCGGGATCGCGCGCGGCCTTAGCGAGCTTGTCGATCATGGGCAATCGGGCTGTGGGAGACGCAAAATTCAGACATTGGTGCACCTGGGCTCTTCGCGATGGAATTCCGCCATCGTGGACAGCCAGTGTTGTTGGTAGATCGTCGAACGGATTGTACGTGATTCTGGTGCAGTACCGGGATGTTCGTCGATCGACGGTAAGCGCGCATTCGTGGACTCCCTCATATTCAGCGCCATAGACTGTCGTTTGCGCGTGGCGGCACGGGTGGGTGACACAAAAGGGGGGTTGCACGATGACGGATAGCGCAGATGACGTATCAGGGGCGGCCGGGGTTACGGCGGCACTCAACTATCTGATCGACACAAGCGAGACGCCGGTGTTCCGGCAAACCACGGCAGCCACCGACACTGTCAGCGTGAGCGGCGCGCGCGAGCCGCGCATGGTTGCGATTCGAAATGCCCGCCCGTTGGCTGAGGGTTTGTCTCTGGATATCGAGGGATTCGCTTTCGCCGAGCAGGTCACGAAAGTGGCCGACTTCAATGACGATGCGCAGTTGGCATCCGTCTATACGCCGGAAATCGAAAAGCTGGTGGCCAGGATCGCTGGGGCCAGCGAGGCCGTGGTGTTCGACCACACCCGGCGTTCGACCGACCCATCGCACCGGGAGAAATATGGCTCGCGCGATCCCGTTCCGGCACCCCATAGCGATTACGACGATGCCTCCGCCAGACAGCGAATGCGTGACAAGTTCGGTGATGCGGCAGACGAACGCCTGAGGGGGCGGTTCGCAATCGTGAACGTCTGGCGCTCGATGTCCGGTCCGATCGAGCAGTGGCCGCTGACCATTTGCGATTCGCGCACCATCGATGACGATTTTCTGATCTCGACCCGTCGTGAGGCGCCTATCCGTCCGGAGCCGTCCTTCGAATATGCCCGTCCGAGTGCCACGCGCCACGCCGCCTATGATCCCAACCATCGCTGGTACTACTTCCCGCACATGACGCGGGACGAAGTCCTGCTGTTCAAGAACTACGACACGCTCACTGACGGCACGGCGCGCTTTGCGCTGCACTCCGCCTTCGAGGATCCCGATACGCCGGCAGACCCAGCGCAGCGCGAGACCATCGAGACGCGCGCCTTCGTGTTCTTCGACTAGAACTGCCCGCGACCAGGAGAACAGACATGTCCGATCCCGTCGTAACCGTCGAGGAGGCCGGCGGTGGCACGCTGATTGTGCGCCTGAACCGGCCGCACAAACGCAATGCGTTGTCGTCGGAGCTGAAGCGTGAGCTCGCCGCAACGGCGCGCATGCTGGCCGAACGAACCGACATCGGCGCGATCATCCTGACCGGGGCGGGCGGCGCCTTCTGCGCGGGCAACGATCTCTCCGAACCGGACTCGTTCGCGCAAGACCTTCCGCTGGCCGAGGCCCGCCGCCACATCCGCCTCGGCCTGGAGATGTGCCGGGCCTGGGAGGCGCTGCCCCAGCTGACGATCGCGGCGGTGGACCGGTTCGCGATCGGCGGCGGCATTTCGCTCGCCCTGTCTTGCGACTTCCGTATTCTCCAGACAGGCGCCTGGCTGCGCGCGCCCGAGGTGGAACTCGGCATCACCTATTCCTGGGGCACGTTGCCCCGACTTGTGCGCCTCGTCGGGCCGGCGCGCGCGAAACTGATCGCGGGGCTGTGTCGTCGGGTCGAGGCCGCGACGGCGCTCGACTGGGGTCTATGTGAAGAGGTGAGTGACGATACGATGGCGGCGGCACTGGCGATGGCGGCGGAGATCACCGCCAAGCCGCGCGTGGCCCAGCAGATGGTCAAGGAATCCGTGAACCGCCTGTTCGCGGGGCCGGACACCGCGACCCTGGAGCAGGATCAGGTGTTACTCAATATGACCGATCCGGATGCCCAGGCCCGACAGAGTGAGGTTTTGGGTCGCTTGCGTGGTGATTGAAGCCGGTACCCGGCCCGCGGGCGCGCGCGCTCGCATCATGCGGCATACCGTCCGCGGCATCTCAATTCTGCTTGCCGGTTTTCTGGTGGCCGCGCTCGCATTGACGTCGGCTTCTGCACAGGAGCGCACACCGCGCTACGCCATCTATTACAACTCCAACGCGAGCCCGCCGGAGGCCCTGATCGGGACGCCGTATACCCATGTGATCCTGTCGTTCATCACCGTCGCGCCCGGTGTGTCGGACCCCAGTGTGCCGGACAAGGGGCCTGTCTCAGTGGTCGTACCCGGCAAGCTCGCGCCCGCGCTGGCGGTGATCGGCCGCTTGCAGGCGGAAGGCAAGCGCGTGCTGATTTCGTTCGGCGGTGGGGACATGCAACTCGTCGACTACACGGGGCTCGTCGGCCGCGAGGAGGCGCTCGCCGATGCCATCGCGGCCTTTGTGTCCGTGCATGGTTTCGACGGTGTCGACATTGATTTCGAAGTGAGTGCGGCGCTTCACAGCCGACGGCGACCCGGCGTGCTCGACGGTCGGCGTTTTCTCATCGACCTGACCGCGGCCTTGCATAAACGGCTGCCGGCGGAAGCGCTCATCAGCCACGCCCCGCAAGCGCCATATCTGGACCCGGCCTGGCATGGCGGCCCGTATCTCGATGTGTTGCGCGCCGTTGGCGATGCGATCGATTGGATAACGGTCCAGTACTACAACAACCCGGCCTACGAGACCCCGGTGGCGAGGCGGATCGTCGGGCAGCCTCCACGACCGTTCGCGACGTCCTACGCCAGTATCGCGAATTCATTCTGGTCGTCCGAGAAGACGCTCGTCGGCCTTCCCGTTTATCGCGAAGACGCGTCCAGCGGGCATCTGCCGCCGCAAAGAGTCGTGTCCGAGGTCGTCTGTCCGTTGCGCGATCGATACGGCCGGAGGTTCGGCGGGCTGACGGGCTGGCAGTTCTCGACTCTGACGCAGGATCATCGTTTCTGGAACAATCGGATGTCGGATGTCGGGTGCCGTGACCGGTTCGGCTTGTGAAGGATGATTTCGGGATAAGTCCGGACAACATCCACTTCCCTCCGTCTCACAAATCCGTTACACAAAAAGAAAAAAATGCCAGTTTCTTAACTTTAAGGGAGAGGAATTCGATGAAATTCCAACGCAAAACAATGTGGGCGGGTGCCGTATCGGCTATCGCTCTTCTCGCAGCCGGTTCGGTTGCACAGGCTGACGGCCACCTCAATGCACAGGAAAAGGCGCTTATCGCCGGTGCGAAGGCTGAGGGTGCTGTCACCATCATCAACCCGTTGTTCAGCGACCGTACGTCGCAGCGCATGGGTGCGGCATTCAAGAAGCGTTATGGCCTCGGCGACGACTTCAAGTTCGCCAGCCTGCGTAAGGGCACAGGCGCCACGGTGGCCCAGGTTCGTCAGGAAATTCTGGCGGACAAGTTCACCGTCGACATGATCCTGGTCTCGGCTCCGGGTTTCTTCGACCAGGCCGCCAAGCGCGGCGCGTTCGCCGAGCTCGATTCGGGCTACTGGGGTGATTTCTCCAAGACCATGGAGAACGCCGGTCAGTATTCCAACTACCCGCTCGTCGTGACGCCGCTGGCGTACACGTTCCAGCCGGTCTGGAATGCATCCTGCCCGGGCATGGAGAACTTCAACGTCACGTCCTATAAGGACGCCATTGCGGCGGGTCTGTCGGGCAAGACGATCTCCTCCGACATCACCAAGTCGTTCACCTATTCGAACACTGTGGTGGCGCTGGGTGAGGCGGGTGCCGTCGATTTCGACGAATTCTGGCCGGAACTCAAGAAGACCGACCCCATCGTCGAGTTCCGCACTGAGCCGAAGATGCAGATGGTCATCTCTTGCCAGCGTCCGTTCGACATGTGGAACCTCTCGGGCCGCGTGTATCAGAACGTGCTGAAGTCGCCGGATCTTGCTGCCAAGCTCAAGATCGGTTCCTTCTCCGAAGGCCAGGTCCTGCTGGGCAACCAGATGGCCGTGCTGAAGGGTGCCCCGCATCCGAACGCCGGCAAGCTGCTCGCCGAGTTCCTGATGTCCAAGGAAGGCTCCGACATCTTCGTCGAGGGTGAGGCGATCTACTCGCTGCGTGACGGCTACACGCCGCCGGCAGCAACCGCGCCGTACCTTCTTGATCTGAGCACAGTGAAGCTGATCGGTCTGAAAGACTGGGTCGCGGCACAGGGCGAGTTCAAGAAAGTTCGCGGTCTGTGGCAGGAGAACTTCCGCTAGGCCATAAGGTCTGACGGTGTCGCGGGGTCCGGATCAAATCCGGGCCCCGCGATTACTTTTCTTCTGAAATTCAGCCTTTTCCAGTCGCGCGCGGATTTTGTCGTGTGACTCCATAATTATTTGATCCGGTGGAACTGCGATGACCGCGGAAACCCTCTCACCCACACGTGAGCGTTCGCCACTCAACAACCGCCTGCGCGCCATGATGACGCAGGAAAATCTGATCACGTTTGTCGTGGCGATTATTGTTGCAGGCGCGGTGATCGTGCCGCTGGCGGTTTTGTTTGTCTCCAGCTTCAAGGTGCTCGACCCGTTGGGTTGGGACACGACGTGGGGCTTCGGCAACTATGTCGAGATCGTGACCGACCGGATCATCCCGAAGGCGTTTCTCAACACGCTGATAATTTCTTCCGGCTCGACGGTGCTGGCGACTTTCCTCGGTGTGTCACTGGCCTGGATCAACGCCCGGACCAACTGCCCGGGCCGTGATTATCTTGAGCCCTACAACCTGATTCCGTTCTTCCTCTCGCCGTTCATTGGCGCAATTGCCTGGCACAATCTGGGTGAGCCCCAGACCGGGCTGCTCAACAACTGGGCGCGCCAAATCTTCGGTATCGAGGGTGCGATCATCAATGTCGACAATATCTGGGGCGTGATCTGGGTCACGGGTATTTTCTTTGCGCCCCTTGTCTATCTCTTCGTGGTCGGCTCGTTGCGACGCATGGATCCATCGCTGGAAGACAGCGCGCGGACAACTGGCGCCGGCCTCGTGCGCACGACCATGACCGTCACCCTGCCGCTGGTCATGCCGGGCATTCTGTCCGGCGCGATCATCGTGTTCGTGACCAGCGCCGGTGAGTTCGGCGTGCCGTTCAAGCTGTCGGCACCCTATGGCTGGGAAACCCTGACGACGCAGATCTTCTCGAAGGCGGTCGGCGATGACGCCAACCACTTCCTGGGCGCGGCCATGAGCATGGCGCTGGGCGTCATCACCGTGTTCCTGATCTGGGTGCAGCAGCGCTACATCGCGCCGCGCTCCTTCACGACCGTGACCGGCAAGGGCTTCCGCCCGAACGTGCTCGATCTCGGCCGGTGGCGCTGGTTGGCCTTCGCCTACAACCTGATGTTCATCGCCGTAGCGGTGGTCCTGCCGATTGTCTGCCTGATCATCGTCAGCCTGCATCCGGTGTGGACCGGCAAAATTGTGTGGGCGGATCTCACGACGATCAACTATGTGAAGACCCTGTTCTGGTGGCGTCCCGACGCGATTGCGGCGGCGACCAACGGCATCGCCAATTCGCTGATCCTGGCCTTCGGCGGCGCATCGATCGCCATGGTGATGGCGCTGGTCATCTCCTACATGATCCATCGCACCAAGGGCTTCGGCGTGCGGATGCTCGACTTCCTGTCAGTGGTGCCGATCGGCTTCCCGGGCATCGTGCTCGCGATGGGCGTGCTGGTGACCTACATCCAGACGCCGATCTACGCGACCTTGTGGATCTTGATGCTGGCCTACATCACGCGGTTCTTCCCCTATGGGCAGCGCAACATCTCGTCGATCATGCTGGCGATCTCCGAGGAGCTCGATCAGTCGTCGCGGATGGCGGGGGCGTCCTGGTTCACCACCCTGTGGCGGATCACGATACCGCTGCTTAAACCGGGGCTGTTCGCGGGCTGGATTTTGCTGTTCATCATCTTCCTGCGTGAACTGTCTATCTCGATCATTCTGTTCACCACGGGCACCGAGACCCTCTCGGTCGGCGTCTACTATCTGACGAACTTCGAGAACGAGCCGCTCACCGCGGCCCTGTCGATGGCACAGACGGTGCTGCTGCTGATCGCAATTTACGCATTCCGCCGGTTCGCCGGTCGCGAAGCCCTGACGGCCTAGGCGGAGGAGTTAGTTATGACCACCGAGACAATTGACGCCTATCTGCAGGTCGACAACCTCGTCAAATATTTCGGCAACGACAAGGCCGTGGACGACATCTCCTTCGGCATTCCGGAGGGGGCGTTCCTCACACTTTTGGGGCCGTCGGGCTGTGGCAAGACCACCACCCTGATGAGCGTTGCCGGGCTGCATTCCATCGATGGGGGCCGCATCAAGGTCGGGGACACCGTGTTCACGTCGCCCAAGGAAGGCCTGTTTCTGCCGCCGGAGAAGCGCGACATCGGCATGGTCTTCCAGAGTTACGCGATCTGGCCGCACATGACCGTGGCTGAGAATGTCGCCTATCCCCTGGAAATTCGGAAGATGCAGCAATCCGAGATCGACGACCGGGTGTCCGAAGTCCTCAAGCTGGTAGGGCTGACGGACGAGACGGACAAGTTGGCGACCAACCTGTCGGGCGGCCAGCAGCAGCGCGCCTCGCTGGCCCGTGCCATCGTCTCGAATCCGCGGCTGTTGTTGTTCGATGAGCCTTTGTCGAACCTCGATCTCAAGCTGCGCGAGCAGATGCGCGTCGAGCTCAAGCGAATCCAGAACGAAGTCGGCATCACCGCGATCTATGTGACCCATGATCAGGCCGAAGCGCTGGTGATGAGCGATGAAATCATCGTTATGAGCAAGGGCAAGATCGAGCAGCGTGGCGGGCCCCTCGAGATCTACTCACGGCCGGTCAACGAGTATGTCAGTAACTTCATCGGCGTCGCCAACCTGCTCAAGGGCAAGGTGATCGAGGTCAACGAGCCAGGTCAGGGCGTGTTCGAACTCGCGCAGGGCGGCAAGAAGGTAAAGATGCCCTGCCTGCTCAGCCCCGGCATCTCCGCCGGCGAGGATGCGGTGCTGTCCGTTCGTCCCGAGAATGTCCACGCGGTCCGCGAGAAGGACGATTCCACGAGCCTCGAGGGTGAAGTTACCTTCGCGATCTTCCTCGGCAGCCATGTGGATTGCCGGGTGCAGTGGGGCGACTTCGAGTGGAAGGTCATCGCCCATCCGCGTACCAAGCTGAAGGCCGGTGAAAAGGTCTATCTGTCATTTGATCCCGAGCACACGCTGGCGGTGCAACCATGAGCATGAATACCGATAGGATGGACTCGAAAGTATCCATCAGTCACCTTTTCAAGAGCTACGGCGCGGAAGCTGCGGTCAAGGACTTCAACCTGGAGGTCGCGCAGGGTGAATTCGTCACCCTTCTGGGCCCGTCGGGCTGCGGCAAGACAACCACCCTGCGCTGCGTCGCCGGGCTCGAGCGGCCGGAGGCCGGCGAGATCCGGATCGGCACCGAGACCGTGGTCGCACCGGAGAAGGACATCTTCCTGTATCCGGAGCACCGCAACATCGGCATGGTGTTCCAGAGCTATGCGGTCTGGCCGCATATGACCGTGTTCGACAATGTGGCCTATGGGCTGCGCGTGCGTCGTGCGTCGAGCTCCGAGATCAAGACCCGGACCATGAAGGCGCTGGAACTCGTCGGCCTCGATCAGCAGGCCGACCGGTTCGCCACGAAGCTTTCGGGCGGTCAGCGCCAGCGCGTCGCGCTCGCACGAGCGATCGTCTACGAACCCGAGGTCATCCTGTTCGATGAGCCGCTCTCGAACCTAGATGCCAAGCTGCGTGAGCAGATGCGCGACGAGATCGTGCGCCTGCAGAAGGAAGTCGGGATCACCTCGATCTTCGTCACCCATGATCAGTCCGAGGCGCTCGTGATGAGCGATCGTGTCGTGGTGATGGACAAGGCGGTGATCCAGCAGATCGGCGACCCGCAGGATATCTATGCGAACCCGGTCAATTCCTTCGTCGCCAACTTCATCGGTGTGACGAGCCTGCTCGAAGGCACGCTTTCCGGTCGCGATGGCGAGGTCTGTAATGTGGAAGTGCCCGGCGTCAACGGTCACGACACACTCCACATCCAGGCCGTAGGTGGGGCGGGCGCACAGCCCGGCGACAAGCTGTTCCTCAGCCTGCGCCCGGAAGACATCACGCTGCATCTGGACAAGCCCGAGGGCACCGGTCACGGCAATGTCGTCGAGGGCAATGTCATCGACACGATCTATCTGGGTAGCTTCCTCGAAGGCCGCGTCCGGGTCGGCCAGCATGAGATCGGCATTCAAATCGATCATTACGAGAATCTGACCCCCGGCCAGAGCGTGTATCTCTCGTTCCAGCCCGAACATGGTCTCTGTCTGACCGACTAGGAACCTTTGTCATGAGTATGCGTATTCTTGTGTTCGGCGCCGGCGGTGTCGGCGCCTATTTCGGTGGCCGTCTGGCTGAGGCCGGCTGTGACGTGACCTTCCTCGTGCGCCCGCATCGCCAGGCGCAGCTCGCCGAGCGTGGTTTGGTCGTGCACAGCGATTTCTTCGATGACTTCTCGGTCCCGGTGAACACCGTGACCGCCGAGCAGATGTCGGGCGAATACGACCTGATCCTCCTGGCCTGCAAGGCCTATGATCTCGGCGCGGCGATGGATGTCATCGCGCCCGCCGTCGGTGGGCAAACCACAATTCTGCCGCTGCTGAACGGCATGAAACAGGTCGATCTGCTGCAGGCGCGGTTCGGCGACGACAAGGTGCTCGGCGGGACCTGTTACATCGGTGCCAGGCGCGATCCGGAAAATGGCGACATCACCCATTTCGGGGATTTCCACCGCATTGCCTATGGCGAGATGGCGGGCGGAATGTCGGCGCGGGTTGAAGCCTTCGCAGCGCTCAACGATACGGTCAAGTTCGACATCGATCCGAGCCCTGATGTCTCGCAGGTGATGTGGGACAAGTTCGCGATGCTGTGCGCCATGTCGTCGGTCAACACGATCAGCCGCGGCACGGTGGGAGAGATCCTCGACACGCCATCGGGCGCAGCGTTCCTGGCTGCCGCACTCGCCGAATGTCGCGACACGGCCGATGCGCTGGGCCACACGGTGACCGACAAGACCATCGCGACCTATGAGAAGATGTTCTCGACCCAGGGCTCGAAATTCGCCTCGTCGATGCTGCGCGACGTGCTGGCCGGAAACCGGTCGGAGGGTGATCACATTATCGGCGACATGGTGGATCGCGCCGAGGCCGCCGGGCTGCACACCCCGATCCTGCTGGCCGCACGCGCCGGCCTGGCCGTGCACGAAAAGAACGTCGCCGAGGCCGCGTCCTAGGCACTGCCACCCAATTCAGGAGACACCCGATGGACATCAACAATCTTTCGGTTACGGAAATGAATGCCTTCGTGGCGCGGTTTTCCGATCTCACGGGTTCCGACGAGGCGTTCGTCGACAGCCGTCTCCCGGGGCATAAGCGCTTCAAGATCAACATCGTCGGCATGGGCGTGGTCGAGGCCACCGACAAGCCGGAGCTCGCCCCGAATATTCCGCTCCCTGCCAAGGGTTTCAACCTCGGCATGATCCAGGCCGAAACCGGCAACGGCGCCGCCCTGCATTCCCACGAGACCGAAGAAGTCTTCATGCCCCTGATCGGGCCGTGGGAGGTCTATTGGTCGACCGACGAAGGGGACAAGTCGATCACGCTGGAGCCGTTTGATTCGATCAGCGTGCCCATGGGGGTCTATCGCGGCTTCCGCCATGTCGGGGAGGGCACCGGGACGCTCCTGACGATCATCGGCGGCCCGGAGGCCGGTCGGGTCGAATGGCATCCCACCATCACCGACGCCGCCTCCGAGACCGGACTCGCACGCGATGCTGCGGGTGAGTTGAAGGTCTCGGCATGAGCAAGGCGCTGGTCACCGGTGCATCCACCGGCCTGGGGCGCGAGATCGCACTCACCCTGGCACGCGCCGGCTATGACGTGGCGCTGGCGGATCGTGAGATCGGGCTCCTCGACGAGGTGATGAACCACCCGGACCTGTCCGGCGTGACAGCGATACCCGTCGAAATCGAACTCCTGTCCGAAGCCAGCATCCGCGAGGGCGTCGCGGGCGCGATTGACGGCCTCGGCGGGCTCGACACGTTGGTCAACAATGCCGGCCGCACGCTGCTTCAGAAGGTGGTGGATGTCACATGGGACGAGTGGGACTCGGTCATGGGCATCAATCTCAAGGGTGGCTATTTCGCGGCTGCGCGGCTGGCCGAACACTGCATTGGCGAGGGAAAAGCCGGGTCGGTGATCAATATCGCATCCACCCATGGCCTGACTGGACTGGCGGGGCGCTCGGTCTATGGGATCTCGAAGGGTGGCCTGATCCAGATGGCGCGTATGCTGGCCATCGAATGGGCCGAGGCAGGCATCCGGGTGAATGTCGTCGCACCGGGGACCGTGTTGACGGAATCCCGCCAGAAACTCCTGGAAGACCCCGACTTACGTGCCCGCATGCAAGCCCGCATCCCGACCGGGCAATTCCCGCAGGCACAGGAAATCGCCGACGCCGTGCTATTTCTCGCGAGCGCCGGCCCATCGCTCACGGGCCAGGTTATTGCCGTCGATGGCGGGCTGACCGCCGAATAGGACTATTCGTTGCTATTTTTCGCCCAACACGGCGACCGCGCGGATGGGGCTGCCCGTCCCGCCGCGAATCTTTAGCGGAAATCCGATAAACCGGAAACGGCCCTTGCCGACGACCTTGTCGAGGTTGGTGAGCCCTTCCATATGGGTGAAGCCCATATCCCTGCACACCAGATGCACCTCGAAATTGTCCTTGCCCGGGCGACCAGGGCTCACAGCCTCGACCCCGAACATGACGATCCCCTTGGCACCCAGCCATTCGGCGGACTCCTTGGTCAGGCCCGGGAAATCCGTGAGGAATTCCGGGGTGCCGAAGGTGCGGTCGTAGTGGGCCATGTAGAGGAACACCGTATCGCGCGGCTGGATTTCCACGCCGGCTGCCTTCTCGGCGGCCTCGAGCTCTTCCACGGTAATTCGGCTCTTGAGTTCCTTATGCGACAGGTCGAGGCAGACGGCCTCGGTGTAGAAATCCTCAAGCGGCATCTGGTCGACCGACAGCGCATTCGGGTCGGCGTCGAAATGCACCGGGGCGTCCACATGGCTGCCGGTGTGCTCGCCGAAGGACATGAACTTCGACGCGATCGAGAACCGGACCCCCTCGGCCACGCGTTCGGTCTCATGGGTGTTCCAGTCGGTGATCACCGCGGGCGGATGGTTTGCCAGCGTCGGACACTTGTGGAAAATTTCGCCGCTTAGGTCGATCAGTTGCATGTGTAGTTACTCCCCCAAATAAGCCGCCGGTGTTTATCCGTTACGGGTGAAATCAGTTTTCGTTTTCGTAGGATTCGACGCCGCCGAGATCGGACAGATCCTCCTCGCGGCCGCGCAGTTCGATGGTGTTGCGATCGGGATCGCGCAGGAAGACGGAAACATGGCCGCCGCGCCCGAATTTTACGGGCCCTTGCGTGATCTCGATGTTGTTTTCGTTTAGCAAGCGAATGCACCCGGCGATGGTGTCGACCCGGAACGCCACATGGGTGAACCCCGGATATTTTGTGTCCACATCCATCAGGATGTTGTCGCCGCCATTGTCGTCGCTGGCGTTGAACACGAGGTTGAGCTCGACCCCGTCATCGTTCTCGACTACGGCCACGGGGTCGTTGTCTGCCTTGTGGATCACCTTGAAGCCGAACAGCTCGTAGAACGCCATGGCGCGGTCCAGGTCCGCGACACGGATGCCGATATGATCGATGGTTTCGATTTTCATGCTGTGCGGTCTCCGGTTTGTCTTGGGTTCTGATTGTAGTCGCGTGGTCCCGGCAGGCCAATGACCGCATAGCCGCGTTGTATTGGCCGGGTCCGTTCGGGGCTAGGCAAACACCGCCAGCATCGCCGGCACCGTGAACACCGCGAGCAATGTCTGGGTCGTCAGGATGCCCGCCATCAGCTCATGATCGCCGCCCATCTGACGGGCCAGCACGTAGGACGTGATCGCGGTGGGCTGGCTGTGGAACAGCACCAGCATGGCCAACACCGAGGCCTCGAGGCCGAGCAGCGTCCCGAGCCCGACGGCGACCGCCGGCAGGATCAGGAGCTTGCCGAGACTGGCGACGAATATTCCGGGCAGATGCACGCCGACCGAGGCCAGGCGCAGTCCGGCACCCGCCGTCAGCAGCGCCAACGGCAGTCCCGCGGCGGCCAGCAGGGCGAAAGTGGAATCCACGATCTGCGGCACCGGCACCGTGGTCAGATTCACGGCGATCCCGACCAACGTGGCGACGATGAACGGGTTGGTGGCGAGCCGTTTGAACAGGGCGCCGAGATCGGCCTGCCCGTCGCGGCCCCAGCGGGCCAGTACCAGCACGGCGAAGATATTGGCGGTCACCGTGAAGAAGGCAACGGCGATGATTACCAGTGCGGCCCCGTCCGCCGGCAAAAGCACAGGTGCTGCGGCCAGCGTGATGAAGAAGTTGGCCCGGATCGAACCCTGGAACACGGACGTGAAACCGGCGTCGCCCTCCACCAGGATTCTGGAGAGCAGCGGGCGCAGCGCCAACAGGGCCAGGGCGACAATGACAACCGCGCCCAGCAACGCGATGACCATGCGCGAGAAGGGCAGGGAGGCGAGGTCGGCGTTGTACAAATCGTGGATGACCAACGCCGGGATCAGCACGAAGTAGGCCAGTTTCTCGGCCGGCCGCCACATGGTCTCGTCGCGCAGCCAAAGCGCCTTCAGGGCCCAGCCGATGGCGATGAGCAGGAAGATAGGCGCAAGCGCGAGAAAGGTTTCAAGCATGATTCAGCCGATGGTGCCGGGTCGGGCTGACGCGGGCGTCAGTGGCTCAGAATCTGACTGAGGAACAGTTTTGTCCGGTCCGACTGCGGGTTGTTGAAGAATTCGTCGGGGTTGTTCTGCTCCACGATCTGGCCTTCGTCCATGAAAATTACCCGGTCGGCGACCTGCGAGGCAAAGCCCATCTCATGGGTGACCACCATCATGGTCATGCCGGTGTCCGCCAGGTCGACCATCACGTCGAGCACTTCCTTGATCATCTCCGGATCGAGAGCCGAAGTTGGCTCGTCGAACAGCATGATCTTGGGCTTCATGCACAGCGAGCGGGCGATGGCCACGCGCTGCTGCTGGCCGCCCGACAGCTGGCCGGGAAACTTCAAGGCCTGCTCGGGAATTTTGACCCGCTCGAGATACTCCATTGCGACGGCCTCGGCCTCGGCCTTCGGGGTCTTGCGGACCCAGATCGGCGCCAGAGTGCAGTTCTCCAGCACCGTGAGATGCGGGAAGAGATTGAACGACTGGAACACCATGCCGACCTCGCGCCGCACGGCGTCGATGTTCTTGAGGTCGTTGGTCAGGCGTGTCCCGTCGACCAGGATGGCGCCTTCCTGATGTTCTTCCAGGCGGTTGATGCAGCGGATCAGGGTGGACTTGCCGCTGCCCGACGGGCCGCAGATGACGATCCGCTCGCCTTCGTTCACGCTCAGGTTGATGTCCCGCAACACATGGAAGGTGCCGTACCATTTGTTGAGCCCGTCGATTTCAATGACGGGCCGGCCGGCGGCGGTTTGGGTTTCGGTGGCATTCATGGATATCTCCCGTCAGCGACGGTCGGTGTCGAGTTTGCGTTCCAGGCGCATCGAATATCGCGACATGGAGAAGCAAACGGCGAAGAAGAAGAGGGCGACGACGACATAGGTCTCGGATGACAGGCCGAGCCAGTCGGGGTTGGAAACCATGGCATTGGCGATGCCGAGGATGTCGAACAGGCCGATCACGATCACCAGGGTGGTGTCCTTGAAAAGGCCGATGAAGGTGTTGACGATGCCGGGGATCGAGATCTTCAGCGCCTGGGGCAGAATAATCAGGCGCATCGACTTCCAGTAACTCAGTCCCATGGCCTGGGCGGCTTCATACTGTCCCTGGGGAATGGCCTGCAGGCCGCCACGGATGACTTCGGCCATATAGGCCGACGCGAAGGCCGTCACCATCACGATCACGCGGATCACCGAATCCAGCGCCACGTCGGGCGGCAGGAAGATCGGCAGGATGATGTTCGAAACGAACAGCAGGGTGATCAGGGGCACGCCGCGCACGACCTCGATGAAGATGATCGAGAACCAGCGGATCAGGGGCAGACGGGACTGGCGGCCCAGGGCGAGCACGATGCCGACGGGCAGGGACAAGACGATGCCGGCCAGGCCGACCACGAGGTTGAGGCTGAAACCACCGAGCTTGTCCGTGCTCACCGGCTCCAGGAAGAAACCGCCGACCAGCAGGTATGAGACGATGAACGGGTAGGCGACGGAGAACCAGCGCAGGTAGCGCTCGCCCGGGACATTGTCCATCAACCAGGGTGCGAGTGCGGGAAACAGCAGGAAGAAGGCGAGATTGACCCGCCAGGTCTCGGCCTGCGGGTAGAAGCCATAGAGGAACTGCCCCATCCGCTGATCGAGCCAGGCCCAGCACGCACCATGGCCGTCGCAGGCAAAGCGGTCATCGCCGACGAGTTGCCCCGAAAATATCGCCCAGTCGATGAAGGACGGGATCGAGAGCCAGAGAACATAGATCGCGAGCAGGGTCAGGATTGTGTTGGGTATGTTCGAGAACAGGTTCGCGCGCAGCCAGCCGACCAGGCCGCGGCTGCTCACCGGCGCGGCGCGCTGCGCGATCATGTCGTCTTTGGTGCGGAAGAAGGAATCCGACATCACCGCTCCACCAGGCGAATGCGCTTGTTGTACCAGTTCATAAAGGCCGAGGTGGCGAGGCTCAGGCTCAGATAGACCACCATCCAGATGGCGACCACTTCGAGCGAGCGCCCGGCCTGGTTAAGAATCGAGCCGCCAATCGAAACCAGATCCTGAAATCCGATCACGATGGCCAGGGACGAGTTCTTGGTCAGGTTGAGATACTGGCTGGTGAGCGGCGGAATAATCACACGCAGCGCCTGCGGCAGGATGATCTTGCGCATCGTCAGGTTGGGGCGCAGGCCCAGCGCGAACGCGGCCTCGCTCTGCCCACGCGTGACCGAGAGGATGCCCGATCGCACGATCTCCGAGATGAAGGCCCCGGTGTAGGTCGATAGGGCAAACCACAGCGCGATCAGTTCCGGCGTGATGTTGATGCCGCCGCTGAAGTTAAACCGGGTGCGATGGGGGATGTCCCAGTCGAGGGGTTGGCCCAGTGCCAGATAGACCAGCACCGGGAAAACGACAATCAGGCCGAGGCCGCACCAGCCCGCAGGGAATGTCTGCCCGGTTTGCTCCTGGCGCTTGCGGGCCCAGCGGCTGACGAAGAAGGCTGCGATCACGCCGAGGACAAGGGCGACGAAGACCCATCCGATTCCGGGTTCCAGGATGGGGCCGGGTATCCGGATGCCGCGATTGTTCAGGAACGCGGCGTCGCCGATAGACAGGCTGTCGCGAACCTTCGGGAGGCCCGTGAAGAGCGCCCACCAGAAAATGATCTGGAGCAGCACCGGCACGTTGCGAGTGAATTCCACGTAGGACGTCACGAGCCGGCTGACCAGCCAGTTGTCAGAAAGGCGTAGCACGCCGGCCGTGAAGCCGATGACGGTGGCCGTCACAATCCCCGCGGCCGAGACCATCAGCGTGTTCAGGAGGCCGACCAGAAGCGCGCGCGCAAATGATGACTGCGAGTTGTACTCGATCAGGGGTTGGTTGATGTCGAAGAAGGCGGGGTCCGAGAGGAACCCGAAACCGGATGCGAGCCCGGCGCGTTGCATGTTGTCGATGGTGTTCGAGGCGATGTAGGCGATGAAACCCAGGACGCTGACCAGGACAAGCACCTGAAGCAGGATGCCGCGACCGCGTTCGTCACGCCACAGGCGCAGCAGGCTGAAACGGCCGGAAATTTCGTTCGCGTTCAGGTCTGCCAAAATGGATGGCCGCTCTGCATTGGGTGGGAAAAAACGAAGGCCCGCGGAGGATGATCTCCGCGGGCCTGTCGAATTTACCTACCGCATCGGCGGGGCGTAGAGGATGCCGCCGTCGCTCCAGAGCGCGTTCAGGCCGCGCTCAAGGGCGAGAGCAGTGTCCGGTCCGAGGTAACGCTCGAAAATCTCGCTGTAGTTGCCTTCAGCCTTGATGGCGTTCACGGCCCAGTCCTTGGACAGGCCCAGCTGTTCAGCCAGCGAGCCTTCGGATCCGAGCATCCGGTTGATTTCCGGATTGTCGGAACCCTTCGCCAGTGCATCGACATTGGCCGAGGTGACGCCGAGCTCTTCGGCATTGATCAGCGCATTCAGGGTCCAGCGTGCGATGTCGGCCCACTGGTCGTCACCATGACGCACGAGCGGTCCGAGCGGCTCTTTGGAAATGATCTCCGGGAAGATCATGTGCGCCTTCGGGTTGGGGAAGGTCGAGCGCGTGGCCGCGAGGCCCGAGGCATCTGTCGTGTAGGCGTCGCAACGCTCGGCCTCATAGGCCTTGCGGGCTTCCTCGTTGGTCTCGATCGGCACAGGCTCATATTCAATTTTGTTGACCCGGAAGAAGTCGGCCAGGTTGAGCTGGGTCGTGGTGCCGGTCTGGATGCAGATCGAGGCGCCATCGAGCTCATTGAGCTTCTTTGCGCCGAGCGCGGTGCGACCGATAAAACCCTGTCCGTCATAATAATTGACGCCGACGAACGTGAACTTCAGGTCGACATCGCGCGAGAAGGTCCATGTGGTGTTGCGCGACAGGACATCGATCTCGCCCGAGGTCAGGGCCGGGAAACGGTTCTTGCCCGTCAGGTTGACGAATTTGACCTTGTCGCCATCGCCGAGCACAGCGCCGGCAAGTGCGCGGCAGTAGGCCACGTCGAAGCCGGTCCAGTTGCCCTTGTCATCGGTGAACGCAAAGCCGGGAAGGCCTGTGTTGATACCGCATTTGAGCTCTCCGGCGGCACGGACATCGTCCAGCGTCGCCGCGTGTGCGGTGTTTGCATTGCTGCCGATTGCCATGAGGCCGGCGACAGCAACAACGCCTGTCAGTAGTTTCGCTTTCATCTTGATTCTCCCTGGTTGGTGTCCGCTGTTGGGTTTTTCCCAAATGCGCGGTTCGCTCTTTCTTTTTATCTGCCTTGATCTTGCCTGTATCGGGAGCCACCCGACAACAGGGTTATCAAATAAATTGATCTCCTCCATTCGTCGGAGGCACACTCCCGGAATGCCTGTTTTTCCAGCATTTGTGCAGGGTCCATGGTCTCAGCGTGTGGCCGCAGTCGCGATGTGTCTTGGATTGGTTGCCTGTGCGTCACCCCCGCACAACCCCGCGCCCCCCGCCACGAATGTTTCAGGTCCCGTCACGGTCGTGGCGTTTGGTGACATGCCGTACCGCACGGCGGATCTTCCGGCCTACGAGGCGTTGCTCCGTGCGATCAGCGCAGAGGCGCCGGATGTCTCCATCAACGTGGGCGACATCAAGGGGGGCGGGCCATGCGACGAGGCGGTCTATCTGCGCCATCGCAGCCAGATGAACAGCGTGGAAGGACCGCTGGTCTACACCCCTGGTGACAATGAGTGGACGGACTGCCATCGGTCGGGCTGGGGCGACTACGACCCGCGCGAACGCCTGGCGGTGCTGCGAGAGATGTTCTTTGCAAACCCGGTCAGCCTCGGTCGCGACCCGATTGCACTCGAGCGCCAGTCTGATGTCTCTCCGGCGCCGAGCGCGCTGGTCGAGAATGCGCGCTGGCGGATCGGTGGCGTGATGTTCGCGACCGCCCATGTGGTGGGCTCGAACAACGGACGCCGGTCGGGCGACGCCGCGGCGATCGCGGAGTATGAAAGCCGTGATGCGGCTAACAGAGAATGGATCAAGGAACTGTTCGAGTTGGCGGCGTCCGAACGGTCGACTGCAGTGGTCCTGGCATTCCAGGCCGACCCCTATCTGCTCTTCGGGGTGGGTGGGGGCTTCCATGCGACCGTGGCCGCGATCACCGAGGGGGCAATCGCATTCGGCGGCCCTGTGCTCGTGATCCATGGCGACGGCCATGTCTTCACCGTCGACACCCCGTTTCAGGATTCCTTCGGCAATCAATTGGAAAAAGTGTGGCGGGTCGAGGTGCCCGGTGCGCTCGATATACGCGCGGTCCGGATCCGGATCGATCCTGGCGCATCGAGAATCTTCGATGTTGTGACCTTCTAGTTCGGCCATTTGGCCAGCGCGATCGTATGGCTGGCGCGTCCGTCTGGGTCGATTGAGGCTAGTTGACCCGCGGCTTCTTGAGGAAGTCTGCGCGTGCTGCGCTTTCAACCCGCACCGACACCACCTGGCTGTCGCGGTGCAGGGTCAGCGGTACCATCACCCCGGCATCGCCCAGCGACCAGATCTTGCGGAACAGGGTCGAGAGGCCCGAAATTTCCTCGCCATCGACGCCGAGCACCATGTCGCCCGGCTCGACCCCTGCGCGCATGGCGGGGCCGCCTTCGGCGATGCCCGCGACGACGAGATGGTTTTCCGCCTCCGCGGTCGTCATCCCGAGCCATGGCCGCGCGGCCCGACTTCGGCCGCCGGAATCCTTGATTTCCTGGAGAATGGGCTTCAGCAGGTCGATCGGCACGATCATGTTGCCGTCGATCTCGTCATCGTCGCCGGCGGCCTGCTGGATATACAGCGATCCGATCCCGGCGAGATGGCCAAGCTGGTCGATCACGGCCGCACCGCTCCAGCGCGGATGGGCCGGCACGGTAAAGATGGCGCTGTCGAGGACATATTCCCACGATCCGGCAAACTCGCGCACCGAGATCACCTGGGTGTTGATGGCCGCCTCGCGGCCGCCCTGTCCTGCCACGATCAGCGAGTCTCCGGTGGAGATCGCCGCGGACTCGCCCAGCGGCATCGTCGGCAGGTTCAGCACGCCCAGCGCCTGCACCAGCCCGAAACCGGTTTCCTGATCGTAGCCGACGACATGGGCGGCATGGGCGCCGCCATGGTTGTCGATGAGCCAGACATCCTCGGCTTCGGTCACCAGGTAGCCGATCGTCAGGACCATGCCATCGTCGCTGATGACCACACCCTGGCCCTCCCGCTCGGTGCCGAGGATGGGCGCCGTGAAGGCGTCTTCGGGCACGCGCGACTGAAGGGACACGACCGAGGAGAGCGTGCGCTCAAGGTCGAATGAGACTTCGTCAGGGCTCGGATGTCGTCCGAGGTTCAGGTTCCAAGGGTGCGATTCACTCACGCCTTGCGCTCCGATTGCTGAGGCTTGCGCGATATAGCGCAGGGGACAGCTGCTGGTGTTAGTGACCTTCCGCCCCGGCCGTCAAGTATCAGGGCAACGCGTTCGATTCGGAATGTCACGCATTCTCGGTGGGTATCGTGCGATTTCATGATTATCGCACAATCTGGTGTTAGGGGGATGCGCGCTTATTCGTCGCTGCGCGCTTTTTCGTGGCTGCACTCTATAATTGTAGGCACGCGCAACGACCACGAGGGAATTCCTGCCATGAGCGCCCAGCCCGACCATATCCATGCCATCGACCTGCGAATTCCCGACGCGGAGGAGCTCGACGAGGATCTGCGGAAATACTTCGCCGTCTGCCAGGACAAGCTCGGCATGGTGCCGAACGTCCTGCAGAGCTATGCGGTGGTGCCGGAGCGCCTGCGCGCCTTCGTCGCCATGTACAACGAGCTGATGCTGTCGGAGATGGGGTTGAGCCGGCTGGAGCGCGAGATGATCGCCACCGTCGTGTCGTCTGAGAACAAGTGCTTCTACTGCGTTGTCGCCCATGGCGCGGGGGTGCGCGAGCTGTCCGGCGATCCCATGCTGGGGGAGCTGATGGCGATCAACTATCGCGCGGCCGAGATTTCGGCGCGCCAACGGGCCATGCTGGATTTCGCGGTGCGGATGACCCGCGCACCGGCCGAGGTCGAGGAAACCGACCGCCAGGCCTTGCGCGACGCGGGTTTCGACGAGCGCGACATCCTCGATATCGCCAACGTCGCGGCCTTCTTCAACATGACCAACCGGGTCTCGACCGCGCTCGATCGGATGCCCAACCCGGAATATCACGCCAAGGCGCGCTGAATAGCCGATCGGGGCGTTGACATGACGGTTCGGCGCGGTTAGTTTCCGCGCGTTTCCGCCATTTGGGGCGGGTTTTTTAATATTTGGGAGCGGTCCTATGAAGGTCGCAAGTTCGCTGAAGACACTCAAGAAGCGCGGTCGTGGCTGCCAGGTCGTACGCCGGCGTGGACGCATCTATGTGATCAACAAGCTGAACCCCCGCTTCAAGGCGCGCCAGGGCTGAGCCCGGCATATCGAATCACGCGTCCTCGACGTGGTGATGAAAAAGCCGCGCGTTATGCGCGGTTTTTTGTTGCCCGGCGACCGCTATACTCCGGACAGCGTTTTGGAGATGCCCCCATGTTGATATCCCCATGAAGATGCCTGAGCCCGATGCCCAGACCCTAGCGCGTCGCGACGAGATCGTCGCGGCCATGCACGCGTTCGTTCCGGGCGAGGGCGTGATCTCAGACGAGACCGGCATGGCGGTCTACGAATCCGACGGCCTCACCGCGTACCGGCAGTTGCCGATGATCGTCGTCCTGCCCGAGACCGTCGCGCAGGTGTCGGCGATCATGCGCTACTGCAACGAGAACGCGGTGAAGATCGTCCCGCGCGGGGCCGGCACGTCCCTGTCGGGCGGCGCGCTGCCCGCGGCCGACGCGATCACGCTCGGGCTCGGCAAGTTCAACCGGGTGCTCGAAGTCGACTATGAGAATCGCTGCGCCGTCGTCCAGCCGGGCGTCACCAATCTGGGGATCACCCACGCGGTCGAGGCGGACGGATTTTATTACGCCCCCGACCCGTCGAGCCAGATCGCCTGCACGATCGGCGGCAACGTGGCGGAGAATTCCGGCGGCGTGCATTGCCTGAAATACGGCCTGACCACCAACAACATCCTGGGCATCGAGATGGTGCTGCCGGACGGCGAGATCCTGCGTCTCGGCGGCAAGCATATGGATTCCGAAGGCTATGACCTGCTCGGCGTGATGACCGGTTCGGAGGGCCTGCTCGGCGTGATCACCGAGGTGACGGTGCGCATCCTGCCGAAGCCAACCGCGGCGCGCGCGCTGATGATCGGCTTCGAGTCCAGCACCGCCGGTGGCCAGTGCGTCGCCGACATCATCGGCGCCGGCATCATTCCCGGCGGCATGGAGATGATGGACCGGCCCGCGATCAAGGCCGCGGAGGCCTTCGTGCAGGTCGGTTACCCGCTCAATGTCGAGGCGCTGCTGCTGGTCGAGCTCGACGGCCCGCCGGTCGAGGTTGATTACCTGATCGGCCGGGTGCGCGAGATCGCCGACGGGCTGGGCGCGGTTTCGATCCGGGTCAGCGAGAGCGAGGACGAACGCAACCAGTTCTGGGCCGGCCGCAAGGCGGCGTTCCCCGCGATCGGCCGCCTGACACCGGATTACTACTGCATGGATGGCACTATCCCGCGCCACCGCCTGCCCGAGGTGCTCGAGCGCATGTCGGTGTTGTCGGAGAAATACGGGCTCGGGGTGGCCAACGTGTTCCACGCCGGCGACGGCAACCTGCATCCGCTGATCATGTATGACGCCAACAAGCCCGGCGAGCTGGATCGGGCGGAGAATTTCGGCTCCGACATCCTGCGCCTGTGCGTCGAGGTGGGCGGCGTCCTGACCGGCGAGCACGGCGTCGGGGTCGAGAAGCGCGACCTGATGTCCGAGGTCTTCACCGAGGATGATCTGAAACAGCAGCAGCGGGTCAAATGCGCGTTCGATCCGAACCAGCTGCTCAATCCGGGCAAGGTCTTCCCGACCCTGCATCGCTGTGCCGAACTCGGCCGCATGCATATTCATCGCGGCAAAATGCCGTTCCCCGATATCCCGCGTTTCTGACCGACCCATGGTTGAAACACTCAAACCCGAGACTTCGGAGCAGGTCGTCGAGGCGATCGCCTGGGCAACCGGCGAGGAGGCCCCGGTCGAGATCCTCGGCACGGGCACCAAGCGCGGCTTCGGCCGGCCCATGGGCGACGGCAACCGGCTCATCGGCCATGCCGTCGACCTGTCGGGGCTGAGCGGCATCACCCTGTACGAGCCCGAGGAACTGGTCCTGTCCGCCTGGGCCGGGACGCCGCTGGCCGAGATCGAGGCCGCCGTCGCGGAGAAGGGCCAGATGCTGGCCTTCGAGCCGCCGCGCTTTGCGCGGCTCTACGGCGGGGAAGGCGGCACATTGGGCGGCATGATCGCCTGCAACCTCGCGGGCCCGCGGCGTCCCAAGGCGGGATCTGCGCGCGACCATATTCTCGGGATCGAGGCGGTCACCGGCCGCGGCGAGCTGGTGAAGAGCGGCGGCCGGGTGGTCAAGAACGTCACCGGCTACGACCTGTCGAAGCTGCTGACCGGTTCGTTCGGCACACTGGCCGCGCTCACCCAGATCACAATCAAGGTCTTGCCGGCGGCGGAGACCGAAGAAACAATTCTGGTGTCGGATATGGATGATGCCGCCGCTGTCGATCTCATGTCGGCGGCGCTCAACTCCAGCAACGAGGTGTCGGGCGCGGCGCATTTGCCCAGCGGAACAGGGGCGGTCCCCGGTCCGGTCACGGCGTTCCGGATCGAAGGCTTCGCGCCTTCGGTTGCGGCCCGTGGCGACACGCTGCGCGATCTCGTCGGCGGCCATGGCGGCGTCTCGACCCTCGACCGCGAGGGCTCCCGGAGCCTCTGGGCGTCGGTGCGCGATGTCGACGGGATGGCCGCAGAAACCGCAGAAACCGGGGAAACCGGGGATGATGACATGCCGCTCTGGCGTCTCTCGGTCACGCCGAACCGCGCCGCGGATATTGTCTCGGCCGTCTTGGCGACAGTCCCTGGCACGGTCCAGTATGACTGGGCCGGCGGATTGATATGGTTCCAGGCGGAAACCGATGCGGACGGGACGGGGCATGCCGCCATTCGTTCGATCCTCGCGGCCCACGGCGGCGGGCATGCCACCCTGGTGCGCGCATCCGAGGATGTGCGGCGCACGGTCGACGTGTTCGAGCCCCAGCCGGCACCGCTCGCGGCGTTGTCGGCCCGGGTGAAGGAAAGCTTCGACCCGCGCCATATCCTCAACCCCGGCCGCATGTATAGCGGGGTCTAGCCGATGCAAACCCACTTCTCACTGGCCCAGCTCGCCGATCCCGACATCGCCGTCGCCAACGACATCCTGCGTGCCTGTGTCCATTGCGGCTTCTGCACCGCGACCTGCCCGACCTATGTGCTGCTGGGCGACGAACTCGACAGCCCGCGCGGTCGCATCTACCTGATGAAGCAGATGCTGGAAGCCGACGCGCCCGCCGATGAAGAAACCGTCCGCCATGTCGACCGCTGCCTGTCCTGCCTGTCCTGCATGACCACCTGCCCGTCGGGGGTGCACTACCAACATCTGGTGGATCACGGCCGCAGGCACATCGAAGAGACCTATACCCGGCCCATGTTCGAGCGGATGATCCGCTGGACGCTGGCCTGGTCGATCCCCCATCCGCTGCGCTTCCGCGCGTTGCTGGCTGCCGCGTCCCTGGCCCGCCCTCTGCGTGGCCTGTTCCGTGGCCGAACCCGCGCGATGCTGGAACTCGCGCCGACCGATCTTGGGCCGCCGTCGCCGGTGGACGTGCCCCAGGTCATTCCCGCGGAAGGCACGCGGCGCGGCCGTGTGGCGCTGCTGAACGGTTGCGCGCAGACGGTCATCGCCCCGCAGATCAACGAGGCGACCGTGCGCCTGCTCACCCGGCTCGGGATCGAGGTCGTGGTGGCCGACGGTGCGGGCTGCTGCGGATCGCTCGTCCACCATATGGGCAAGGTCGATGCGTCCCACGCCCAGGCCGCCGCGAACATCGATGCCTGGATCGCAGAGGCGGACGGCGCGGGCCTCGATGCGATCATCATCAACACCAGCGGCTGCGGCACCCAGGTCAAAGACTATGGGTTCATGTTCCGCGAAGATGCGGCCTACGCCGACAAGGCCGCCCGGGTCTCGGAACTGACCCAGGATGTCAGCGAGTATCTGGCAGCGCTTGAGCCCGAGCTGACGCCGGTCGGGGGTATCCCCGAACTGCGGGTGACCTATCATTCGGCCTGCTCGATGCAGCACGGCCAGCAGATCCGCACGCCGCCCAAGACGCTGCTCACGGCGGCCGGCTTCACGGTCAGCGAGCCGGGCGAGGGGCATCTGTGTTGCGGTTCGGCCGGGACTTACAACATCCTGCAGCCGGAGATCGCGGGGCGCCTGCGCGACCGCAAGGCGGCGAACATCGCCAGGACCACGCCCGAGGTGGTCGCGACCGGGAATATTGGCTGCATCACCCAGCTCGCCGGTGCGCTGGATGCGCCGGTGGTCCATACGGTCGAGTTGCTCGACTGGGCGACAGGCGGTCCGAAGCCGAAAAAGCTTGGATAGGGATCAGCTCGGCTTTGGCCGTTCCCAGACGATCGTCGCCGTTGAAGCACCGTCGCCGCCCTTGCCCTTCAACACCATGCGGTCGCCCTGATGTTCGATCTCGCGCGTCCGGTCGTCGCCGACGAAGTTCTCGTTCAGCGCATGGGCGATATGATGGGTGACGATATTGCCGTTGAGCGACCAGCGCCCGGCATAGTTCAGGTAGGTGTCGAACATTCGGGCCTTGTCGGCGTCCGTGGCGTCCGACGTGCCGGGAAACTCGCGGGTTCCCCAGCGGGTGATCGCACTCATATGGCCGTCGGCGGTGTACATGATGATGCCAGTGGGATTCGGCCCCTGATGCTGAATGCGGGTGCCGTCCGGATCATCCCGGTAGGTGTCCACGAGGTACCAGGTTCCGATGATGTCGTCGGGTGTGAGAGCCATGATGTGTGTGTCCTGAGAGGAAAAATGTCGGGTGACACTATAGCGAAAGCAGGAGACCCACGAAGCTGTGACTGGCCGGTCGTGTGGCGGTCGAGGACACTCCGCGCCATGCTACGCAGATTCTTTCTTACGCTGTTCCTGTCTCTGTTTGTGGCCGTTCCGGCGGCGGCGGAGGACTGGCCCGCGTTTCGGCTCGATCCGGCCCATCGCGCCTGGGACGGCGCGGGTGATATCGCCGCCACACCAAAACTCGACTGGCAGTTTGATACCGGCGGCGTCGTGGAATCCTCGCCGGCCGTCGTCGACGGTGTCGTCTACGCTGGAAGCTTCGCGCAGGCGCTGTTCGCGATCGACGAGGCGAGCGGCAAGAGAAAATGGAGCTTTCCTGTTGGCGGGCTGCTGCGCGCGTCGCCGGCGGTGGTCGCCGGGACGGTGTATTTCGGGGCCGATGACAACAAATTCTATGCCGTCGATGCGGCGACCGGCGCGGCCAAATGGACCTTCGATCTCGGCCCTGGCGGCGAACAATCCTCACCCGCAGTCGTCGATGACGTCGTGTATTTCGGGGCCTTCGACAAATATGTCTACGCGCTGAACGCCGGCACCGGCACCCTGCGGTGGAAATTTCGTGTCGGCGGTGGCGTGCTGGCATCACCGGCCGTCGTGGACGGTGTCGTCTACATCAGCTCCATTGGCGGAATTCTCTATGCGATCGATGCCATGACAGGCACGCGAATCTGGCAGATGCGTGCGCGCGGCGGGATATTCTCTTCGCCCGCCGTCGCCGAGGGCATCGTCGTGGTCGGATCGGATGATGGCAACATCTATGCGCGGGATGCGCTGACGGGCGACAAACTTTGGACGTTCGCAACGCGGCGCGAGGTGTTTTCCTCGCCCGCGATTGTCGACGGGACGGTCTATATCGGCGCGCATACGGGATTTCTTTACGCGCTCGATGCGGCAAGCGGGACGGAACGCTGGAAGACCCAGCTCAACGGGCCGGTCTTCTCGTCCCCCGCCGTGACCGACGAACACATCTATATCGGCTCGAGCGACGGTCATTTGTATGCCCTGCGGCGCAGTGACGGCGGTATCGCGTGGCGTTTCGAGGCAGGTGAACGGGTCTGGAGCTCGCCGGCCGTGGTCGGTGGGCGCATCTATTTCGGCAGCCACAGCGGCTTCGTATATGCGCTGGCCCCCCGATAGACTCGTAATAGAATCACAACATTGTGGACGTGCGTGTACCCACTTGAGCCGCTGACCCGCGCCGTCGCATAATTGGGCCATGCGCACGCTTTGTTTCGCCCTCCTGATCGTGTTCGCCGTTGCCGGATCGCGACCCGTGTTTGCGGATCAGACAGATCCACGCCTCGACAATCTCTTTCTGATCCTGCAGTCGAGCGAACAGCAGATCGAGGTTCGGGCGGCGGAGAATCTGATCTGGTCCACCTGGATCCAACATGGGGATGGCGACATCAACCGCCTCATGCAGGTCGGTATCAAGGCGATGGCGGACCGGCGCCTCGACGATGCTGTCGAAGTTTTCACGGCATTGATCGATCAGGCCCCGGATTACGCCGAGGCCTGGAACAAGCGCGCCACCGTCTATTTCATCCAGGGCAAGCTCGCCTTGTCGTCCGCGGATGTGGCGCAGACGCTGGCGCTCGAGCCCCGGCATTTCGGTGCGCTCAGCGGTCTCGGGCAGATCGAAATGCTGCGTGGCAACGGGGATGCGGCCCTGAAGGCGTTCGAGGATGCGGTGAAGGTCCACCCCCGACTGGCGGGCATGCACGACCTCATTCGTGACCTGAAGCAGCGGGTGCGCGGACAGGAGCTCTAGGCGCGGGGCTGATAGCCGGTGCCCGGGGCTCGACTTTTGCCGTCGCGCAGCCGATGTTCCCGGCATCACATAATCTTGTGTGCCGGATGCCTCGGGTTTCGGCGCATATTTTGAATCCCAATCGCCGGAAGGTCCCCTATGTCTCAGGCACTTGGCCGAAAACAACTTATCGTCATGGGCGCAGGCGCAGGCTTGCTCGCCGTCGCCCTCGGCGTACGCCAGGGCATGGGATTCTTCCTCGTCCCGATGACCGTCGACCTCGAATGGAGTCGTGAGCTCTTCGGCCTCGCCATGGCGGTGCAAAACCTGATCTGGGGGGCGTTCCAGCCGATCGCGGGCGGGCTTGCCGACCGATATGGCTCCGGCAAAGTGATCATGGGCGGCGGGCTGCTCTATGCGTTTGGCGTCCTGGGCATGGCGAGCGCGATCACGCCGACCGAATTGTTGATCTCCGGCGGCGTGCTGATCGGCCTGGGCATGAGTGGCGCCGGCATCTCCGTGGTGTATGGCGCGGTCGCCCGTCTCGTCGTGCCCGAGAAACGCACCTATGCGCTGGCCATCGTCAGCACCATCGGCGCGCTCGGCCCGTTCGTGCTGCCCAAGGTCACCCAGGTCCTGATCGGCGGCATCGGCTGGGAATGGTCGCTCCTGGCGACAGCGGCTGTTGTGACGCTGATGATCCCGCTCGGTGCGATGATCCGGGGTAAGGCCATCGATGAAGAGGGCGTTGCGCCCCAGAGCTGGACCGCGGCGCTCAGTGAAGCGCGCAAGAATCGCGGCTATCTCCTGTTGGTCGCCGGATTCTTCGTCTGCGGCTTCCATGTCACTTTTATTGGCACCCATCTGCCCGGCTTCGTCGCCTGGTGTGGCCTCGCCGTTGGCGTAGGCGGTACAGCACTGACGGTCATCGGCGCGGGTAACATCGTTGGCACCTATATGGCCGGTGTGTTGAGCAATCGCTTCAAACAGAAAAATCTCCTCAGCCTGATCTACCTGGCGCGCGCGGTGCTGATCGCCTGGCTGATGCTGATGCCCAAGACCGAGATGACCATCTACATCTTCTCGGGCGTGTTCGGGCTTCTGTGGCTCTCGACGGTACCGCTGACCAGCGGCGTGGTCGCCAAGATGTTCGGCGCGCGCCATCTGGGCATGTTGTTCGGGTTGGTGTTCTTCAGCCATCAGGTCGGCGCGTTTCTGGGGGCCTGGCTCGGCGGCCTGAACTTCGATGTGACCGGCAACTACAACGCGGTCTGGTACACCTCGATCCTGCTCGGACTGCTCGCCGCGGCGCTGCATTGGCCGATCCGTGATGAACCTGCCGCGCGGCTTTCGGCGGCGCAAACGGCCTGATTTCCGCCCTGTAACACCGGAATAACTAGTTTATTCCGTTTCGCTGTTTTCAAGCAGCCGTGACTTGTTTTCGTGTGTGCGCGCCCCCATCGTATGGTCACGCGCCTTATTGTTGCGCGGGCACGAACGGAGATTGAAATGCTGATTAAGGTGAAGCGGGGCTGGGAACTGCCCGAGAGTGCGGTCACACCCGAAGACATCTATCTCAATCGCCGCCAGATCGTGAAGGCGCTGGGCATCGCCCCTGCTATTGCGGCGACCGCCAGCGTTTTGCCGACCGGTATGGCGATGGCTGCGACCGATCCCGATCCGTCCGCGGGTCTCTACCCGGTGCCGCGCAATGAGAAATACACCGTTGATCGCGCGCTGACGGAAGAGAAAGAAGCGACGACCTATAACAATTTTTACGAGTTCGGCTCCCACAAGCAAATCTCGCGCGCCGCGCAGCGGCTGGAGACCCGCCCCTGGAACATCGTCATCGACGGCATGGTCGAGAAGGAGTTCGAGATCGGGATTGATGACCTGCTCAAGCAGGTCCAGCTCGAGGAGCGGGTCTATCGCCATCGCTGTGTCGAGGCCTGGGCCATGACCGTGCCCTGGTCCGGATTTCCGATGAAGCAACTGGTCGACCTGGCGCGGCCGACGTCCGGTGCCAAATACGTGATGATGCAGACGATCGCCGAGAGCAAGGCGGAGATGCCGGGCCTGCGGCAGTTCTGGTACCCGTGGCCCTATCAGGAAGGCCTGACGATGGAAGAGGCCAACAACGACCTCGCCTTCCTCGTGACGGGCATGTACGGCAAACCCGTGCGGCCACAGAACGGCGCGCCGATCCGTTTGGCGGTGCCCTGGAAATACGGCTTCAAATCGATCAAGTCGGTGATCCGCTTCTCATTTACGGATCAGAAGCCCAAGACCTTCTGGGAGTCCCTGCAGGACAAGGAGTATGGCTTCTAGGCGAACGTCAATCCGGAGATCGACCATCCGCGCTGGAGCCAGGCGAGCGAGTGGCTTCTGGGCGGTAGTCAGCGCGATCGGGTGCCGACGAAGCTGTACAATGGCTATGCGGAATTTGTCGCCGGGATGTACCCGTCCGACGCGGGCGACGAATACTTCCGATAGGCGCAGCAGCGGCACAGCGAAGACATCACGTCTGAAATAGTCGAGACATCGGAGATCACCTGCTCCGTCTGCGGGCATCACGAAGTCGAGACGATGCCGCGCGACGCGTGTCAGTTCTTCTATGACTGCAAGGGCTGTGGGACCGTGCCGTGTCCGCCGATCCAGGCCTGAGCGGACCCCAAACCTTCTGATATCCCAAAAAATAAAGCCGGACCCGGAGGGGCCCGGCAGTTGAACAGGGAGGCATTACACCTTGGGAGACGTCGAGACCGTGTTCGGCGGTCTCGAAAGCCACTGGTCTACTGGGAGGGACAAACCAGCGGCGTGGTGCGTGTCGCACCGTGTGTATCCAATAGATAGTGTGCCGACGCCCCGACGAGGAGGCCGCTAAACCGTTAACCAGATATGCGTATTATGCATACCTCAAAATGTGTGTTTTCAAAGACTTGGGAAACACCTGCTTGCTAGAAGCGGGTTTCCGCGACTTTCCGTAGCAGGAAGTCCCGGAAAACCGCAATCCGCTGCGAACTCCGCATCTCTTCGGGATAGACGAAAAACGCATCGTTCCCGGGTCCCTCGAGCTCCGGCAGGATTCGCACCAGGTTCTTCGCCTCGCGGGCCAGGAAGTCCGGCAATCCGGCCACGCCGACCCCGGCCTCGACGGCGCGGAACATGCCGTAGAGGTTGTTCAGGGTGAGGACCTTGCGAGGCTCCTCATTTGTGGCGTCGCGCACCGCGTTCAGCAGCCAGTTGATGTTGGCAACCGGCATCGCCTGATCTTCGCCATAGACGATCAGATCATGGTTTGCGAGATCGCGGACTTTCTCCGGCATGCCACGGTTCTGCAGATATTCCGGTGATGCGAACACATGGGTGTGGACACGGGTGAGTCGGCGCTGGATCAGGTCGGCCTGGGTCGGCGGGGTGAGCCGGATGGCGCAATCGGCCTCGCGCATCGAGACATCGAGCTCTTCATCGGTGGTGATCAGGTTCACCTCGATATCCGGGTACATCTCTATGAACTCGGTGATACGTGGCGTCAGCCAGAGCGAACCCAGCCCGACTGTCGTGGCGATCTTCAGAGGGCCTTGCGGCTGTTCCTGGGAATCCGTCAGCCGGGCCTCGACCATGGTCAGCTTGGCGAAGACGTCATGCACTGTGCGATAGAGCAGTTCGCCTTGTTCGGTCAGGATCAATCCCCGCGCGTGGCGATGAAACAGCCGCGAACTCAGGCTCTCCTCAAGGGAGCTGATCTGACGGCTGACCGCAGACTGGCTCAGATGCAGGGTCTCACCCGCATGGGTGAAGCTGCCAGCATCTGCGACAGCATGAAAAATCCGCAGTTTGTCCCAATCCATGGCCATGTGGCCGTTCCCCCCGGGGACGTGCGCGATGCGCTTTGCGTGTGCTTGATTACTCGGCCGCGTCCTGTGCGGCCGCGTCTTCATGATCCGCGATGTATTTCGCGGATTCCAGTGCCGCCATGCAACCCATGCCGGCGGCCGTCACGGCCTGGCGGTATATCTTGTCTTTGACGTCGCCCGCGGCGAACACGCCGGGAATGTTGGTCGCCGTGCTGTCGGGCGCGGTGATCAGGTAGCCTTCGTCATCCATGTCGAGCTTGCCCTGAAACACCTTGGTGTTCGGGTCATGACCGATGGCGATGAACACGCCGTCCACTTCCAGATCCTGGCTGTCGCCGGTTTTGATGTTCTTGAGCTTGGCCCCGGTTACACCCGGCGGATCCTGGGTGCCCACGACCTCTTCCAGGACCGTATCCCAGGCGACATCGATCTTCTCGTGCCGCATCAGGCGGTCCTGCATGATCTTCTCGGCGCGCAATTCGTCGCGTCGGTGAATCAGGGTCACCTTGGAGGCGAAATTGGTCAGAAACAGCGCCTCCTCGACGGCCGTGTTGCCGCCGCCGATCACCGCGACCGGCTTGTCGCGGTAGAAGAAGCCGTCGCATGTGGCACAGGCAGACACGCCGAAGCCGGAGAATTTCTGTTCGCTTTCCAGTCCCAGCCACTTGGCCGATGCGCCGGTCGCCACGATGACCGTGTCGCCGGTGTACACGTCGCCGGAATCGCCGGTGCAGGTGAAGGGCCGGGTTGTGAAATCCACATCGACGATCAGGTCGTCGAAGATCTTGGTGCCGACCTTCTCGGCCTGTTCGACCATTTGCTCCATGAGCCAGGGCCCCTGGATCACGTCGGCGAAGCCCGGATAGTTTTCCACCTCGGTCGTGATGGTCAACTGACCGCCGGGCTGCATGCCGTGCACCATCATCGGCTGCAAGTTCGCGCGCGCGGCATAGATGGCTGCGGTGCAGCCGGCGGCGCCGGAACCAAGGATCAGAACCTTGGTGTGGTGGGTCTCGGACATAGTGCGAGCGTCCTCTGGTTTGTTCGTTGTGGCGGCACGCGCCAATGCGCATGCCTGCCATGTTGCTGATAGTTAGATAGTCGGGGCGCCGGCGGGTGGCAAGCGACCTGCCGGAAACTCACCCGTGAAGTCAGGTTCAGAATGCCGCGTCAGAACGTTACGACGCTGCGGATCGACTCACCCTTGTGCATCAGGTCGAACGCATCGTTGATCTGGTCCAGCGGCAGGACATGGGTGATCAGATCGTCGATGTTGATCTTGCCGTCCATGTACCAGTCGACGATCTTTGGCACGTCCGTGCGGCCCTTGGCGCCGCCAAATGCGGTGCCCTGCCAGGTGCGACCGGTCACCAGCTGGAACGGCCGCGTGGCGATTTCCGCACCTGCGGGCGCGACACCGATGATCGTCGATTTGCCCCACCCCTTGTGACAGCATTCGAGCGCCTGGCGCATCACCTCGACATTGCCGATGCACTCGAAAGAGTGATCCGCGCCGCCGTCGGTCAGGTCGACCAGATAGGGAACCAGATCGCCCTCGACCTCGGACGGGTTCACGAAGTGGGTCATGCCGAAGTCCTCGGCGATGGCGCGGCGGGCGGGGTTCAGGTCGACGCCCACGATCTTGTTCGCGCCGACCATACGCGCGCCCTGAAGCACGTTGAGGCCGATCCCGCCGAGGCCGAACACGACCACATTGTCGCCGGGCTGAACCTTGGCGGTGTTGATCACCGCGCCGATGCCCGTGGTCACGCCGCAGCCGATGTAGCAAATCTTTTCGAACGGGGCGTCCTCGCGCACCTTGGCGACCGCAATTTCCGGCAGCACGGTGTAGTTCGAGAAAGTGGAGGTGCCCATATAGTGGAACAGCCGGTCCTTGCCGATGGAGAAGCGCGACGTGCCGTCGGGCATCAGGCCCTGGCCCTGGGTCTCGCGGATTGCCTGGCACAGGTTGGTGCGGCCCGAGGTGCAATAGCTGCATTCCCGGCATTCCGGCGTGTACAGCGGGATCACGTGATCCCCCTTCTTCACCGACGTGACGCCCTTGCCGATATCGACGACCACGCCCGCACCTTCATGGCCGAGGATGGCGGGGAATAGCCCCTCGGGATCGGCGCCCGACAGGGTGAACTCGTCCGTATGACAGATCCCTGTCGCCTTGATCTCGACGAGCACTTCGCCGTCGCGCGGTCCGTCCAGGTTGACCGTTTCGATACTCAGGGGCTTGCCGGCCTCGAGGGCGACGGCGGCGCGGGTTTCCATGGCGATGTCTCCGGGATACGCGGTTGTTTTCGTTGCCGTCGAGTGTCCCAAGGCGGGCAGTCGAGTGCAAGCCTGATAGCGTGATTTCGGTTCGTTTAGCCCAGCACGCGGGCGTAGAGGTCGAACATCTTGCCCCAGACGATCTCGGCCGATGCCTCGTGATAGATGTCGCGCTGGGGAAACGCGAAGCCGTGATCGGTGTCCGCGAAGGTCTCGATCTCGTGGGGCACGCCCGCCGCGTCGAGCGCCGCGGTCAGGTCGGGGATCACGGTGTCGGGCACCCAGTGATCGCGCTCGGCGAAGGCGTAATACATCTCGCCCTCGATCTGCGGTGCCAGCAGGTGTGGGGAATCCTCGTGCTCGGTGACGATCCACACGCCATAGAGCGAAACATTCGCGGCGAACCGGTCGGGGAAACGTCCCGCGACCGTGGTGATGAAGGCGCCGCTCATGCAGTAGCCGACACAGCCCATGGGCCCGTCCGACGCTGCCGCGTCGTCGCCCAGTGCGGCCAGGATCGCGCCGGTGTCGCTGGCGACGCCATCATTGGTCAGGCTGTGCCAGGCGGCGAAGATCATCTCGCCCATCTTCTCGGTGCGCTCGGCCAGGTTGAAGCGCAGCAATCCGAGCCGGTAATACAGGTCCGGCAGCACCGCGTAGTAGCCTTGGGCCGCGATGCGTCGCGCGAAGTCCCGCAGTTCCTCGCGGATGCCCGGCGCGTCCATATACATGACGATCACCGGGTAGGGGCCGTCGCCATGCTCACCCGGATCGGGCCAGGCGGCGAAGCTCGGCATGACCCCATCGGGGGTCGTGATGTTGAACTCTTTCTCGGCCATGGTTGTTCCCAACTATTTCGCAGGCAGCGTGCGGAGATAGGCGACGATCGCCTGGAGGTCTTCCTCCGTGATGTTGGCGTAGAAGGGATACGCCATCGGCGGCGCCATCCGCGCGCCATCGGCCCGTGTGCCGGTCGTGATTCGCGCCTTGATGTCGGCGTAGCTCCGATCCGCCAGGGCCGTGGGTGTGATGTCCGCGGAGACGCTCGTGCCCCAGGGGCCGTGGAACTCGGCGCCGCCCGCGCCCAGCTTGTTCTCGAAGTCACGCATGCCGGGCTTGGCGAACGGCGTGTGGCATTCCATGCAATGCCCGGCCGGCCCGGCCAGGTAGGCGCCGTAGGCGACCCGGTCGTCGCGCGGCACGTTGGGCACGGACCCCACCGGCGGGCCATAGGCCGGCGGCAGCGGGAACTCGTATTTGGACTTCGCCACCACGTTGCGGACCGGCTTGACGGTGCGCAGATAGGCGACGATCGCCTGCGCGTCCCAGTCGGACAGGCCGCGGTACATCCCGATCGGCATCGGCGGGCCGATGGTCGAGCCGTCCGGGCGCTTGCCCTCGCGGATCGAGGCGATGATCTGCGCGTCGCTCCAACTGCCTATTCCGGTCTCCCTGTCGGGCGTGATGTTGCTCGAGACCGCCACGAATCCAGGCTCTTCGAACAGCAATCCACCGGCCAGGTTCTTGCCGGCGATCGGGCCGTTCGGGCCTTGGGGCGTGTGGCAATTGCCGCACGCGACGATCGATTCCATCAGATAGGTGCCGCGCTCCAGCAGAGTTTCTGCGGATGCGTGCGGCGCGCCGAGCCCGACAACAACGAGAAATGCCGCCAGAACAGCAGACGGAACAGCAGACGGAACAGCAGTCAAAAAGGTGCTAATTTTCATGTGACCCCCCCAAGTCAGAATGCCTGATTTCCGCGGGCCCCTTATTTATCATCTGATAAATAAGGCCGCGCGGTATCAGGCGATGTGTTCGGCTCAGAATCCGAACATGTGATCGAGCGAAAAGGCGCTCCCGTCGCGCGCGATCAGGCCATGATAGCCGAAAAGGCGACATGTGGTGTCGCGGATCAGTACATATCCGCCACCGGCCGCACCGGGTTCGGCTGCCGCCGTGCGGGCCTTGGCGTCGAAGGTTTCGCTGAGCCGGAAATGCACGGAGCCGCCACACGCGATGCGCAGGGTCTCCTCCGCCACCACATGGCCGGCGCCGTCATGCAGCTGCAACACGGTCTCTGAGGTCACGTGCCACGGGGTCGATGCGGGATAGATCAGGTGACAGAAGGTGTCGAGATCGTCGCCGCCGACCGCCATCGCCGGGTCGGTGCGCAGGAACAGCCGCGTCGACAGGCCCGGCGGCGCGCCGGAATAGGATTGCGGCTCGTTGTTCCAGGTCAGGACCGTGTTGAAGATGTGGGCGCCGAAGCTGGTCTCCGCGGCATGGCCCGACCCGCGGGCCTCGTAGCGGAACAGCCCGTGCAGCCAGCCGTCGACGCCGCGCGTCGCGACCCCGAAATCATAGATGAGTTCGATATGCCCGGCATCGGTGCGGAGCACGTCTGCGCCGTCGAGGACATCGTCGATGTCCAGTACCGCGCTGTCCGATCGCGTGAGCTCGCCGAATTCATGCCGGCCGACTTCCTGTCCGGCGGCATCGAAGACCAACGCGCGCAGCGGCAGGGTTTCCTGGGTCGTCGCCATCGGCGTGGGCAGCGCGATCGAGCGGAAGTCATCGCGCGGCAGGATCGGCGCCGGCAGGATGAAGCCCTTGCCCATCAAGTTGCCGATCTCGGCGATGCGGGGATCGGGCGCGAGGTCGGTCCGCTCGACGTTTACATGTGCGGTCCTGCGTCGATCGACTGCGTCGTTGGACAGGCTCTCGATCTCGTAGCGCGGCCGCACGAAATGCTTGCCCGCATGGACCTCGATCTGTGCCGGCCATCGCGCATCGGGGAGCAGGTCGGTGGCGTCGAGGGCATAGGTGCCGAAGGGCGCGATCTCCCGGTCGAGCCAGGCGGTCTTGTCGTCGCCCATGAGATTGAGGCCGACCACCCCGGCCGGGATCGGGCAGGGGTGACTGTTCTGGATCCAGAGAAGCACCCGTTCGCCGGGGGCCGGCGCCGGCAGGCCGGCGTAGAAATCGGCGGGCCACGCATTTGCATCGTGGGTGCAGGAGAGATCGCGCGGGTCATCGCCATAGGTGTCGAGCGCATATTTGACGATGTCGTGCCCGGTCGCGCCGATCGCATGAATGAACAGCTGTCCCGTGAAGTCCTCGATCCCGAACCGCGCGCAGACGTCGGCGCTGTCGATCGTCACGCCGCCCGGCGCGTCCGGCAACGCCAGATCCCATTCGGCGCGCGTGTGCCCGGTCTCGTCAATGAGTGTCAGCCACAGGGTCACATTCGCGCCGCCGTAGCGATGCCAGTAGTTGGCCGTGGCCACGCGGGTATGCAGCCGCCCGCCGCGCCCATCGGGCACGTCGCGGAAGAAGGCGAAGTTCGTGGCGAAGTTGAGCGGATCGAGATAGCGGCGCGTGTTGGTCAGCCGGTCCTTGGGCAGGCGGAGTTCGTCGAGGGTGACGATCTCCATGCCGTCGGGCACGAGCCGAGAGATATCGCGGACCACCTTCTCGGCGTCGAACGCGACGACCAGAAGATGCGTGGCGGTGGATGATGCGAGATCGGTCACGGGTTGGGTTGTTTTGCCCAACACGGGCTGGCCCAACGCCGACAAATCCTGGACCAGGACCTCCTCGATCGGGAGCGCGGCGAGGGGGAACAATTCCGCGAGCGCCGGCGCGAACCCCGAAGGATCGTAGATGGCAACGGCGCGGGCCGCGGCCAGGCGCGCCATCATGGCCTGTGCCATTGGTGCTGCCGCCGGGTGGCCGGCCGCCTTGAAGAACGGGAAGCCGCCCTTGCGGTTCGAGAAGGTATCGATGTTGAGGGCCATGGCGTTCGCTACCCGGCGATTTTCTTGAAGAATGCGGAGATCGAGTGCCGCACCTGCTCGCGCAGCTTGTAGCGGCGGCTGTTGACCCAGTTCAGCTGGATCGTCCGGCGCTCGCCGTCGAACGGATGGTGCCCGTGCCAGGCGTTGGGAATGCATGGGAAGGCGAGGAACGTGCCCTCGTCGGGCGGCACTTCGACCGCGTAATCATCGAGATCGTCGGGACTGCGCAGCAACCGCAACTGGCCGCCGGGCTCGTCCCACGATGAGTTCATGTACAGCAGGACCGTGACCAACTTGCCGGATGAATCCGTATGGATTTTTCCGTCGGTCGGCCGGGCGCGGCCGCGCACTGTGACCATGGTGGGTTTGCCGGTCAGGTCGACACCCAGTTTGTCACCCAGCGCCGCCGCCATCTCGGGGCCCTCAAGCGCTCTCAGCAGAGCCGCGAAACCGGGTCCGTAACGCAGTTGGCCCGTGGGGAAGCTGCCCGCGCTCTCGATATTTGGAAAATCCTCGTTGGCCGCACGCAGGGCATCCTGCGAGATCAGACCCGGCACGAGGACATGATCGAACGGGTCATGTCCAACGGGGGCTGATCCCAAGGCTTCGAAGTCGATGACTGACATACTCATTTCTTAGATCGCGACTCGCGTGAATGCAAACGATGCTAGGCCCGTTCCATTGCGGCCATACGCCGCTGAATCTCGCCCACAACCACCGCCATGTCATCCGGCGGGTCGTAGGTCCATTGTTCGAGTGTGCCGGCGAATGGCCGGGTGATGCCGCGCGCGGCCAACGCCTCATGGAAGCGCGTGAACTTCTTCGATCCGCCCTCGAGGTGGACCACATGTACCGGCTTGCCCGTGGCCGCCGCCTCGCTGACCATGTTCACGGAATCTCCCGTCACGATGATCGAGTCCGCGTGGGCGAGGAATCCCAGATACGGATTCGGCCCGGTCTCGTCCCAGATATCGACATCCAGCCCGTCGAGCGCGGTTCGGACCGCATCGAGCACGAAGCCGGGCGTGCGCCTGGACGGCGTGATGGCCAGCCCCCAGCCGTGATCGGCCGCGAGCGCGCGCAATTGCATCGCCAGTGTTTCACCCAGCGCCGGCGTCATGCGGTAGACCGCGTTGTCTCCCCCCAGGAGGACGCCCGCGAGCGGACGGGGCAGGCGCGCCACCCGGTCGGCGAATGCCGCCCGCGCGCCCTCGAGCGCGGCGGGGTCGACGCCCTGCATCGCGCCAAGCGTCGAGACGACATTGTCGCCACGCAGGCGGTCATGGTCGGGTGCCACGACGAGGTCGAACGATCCGACTGCGATCCCGGGATCCTGGATCTGGATGCAAAAGGTCCGCCCGCCGCTGGCCTTGCGGATGGCCTGGGCCGGCGCCACCGATTTTCGGCCGGACGCGATCAACAGGTCGGGCCAGGGCGGCGCGAGCGGCGTGGAGCCGGCGGTGATCACGCTTGTCCTGGCCGGGATCAGCGTCGGGGGCAGCCATGCCCAGGGGCGGCGCAGATCAACGGTCTTGATGTCGGGGTCGTGGCCCAGTGCGCGGGCGAGGCCGAGGCATTGGTTCACCATGCCGATCTTGCCATCGGTGAGAATCCAGCAGGATTGGATGTTGGGCGGTGCGGTCATCGACAATGGTTGTATCGCCGGGAATTCGGCGCAATTTGAGCAAGCTTGCGTTTGAAATATAATTTCAATCTGCTAGCATCCGGTTCGGCTGTAACGGTGACTATAAGCGGGGCAATGGGTGATTCCCATTGCGGGTCCCGTGAAAAGAAAAGCCGGGCCACCCTGGAGAGTGCAGAGAATGCCGGACAGTGATCGGGGGGGCGAAGGCGCCCTGAACCGCAAAGTTAAACTCGATGCGATCGACCGGCGAATCCTCCGCAATCTTCGCGATGAAGGCCGCATCACAAATGTCGAGCTTGCGCGGCGTGCCGGAATTTCCGCACCGCCCTGTCTGCGCCGCGTCCGTGCGCTGGAATCAGCTGGTTACATCAAGGGCTATCACGCCGAACTCGAGGCCGAGCAACTCGGCTACGAGGTCGCGTTTCACGCATTGGTCGGGCTCGACAGCCAATCCGATGCGGTGTTGACCGAATTTGAACGCGTCGTGGCCGATTGGCCCGAGGTGCGCCGCTGCGACATGATCCGTGGCGGCGGCGATTTCATGCTGCGTTTCGTGGCCCGCAACACCGCCCACGAGAACGAACTGACCACCCGTCTGACGGGGGTGCTCCATGTCTCGACGGTGCAGACGTTTCAGGTGATCCGAAGTTCGAAATACGCCTCGGGCGTCCCGGTGGACGATCCGGCGGACTAAGCAGCGTCCCGCCGGCTAAGTCGCGTCACGCCTAACGAAAGCGGACGGACACAACCTCGAAATAGCGCACGCCGTTGGGCGTGGTGACCTCGACACTGTCACCAATCTCGCGGCCAATCAGGGCCTTGCCGAGCGGCGACAGGATCGAAATCTTGCGCTGCTCGATATCGGCCTCGAATTCACCGACCAGTTGATAGGTGTTTTCCTCGTCGGTCTCTTCGTCGGCGAGTTTCACCTTGGCACCGAATCGCACGGTCTTGCCCTTGAGCTTCGTCGTGTCGATGATCTCGGCGCGTTTGGTGGTGTCCTCAAGCTCGCCGATCCGACCCTCGACAAAGCTCTGCCGTTCACGCGCAGCATGATACTCGGCGTTCTCCGAGAGATCACCGTGTTCGCGTGCCGCCGCGATGGCCTTCACGATCGCCGGACGTTCGACGGTCTTGAGGTTTTTCAACTCTTCTTGAAGGGCCTCGTGGCCCCCCGGAGTCATTGGGATTTTATCCATGATTCGATCGCTTTTCGATCGTTGTTACGAACGATAAATTGTTACGAACGACAGACTAAAACACCCGCCTCGGGCCGCACCAGCCATTTTGGCAATATGCGGACATCCAGCGGGCCTAAGCCGTTCAAAAGTCGGTACTAAAATACGACTGAAGTGGCGCAACTTCAAGTGCCCCACTGCGCATTGCGCTAATTGATGCCACTGCGGCCCGCGCACCGGCGACTGTCGTGTAGTAGGGAATGCGTTGATTCAAGGCTGTGCGACGCAGGCTGTAGCTGTCGGCGATCGAGCGCGCACCCTCGGTGGTGTTGAAGACCAGCTGGATATCGCCGTTCTGCATCGCATCGACGATATGCGGGCGGCCCTCGAGAACCTTGTTGATCGTGTCGACCGGAATGCCGTTGTTGGCAAGGTGGCGCGCGGTGCCGCTGGTGGCGACGATCTCGAAGCCCATGTCCACGAGGCCGCGCGACATTTCGACCATGGCCTCCTTGTCGCGCTCGCGCACGGAGATGAACACCCGGCCTTCAACCGGCACCACGGTTCCGCTGCCGAGCTGGGATTTCGCGAAGGCATGGCCGAAATCACGATCGAGCCCCATCACCTCGCCGGTGGATTTCATCTCCGGACCCAGGAGCGTATCGACCCCCGGGAAGCGGGCGAACGGGAACACCGCTTCCTTGACGGCGACATGGCCCGGCGGGATTGAATAATCCTGCAGGTCGAAGTCGGCGAGCATCTCGCCGGCCATCAGGCGCGCCGCGACCTTGGCGATGGGCACGCCCGTCGCCTTGGCAACGAAGGGCACGGTGCGGCTGGCGCGCGGGTTCACTTCGATCAGATAGACTTCTTCGTCCTTCACCGCATACTGCACATTCATCAGGCCCAACACGTTCAGGGCGCGTGCCAACACTTCGGTCTGGCGGCGGATCTCGGCGAGTACGGGCTCGCTGAGGGAATAGGGGGGCAGGGAGCAGGCGCTGTCGCCGGAATGAATTCCCGCCTCTTCGATATGCTCCATGATGCCTGCGACATGGACATTGCCCTCGCGGTCGCAAAGCGCGTCGACATCCACCTCGATGGCGTCCTGCAGATAACGGTCGAGCAGCACCGGGCTGGTGCCCGACACGCGCACGGCCTCGTTGATGTAACGGGTCAGCGCTTCCATTTCATGGACCAGCTCCATGGCCCGGCCACCGAGCACATAGGACGGCCGGATCAGGATCGGGAAGCCGAGCTCCTCGGCGGCGGCGAGGGCCTCCTCGGCGCTTGTGGCGATCGCGTTCTCGGGCTGGCGCAGTCCCAGATCCTGGATCAGTTTCTTGAAGCGCTTGCGGTCTTCCGCCAGATCGATCGCGTCCGGCGAGGTGCCGAGGACCGGGATGCCGGCCGCTTGGAGTGCATGGGCCAGTTTGAGCGGTGTCTGGCCGCCGAACTGAACGATCACGCCCTTGAGGGTGCCGTTCGTCTGCTCGAGTTTGCAGATCTCGATCACGTCCTCGGCGGTCAGCGGCTCGAAATACAACCGGTCTGATGTGTCGTAGTCGGTCGAGACGGTTTCCGGGTTGCAGTTGACCATGATCGTTTCGTAGCCGGCTTCCTCGAGCGCGAAGACGGCGTGGACACAGCAATAGTCGAACTCGATCCCCTGGCCGATGCGGTTCGGCCCGCCACCGAGGATCATGATCTTCTCGCGATCGCTCGGCTCCGCCTCGCACTCGCCGGGTTGGGAAGAGTCTCCCTCATAGGCGGAATACATATACGGCGTCTGGCTCGGGAACTCGGCCGCGCAGGTGTCGATCCGCTTGAACACGGGGTGGAGGTCGATCTTGTCGCGCAACGCGGCCACATCGGCCTCGCTCCGGTCCGACAGCTCGGCCAGCCGGGCATCGGAAAAACCCATCCGCTTGAGGCGCATCAGGCTGTCGAAATTCTCGGGCAGGCCGGCCTCGAGCACGCGTGTTTCGGCCTGCACGATGGCGGAGATCTGGTTCAGGAACCAGGGGTCGAATTGGGTCACGCGCTGAATGTCGTCGGCGGAAATGCCGAGGCGGAAGGCCTGGGCGATGTTCAGCAGCCGGTCCGGCGTGGGCTGCCCGAGTGCGGCGAACACCGCGTCCTCGTCGATGCCCCTGGCGCTGCGCGCGCCGGGGATCGTCACTTCGTTCAGGCCGGTCAGCCCGGTTTCCATCGAACGGTAGGCCTTCTGCAGGCTCTCGGCGAATGTGCGGCCGATCGACATCACCTCGCCGACGGACTTCATCGACGTGGTCAGGGTCGCCTCGGTGCCCGGGAACTTCTCGAAGGTGAAGCGGGGCATCTTGGTGACGACGTAGTCGATCGTCGGTTCGAAGCTGGCCGGGGTCGTGCCGGTGATCTCGTTGGTCAGCTCGTCGAGGGTGTAGCCGACCGCGAGTTTCGCCGCGATCTTGGCGATCGGGAAGCCGGTGGCCTTCGATGCCAGCGCCGACGAGCGGCTGACCCGCGGGTTCATCTCGATCACCACCATGCGCCCGTCTTTCGGGTTGATGGCGAATTGTACGTTCGAGCCGCCGGTCTCGACGCCGATCTCGCGCAGACACGCGATCGAGGCGTCGCGCATGATCTGGTATTCCTTGTCCGTCAGGGTCAGCGCCGGGGCCACCGTGATGGAATCGCCCGTGTGCACGCCCATCGGGTCGATATTCTCGATCGCGCAGATGATGATGCAGTTGTCCGCCTTGTCGCGGACGACCTCCATCTCATACTCCTTCCAGCCGAGCACCGATTCCTCGACCAGCACCTCGCTGACGGGGGAGGCGTCGATGCCGCCCATGACGATCTCGAAGAATTCCTCGCGGTTGTAGGCGATGCCGCCGCCCTGGCCGCCAAGGGTGAAGCTCGGGCGGATGATCGCGGGCAGGCGCACCATGTCGAGCGCCGTGTCGGCGTCCTCGCGATTGTTGACCTGCATGGAGCGTGGCGATTCAAGGCCGATCTTCGACATCGCCTCGCGGAACTGCAGCCGGTCTTCGGCCTTGTCGATGACGTCGGCGCGCGCGCCGATCATCTCGATTCCCAGCCGGTCGAACGTGCCGTCGCGCGCCAGGGTCAGGCAGGTGTTGAGGGCGGTCTGGCCGCCCATGGTCGGCAGGATCGCGTCGGGCCGCTCGGCCTCGAGGATCTTGGTCACCATCTCGGGCGTGATCGGCTCGATATAGGTGGCGTCGGCGAATTCCGGATCGGTCATGATCGTCGCCGGGTTCGAATTTACCAGCACGACGCGGTAGCCCTCGTCCTTCAGCGCCTTCACGGCCTGGGTGCCCGAATAGTCGAATTCGCAGGCCTGGCCGATGATGATCGGCCCGGCGCCGACGATCATGATGGTTTTGAGATCGGTGCGTTTGGGCATGGTCAGCCTTGTCCGTCAATCATCGCGACGAACCGCTCGAACAGGTAGTGGCTGTCATGGGGGCCGGGGGATGCCTCGGGGTGGTACTGCACCGAGAAGACCGGCGCGTCTTTCACCCGGATGCCTTCGAGCGAGCCGTCGAACAGAGACTGGTGGCTCATCTCGACATTGGCGGGGAGGGAGCCCTCGATCACCACGAAGCCATGGTTCTGGCTCGTGATCTCCACCTTGCCGGTCGCCAGATCCTTGACCGGGTGGTTGGCGCCGCGATGGCCGTGATGCATTTTTTCGGTCCTGGCGCCGAGCGCCAGGCAGAGCATCTGGTGGCCGAGGCAGATCCCGAACGTCGGCACGCCCGCGTCGAGCACACCCCTGATCATCGCCACGGCGTATGCGCCGGTCGCGGCCGGGTCGCCCGGGCCGTTCGACAGGAACACTCCGTCGGGTTTGTGGCGCAGGACATCGTCCGCGCTGGCGCTGGCGGGGACGACCGTGACCTTGCAACCCAGGCCGGCGAGCGATCGCAGGATGTTGCGCTTGGCGCCGAAATCGACGGCCACCACGTGGCGGGCGGGCCTGGTCAGCACGCCATGACCTTTGCCGAGTGCCCAGGGCGTCTCGGTCCATTCATAGGTCTGGGTGCAGGAGACGTCTTTCGCCAGGTCGGCGCCCTCGAGGCCGGGCCAGTCGCTCGCCGCGGCGCGCAGGGTGGCCGCGTTGATCGGTGTGTCGGGCTGATGGGCGATGGCGCCATTGGGCGCGCCGGCGTCGCGGATATGCCGGGTCAGGCGCCGGGTGTCGATGCCGGCAAGGCCGACCATGTCGTTCGATTTGAGCCAGGCGTCGAGATGCTCGACGGCGCGCCAGTTGGACGGGTCGGTGATATTTGCGCGTAACACGCAGCCGCGTGCCGCCGGCGTGGTCGTCTCGATGTCTTCCGGATTTGCCCCGACATTGCCGATATGGGGGAAGGTGAAGGTGATGATCTGCCCGGCATAGGAGGGGTCGGTCAGGATTTCCTGATAGCCGGTCAGCGAGGTGTTGAAACAGACCTCGGCGACGGCGACGCCCGTGGCGCCGATGCCGCGGCCCCAATACACCGACCCGTCGGGCAGGACCAATGCGCCGGTCGCCCAATCAGGCTGGCTCCGGTCTTGTGGCGCGTTAACGGCCATGTCTTCCGATCCTTAGGGTTGGCGGGCACGCGCGATTTGCGGGGCCGCCGGGGCAATTCGTTCCTGGAGCCGGCCGCGTGGCGACCGGGCGCACCTGTCCGGGGCGCAAATTGCCCGGTTGTTTACGGCACCCCGTGGGAGTCGTCAAGCACGGCTGGGAAAGAAAAGAGCAATAAAAAACAATGACTTAGACGTCACTCGATCCGATTGCCTTCGCAATCCAAATCCTTTACCTTCTGCCGCTTCTGGAAAAGGCCCAAAAATTCATGTTTCGCGATCAACTTCCCGAGGCGCTGCGCACGGCGTTGAAAGAAAAAGACCAGCGTGCGGTCTCGACCCTGCGCCTCATCATGGCTGCGCTGAAGGACCGCGACATCGCGGCTCGCGGCAAGGGCAACGATGAGGGGATCGACGAAGACGAGATCCTCCAGATGCTCCAGACCATGGTCAAGCAGCGCCGTGATTCCATCACGATGTACGAAAAGGGCGGGCGCCTGGAGCTGGCGCAGCAGGAAGCCGAAGAGATCACGATCATCGAGCGCTACCTGCCCGAGCAACTTGGCGATGATGCGATCGAGACCGCCGTCGACACGGTGATCGCCGATGTGGGGGCCGGCGGGCTCAAGGATATGGGTGCCGTCATGGGCGCCCTGCGTGAGGGCTATGCCGGTCAGATGGATTTCGGCAAGGCCAGCGCAATCGTCAAGTCGCGCCTCGGCGCCTGACGTCCCCAAAGACGCCCCGGCAAACAGTCCCCGTCTTTAATTTTATCCTCAGTATGTAATTCCGGTCATGTCCGCGACTCTGGCGGTATATTGACGCGTGCGTGCCGGACTGTGCCCGCACCCGATTGCACATGAGGATCGAACTTGGCCTTTCCGCCGCAATTTCTCGATGAGTTGCGCACGCGGCTTCCGGTGTCGGAGGTCGTGGGCAAGAAGGTGCGCCTTGTCCGCAAGGGCCGGGAGTTCGCCGGCCTGTGCCCGTTCCACAATGAAAAGACGCCTTCGTTTACGGTGAACGACGACAAGGCCTTCTATCATTGCTTCGGCTGCGGCCAGCATGGCGACGTCATCACCTTCGTGATGGAGACCGACGGGCTGAGCTTCCCCGAGGCGATCGAGCGGCTCGCAGGCCTGGCCGGCTTGGAGGTGCCGCAATCCTCGCCCGAGGAGCGCGAACGCGCGAAAGTCCGCTCGACCCTGTATGACGTCGTCGAGCAGGTCTGTGGCTGGTACCAGGAACATCTTTCGCAGCCGGGCGGCCAGGCGGCCTATGACTATCTGCGCGGGCGCGGGTTCACCGACGAGACGATCGGCCGGTTTCGCCTCGGCTACGCGCCGGACGGGCGCGGGCGTCTGCTGCAGGCGATGGAGGCGCGCGGCGTGCGCCAGGATCAGCTGGTCGAGGCCGGGCTCATCAAACTGCCGGAAGGCGGGGGCAACCCGCGGGACTATTTCTTCGACCGGGTGATCTTTCCGATCAATGACAGCCGCGGCCGGGTGATCGCGTTTGGCGGGCGTATCCTGGGGGACGGCCAGCCGAAATATCTCAACTCCCCCGAGACGCCGCTCTTCCACAAGGGGCGCAGCCTGTACAACTTCACCATGGCGCGCGAGGCATCGCGCGAGGCCGGCACGGTCATCGTCGCCGAGGGCTATACAGACGTGATCGCGCTGGCCCAGGCCGGATTGCCGAATGCCGTCGCCCCCCTGGGGACCGCGCTGACCGAAGATCAGATCCGCCTCATCTGGCGCGTCGCCGACGAGCCGGTGCTGTGCTTCGACGGCGACACAGCCGGCGAGCGCGCCGCATTGCGCGCGGCAGAGCGCGCCCTGCCGCTGTTGCAGCCGGGCAAGACCTTGCGCTTCATGGCGCTGCCGTCCGGCGATGATCCCGATACGCTGATCAAGGCGCGCGGTGCGGAGGGCTTCCGGACCCTGCTGGCAGGCGCCCACCAGCTCGTCGACGTGCTCTGGCAGTCCGAGGTGTCCGCGGCCAGCCACGACACGCCGGAACGCCGCGCCGACCTGGAACGCCGGATCAACGCGCGCCTGGCGCAGATCGAGGATCCGGGCGTTAAATATCACTATCAGCAAAGCATGCGGCAGCGCCTGCGCGACCTGTTTTTCGTTGCGCGGCCCGCGAAGGGCGGAAATCAGCGGGGCAGGGGCCGGTTTGATGGCCCGAAACGGCCGGAATTGGCGCCTGGATTGGGCGCGCGCGGCGATATCGGCGCAATGAAAGCCCAGCAGGAGCGGATGATACTGGCCACGTTGGTCAATCACCCTGACCTTTTGCACGACTCTCTTGAGGCGCTGAATGAAATTTCCCTGCAAAGCAAGGAACTTGACACCCTGCTCCGGGTGATCTTAAACCTCGCGGTCACGACGCCGGTCCTTGACACCAAGGACCTGCAACGCCATTTGATCCAGAGCGGCTATGAAGTGCCGCTGGGACAGGTTTTGCATCCGCAAGTGTATCGTCAGGCGTCGTTCGCGGCACCGGATGCGACGATTGCGGATGCGCGTGCTGCGCTGGATGAGATTCTGGGGCAGTATCGATACCGGCGAGAACGGCTGGCCCCGGATCGGGTGGACGCGAAAGAGGATCTTGCGGACGACAACAACGAGACGAAGAGCAATAGACTTCTCGAGTTGGTCCGCGAAGAATCGGGTGCGGGCGGTCTGTATGAATAATTTGGCAAGTGCGCGATAGCGCGGCATAGCCGCCGCCGCTGTGAGGGAAAATATGGCACGTAACGAAGCCCAGGAAGAAAACACCGAAGAGCGTGAGGACACGCCCGACGGTCCGCTGATGGATGGCTCGGTTCAGGGCGTCAAGAAGATGATCGCGCGCGGCAAGGAACGCGGGTTCATCACCTATGACGAGTTGAACGAAACGCTGCCCCAGGACCAGGTGTCTTCGGAGCAGATCGAGGACGTCCTCGCGCAGCTTTCGGAAATGGGCATCAACGTCGTCGAAGAAGAGGAAAAGGACGAAACGACCGCGAAGGCGACCGAGGACGGCGGCAAGCCGGCCGCGGCGGCAGAAGAAGCCAAGGCAGATGTCCCCGCGGTGGCGGCCAAGACCCGCACGACGGGCGCCGAGGATCTGGGCCGGACGGATGACCCGGTCCGTATGTATCTGCGTGAGATGGGTTCGGTCGAACTGCTGTCACGCGAGGGCGAGATCGCCATCGCGAAGCGGATCGAGGCCGGCCGCGAGAAGATGATTGGCGCGATCTGTGAATCGCCGCTGACGATCCGGGCCATCATCGCCTGGCGCGCCGCGCTCGAGAAGGAACAGATCCTGCTGCGCGACGTCATCGACCTGGATGCCACCCACAGCGGCGGCCCGGGCGAGGACAATTCCGCGAATGGTGGCGCGCAGGCCAACGCCGCCAACCGCCTGAAGGCGGCCACCGCAGCGCGCGCCGCCAATGGCAGCGACGACAAGAAGGCCGACAACGACAATGACGACGACGACGATGAGGATGAGGGCGCAAACCTCTCTCTCGCCGCGATGGAAGCGAAGCTGAAGCCTGAAGTGCTCGGCCTGTTCGACACCATCGAGAAGACTTACAAGAAGCTGCGCAAGCTGCAGGAGCAGCGGCTCGCGGGCATGAAGAACAAGTCCGATCAGCTCTCCAATCCCCAGGAGAAGCGCTACGCCAAGCTGCAGGTCGAACTGGTCGAGTATATGGAGCAGGTGCGGCTCAACAACGGCCGGATCGAGGCCCTTGTCGACGAGCTGTATGGCCTCAACCGCCGGCTCACCAGCTTCGAGGGCAAGCTCCTGCGCATGGCGCTCGAGTCCGGTGTCGCGCGCGACGATTTCCTCGAAGAGTATATGGGCAACGAGCTCGACCCGCGCTGGGTCAGCCGGATCGGGCGGCTGAAGCGCAAGGGCTGGAAGAAATACGCCGAGAAGAACGCCGACGAGATCCGCGCCATCCGCAAGGAGATCATCGAGATCGCCGCGCGCGTCGGCCTACAGATCTCGGAGCTGCGCCGCATCGTCCAGACCGTCCAGCAGGGCGAGAAGGAAGCCGGCCGGGCGAAGAAGGAGATGGTCGAGGCGAACCTGCGCCTCGTGATTTCGATCGCCAAGAAATACACCAACCGTGGCCTGCAGTTCCTCGACCTGATCCAGGAAGGCAATATCGGCCTGATGAAGGCGGTCGATAAGTTCGAATACCGCCGCGGCTACAAGTTCTCGACTTATGCTACCTGGTGGATTCGCCAGGCGATCACGCGCTCGATCGCCGATCAGGCACGCACGATCCGTATCCCGGTCCACATGATCGAGACGATCAACAAGCTGGTCCGCACCTCGCGCCAGATGCTCCACGAGATCGGCCGCGAGCCGACCCCCGAAGAGCTGGCCGGGCGCCTGCACATGCCGCTCGAGAAGGTGCGCAAGGTGCTCAAGATCGCCAAGGAGCCGATCTCGCTGGAGACGCCGATCGGCGACGAGGAAGACAGCCATCTCGGCGACTTCATCGAAGACAAGAATGCGGTGCTGCCGGTCGATGCGGCGATCCAGTCGAACCTGCGCGAGACCACGACGCGCGTGCTGGCGTCCCTGACGCCGCGTGAGGAGCGCGTCCTGCGCATGCGCTTCGGCATCGGCATGAACACGGACCACACGCTCGAGGAGGTCGGCCAGCAATTCTCGGTCACCCGCGAGCGCATCCGGCAGATCGAGGCGAAGGCGCTCAGGAAGCTCAAGCACCCGTCGCGCTCGCGCAAGCTACGCAGTTTCCTCGACCATTAGGTCGTGCGAAGTCTGGAAGTGAAAAGGCCGGCATATCGCCGGCCTTTTTCGTGGCGTGTGAGGGGGTGGTTCAGTCTTCGTGGGTGATGGTGATCTTCCGCCCCGATGTCTCGAACATCTCGCGAATTTCGTCGGTCTGGTTGGGGCCGTAGAATATCTTGCCCATGACGTCGCCCGGGCTGTCGTAGATCACCATGATCAGGGCCGTCGTCAGCCCGACATTCTTGAAGGTGCGCATGACGCCGACGGGGACAGAGAAGGTGTCGAGGGGATTGAGCGCGACACAATGTTCGCCCTCGTCGCCATAGTACAGCTCCCAGGTGCCGGTCATCGGAATGAACACCTCCGGCACGTCATGGGCGTGCAGGCGCACCTGATTGCCCGGCGGCATCTCGACATAGCTGACGTGGAAATGATGCGGGGTCTTGATCTTCGCAGTGGGCAGGACGCCGTTGTCCGAGATGGCATGAAAATGACGTCGCGCGCCGGACCCGGTGCGATCCTCCTCGAAGATGGCAGGGTCCTCGACCAGCTCATGGAATCTGGCGACGTGCCGGGCCTCGACGTCGGCCGGGTCCATTTTTAGGGATTCCTTGATGCGGAACTCCACACCCGGCGTGTCGTCGGTTGTGTCGGTGGCAGTCATGGCTTGTCTCCGTTGTTGAGGGGCTGGGTGCGCGCAGGCGCGTTATTGCGGACGGGCCGAGCTGTTCAGCGCGTCGACATGTGACAGAAGCATTTCCGTGAGCGCGGCCGGTTCGGTGAGCATGGCGTCGTGGCCGGTATCGAGGCTCTCAACCGGCCAACCCCACGCGCGAACCTGCTCTTCGACCGGCGCGAAGAGGTGGGCGATGGGGCCGCCGGTACAGCGGATGAAGAGGCGCGGCAGGGCGGCGCTTTCCGGCGTGTCTGCGGGCATGACCTCATCGTAAGTCGCCAGCGGATGGGGGGTCATCCGCGCGGCCACGTGGTTTGCGAGGTCGGGGTTGTCGATTCCAAGTGCCGCGGGCGGCAGCGGCTCACGATAGGGATCCGGGCCATCGAGGGCTTTCCTGGCGGCCGTGACGCGTTCTTCGTCCCACAGGTCGAAGCCGCGCCCGCCTGCCGGCACGATGTAGGCATCGAGATACACCAGGCTGCGCAACCGGGCGGCGATGCGCGGTGCGGCCGCCTGACCGACCAGGCCCGCATAGCTGTGGCCGACGAGAATTACCTCGGACAAATCTTCGAAGAACAGCAGGTTTTCGATATCCATCACGTGGGTGGACAGGTCGATAGAGCCGTCCAGGCGGTGCACGTTTTCGGCGCAGCCGCTCAGCGTTGGCGTGAAAACCCTATGGCCGCGCGCGCGTAAGGCGTCGGCGACTTCACGCCAGCACCAGCCGCCGTGCCATGAACCATCACGAATGTCGCCATATCGGAACCTCAAATTATACGAACGTATAAGAAATTATACAGTCGTATAAATGCGGTCAAGTGCGTATATTTTCAGCGCAGGTTTTAGGAGTGGCAGGTTGGTTGAACTAACCCAGAAAGACCGCGGGGGAGGGCGCGAGCAGGCGATCCTTCGCGCCGCCGAACAGGTGTTCGCGGAGCGCTCCTACGAGGGGGCGTCAATTCGCATCATTGCCGCGACAGCCGATGTGAACCCGGCGCTCGTCGGCTACTATTTCGGGACCAAGGCCGAGCTCTATCGTGAGATCTTCGCGCGTCGGTATCACGACATCACCGAGGAGCGCCTGCGTTGCCTCGACGCCGTGCCGGCGGATGTGCGTGGAGAGGAGGGTGTGTCCGCGATCCTGGACGCCTGGTTCCGTCCGTTCTTCGCGCGGCTGGACTCTCCCGACGGCGCCAACTTCGTTCGGCTCCTCACCCGCGAAGCACATGATCCGCGCCAGGGTGAGCGCGACATCGTCTCGCAATTTCTGAATCCCTCGGCGACGCGCTGCATGGAGCGTCTCGCGGCCGCACTGCCGGATGCAACGTCGGATGACATTGCCTGGGGTTATCAATTTTGCATTGCGGTCATGCTCAGCAGCGTCGCCGGGGTTGATCGGGCAGCAGCGCTGGCAAGCGTGCCCCTCGCGTCGGCAGGCGAAACCGATCTGCGGGGCGCCATGGTCGAGTATGCCAGTGCCGGCTTGATGGCACTGGTGGCCCGGCATGTGCGGCGCTAGTCGGCCTTGAACAGCAGCTCGACGAAATCCCGGTAGAGAGCGATCTGGGCTGCGACCAGCTTCGGCTCCTTGAGGGTCTTCGACATGATGAAAGCCCCCTCGATGGTCGCCGTGAACATGTCCGCCAGATCGTCCGGGTTGACCGGCAGGTTTGGCGTGTGGGTTTCCACCACCGTGTCGATCATCGCGCCGAGGGTCACGCGCCAGTCGCGATAGGCGTCGTCGATGATCTGCATCGTGCGGTCGTCGAACAGGTTCGCCTCGTAGAGGTAGGACGCGAACAGGCAACCCGGAAAGGGCTCGTCGAAACCCTCCATCAATTCTTCATAGAGGCCGATGAAGATCAGCAGCTGCTGCAACGGGTCGCGCGCGAGCTTTTCTGCCCGGGCCCGGAAACCATCGCGCAGCGTCAGGTCGGCCTGGGCGTAGCGTTCGACCAGTGTGTGGGCGAGCGCCGCCTTGTTCTCGAAGTGATAGAAGAATGCGCCCTTGGTCACGCCCACCGCGGCAATCAGCTTGTCGATCGAAGTGGCGGAATATCCCTGATCGAGAATCAGGGCCTCGGCGGTGTCGAGGATCTTGTCGCGTGTGATGGTTCCGTCGCGGGGCATTTTTCCTGCCAGTTCGAATTATCGAATTCAAATATATACTATCCGGTTTGTTTCGGGCAAGTCCTCGGCGCGCGATGCCTTGCGCCGGGAGCGTCCGGTTATCCAATTGTTTTCCGACATGAGACTAAAGTATGGAAAGTTCCCGTTGACTCCAGGCGCCCAAATCCGCTTAAACAATACCAACTGGTCGGTATAGGTAAAATCGACCGCGTCACACAAACGGAGTTGGAAAAATGTCTGTAGCTGAAATTTACCCTGCCGACGGGGCGTCACCCGGCGACGAAGCTTTTTCACCGGCACGCGCCGAAGCGTTCGAGGAACGGTTCGTCGGGATGCTCAATGGCGGCGCGGCCTGCCTCATGGTGTCGGTTGGACACCGCACGGGGTTGTTCGACGCGTTGGAAGATGGCGCATGGGTTTCGAGCGAGGCCCTGGCGGGCCGGGCGGAGCTGAATGAGCGCTACGTGCGCGAATGGCTCGGCGCGATGGTCGCGAGCGGGATCGTCGAAGTTGATGCCGAGACCACCACGTTCCGACTGCCGTCCGAACATGCGGCCTGCCTGACCCGGGCAGCGACGCCAAACAATTTTGCGGTGTTCGCCCAGTATATTCCCGAGCTCGGGAGCATCGAGAGTGACATCGTCCGCTGTTTCGAGCAGGGCGGCGGCGTTCCCTATGAGCGGTTCGGCCGTTTCCACGAGATCATGGCCGAGGATAGTGGCCAGTCGGTGCTGCCGGCACTCGAGGAACACATCCTGCCCCTGGTCCCCGGACTGCAGGATCGGCTGGCAGCCGGCATCCGGGTGGCCGATCTCGGCTGCGGGCGGGGCCGGGCGCTGATGGAGATGGCCGCGCGCTATCCCGCCAGCCAGTTTACGGGCATCGACCTGTCGGCCGAGGCCGTGGCCTGGGCGACGTCCGAGACCGAGGCACGTGGTCTCACGAACGTTCGGTTCGAAGTGCGCGATCTCGCGACATTTGACCGGGAGGCCGAGCCGGCAGCATATGATTTCGTCACCACCTTCGATGCAGTCCACGACCAGGGCAACCCGCGCGCGATGGTGCGTGGCATCCGCCGAAGCCTCGCCGCGGATGGCGTCTATCTCGCCCAGGACATCAACGGGTCGAGCCATGTGCATGAGAATAGCGATCACCCGATCGGGACGCTCCTCTACACGATCTCCTGCATGCATTGCATGACCGTCTCTCTGGCGCAGGAAGGCGGCGAGGGTCTCGGTGCCATGTGGGGCCGGCAGAAGGCGGTGGAAATCTTCACCGCGGCGGGCTTCGCGACGGTTGAGGTGAACGAGCTCTCCCACGATGTGCAGAATTGCTACTACGTCTGCCGCCCTTGAGGGCGGGGCACGGAGCGTAACGAAAAAAAAAGGCGGCGGGGCCGGGTCTGGTCTCGCCGCCTCCATGCGGTCGAATTGCCTGCACCAAAGTGCCAATTTCCAGGGTGACTCCGAAGATAGTTAAGCCTTTCTTAACGGCTTTGCATGCATAGGTAGTGTCCCAGTTAAGCTTTGGACGATCTGCCATGCACTCGATTTCCCGCATTCGGGCAGCCTTGATCATCGGCTCTGTGCCAGGCGCCCTCGCGATTATCGTCGTTGCGATCTTCATGCTGCTCAATGCCACCTCCCAAAGGATCGTGGCAGAGAATGCCGAGGAAATATCGCTCGGTTGGGCCACTTATCTGGGCGTGCAACTGGATCGCATCGAGGGCATAGCGGCCGGCGCAGAGATGCTGGCCGAGGAAAAGCTGTTTCTTGAGCGGGTGACGCGCTTCCGCGATGTATTCCGGTTCAAACTCTTCGACGCGGAAGGTCGCCTGCGGCTCATTTCCGACGATTTGACCGTGAATGAAATTAGCCGCGGGATTGATGCGGCGGATGCCGCCAGCGCGGGTTTCACCGGTGATGCGGTCGTGCTGCGTGAACACAATCCGAAGGCTGCCACTGTGCTTAAAACAGGCCTGCCGTTCACGCAGGTTGAGGACGGAACTGCAAAGCCGGATCGCCCGGACGTCTATGCCGAGAGCTACACGCCGGTGATACGCGACGGACGGATCGTCGCGGTTGCCGAAGTGTATGTTGATCAGACCGCGCGGGCGGCTGAAGTGCGTTCACAATTTCTCGGATTCGGCCTGAAGGTTGCCGGGCTTATGCTGCTGGTTCTCATTCTGCCCGGCTTGGGAATGTATAGCCTGTTGCTGACGCTGCGCCGACAGAACCACACACTGAAGGTGGAACGCGACCGCGCGCTTGTGGCCGAGCGTGCCAAGGCGGAGTTCCTGGCGAATATGAGCCACGAGATCCGCACCCCGCTGAATGGTGTGTTGGGCACGGCGGGCCTGCTGGATGAAACCGAACTCGACGAGGAACAGCGTGGCTACACGAGCACGATCCTCAGGTCCGGCGAATCCCTGCTTCGGGTGCTGAACGATATTCTCGATTTCTCCAAGATCGAGGCCAACAGCCTCGAGATTGAGATGGCGCCCTTCGATATCGTCGAATTGCTCGATGGTGCCGTCGAACTCATGGCCGCACCTGCGCAGGCCAAGAATCTGGAACTCGCCGTATTCGTGGCGCCGGATGTCCCGGGCATCCTGACGGGAGATGAGGGTCGGATCCGCCAGATTCTAATCAACCTGGTGCACAACGCGATCAAGTTTACGGAGACGGGCGGTGTGACGGTCGAGGTCAACCGGCAGCATGCCATGGCCGATGACGGGCATATCCTGCTGCGCTTCGACGTGTCCGACACCGGCATCGGGGTTCCGGACGGCCTGCGCAAACATATCTTCGACAAGTTCTCGCAAGTCGACGGCTCCGTCACGCGTGACGCGGGCGGCACGGGCCTTGGCCTGGCGATTTGCCAGCGGCTGGTGACCATGATGGGTGGCGAAATCTCGTGTGAGCCGCGGCCCGAGGGCGGAACGATATTCAGTTTCACCCTGCGGTCGGCCTTCGCCGAGTCACAATCTGCATGGGTGTCGGCGCTGAATCGGGATTTCAAGGATCGCCGTGTTCTCGTGGTCGATGACAATGAGACCAACCGCTTTGTATTTGAAAAGCAGCTTCGCGCGCTGGGAGCCGAGGTGATTGTCGCCATGAGCGCCAAGAGTGCGATGTCGCGGCTTGAGGCCGCCTGCGCGGCCGGTGCGCCGTTCGATATCGCGATCATCGACCATATGATGCCGGGCACGGACGGCCTCGATCTCGCCGGGATGATTCGCGAGGCCGGCGAATATGCCGGCTTGCGGCTGGTCCTCTCCTCATCGTCAGGCATGGTCAACAGCACCCACCAGGCCAAGCAATATGGCTTCGACGCCGCATTGCCCAAACCGTTGCGACCGGGCGACCTCCTGACATGTCTCAATGGTCTGTCCGCGATGCCGGAGCCCGACAAGCCTGTACCCAACAAGCCGGTGTCCGATGCACCGGCACCTGTGCTTCTACCGGTCAACGCCGTCGTCATGAGTGCCGGCCCGCCGGCCGCTGAGTCGGCGCCGGCCGACGGCGCATCCGTCCGGGTACTGGTGGTCGAGGACAATCAGACCAACCAGATGATTCTCGTTGCCCTGCTCAAGAAGCGTGGCTATCGCGTCGATGTGGCAGGCAACGGATATGAGGCGCTCGCGGCCATGCGGGACAGGCCGTTCGACGTCGTCCTGATGGATGTTCAGATGCCCGAGATGGGCGGGCTCGAGGCGACTCGCCAGATCAGGCTTCTCGCGGGCGATGTGGCCCAGACCCCGATCATCGGCGTCACGGCGCATGCGCTGAAAGGCGATCGCGAACGCCTCCTTGAGGGCGGGATGAACGATTATCTGGTGAAGCCCATCAATCTCGCGGACGTCACCACGAAAGTCGCCCAATGGGCCGCGACCCGTTCACCGACTGCGTTGCACGATACCTCGTCCAGGGTCGCCTGACCGAGTTGTCGCCGGGCGCCACCCGCCGCTACAGAGGCTTCCGGTGCCACTCTTCATCGCCCCTGAGCTTGTGCTATAGGAGTCCAGCATTACGCGTGCGTGGGCCCGTAGTTCAGTTGGTTAGAACGGACCGCTCATAACGGTCATGTCGCAGGTTCGAGTCCTGCCGGGCCCACCATTTCCCGCGCGATTCCGCGGTCCCGGAGTTTGTTTCTTTGGAATTCTTGCCTGCCGATATCGATGCGACGGCCGCCGTCGCGCTCGTCGCCGCGACCTTCATCGGCAATATCATCTCCGGCATTATGGGCGTCGGCGGGGGGATCATCCTGCTGGCGGTCATGGCCACTCTGATGCCGGCCGCGGCGATCATCCCGATCCATGGCATTGCGCAGCTGGGGGCCAACATCTTCCGGGGCACCATCCAGCGGGCCCATATCGACTGGCTGACCTTCGTTTGGTTTGCCATTGGCAGCGTCGTCGGCGTGGCCGTGGGTGGCAGCATCGTCGTCACGCTCCCGCCCGATATCCTGCGCGCCGGGCTGGGGTTGTTCATCCTCTACGCGGTCTGGGCGCCGCGGCTGAAATTCGTCAGTGAAGGCAATGTGATCACGGTGTTCGTCGGCGTTGCATCGAGCATCCTGACCATGTTCTTCGGCGCGACAGGGCCCTTCGCGATGGCGCTGCTCAGCCAGCGTGGCTACACGCCCCAGGGGCTGGTTGGCACCCATTCGGCCTGCATGGGTGCGCAGCATGGCCTCAAGATCGTCGTCTTCGGGATCCTCGGGTTCGCATTTTCCGAATGGCTGGGGCTGGTTGCAATGCTGCTGCTGGCCTCGCTGGCGGGCAGCCTGATCGGGAGCTATGCACTTCGCCGGATATCCGCTGGCGCCTACGCCATCGTCCTGAAGGTGATCCTGACGGCCCTCGCAGCGAACCTGCTGGCCGTGGCTTTCGGGATCTACAGCATCACCTGATAAGCGCGGTTTTCGCGATAACCATACGCCTGGTGTCACAAGTCATTGATTCCCCGGTCACGGGTCGGGCATTGGTCGATGCCCCATATGGGGTGTAGGGTTCGGCTCGGCCGATTAACGGCCAGAAAGAGGGGTAAGCATGAGTTTACAGGAAAAGCTTGCGGAGATTAGTGCCGCCGGCGCGAAGCGAATGCCTGAGGAAGTGCGCGCGACGATGGGCAAGGCGACCCAGGAATTGCGCGAGTCCGGCATTCTGGACCGCACCATCAAGGTGGGCGACAAATTGCCGGCCTTCAGTCTCACAAACGCCAACGGCGAAATGGTGAATTCCGCCGACCTGCTGTCCAAGGGAGCTGTCGTCCTGACGGTGTTCCGCGGCCACTGGTGACCGTATTGCAATGCAGAGCTGTATGCTATGCGCGATATCGTACCCGCACTCGACGAAGCCGGCGCCACCCTGGTTGCCATCACCCCTCAGCTCGTCGAGCACAACAAGGCCATGACTGAAAAGCACGGCCTGAATTTTGAAATGCTTTCCGATCCCGGACACGGCTATCTGGCCGAGCTCGGTCTCAAGTTCGAAATTCCGCCGGAGGTCAAAGCGATCTACCAGGGATTCGGGCTCGATATTCCGGGCACGAACGGCGACGACAGCTGGACGCTGCCGATGCCGGGCCGGATCGTTGTCGACAGCAGCGGCGTTGTCCGCGCGACGGACATCGACCCGAACTACGCGTCACGGCCGGAGCCGGAGAAGACGCTGGCGGACGTGCAGGCCCTGTAGCCGACCCGCTGCGTTTTGTTGAACGTTCAAGACCCCATCTGCGGTTCACCCGCGGATGGGGTTTTGTCGTTATGGGGGCAGCGCGCGATCGGTACGCGCGTGACCGGCGCATGGGGGGTCAGCGCGTGACAGGCGCGTTGGGCAGCAGGGCGTGGCAGTGGAGATAGACGAGCTCGCCCGACCCCAGCGCGCGTTCCAGGCGAACCCAGTATTCGGCTTCCCGCATCATCGTGTTGACGAAGTCACGGGTGAGTTCCTCGCGCTTCAGCCCGTCGATGAATTGTGCCCAACCGGCGAGAATCATCTGGCGATAGCGCGTTGAGGCATCCTCGAAGCTTCTGACCTGCAAGCCGGCGCCCTCGAGGACGTCGCGACAGGCTTCCATGGTCCAGAGATGGGGTGCCTCTGTCTCCCTAGCGGTCCAGGCGGTGACGGGATCGGACGCGCCGGATTTGTCGGTGGCGAGCACGAAGTCGGTCATGATCAGGGAACCGCCGGTCTTCAGACTCATACGGATCGTCTTGAGGACCGCCTGCTTGTCGCGCATCCGAAACAGACGTTCGCGCAGCAATACGGCGTGAAATTTGTTTTCGGGCAGCTCGAGCGTATCGGGGTCATACACGGTGATCGGTGCACGTTTTGCGAGACCGCGGCGGACGGAAAGTTTCTGGGCCCGGCCGACCAGTTCCCGGTCGGGATCGGATGCCGTGACCCAGAGGCCAAGTCCGCCGACCATGCGCCGCACGCCGCCGCCGAGCCCGGCAGACAGGTCGAGCGCGGACTTCGAGGAGTTCAACGCGGCGGGCTGCAGGAGCGTATCAATGTAGCGCGCCCCGCCCGGTTCGACCATTTCGTTGTCTTCATCGGAGATCGCCCAGAGCCGTCGGCAGAACGAAACGCGTTTTTCCGTCCAGGCCAGTCCGGTGTCTTCGGGGCTGTCGCGCGTGATCGCCTCGGGGTCGCCCTCGGCACCAGGTTCGGCCGAGACGCTGCCGTCACCCGATATGGGCGCGCGATCGCCATTCCACCAGCGCCTGAAGCGCTCGAGGAACGGTATATAGCCGTCATCGGACTCTGCGTCGCCGTGTCGCGCGCGTACCATTTGGACGCCTCAGTCGTGTACTGCCGGGTATCACATGTTGCTGAACGCGGACCATGGCACTCATAGGGTTAAGTTCCGGTAAACCCACGGCATTGAACAGGCGCTTGAAAGCGGGGAAATGCAGCGCGATTCCGGGGATCTCGATTTTGGGTGTCACGCGGTTTTGCTAGGATATGATGTGCATGCACGGGAGCACGCCATGTCCGCAGTTCAGAGTTATGTCCACGGCGCCTCGGAGGTGCCGCTGATCGGCGACACGATCGGTGCGCATTTCGATGCCGCCGCCGCGCGCTGGGCCGACCGGGACGCGCTGGTGGTGCGCCATCAGGACGTCTCCTGGTCCTGGGCCGAGCTGAAAAAACGCGTCGATGACTTCGCCGCCGGGCTGATCGAACTGGGGCTGGTGCCGGGCTCGCGCATCGGCATCTGGTCGCCCAACAATGCCGAATGGGTGATCACCCAGTTCGCCACCGCCAAGGCGGGGCTGATCCTGGTGAACATCAACCCGGCCTACCGGCTGGCCGAGCTCGAATTCGCCCTCAACAAGGTGGAATGCACCGCGCTGATCACTGCGGCCAGCTTCAAGACCAGCGACTATGTGGGGATGATCCGCGAGCTGGCGCCGGAGATCGATAGCGCGGACACGGGCGCATTGTCAGCGGCCAGGCTGCCCCATCTGAAAACCATCATCCAGATCGGCGAGGATGATGTCGCCGGGATGTACGGATTTGCGGACGTCATGGCGACGGGCGCGGCGGCGGGCCATGACAAGGTCGCGGCGTTGGCGCCGAGCCTGCAGTTCGACGACCCGATCAACATCCAGTTCACCTCGGGTACGACCGGCTCACCCAAGGGCGCGACGCTCACCCACCACAACATCCTCAACAACGGCTATTTCATCGGCGAGACGATGGCGCTGACCGACGCCGACCGGATCTGCATCCCGGTGCCCCTGTATCACTGCTTCGGCATGGTGCTCGGCAATCTCGCCTGCATGACCCATGGCGCGGCGATGGTCTATCCGTCCGCCGCCTTCGATCCGCTGGCGACCCTGGAGACCGTGGCAGCCGAGCGTTGCACGGGCCTGTATGGCGTGCCGACCATGTTCATCGCCCAGCTCGAACACGCACAATTCGCCGAATTCGACCTGTCGAGCCTGCGCACCGGCATCATGGCGGGCTCGCCCTGTCCGGTGGAGGTGATGAAGCAGGTCATCGATAAGATGCATATGGACCAGGTGACCATCGCCTACGGCATGACCGAGACCAGCCCGGTGTCGACCCAGACATCCGTGGACGACCCGCTGGACCGCCGGGTCGGCACCGTCGGGCGGATCCACCCCCATGTGGAGGTGAAGATCATCGACGACGAAGGACGCATCGTCGTGCCGGGCGAGACCGGCGAGCTGTGTACCCGCGGCTACTCGGTGATGCGGGGCTACTGGAACGACGCGGAGAAGACGGCGGAATCCATCGATGCGGCGGGCTGGATGCACACCGGCGACCTCGCGACCATGGATGGGTCCGGCTATTTCAACATCGTCGGCCGCATGAAGGACATGGTGATCCGCGGCGGGGAGAACCTCTATCCCCGCGAGATCGAGGAGTTTCTGTATCGCCACCCGAAGGTCTCGGATGTGCAGATCTTCGGCGTGCCCGACGAGAAATACGGCGAGGAGCTGTGTGCCTGGATCAAGCTTGCGGAAGGGGAGCGTGCGACGGGCGAGGAGATGCGGGACTTCTGCAAGGGCCAGATCGCCCACCTGAAGATCCCGCGCTACATCAAGTTCGTTGACGAATTCCCGATGACCGTGACCGGCAAGATCCAGAAGTTCGTGATGCGGGAGCAGATGATCGCGGAGCTGGGCCTGGCGGAAGCGAAGACCGCGTAGAACATAGATTTCGTCATGCCCGGGCGCGACCCGGGCATTTTATCGGTGGTGCCTAAGATGCGCGGATCAAGTCCGCGCATGACGAAACGGGCGGGTTTGAAACCCGCCCCTACGGAATTTTCTTCGCGCGGGTAGGGGCGGGTCTGTGACCCGCCCGGTGAAGCCGATGGCCGCCTAGTTCCGCTCGCCCGTATTCGGGTGGCCGACGTCGGGCTGAATGTACGGCGCTTGCATCTCGTAGATATCGTGGGTCCGGCAGTAGCGCGGGCCGCCGAGGCGCCCGACGGGCTGGAGCGTGTGGGGGTTGATGTACTTGTCGTCGAGCATCAGGTCCTCGCGCACATGCCAGCGCAGGACCTTGCCGATCACCAGATAGGTCTTCCAGTCGTCGCCGAACTCCTGCATTTGCTCGAACTGGCACTCCATGGCCACGGGGCAGTCCTTGATGCGCGGCGCGTCGACCAGATCCGACGGGACGGTCTCAAGTCCGAGCTCGGCGAACTCGTTCTGGTCACGCGCGAAATTGGCCGCGCTGGCGTTCATCTGCTGCTCCCAGCCGTCGGTGACGGTGTGGACTACGTAGCCGCCGGTCGTGGAGATGTTGGCCGCCGTGTCCTTCTTTTCCTTCTCGCGCTCACCCACGGTGATTGAGACCAGAGGCGGGTAGTGGGAGACGATGGAAAAGAAGGAGAAGGGCGCCAGGTTGGGCACGCCGTTCTCGTCCATGGAGCTGACCCAGGCGATGGGGCGCGGCACGATCGAGCCGATCAGCAGGCGGTAGCATTGCTGGTGGTCGATCTCGTCGCTGTTGAAAATCCTGTAGTCCATGACCTGTCTCCCGAAGCGTTATCTCTTCATAGCCCGTTCGCGTAGTCGGGAGTAGGGCGGGTTTGAAACCTGCCCCTACAGCCTCCGTCACACGCCGTAGGGGCGGGTCTGTGACCCGTCCGCTCTTTGCACGCGCGCGCCATTGGTGTAAGCCCCGCGACCATGTCGGATGCATCACCAGAAACATTGCCCGAGGCCCTGTCTCTCACCACCCGTACCGCGCTGCCGGACGGCTTTGCGTTCCTGCTCGCGGAGTTCCCGCGTCCGGTCTGGGAGGGACATCCCAACAACGGCCAGTGGTGCCAGTTCTGGCTGCAGCGGCACCAGATGTTCCGGGATTACTCCGCGGCGCTGACCGATGCGTGCGCGCAGCTGTCCGACGGGAAGATCGAAGCGCAGGCCTTTCACGAATGGTTCGTGCCTCGGGTGAATTTCTATCTCGGCGAGATCGACACCCATCACAAGATCGAAGAGCATCACTATTTCCCCGCGCTGGCGCAGGCGGACGAGAAGATGGAACGCGGGATCGCGCTGCTCGAAGGTGATCACCGGGTGGTGCACGATCGGCTGATCGCGGCGCACGGGACGATCGTGGCGCTGGATGCGGCGATCCGTGAGGCGGCGGGTGATGTCGCGTCAGCTGCATCGTCTGCTGCCGGGGCGGCACGTGACGGGATTGCCGCTTTGGGCGACGCGCTCGGCCATCACCTGGATGACGAGGAAGACATCATCGTGCCTCTGATCCTCGACCGCACGGAGCCGGTGCTGGGGATCGGTTGAAGACGTTCTCCCCGTCATGCCCGGACTTGATCCGGGTATCTTGTCGAATGGTGCCGGAGATGCGCGGATCAAGTCCGCGCATGACGGTGTTTTAGGAGCCGGTGCTGGGGATCGGGTAGCGACCCCCAATGTCGTCATGCCCGGACTTGATCCGGGCATCTTGCCGATCGGGGGATGAGATGCGCGGATCAAGTCCGCGCATGACGGTGTTTTGGGAGCCGGTGCTGGGGATCGGGTAGGGCTATTCCAGCCGGTTGAGGCCGTCGAAGGCGGCCGTCTTGTAGCATTCGGCCAGGGTCGGATAGTTGAAGACCGTATCGACGAAATAGTCGATCGTGCCGCTGTGGGCCATGACCGCCTGGCCGATATGGATGAGTTCGGACGCGCCTTCGCCCAGGATGCTGACCCCGAGAATCTCGCGGGTTTCGACGTGGAACAGCATCTTCAGCATGCCCGTGGAATCGCCGATGATCTGGCCGCGGGATATTTCCTTGTAGAACGCCTTGCCCACCTCGTAGGGGACACCTTCGGCGGTGAGCTCTTCCTCGTTGGCGCCAACCACCGAGATTTCCGGGATCGTGTAGATGCCATAGGGAAAGAGCTGGGCGACGCCGGACACCGACGCGTCGAACGCATGACAGGCGGCGAGGCGACCCTGTTCCATCGAGGTCGACGCGAGACTGGGGAAACCGATCACGTCACCGGCCGCGTAGATGTTCGAAACATTGGTCCGATAGTTGCTGTCGACCGTCAGGCGGCCGCGCTCGTCGGCCTCGAGGCCGGCGGCGGCGAGGTCGAGCTCGCGGGTCGCACCGGTGCGCCCGACGCTGTAGAGCGCCTTGTGGGCCACGATATTCTTGCCGCTTTCCAGCACCACGCGCACATGCGTGCCACGCTTGCCTTCCGCCGTGGTGATCGATTCCACGCCTTCTCCCAGGCGCAGGGTCACGCGGTTCTGGCGCATCAGGTAGGCCAGCGCGTCGGTGATCTCGCCGTCGACGAAGTCGAGAAGGCGCGGGCGCTTGTCGATGAGGGTCACGCGCACGCCGAGTGTGGCGAAGATGGTCGCATATTCGAGGCCGATGACCCCGGCGCCGATGACCACCAGGGTGCGCGGGAGTTCTTCCAGGTCGAGGATGTCGTCGCTGGTGAATACGGACTGCCCATCGAAGGGAATGTCGGGGGATTTGGTGGTCTCGGTGCCCACCGCGATGACGATCCTGTCCGCCGTCACCGCGCGTTGGCCGCGACCATCGAAGTAGTCGAGGCGGACCGTGTTGGCGTCGGCGAAGGTGGCTGTCGCCTCGATCACGGCCACGCCATTGCGGCGCAGCTGGTGATGGGTGACGTCGATCTCATTGCGGATCACATGATCGGCGCGAAACAGCAGGTCCGACATGGCGATGTCATGCTTCACCACATACGACGCGCCATAGACGTTGCGCTCGCGATAGCCCGACAGGTGCAGTGCTGCTTCGCGCAGGGTCTTGGACGGGATGGTGCCGGTGTTGATGCACACGCCGCCGACGACGGTGCGGCGCTCGATGATGGCGGCGCGCTTGCCCAGCTTGGCGGCCTGGATGGCGGCGCGCTGGCCGGCCGGCCCCGATCCCATGACGATCAGGTCGAAATCATGGCCCTCGCCGGTCGTCGACTGGCCGGTGACGTCTGGTGTGGTCTGATCAAGCATGTTCGCTCCCCGCGTCAAACGGCGCGCAAGCGCCGGGCAGGGAATCAGAATTGCCTGTTTTGGTTAAGAAACCCTTGGTTGCGGGTAGATGCCGCCGGAACGGCGACTATCCTGATTGGCGGTCGGGTCGCAAATAAACAAGCCAGTACACCAAAGCGACAAAAACGCTGCCGCCGACGATGTTGCCGATCGTGACCGGGACCAGATTGGCTGCCATCGCGCCGAACGTGACTCCCTCGGCGCCGAGCAACCAGCCCAGCGGCAGGAGGTACATATTCGCGACCGAATGCTCGAATCCAAGCGCCACAAAGGCGGTGATCGGGAAAATGATTGCGAGGATCTTGCCGGCGACCCGATGGGCACTCATGGACAACCAGACCGCGAGGCAGACCAGGGCGTTACACAGGGTGGCGCGCACGAACGCCTCGAACCAGGTCATCGAAAGCTTGCCGGTCGCGATCGCAATTGCGGTCTCGGCGACGGCCCCGTCACCGAGGCCGAGCGTGCCGGACCAGAAGACCATTACCGCGGTAGCACCGGCGCCCACGAAGTTCGCGATGTAGACGATCACCCAGTTTCGCAGTAGTTGTCCGGTCGTGACCTTCCGGTCGGCCCAGGCCATGACGATCAGGTTGTTTCCGGTAAATAACTCGGCCCCGGCGATGATCACCAGGATCAGCCCGAGGGAGAATACGAGACCGCCGATCAGGCGGGTCGGCCCGAATCCGAGTGTGCTGCCGGTGATCGACAGCGTGAAGAACATCGCGCCGAATGCGATGAAGGCACCGGCGAGAATACCAAGCACGACCAGCGGCAGCAGCGGAAGGTTTGCCTTGCTAACCCCGACATTCTCGACCAGATGCGCGATTTCGGCGGGCGCGTAGGGGTCGCGGCCGGTGTTTGGGGGTTCGGGCGTCTTGCTTGTCATGGCACAATTCTAGCGCGGTCGCTTGGGATGTCACCTGACCTTGATCAAATCGTGGTGCCGAAACGGCTGCACGTCAGTCGAGTGCGTTGGCCGCGCGTAGCCCGGCGATCATCGACGATCCCATCATGAAGCCATAGCTCTTGCGCGGGTCTTCGGCGATGGCGCGCATCTCGTCCTGATTCCGGAGTCGCTCGTCGGCGTCTTTCTCGGCGATGAACTTGGTGTTGCGGATGGTCTGCAGCCGCACATCCTCCAGCGCTACATGGCGCCGCTGGCGGGTGTAGCGGTCGAGCAGGCTCTCATCGGCTTCGCCGCGCCAGATCTGTCCCATCTTGTCGGCGAAATTCACCGCGTCATGGACGCCGGAATTCATGCCCATGCCGCCCATGGGCGAGTTGATGTGCGCGGCATCGCCACCGATGATGATGCGGCCCTTGCGGAGATCCTCGGCGACCCGCTGATGGATCGCCCAGATATTCCGGTGCAGCTCGACCACGGCGCCTGATTTGCCGAAAAAGGCCGCCATGCGGGCCTCGGCCACGTCGTCGCGCACCGCCACGTCATCGGCCTCGCCGTCGCGTGCCGAGAACGTCACGCGCCAGTATTCGGGCAGATGCAGGATCACGCACCATTCGTCGGGATCGGAGATGTAGGCCACCCCGGCGATGTCGGGCATCGCCTCGCTGACGTCGAATGTGGTGCCGTACTGCACGACCTTTTCGTCATAGGTGAAGCCGTCGAAACCAACGCCGAGGGCGCGGCGGATATTGGACCGGGACCCATCGGCGCCGAACACGTAGCGCCCGGCGAAATTCTCTTCGCCGTCGGGCGTCTTCGCGCGCACGGTCGCGCTGTCGCCATCCTGTTCCGCGCCGAGCACCTCATGAGAGAACCGAATTTCGACGTTCGGGTGGTCGGCCAGTGTCTTGTAGAGCGCCCGGTTCAGCTCCATCTGCTCGCACTGCACGCGATAGGGGTACTTCGTCTCATCCTTGAGTGCCGATAGATCGAATTCCGCGACGACGCCCGTGTGCCGGTCGCGGAACTGCCAGACCGGGGTGATCCGCCCATCGTCGAGCACGGCGTCGATCATGCCGAGTTCGTCGAGATATTCGAGAGTCGGTGGGTGGAAGGTCGTGGCACGTCGATGATCCTGCGGGGCCTCCTGCTGCTCGAGCAGAAGGACGGGGATGTCCTGCTTGGCCAGCGACAGCGCCGCGATGAGCCCGGTCGGGCCGCCGCCGGCGACGATGATCCGGTCTGTGGGGTTGGAAGACATGCGCACGCACCGCGTTTGATTTTTCGAGTGAACCGTTTCTACGCCATTGCCGGGGTGCGGAAAAGCCGCACGGGCGGCGCTTGACCCGGTAGTTTCACACCGCCAAACTGGTTTTCATGAATATGAATGATGGTGTGAAGACCGCGGTCCGCACCGTAAACCTTTTCGAGGCGTTCTCGCGTCGCAAGGGTCCCATGACCCTGACACAGATCGCCGAGGCCCTGTCGGCGCCGATCAGCAGCTGTCACGGGCTGGTCCGGACCCTCAGTGCCAAGGGGTATCTCTATACGTCCGAGCGCAACCGGGCGATCTATCCGACCAAGCGCCTGTTGGAGATCGCCACCACCATCGCTGCCCACGACCCGGTTCTCGAAACTATTGTCCCGGTGCTGGAGGCGCTGCGGGACGAGACTGACGAGACCATTCTGCTGGGCCGCCGCCAGGGCGAAACGATTCTCTACCTCGACGTGATCGAGGGTGGTCAGACATTGCGTTATTCCGCCGGCGCCGGGGACATCAAGCCGATGCATTCGAGCGCCATCGGCAAGGCCTTTCTCGGTCGCCTGAATGACACGGAGCGCGCCGCACTGGTGGCGCGCCTGCCGCTTGATCTGCGGACCGCGAACACGATCACCGAGCGGGCAGCTCTCGAGGCAGACCTCACCGAGGGGATCGGTAGGGGATACTTCGTCACCCGCGGCGAGAATGTCGTCGACGTGATGGGGCTGGCGACCACGGCTGACGTGTATGGCGAGACCATGGGGATCGCGGTCGCGGGTCCCCTGGTGCGCATGGAAGCCGGCGAGGCCGAACTTGCCGCACGACTGTTGTCCGCGAAGGCCACGCTTGAAGCGCTGGGGAGCGGCGCATGAGCGATACGGTCTTGCGTCCCGATGCCGTCGCACCCGAATGGGCGGATGCGCTCTACGATGTGCTGGTTGCGCAGAATATTCGCCAGGTCGCCTATGTACCGGATGCCGGGCATTCCCGGCTGATCGCGCGTTGCGAAGAAAACCCGGACATGTGCGCGACCGTGTTGACGACGGAAGAGGATGGGGTGGCGTTACTAGCCGGCGCCTGGCTGGGCGGTGACCGCGGGGTCTTGCTGATGCAATCCAGCGGTGTCGGCAACTGCGTGAACATGTTTACCCTGATCGAGAATTGCCGGTTGCCGCTGGTGGCGGTGATCACGATGCGCGGCGAGTGGGGCGAGTTCAATCCGTGGCAGGCCCAGATGGGCCAGGCGACGCCCGACGTGCTGACCCGGATGGGGGTGCAGGCCCATCGGGTCGACGACCCCGATGATGCGGCGCCTGTTCTCGACGCCGCGATCCGGCAGTCCTTCGACGGTATGCTCGCCTCGGCGGTGCTGTTGTCCCAACGCCTGATCGGCCGCAAGGCCTTCACGGAGGAGGGCTGATATGGCGGACCCAGGAACGCAGGATCTCCGGCTCGACCGGCGAGAGGCCGTCGCCCGGCTGTTGCAAGATCGCGGCGAGCTGCTCGTGGTCTCCGGGCTCGGCTCGGCGACCTATGACTGCGCGGCTGCCGGTGACGATCCGCGCAACTTCTACCTGTGGGGGGCGATGGGTGGCACGGCCGCGCTGGCGCTCGGCCTGGCGCAGGCCCAGCCCAACCGGCCGGTCGCCGCAATCACCGGTGACGGGGACATGCTGATGGGGCTCGGGAGCCTGGCGACGATCGCCGCGGCGGCACCCGCGAACCTGTCGGTGATCGTGCTCGACAACGAAGTCTATGGCGAAACCGGTGCCCAGCCGACGGCAACGGCGCGCGGTGTCAGCCTCGTGGAGGTGGCACGCGGTTGCGGCATCGATGCGCTCGAGGATATCCGCGATATGAATGCGCTGGGTACCCTGGCGGCGCGCATGCAGCGCTGTGAGGGGCCTTTGTTTGCCAACATCAAGATCGCGGCGGGCGAGCATCCGCGCGTCCTGCCGGCGCGGGACGGCGCCTATTTGCGCTCGCGGTTCCGCGAAGCGGTTCTGGGCACCGGTCCATAAGACCGACACACATATGATTGCGTCTTCAGGAGGAAATAATGGCTGAAAAGATAGGAATTCTGGGGCTTGGGCTGATCGGTGGCATTACGGCCGAGATCCTGATGCCGGAGGGCTACGAATGTGCGGCCGTCCGCCGCCCGAGCACCGAGAGCTTCCCCGACACCGGCGGCAAGCTGTTCGACACGGCGCGTGAGCTTGCCGCGTGGGCCGATGTGGTGATTTCGGCGCTGCCGAGCACCGAGGCGTCCCGCACGGCCCTGGAGGGCCCTGACGGCCTCCTCGCGGGAGCGCATGAGGGTCTCACGATCATCGAGATGAATACCTTCCCGGTGGGCGAGAAGGAGCGCATCCGTGATCAGGTCGGCGACACGCCGGCAAAGATCATCGATTGCCCTCTCAGCGGCACCCAGCCGATCATCCGCGCGGGCAAGGGCGTCATCATGATGAGCGGCGACGAGGCGCTGTGCGAATCCGTGAAACCGATGCTCGAGAAGGTCTGCCCCAAGACATTCTACGTCGGCGAATACGGGACGGGCATCAAGCTCAAGCTGATGATCAACTTCATGGTCGGCGCCAACACCGTGGCGCTCGCCGAAGGCATGCTATTCGGCGCCCAGATGGGCCTCGACCCCGATCTGATGATCGATATCGTGGGCCCGAGTGCGGCCGGGTCGACCGTCTTCGGGATGCGCGCGGGCATCATCAAGGATCGGACCTGGCAGCCCTGTGCGGGCCCCAGCAAGCTGTTGTGGAAGGACCTCGACATCGTCGAGGAGCAGGCCGATGCGCTCGGCCTGTCGGCGCCGCTGCTGCGGATCTGCAATGACTATTACAAGAAGATCGCGAAGGCCGGGCGGCTCGAGGATGAGTGCTCGGTTGTTTATGAGATTCTAGAGAGCGAAATTATCGCCTGAGCCGGGCGACGATTGCGTCGAACAGCGCGCCGGGCTCCTGGTCGAGGAAGTCCGCGTCGGCCGCCTCGAGAACTTCGTCGATCCTCCGGGAAATGAGGCCCTGGGCCTGGTAGCGTGCGCGGGCGTGGCGTGCCGTCGCGACATCCTTATGGTCGGCCCGCCAGGCCGCGTGGTTGGTGATCGCCTCGTCGAGCGCGGCAAAGCCATTCGGATCGTCGCGTGATGTCATGATGACGGGCGGTGTCCAGCCGTCAGCGCTCTGATGGTCGGCAACCTGTTCGATCTCGGCGGCCATCAACTCGGCGCCCGGCAGGTCTGCCTTGTTCACCACATAGATGTCGGCCATTTCGAGAATACCGGCCTTCATCGCCTGGATCGCATCCCCGGAGTGGGGCACCAGGATGAGCACGACCGTGTCCACCAGCGTCCGGATCGTGTACTCGGCCTGTCCGACCCCGACCGTCTCGAGGATGATCTCGCCGAACCCGTGCCCTTCCATGGCGTTGAGCAGATCGGCGGTGTTGTCCGCCAGGCCGTCATGGGCGCGGCGGCTCGGGATCGAGCGGATGAAGATATCCGGGTCATCGGCGATGGCATCCATGCGGATACGGTCGCCCAGGATCGAGCCCTGGGACACCGGGCTCGACGGATCGATTGCCAGCACCGCGACTTTACGATCAGCGCGTTTTCGGAGATTGGCGAGCCTGGCTATCAGCGAACTTTTTCCAGCCCCCGGTGCGCCCGTGATGCCAATGCGTGGCAGGTTCCCGGTCGGCAAGGCGCCCTGCTGCGCCAGGGTCTCGGAAACATCGGCGTTGGCGATGCGGGTCAGGGCGCGGCTGAGGTTTCGCCTTGGATTGCGGGACTCTCCGCTCATTTGGCAGCGGCGGCCGGCGGGGCGCCCAGAATTTCGTCGGTATGCTCGCCCAATTGCGGCGGCAACCCGTAGCGGGGCGGATGATCGGCCATCTTGATCGGGTTGCCCACCACACGCAGTGCGCCGTCGGGTGTGGGGATCACAGCGATCATCTCGCGCGCGGCGGCCATGTCTCCGTCGAGTGCACGGTCGAGGGTCTCGACGCCAGAGACCACCAGGCCTTCATTGCCAAGGGTTTCGACCCAATGCGCCGTGGTTTGCGATTTCATAAGTTCGCCGACGGCATCGATCACGGCGGCGCGGTTGTCCGAGCGTGCGTTCATGGTCGCGAATTTCGGGTCGGTGGCGCGCTCGCTCCAGCCGACCACGGCGCAGAATTTCTTCCAGAATTTGTCGGTCGAGACGAACAGCATCAGGAAGCCGTCGCTGGTCTCGAAGACCTGGGCCGGGACCATGTAGGGATGTGCGCTCTGTGATGTTCGCTGGGGAACGATCCCGTGGTTGAGGTAGCCCGAGGCCATATAGTTGAGCTGTGACAGCATGGTGTCGAACAGAGACACGTCGACCTGGCCGCCCTTACCCTCGATGATCTTCGCCAGCAGGCCGATCGCGCCCATCATGCCGGTCGAGTTGTCGACGGCCGAATATCCGGCCTTCGTCGGCGGTGTGCCCGGGTCGCCGGTCAGGGTCATCACGCCGGTGAGCGCCTGGACGATGTAGTCGTAGGCGGGTTTGTCGGCATAGGGCCCGTCCAGCCCGAACCCGGTGAGGGCGAGACAGACGAGGCTCGGATTGTGCGTTCTCAGATCGTCGTAGGTCAGACCGAAGCGCCGGATGGTGGCTGGCCGCAGATTGGTGATCAGACCCTGGGCGCCGGCCGCGAGTGTGCCGAGCTGCGTCTGGCCGGCGGGCGTGTTCAGGTCGAGGACGATCGAGCGTTTGTTGCGGTTGAGGCTTGCGAAGTAGTCGTTATACGGCCCGGTGAACTGCTTGGTGATGTTGCGGGCCATGTCGCCGCCCGGCGGCTCGACCTTGATCACGTCGGCGCCCAGGTCGCCCAGGATCATGCTGCAGAACGGGCCTGCGAGGACATGCGCGACCTCGATGATCCGAACGCCGGCGAGAGGGCCGCCGGTCAAGCGCCCAGATCCGCTTCGATGGCCGCCACGACAGCATCGATGGTCATTTCGGCCGTGAAAATCCCGCGCGCACCGGCGTGGCGCAGTTCGTCATGATCCTCACTGGGGATCGTGCCGCCGACGAACAGGTGAATATCGCCTGCGTCGAGTTCCGCCAGGCAGCGCACGGTCTCTTCGACGAGTTCCTTGTGGCTGCCCGACAGGATCGACAAGCCGACGGCGTCCACATCCTCGTCCACGGCGACCCGCGCGATATAGTCCGGGCTGCGGCGCAGGCCGGTGTAGATCACATCGGCACCCGCGTCGCGCAGCGCCAGGGCGATGATTTTCGCGCCGACATCGTGCCCGTCGAGGCCCGGTTTTGCGATCAGAATGCGTTTTCCGTTCAGGCTCATATTCGTCGGTCCTAAAGCCGTACCGGCTCTTCAAATTCGCCCCATTGCGTCTTCAGGGTCGCCACCATCTCGCCGACGGTGGCGTAGGCGTGGCAGCAATCGATCAGATACGGCATGAGGTTCTCGTCATCCTTGGCGGCGGCGGCTTCCAGGGCGGAGAGGGATGACGCGACGGCGTCGTTGTCGCGGCTGTCGCGGACCTTTTCGAACTTCTCAATGACCCGCGCTGATGCTTGCGGGTCGAGTTTGAACAGTTCGGCAACGCCGTCTTTCTGGTCTTCGCGGCGGAAGTAATTCTGCCCGACGATGACGGTCTCGCCGCTGTCCACCTTGCGTTTCCGCTCGGCCGCGCGATGGGCGATCTTGAGCTGCAACCAGCCGTCTTCGACGGCCTTGGTGACGCCGCCATAGGCCTCGATCTCGTCGATGACCTTCATGACTTCTTCTTCCATCCGGTCGGTCAGCCATTCGACATAGTAGCTGCCGCCGAGCGGGTCGACCGTGCGGGCGATGCCGGATTCATGGGCGACGATCTGCTGGGTGCGGACCGCGATCTCGGCCGAGTGTTCGGTCGGGATCTGATAGGCCTCGTCGAATGCGGCCGTGAAGATCGACTGCGCACCGCCCATGACGGCGGCCATGTTTTCGGTGCCGACACGAACCACGTTGTTGTCGGGTTGCGCGCCGACCAGAGACGAGCCCCCGCACACGACACCGAAACGGAACATCAGGGCCTTGGGGTCCTTCACGCCGTAGCGTTCGGTCAGGAGTTTCGCCCAAAGCCGCCGGCCTGCACGGAACTTGCAGACTTCCTCGAAGAAATCCATGTGCACATAGAAGAAGAAGCTGAGGCGACGGGCGAATTTCTCGACATCGCCGCCGCGTCTGATCAACTCGTCGATGTAGGCGAGGCCGTTGGCCAGCGTGTAGCCCATCTCCTCGACCGCCGTGCAGCCGGCGTCGCGGACATGGGCGCCGGCGATGCTGATCGCGTTGAACCGCGGCGTCTGGTCGTAGGAGAACAGGATCGTGTCGGCGATCAACCGCATCGACGGGCGCACCGGGAAGATCCAGGTGCCGCGGGCCACATATTCCTTGAGGATGTCGTTCTGGATCGTGCCGGTGAGTTTCTCGCGAGGTACGCCCTTCTTGTCGGCGACGGCGCAATACATCGCGTAGATGATCGACGCGGTGCCGTTGATCGTGAACGAGGTGGATATCCCTGCCAGATCGATCCCATCGAACAGGATTTCGGCCTCGGCGAGGTTCGAAAGGGAAACGCCGACCTTGCCGACCTCGGTCTTCGCGATCGAATCGGTTGGGTCGTAGCCGCACTGGGTGGGCAGGTCGAGCGCGACCGACAGGCCTGTCTGGCCCTGATCGAGCAGGAAGCGGTAACGCTCATTCGATTCCTCGGCCGTACCGAAACCTGAATACTGGCGGATGGTCCACATCCGGCCGCGAAAGCCATCGGGGAAGATGCCGCGGGTGAACGGATACTCGCCCGGCATTTCCGGTTCGCGGTCCGCCACCATGTCCGCGGTTACGACCTGGGGCACCTCGATTCCCGACGGGGTCGCGGTCGTGGGCTTTGTTGGCGGTTCGCGCGGCGGCTCGGCGTCGTCTTTCGCCGCGATGGATTTGTCGGTCATCGGGTCAGCCCTTCTTGGCGGGAAGCACCTTTTCGGCGGCCTCCCAGTGATCGTCGTGTACCCAGGTCTTTACGAACATACCCGTCTCAATCTCCTGCATTTCCGCGCGGGTGTCCCCGCGGCGGTGTGCGTCGCTGACGGCCTTGAAGGCGCGCATGGATTGGGGCTTCTGTTTGCGGATCGGTGCGAGGAAGGTTTCGATCGTATCGTCGAAATTCTCACCGTCTGCGCCGACCGCGTCGTACAGGCCGATCTCCAGCGCCTTTGCCGGGTCCAGCATCTCGCCAGTGCTCATCAGCCGGAGCCCGCGTGCGCGGCCGACCAGGTCGAGCAGATCCGGGCCGCCGCCCCAGGCTGTGGCAAGCGCCAGGCGGCCCTGGACGAAGCCGATGCGCGCGTGGTTCGCCGCGACGCGGAAGTCGCAAGACACGGCCAACTCGGCGCCGCCGCCAAATGCGTTGCCGTTCAGGCCCGCGATGACCGGGACCGGGAAGTCCCGAATGGCATTGAAGGCGGTCTTGGCGTCGCGTGCCATGGTCTCGGCCTCGCCTGCGGTCCGCAGGGCGGCCAACTCGCGCAGGTCGCCGCCGGCGGCGAAGGTCTTCTCGCCCGCGCCGCGCAGTACGGCTGCCACGAGTGCATCGTCTTTGGCTGCCGCGCGAAAGGTCTCGCCGATCGTGTCGATGATCGAAATTGCCAGCGCGTTGTGTTTCTCCACCCGGTTGATGGTCACATACAGGACGCGCTCGCGCGTTTCGCTCAGGATATGTACGTCGCTCATACCAATACTTTCGTCACGGGACACACTGGGGTGGACGGCGAGGATCGTTAGCCCTCGTCCATCTCCGCCGTGCGGTAGATGTAGTTGCCATCCATATAGGTGATGAAGAAGTCGTGGAACGACATCGGCTCGTATTTCGGCGTCTCACCCGGCTTGATGCAGGACGGGAACGGTTCGGCCACGGTCTCATCATTGCAGTTGTAGAAGAATGTCAGCGCGTAACGGTCTTTCAACGGCGGCACAACGCGATGTGGCGTGGCGATGAACCGGCCATTGGTCCAGCGGTTGAAGAATTCGCCGGTGTTGACGACGATCGCGCCGCGCAGGGGCTCGATCTCCATCCATTTGCCCGACGGTGCCATGACCTGCAGGCCGGCGACATCCATCAGCGGCAGATAGGTCATCGAGCTGTGGTCTGAATGGGGGGACAGCGAAAATTGTCCTTCTTCGGCCTCGACAGGCGGATACCAGGCGCAGCGATTGTAATATTCCGGGTGCGAGAACTTCTCGTCGAAGTAATCCGCCGGCAGCTCGAGCGCGCGGGCATAGGCCGGCAGCATCCGCGTCGCCAGCACGGCCATGGTCTCCTGATACTCCAGCAGCGTCGTGCGGAATTCGGGCAGTTCTTCGGGCCACTGATTGAGATTGCGGTGGCGGGTGTTGGCCTTGACCTTCGGGTCATCGGCGGTCCGCTCGCGCATGAACGCCCAGGCCTCGTTGAGGTCCTTCTTTTCGTTCTTCGCGATTTTCGACCAGCGCAGGATCAGCGATTTGTTGGGGATGAAGCCCTGGTGATGGAAGTCCACCCGATACTTCATCTTGGTTTCGTCGGAAAGCGTGAACAGCTCCGCGATCTGATCGAAGCTGCGGTCGATCAGGCCCTGATCGATCCCGTGATTGACGATGCAGTAGAAGCCGAGGCTTTCCTGAATTGCCCGCAGGTCAGTTGCAAACTGCTCCAGCGCTGCGACATCGCCCGACAGGAAGTCGCTGACATCGATGATCGGAATGCGCTCTTCGGCGATGCATTCCGCCACGTTGGCGGAAACCTGGAGTTCGGATTCGGCTGCAACGGACATTTGAGCCTCCATCTATTTGCGTTCGGGCACCCCACGCCGGTTTGGCGGCGCGGGGCATGCTCGAACTCGTTTTTCGGCTGTTTACTGTGCGGCGGCGGCTGGCTCCTCGTCGGGAACGAGGCCCGCGAGGGCCGGCATGACCTTGTTGGCGAACAGCTCCATGTTGTCGTACCAAACTTGGTGCGGCTCGTAGGTGTACTGGATCTGCAGCACCGTCCCGAAGCCGCCAACGTCGTCGTAGAGCTTGCTCAGCTTCTCGGCGACGGTGTCGGGGCTGCCGACAACCCAGATGTTGTCGCAGACATATTCCGCCGTCAGCGCCTCGTCGGGCATGTCCGGATCTCCCTTGTAGAGACCCGTAGCCCCGAGCGATTTCAGGACGTTGAACATGTAGTTGGTATAGGCATGTCCGATCGGGCCGTTCAGCACATGGTCGCGTGCTTCCTGGTCCGTTTTGCCAACGAAAACTTCACGGGCAATGCGCCATTCACTTCGGCGTGGCGGTGGCCGGCCGGTCGATGCCGCCCCCTTGCACACTGCGTCCCAATGGGTGTTCAGGTTGACCGCCGGGAGGTAGTTGATGCTCATCGGAATCCAGCCGTTGGCACCCGCCGTAAACAGCGATTCCGACGACTTGTGCAATCCTGAAACCGCGATCGGCGGATGCGGGTCCTGGTAGGGCCGAATGTGATGACCCAGCGGCACCTGCGGCATCGGCTCCGGCACCTTGAACTGCCAGAACTCGCCGTTGTGTTCGAACGGCTCGTCTTCGGTCCACAGGCGCTTGATCACGTCGATAGATTCGCGCATGCGCGCGCGATGCTCGCCTTCCTTGTAATCGATATCCCAAAAATGGAAATCGGTCGGGGCGCCACCGGCGCCGATGCCGAAGTTCAGGCGGCCTTTCGACAGATGGTCGAGATAGGCGATACGCAATGCCACCTGACGGGGATCGTGCATGGGCAACAACACGATGCCGGTGCCGATGCGGATATTCTCGGTGCGCGCGAACACGGATGCGGCGAAGAGGTCAGTGGCGGGAATCGGCTCCCACGGGATGGTGTAGTGCTCACCCATCCAGCCTTCGGTGTAGCCGAGCTTATCGCCCATCACGAAGGTTTCGATATCCTGGTGGTATTCCTTGGTGACGTCCCCGCCGGGCGGACGAAGCGGCATTGCAAACATTCCGTATTTCATTGTTTGTGTCTCCCTATGATCCGGGCCCCGGGCGGCGTGGCACCGCTCTCATTGCTGGCTGTGTTCATTCTACGCGTAGGGCGTTGGCGGGAGTCAATCACGTTCCATCAATTGAATTATGTTTCGCCTACGTGAAAAGTTGTCGGCGCGGCGGTTAGACCCTATCGTCGCGCAGGACCTGGGGGAGACGACCATGCTGATTGGCAAAAAGGGTGAGGCGAAAACCGCCATCGAAACGGCGGATTCGAGCTCGATCACGGTGCGCGGGAAGGATCTGTGCAACGAGATCATGGGGCACGCCTCGATCGCCGAGTTTTTCTATTTTCATCTCACGGGGCGGCAGCCCAATGCGGATCAGGCGTTCTTCATGGACGTCCTGGTGGTGGCGTTGGCCGAGCACGGCCTGACGCCGAGCGTACAGGCCGCGCGGATGACCCTGGCGGCGGCGCCTGAGGCGCTCCAGGGGGCGGTTGCCGCGGGCCTTCTCGGGGTCGGCTCCGTCATTCTGGGCAGCGCGGATGTGTGCGGCGAAATGCTCGACGATGCCGCGACACGCATCGAAGGCGGAGAGAGCCCCGAGGCGGCGGCGCTGGCGATTGCGCGCGAGCACAAGGACGCGGGCAAATTCATTTCCGGGTTCGGGCATCCCATTCACCACCCGGTCGATCCTCGCGCGGTCCGTATCCTGGAGCTGGCCGATGAACGCGGCGTCTCCGGGCGCCATGTGGACGCGTTGCGCGCGTTTCCAGACGCCGTTGCCGAAGTCTGGGGCAAGCCCCTTCCCATGAACCTCCAGGGGCCAATGGCGGCGGTGCTGCTCGACCTCGGTTTCCCCAAGGCGGCGATCCGCGGCATTCCCATTCTGGCCCGTACCGTTGGCCTGCTCGGTCACCTGAATGAGGAAATGGAACGTCCGATCGGCTTTCTTCTGGCCCATCATGGCGAAGAGGCCATCACCTATGACGGGGACTAGGGCGTATGCCCTCAACAGAGCTCTTTGACCCGGAAGCCGAGACCAGAGACCTGGCGGACCAGAAGCGCCTGGACGAGCCCGTCTATCGCAAGCAGATCGCGTATTTGTTCGAACGGTCTGAGTTCTATCGTGACAAGTTCAAGGCGGCGGGTTTCAAGACCCCGGAATCCGTCGGCGGGCTGGATGAACTGCGGCACCTGCCGTTCACGGTCAAAGACGAGTTGCGGGCCAGTCAGGCCGAGCATCTGCCGCTGGGCAAGCAGCTCGCGGCTCCGCTTGATGACGTGGTTCGCATCTACTCGACCAGCGGCACATCGGGCACGCCGCTCTATATCCCGGTGACCCAGGGCGACCTCAAGCGCTGGATCCACGCGTCCAACCGGAGCTATTTCGCCGCCGGCATCCGGCCCCATCACCGGGTTGTCACCACATACAATTCCGGCCCATTCGTGGCGGGTGCGGTGCACGAATCCATGATTGCGCTGGGCGTGCGCATGGTGCCCGTGGGCAGCGGCAACACCGAGCGGCTCCTGACCGCGCTGGAACGCTTTCAGGTACAGGCCATGCCCGGGACGCCGTCGTATTTTCTCTATATCGCGGAGGCCGCGCGCGCGCGCGGGATCGACCCCCGTGCCTGCGGGCTCGAAACTCTCGTGGCCGGCGGCGAGCCGGGCGGGGGCGAGCCGGACGTCCGCGCGCAGATCGAGGAGGCCTTCGACGCCAAGGTGCACGAAGTGCTCGGGCTCGGTGAGATGTCGATTTCTATGTTCGGCGAGGGGCCGGAACAGGACGGCATGAACTTCCTCGCCCGCGACTACATCCATATGGAGCTGATCGACCCGGAAACGGAAGAGCCGCTTCCCTTCGAGGATGGCGTCCAGGGCGAGCCGGTCTATACCCATTTGCAGCAGGAGGCGGCGCCGCTGCTGCGTTTTCGGTCACGCGACCATGTCACGGTGCGCATGGGACCGGTCGACAGCGGGCGCACGGGCCCGCGCATTCGGTGCATCGGACGGACGGACGATATGCTTATCGTGCGCGGGGTGAACGTCTTCCCGAGCGCCGTTCGTGAGGTGGTGAACACGTTCCGCCCGGATGTGAGCGGTATCATGCTGGTGCGCCCGACCAAACGCGGCGTACAGCAATTGCCGCCGCTGCCGGTACATATCGAGGCGGCCGAGGGCAGCGCGCCGGGCGCGGGCCTTGGCGAGGCCATCGAGAAGGCCATTCGTGACGCTCTGATCGTCACGACAAAGGTCGAGATCGTGCCGTTCGGCAGCCTGCCGCGCACGGACTACAAGACCCGGCTGGTGGACTATTCCGACGCGGAGTCCTGATTGCTGATCAGGCGAGGTCCGGGTTCAGCGTGTATTCAGCGACGACCTGCCCGCTGGCCAGGACATGACCTTCCATCGCGGCCAGTGCCTCGGTGCCACCGAAGACGCCGGTGAGCCCCAGCGTCTCGACATCGAGCGCGTACACCGTGAAGACGTATTCGTGCATGATTTCGTCGTTCCAGGGCGGGGCCGGCCCGTCATAGCCGCCATAGTCGCCGGCCATGTCGGGGTTCGACGCCATGAACATGCCGAAATTATTGGCGCCGCGAACGCCATGCGCAGACGGGCCCGTGGCCTTGCCTTTGGGCACGACCGCATCGGACTCGGCGCCCTTCGGCAGGCTGGTCGTAGCCGCCGGGATATCCACCAGGACCCAGTGCATGAAGTCCATCCGCGCGAGGTCGGCGGGGATTGTCCGGCCTTCCTGGTTCGCGTCGTCGAAGACCGTCGGGACGCTGCGATCATGCATGATGACCGCATAGGATCTGGTGCCGTCCGGGCCGCTGCTCCAGCTCACCGCCGGGCTGATATTCGCACCGAAGGTGAAGGGCACGTCGTCCGTGCGGATGCCGAACGCAAACTCTTCGGGTATGCGTTGGCCGGCAGCGATGCCGTCGATGCTGAGATTGAGATCCGTCATGATTCCTCCCCATGAACCTGGTCATGCAAGGCATGAAGCTTAGCATGCGCGGAGAGGCTGAGAAGACCGGCCTGGTGGCGCTAGAAGTTCGCTGACAGGCTGATCGCTCCGAACCTGTCTGCCTGGCGTTGACCCTCGAATTCCCGGGTCCGGAAGATCTGGGTGACGGCCAGACGCACGCCCTTGTAGATAAACGCGAGACCAAGCTGTGCGTCGCCGACGAATCGTTCCTTGTCGACACTGTGACTGCTGGAGAAGGTGTTTCCGTCGAGGAATATGTCATGGATGACAGCGCGTCCCTGAACGCCGGCGAACGCATACCAGGCGAGGCTCGATCGTTTCTCGACCGCCGCGAGACCGCTGAGGGACGGGCGGATCAGCGGCGGGCCGTAATCGACATCCAGATTCTGTCCAATCCGGAGGATCGCACCGGCGCTGCCAAAGGTCATCACATTGCCGACGCTGCCCCCGACATGGGGGATGGCGCCGGCCTCAAGGCCAAACAGGTTCCAGGCATCCGGCCGCCAGCGCCGCTCGCCGATCAGCATCACACCCGGTTCATTGTCGAGTTGATGGCCCCAGCCGTTGGAACGGCCGACATTGATCAGGTCGTGGACGCCGTTCTGCACCTGTCGGCCCAACGCCCAGGGGCCGACAATCCCGAGATTGAGTTCAACCGTGTCGAGTGTGTCGGTTGCAGAGGATGCCGGGTCGCGCTTGGTCTCGGCATGAACGGATATGGCGCCATACAACCAGCCGGCATAGGGCCGATCATCGGTCACCAGGTCCGAGGTGGCGGTGTTCTCGGGCGTGAAGATGCTCTGCCCGAACGCGGCGCCGATCCGGCCCTGCTTCAGGCTCGCGAAGGGGTAGATCGTCTCCAGCACATCCTTGACCCAGGCAGGATCATTGTCGCGTGCGCCTGAGACCCAGGATAGCCGGAAACCGTTGGTGTAATGGCGGTCGGTTCTGGCGATCCGGTCGTTTTCCCACTGAACGCTGTAGGTGTCTTTCGGCTCTTGGGCCCACGACGGGGTGATCGCGAGCGGCCAGGCGCAAAGCCCCAGAAGGATCGCGGCAGTGCGCATCAGTCCTGCAGGCGAGAGACGGCGAAGGGGTTGAACCGGGTCTCCCGGTCATAATGATCGATCCCCTCGGATCGTTTCAGCCAGTTGATGACGATATAGGTAATCGGCGTCGCCAGTATCTCGTAGCCGATTTTTGCAATCGCCAGAACCGCGATGGTTGTGAGCAGGACCTTGGGCGGCAAGATGCCCCAGAACGCGATGGTGATGAACACGCTGGAATCCAGGGCTTGTCCGACAATCGATGAACCGATGGTCCGCAGCCAGAGCATCCGCCCTCCGGTCGCGACCTTGAGGCGCGCCAGGATATAGGAGTTGGCAAACTCCCCGATCAGATAGGCCACGAAGGAGGCCGCCAGAATGCGCGGGGTGGCGCCGAGAATCACGTCATAGGCTTCCTGACCCGTCCAGAATCCCGCCGCCGGGAGCACGCCGACAACGGCGAATGACACGACAGCGAACAGATTTGCCGCGAAGCCGAGCCAGATCACCAATCGGACCTTGGCGAAGCCGTAAACTTCGGTCAGAACGTCGCCGATGATGTAGCTGATCGGAAAGATCACGATGGCCCCGGGCAGGACATATCCGTCGATCTCGATCAGTTTGACGGCGGTAATATTCGACACGAGAAGACAAGCGACGAACATGACAGCGATGATGAGGAAACGTGTGGTAAGTCCGGGCATGTCTGGTGAACCAATCGTGGATGGTCGGGCTTCGATGAGGCTAATGGCAGGCCGATATACATGGTGTCAATCAGCGGATGCGCGCGCAGCGGGTGTCCGATGAAGACGGCTGACTTCGATTTCGAGCTTCCCGGTGAGCGGATTGCCCAGCGACCCGCCGAACCGCGTGAATCCGCGCGCCTGCTCGACCTGCGTGACCGCATGTCCGACCATGTTGTGCAGGAGCTGCCGGAGCTGCTTGACCCCGACAGCCTGCTCGTCGTCAATGATACGCGGGTGATCCCGGCGCAACTTGAGGGTCGCCGGGGTGAGGGGCGGATGTCCGTCACCCTGCACAAGCGTCTGACGGACACCGAGTGGCTGTCCTTTGCGCGCCCGGCGAAGCGCCTGAGGCCGGGAGATCGCATTGATTTCGCCGAAGGTTTTTCCGCAGACGTGATCGCGCGCGGCGAGGGTGGCGAGGCGCATTTGCGCTTCGATATGGATCCGGCGGCGTTTCGCGATGCCTTGGCGCAGCACGGTCGGACACCTCTGCCGCCCTATATCAAGCGCGTCGACGGGCCGGACGGACAGGACGCGCATGACTATCAGACCATGTTTGCGGTACGTGAGGGGGCCGTGGCGGCACCGACCGCCGGCCTGCATTTTACGCCCGCGCTCATGGCCTCGCTCGCGTCGGCCGGCATGGAGATCGCGACGGTGACCCTGCATGTTGGTGCCGGGACCTTCCTGCCGGTCACGGTCGAGGATGTGCAGGATCACAAGATGCACGCCGAATTTGGCGAGGTTGATGCGGACACGGCCGCGCGGATCAACGCGGCGCGGGCGGCGGGGCGGCCCGTCGTGTCGATCGGCACCACGGCGCTGCGTGTCCTGGAATCCGCCGTTGATGTAGACGGCCATGTCGCGGCGTTCCGGGGTGATACCCGGCTCTTCTGCGTGCCCGGGTATGAATTTCGCGCCGTGGATCAATTGTTCACGAACTTCCACCTGCCGCGCTCGACATTGTTCATGCTGGTCTGCGCGTTCGCGGGCACGGAGCATATGCGGGCGGCCTATCGCCATGCGGTGTATATGGAATACCGCTTCTTTTCCTACGGCGATGCCACTCTTCTGCGGCGCGCCTGACCCTATAGAAGCGTCGGCAAGTATGAGATGATCGGGCCAACAGCGTTTTGCGTGAAGGGCGCAGTGACATGACAGACGAGATCTATGACGGGCTGACCCAACTCGGCGGACCCTCGGAATTGCCGGCATCGCCGGACGAGGCGAAGCTGGAGCGGGTCCCGAACCCCAAACCGGGGGCCACATATCTGGTCCGTTTCGCGTGTCCGGAATTCACCTCGCTGTGCCCGATCACAGGCCAGCCCGATTTTGCGCATCTCGTCATCGACTATGTGCCCGATGGTTGGCTGGTCGAGAGCAAGTCCCTGAAGCTGTTTCTCGGCTCGTACCGCAACCATGGCGGCTTTCACGAGGCGTGCACGGTCGATATCGGCCAGCGCATCGAGGCGTTGCTCGACCCGGCCTGGCTGCGGATCGGCGGCTACTGGTATCCGCGTGGCGGCATCCCCATCGATGTTTTCTACCAATCGGGTGAGCCGCCTGCGGGGCTCTGGCTGCCCGACCAGGGGGTCGCGCCCTATCGCGGGCGTGGATAGAGGCATATGGCCGATCCGGCGGTTGAACCGGTTTCCGATTTAGGGACCGACCCCGGCGCGCGTATTCGCGCGAAAGCGCGCGCGCTTGGCTTCGATGCCGTCGGCTTCGCGCCCGTCCGGCTGGCCCCCCAAATACGCGAAAACCTGGCGGCGTTTCTGGCGGACGGTCGACACGGCGACATGGACTGGCTGCCGGCCAAGGCCGAGCGCCGCCGTGAGCCGGCGGCGCTGTGGCCCGAAGCACGTTCCGTGATCGCACTCGGCATGGCCTACACACCCGATGCCGAAGCGTTTGCGAGCCTCGATCAGGAGGGAATCGGCCACCTGTCGGTCTATGCGCGCGGTCGCGACTATCACGACGTGGTCAAGAAACGGCTCAAGGCGCTGGGCCGGTGGATCTGCGAGGAGTTTCCCGAAGACGTGAAGGTGTTCGTTGATACCGCCCCGGTGATGGAAAAACCCGTGGCCCAGGCCGCAGGTCTGGGGTGGCAGGGCAAGCACACCAATCTGGTGTCGCGCGAGCATGGCTCGTGGCTGTTTCTGGGGGAGGTGTTCACCACCCTCGAGTTGCCTGACGATACCGAAGAGAAAGACCATTGCGGGTCGTGCCGAGAATGTCTTGATGCGTGCCCGACGGGTGCCTTTCCCGCGCCGTATCAGATCGATGCGCGCCGTTGCATCTCCTACCTCACAATCGAGCATAAGGGCCCGATCGATCGTGAATTGCGTCCGCTGATCGGCAATCGAATCTATGGCTGCGATGATTGCCTGGCCGCCTGCCCGTGGAACAAGTTCGCCGCCGCGGCCCCTGTGACCGAGTTGCGGGCACAACCAGAATTCACAGCGCCGCGCCTCACCGATCTTGCACGGCTCGATGATGGGGAATTCCGTGCATTCTTCTCGAGGACGGCGGTCAAACGCGTCGGACGGGACCGGTTTGTCCGGAACGTATTGATCGCGTTGGGGAATGTCGGGGGCGACGGCGCGGCCGAGGCCGTCGGCGAACGGCTGACGGATGCAAACCCGCTGGTGCGTGGGGCGGCCGTGTGGGCCCTTTCGCGCCTTTTGCCTGCGGGTGCGTTCGCGGACATGCGTACACGCCATATGCCTCGGGAGACCGACAGCCATGTGCTGGACGAGTGGACGGCGACGGAGACTCCCGGCTGAGGGCCGCGCTAGTCTCTTCGGCACGAGATTTGACGGGGAGGGAATGGGATGAGCGTTTCTGTATCGGAATTGGTGCACGAGTTCGTGGCTCTGCACGACAATGAAGTGAACTGGCAGGAGGGCGAGGACGTCAACGAGCTGTTGTCGCTGCCGCCGGGCGTGAAGGTGAAGATCTTCAACTATGACGCGGAGATGCAGCGGGTCGATATGAAGGTCCGCTTCCCGCCGGGCTACGTCGAGCCGGAGCACAGCCACAAGAGCTGGCATTCGATTATGGTACTGGCCGGCCGGATGTGCGTGGCGGGCAAGGATCTGCGCCCGGGTGACTATGTGTTCGGCGGCAACACGCTGCACGGGCCCTATGAGTATCCAGATGGCTGCGAGGTCTTCACCGTGTTCATGGGCGAGGGAACTCAGCACGAGTGGGATGAGGACAAGCATCTCGCCCATCAGAACAGTTGGGATGCCGAGACGGATGCCGGCAAGGACGGGGTCGCCAAGCAGGCGGCCGCGCGATCCGGCAGCAAAGTCAGCGCGGATTGAAGGGCTGTCATGGCGACGTATTTCTTCTATTGCCGGGACAAGCCGGACTCCAGGGGAGGCCGACAGGCGATCGTCGAGGAGCACTGGGCCTTCATGGACGGCTATGCCGACCGGATGGTCGCGCGCGGTCCGACCCTGGCCGACGATGGTGAAACCCCGACCGGCAGCATGCACATGGTCGAGCTTGCCGATGCCGAGGCGGCCCGGGTGTTCGCCTATGAGGAACCCTATGCAAAGGCCGGTGTGTTCGAAGACATCATCGTACGCCGCTGGCGCAATGCGCTTGGGCGCACGATGTGGGATTTCGAAGGCGATCCCGAGAACAACCAGCGGTTCCTTGTGATCGGGCACGGCCGCCCCGGCACCACCGAGGCGCGCGACGGCTTGCTTGAGGCGCATCGTGAATATTTCATCGACGGCGGCTATCTGCCCGGGTTCATCGAGCGTGGCCCGTTGTACAACGACGATGAAACCGAGTGGTTGGGCAGCGCCATGCTGATCGAGTTGCCCGACCGTGGCGCGGTCGAGGAAATGCTGGCCGACGAGCCCTACTGTAAGGCCGGTCTCTACACGAGCGTGGACATTCATCGCTGGCGGTTCGGCGGTCGCCACTAGATCGGCAACAGTTCAATTATTCGAGCGTATGACGAACCGTTGCACCGCGCGCGTGGGCGGCTTACATAGACGCCCCGTCTGCCAACCAACCCTGTTGAGAGTGCGCCGTGAACACCCAGCAATATGTCTATGTCATGAAGGGCCTGACCAAGGCCTTCCCTGGTGGCCGCAAGGTTGTCGAAGATGTCTGGTTGAGCTTCATGCCCGGCGCCAAGATCGGCGTCCTGGGGCTGAACGGTTCCGGCAAATCGACCCTGCTCAAGATCATGGCCGGGCTCGACAAAGAGTTTCAGGGCGAGGCCTGGGCCGCCGACGGATTGAAAATCGGATATCTGCAGCAGGAACCCGAACTCGACGCCGACAAGGATGTAATGGGCAATGTCATGGAGGGCGTTGCCGAGACCAAGGCGCTGCTGGATCGCTTCAACGAGGTGAGCATGCGCTTCGGTGAGGATATTACACCCGAGGAAATGGACGCGCTGATCGCGGAGCAGGCCGAACTGCAGAACGAAATCGATGCGAGCGACGCATGGGAGCTCGACCGCCAGATCGAGATTGCCATGGATGCGCTGCGTTGCCCGGCGGGTGACGCCGATGTCTCGACGCTGTCAGGTGGCGAGCGTCGCCGGGTCGCGCTGTGCCGTCTACTGCTGTCGCGTCCCGACATGCTGTTGCTCGACGAGCCGACCAACCATCTCGATGCCGAATCCGTCGCCTGGCTCGAACGCTTTCTCGAGGACTATTCCGGTACCGTTGTCGCCGTGACCCATGATCGCTACTTCCTTGATAACGTCGCCGGCTGGATTCTCGAGCTGGACCGCGGCAAGGGGTTGCCCTTCGAAGGCAATTACAGCGGCTGGCTCGAGGCGAAAGGGAAACGCCTGGCACAGGAAGAACGCGAGGAATCATCACGCCAGCGCACGATTAAGCAGGAGCTCGAATGGGTGCGTCAGAGCCCGCGGGCGCGTCAGGCCAAGAGCAAATCACGCGTCGATGCCTATGAGAAGCTCGTCGCGGACAGCCAGGACAAGGCGCCGGAGGATCAGCAGATCACGATTCCGCCAGGCCCGCGCCTGGGCGACCTGGTGATTGAAGCCGAGAGCCTCCGCAAGGGGTTCGGCAATCAGCTGCTGATCGACGACCTCAACTTCAAGATGCCGCCGGGCGCGATCGTCGGCGTGATCGGACCGAATGGCGCCGGTAAAACCACCTTCTGTCGCATGGTGACGTCGCAGGACACGCCCGATTCCGGAAACATTCGGATCGGCGACACCGTTGTGATGGGATATGTCGACCAGAGCCGCGACGCGCTGTCCGAGGAAAAGACCGTTTGGGAGGAAATCTCGGAAGGGATCGATGTCATCGAACTCGGCAAGCGCAATGTGCAAAGCCGCGCCTACGTCGCCGGGTTTAACTTCAAGGGTTCGGACCAGCAGAAACCTGTTGGACAGCTGTCCGGTGGTGAGCGCAACCGCGTTCATCTGGCCAAGGTACTGAAGTCGGGCTCCAATTTCCTGATGCTGGATGAGCCGACCAATGATCTGGATGTCGATACGCTGCGCGCGCTAGAGGAAGCCTTGCTCGAATTCCCGGGCTGCGCGATCGTCGTCAGCCATGATCGCTGGTTCCTCGATCGTATCGCGACGCATATCCTCGCCTTCGAGGGCGACAGTGAAGTGGTCTGGTTCGAGGGCAACTACGAGGCCTACACCGAGGACCTGAAGCGCCGTAAGGGCGCAGATGCGGACCGTCCGCACCGGATCAAATACAAGCCACTTCAGCGCTGATTGATATTCTCAGTGACTGTCAGAGACAGCGTCTAGCTGTCCCGCATCTTGCGCAGTCGCGCGAGCAGTGCCGACAGGTTGCGGCCACCGTTGCGGATAACAGAGTTGAACTCATCGCGTTGGGTGTTCGCCATGCTGATGCCTTCGAGCTTCACATCGACGATCTTGATGATTTCGCCCTGGCTCGCAACCCGCCACTCAATTCGCACAGGCGAGGTGGGGCTGGTGAAGAACAGGCTCGAGACCAGGGCCACTTTTTCCGGGCCATTGGTCGGCTCATTTGACGCATTGCGGACCTCGAACGCCTGTCCGGAATAGAGCGAAAACCGGTCGGCCCAGGTGTTGACGATGACGTCCTCGAAAAGGACCAGATATTCCTCGCGCTCCTGCTTGGACGCGCTGCGCCAGTACCGGCCCAGTGCGAAGCGGGCAATCCCGTCCACCGCGAACCCTTCGCGGAACAGGTTCCGGAACTGGGTGCGACGTTCTTGGCCGGATATATCGGTATCGGTCAGGGTCGAAATGGCCCGCTCCGAGAGAGTCTTGATGAATGATACGGACGCGTCCAGATGCTGATCTGCCCGCGCCGCAGGCGCGGCGAAGAGCAAAGCGACAACAATGACGAACGCCGGGGTGAAGCGCGCGATCACCTGATCTAGCCCTACTGGCCCGACGCGGTTTCTTTAGCGCCCGAATCTTCGTCCAAATCCAGACCGAGTGTCGGGGCAGGCTGGACGGGAACGGACCCGCCATTGCGGACCTGGTCTTCGCGCTGTTGCCGGTAGAGGCTGCGAACAGCGGCGTAGTAATCGAGTGAGTTGCGCTGCAGATCGCGAACCTGGTCGATATTGTTGGAGCGCCGCACGATGGCATTGCCGGTCGCACGACCGATTGTCACCGGAGTGTCGGTGACCCAACCAACCGGGTCGAAGAAGAAATCGCCAATCGTACCGAATGTGTCACGCAAAGAAGACGGGCCAATCAGCGGCAACATCACATACGGGCCCTGTTCGAAGCCCCACACGGCGAGGGTCTGACCGGCGTCTTCGAAGACGGGTTGCTTGTCAGGCATCGTGTTGCCGAGAAGGAATGTGGGCAGCGCGGTGAAGAAGCGCGTCGCGGCCATATTTGCCCGCTCCATGTCGCCCTGCAGAAGAGAGTGCAGGAAACTCAGGGGCATGAAGAGATTGGTTATGAAATTCTCGATCGGCGGCTTGAGTTCATTGGGAAACAAATCCCTGTAGGTGACGGCCGTCGGCTGCAGCACCAGCTGATCCACCGCAACATTCGCTGCGAAGACCAAGCGGTTGGCAGGTTCGAACGGATCGTTCGCCTTTTCGAATTCTGCCATGGCTTCTTTGTCATCGCTCGGCGGAATAGCACACGCCGTCAGCGCGCCCATCAGCAGCGCAGCGAACAAAAAGCGGGAAGGTTTAAGGTCGGTGATTGTTTTCAACATTATCTCTCGTCCACATCGCAAGTCCGGCTCCCTTACCCAGGAAAACAGCCAGTTGCGTGACCTGCACACAAAACCACCGCCACATCATGCCCTGATGCCCTTGCGAGAACCTTAACGCGCCGCCCCCACGGCACGCCTCGGTCTGGTCGTGTGATTAATTTGCTACCACAGCCCTTGGGGCAGCGCCACACGGAAAGCAAGCGGTCAGGGTGGTGTCGGGAACATTGTTGCAGAATAGATACACTTTATGGATACGAATCGGGCACAACCGTGAGATTTCACTGGAAAACATAAAGGTATAAATATATGTTTATGTCAATGGTCGGCCGAATCGAGAAGGTCGGTACCGATTCGTGCCCCCTCGGAACGGGGAATTGTTTCAACCGGAATACGAGAGATCGCCAGTACCGCCATGGACCAAGTCCTTGCACTCTTGCGTGCGGCCGGAGAGCCGAACCGCCTTCGTATCCTGGCCTTGTGCGCCCATGGTGACCTGACCGTCAGTGAACTGACGCGGATTCTGGGAGAGAGTCAGCCCAGCGTCTCCCGCCATTTGAAACTCCTTTGCAATGCCGGACTGCTCGAACGTCTCCAGGAAGGCAGCTGGGCGTTCTTCCATCTGGCGTCCGGAACACCGATCGCCGATATTCTGCGATCTTTGATAGACCAAATTGACGACGCGGACGGCCTTGTTGCCCAGGACCGTCGACGCCTCGACGAAATCAAGGATGGCCGGGCAAAGCTGGCCGAAGCCTATTTTCGGGAAGCCGCCGGTTCGTGGGACCAAATTCGCGCGTTGCACGTCGATGAGGGCGTGGTCGAGAATGCGATTCAGGATCTGCTGGCGGGCGAAACGCACGACTCCCTCCTGGATATCGGGACCGGCACCGGTCGCATGCTGCAGCTCTTGAGTGATCGGGTGCGTGTGGCCGTGGGCGTGGACCAGTCCCGTGACATGCTTGCCGTAGCCCGCACCAACCTGTCGGCGGCGCGCTACCGCAATTGCAACGTCCGCCAAGCCGATATGTACCAGCTGCCGTTCGATGACCAGTCTTTCGATCTCGTGATCCTGCACATGGTCCTGCATTTTGCCGATGAGCCCGGCGACGCGATCCGGGAAGCGGCGCGGGTTCTCAAGCCGGGTGGCGCTTTCGTGGTGGTGGATTTTGCGCCCCACGCGATGGAGGAATTGCGCGACCAGCACGCCCATCGGCGGCTCGGCTTTCGGACAGAAGAGGTTGGCCGCTGGGTGGCCGACCATGGTTTGCAAACAATCGACGTTCGCACCCTGCCGGGTAATTCCCTCGACGTCACAATCTGGAAAACCCGACGGCCCGCCGATGTGCAATCGATTGGCACGCCGATCCGTCCACGCGCCAGCGCCTAGGAATATTCATGGCATCCGACACAAACAATTTCGAACCGGCGCCTGCGGCCCGCGCGCTTTCTGTCAGTTTCGAGTTCTTCCCGCCGAAGACGCCGGAGATGGAGGTGTCGTTGTGGAACACGGTGTGTGATCTGGCACCGATCAACCCGTCTTTTATCTCTGTGACCTACGGCGCGGGCGGCTCGACACGTGAGCGGACCCACGCAACCGTTTCCCGGATTGTCAACGAGGCGGGACTGACGGCGGCGGCGCATTTGACATGTGTGGATGCCACACGCGCCGAGATCGAGAGTGTCGCGCGGGACTACTGGGCCGCGGGTGTCCGGCATATTGTTGCCCTGCGCGGTGATCCCCCGGAAGGTGAAACGGGCTACATCCCGCATCCCGACGGCTATGCGTACGCTGCGGACCTCGTCGCAGGGCTGCAAACGGTCGCGCCGTTCGAGATATCGGTGGCCGCCTATCCCGAAACCCACCCCGAGGCACCCAGTGCCGATTTCGATATCGACAATCTGAAGCGCAAGGCCGACGCGGGTGCAGCCCGCGCCATCACCCAGTTCTTCTTCGACAATGGCGCGTTTCTGCGCTTTCGCGACCGGGTCGCGGCGGCTGGAATCGATATTCCCCTGATCCCCGGCATCATGCCGGTCGGCAACTTCAAGAGCATGATGCGTTTCTCGGCGATGTGTGGCGCGAGTGTGCCGAACTGGCTGGCCGAGGCCTATGACGGGTTGGACGACGACCCTGCGGGCCGGGTCGAGGTCGGCACGCGCATCGCGAGCGAGCAATGCCTCGAGCTCCGTGACCACGGGATCGACGACTTCCACTTCTACACATTGAACCGCGCGGACATGACCCATGCGATTTGCCGCAATCTGGGCATATCCACTGCCGGTTCGGAGACCCAGGCATCATGATTCAGGCACGGACCAAGAAGGCCCTCGCAGATGAGCTGACCGAGCGAATTGTCGTCCTCGACGGGGCGATGGGGACGGAGATTCAGGCGTTGAAGCTCGTGTCCGCCGACTACCATGGCAAGCATTTCGAAGGCCTCGGCAATGATCTGACGGGGAACAATGACATTCTCAACCTGACGGCGCCGGATGCCATCCGCGAGATTCATCTGAGCTACCTGGCCGCCGGCGCCGACATCGTGACGACCAACACATTCAATGCGACGACGGTCTCTCAGGCCGACTACGCCATGGAAGAGTATGTGGTCGAGATCAATTCCGAAGGGGCACGTCTGGCCCATGAGGCATGTGACCAGGCGATGGAGCGCGAGCCGGGACGCACCTGTTGGGTGGCCGGTGCGATCGGGCCGACCAACAAGACCACCTCGATCTCACCCGACGTCAACGACCCGGGATTTCGTGCGATCGATTTCGACACGCTCAAGGACTCCTACAAGCAAGCGGCGCGCGCGCTTCTGGTGGGCGGCGTCGATCTGTTTCTCATCGAGACGATCTTCGACACGCTGAACGCCAAGGCCTGCATCTTCGGGCTCGAGGAATTGTTTGAGGAAACCCAGGAGCGCCGTCCGATATTGATCTCAGGCACGATCACGGACCTGTCGGGCCGGACCCTGACCGGGCAGACACCCGAGGCCTTCTGGAATTCGGTCCGCCATGCCAACCCGCTGACCATCGGGCTGAATTGCTCCATGGGCGCCGAGGGAATGCGGCCCTATCTCGTCGAGCTGTCGCGTGTCGCGGATGCCTTCATCTGCGCCTATCCCAACGCCGGGCTGCCGAACGAATTCGGAGAATATGATGAGGAAGCCGACCAGACGGCCGGCTTCGTGCGTGAGTGGGCTCAGGACGGACTGCTGAATATCGTCGGCGGCTGCTGCGGCACCACGCCGGCCCACATTGCGGCAATTCGCAAGGCGGTGGATGGACTGCCGCCGCGTCTGGCGCCCGAACGTCCGGCGGCGATGCGCCTGTCCGGCCTTGAGCCCTTCACGGTTGCGACGGGGGATGCGGCATGAGCGCGGTCGGCAGCCAGTTCGTCAATATCGGAGAACGGACGAATGTCACCGGGTCGGCGCGGTTTCGCGAACTGATCACGGCAGGCGACTACGACACGGCGCTGGAGGTCGCGCGCCAGCAGGTCGAGAACGGTGCCCAGATCATCGATGTGAACATGGATGAGGGGATGCTCGATTCCGAGGCGGCGATGGTGCGCTTCCTCAACCTGATCGCCGCCGAGCCTGACATCTCACGGGTGCCCGTGATGATCGATTCTTCGAAATGGTCGGTGATCGAGGCGGGGCTCAAATGCGTGCAGGGCAAGGCGATCGTGAACTCGATCAGCCTCAAGGAGGGCGAGGAGCCGTTCTTTGAGCAGGCAAGCAAGATCCGCCGCTACGGCGCTGCGGCCGTGGTTATGGCGTTCGACGAGGACGGTCAGGCCGACACGGCCGACCGCAAGTTCGATATTTGCGCCCGGTCCTACAAGTTTCTTACTGAAGAGGTCGGGTTGCCGGCCGAGGACATCATCTTCGACCCGAACATCTTCGCTGTCGCGACGGGCATCGAAGAGCATAACGAATACGCCATCGCGTTCATCGAGGCGACGAAGCGCATTCGTGCCGAGTTGCCCCATGCCCATGTCTCGGGCGGTGTCTCGAACCTGTCCTTCTCGTTCCGCGGCAACAATGCGGTGCGCGAGGCGATGCACGCCGCATTCCTGTATCACGCCATTCGCGCCGGCATGGACATGGGCATCGTCAATGCCGGCCAGATCATGGTCTATGACGATATTCCCGCCGATCTGCTGGAGCGGATCGAGGATGTGTTGTTCAACCGGCGTCCGGACTCGACCGATCGGCTGCTCGAGGTCGCGGACGGGCATCGCGACAGCGGTGCGGCGGCAGCCGAGAAGAACCTCGAATGGCGTGAGGGCAACGTCAACGAGCGGATCGAATACGCACTGGTGCACGGCATCGCCGACTTCGTGGTCGAGGACGCCGAAGAGGCCCGCCAGGCGGTCGAGCGTCCGTTGCATGTGATCGAAGGCCCGCTGATGGACGGCATGAACGTGGTCGGCGACCTGTTCGGCGCGGGCAAGATGTTTCTGCCCCAGGTGGTGAAGAGCGCCCGGGTGATGAAGCAGGCTGTGGCCCATCTCACGCCGTTCATGGAAGAAGAGCGCGAGGCCGCAGGTGGCGCGGTCGAGGCCAACGGCAAGATCCTGCTCGCGACCGTCAAAGGCGACGTCCACGATATCGGCAAGAACATTGTCGGCGTGGTCCTCCAGTGCAACAGCTACGACGTTGTGGACCTGGGCGTGATGGTGCCGGCGGAGAAGATTTTGGCTGCGGCGCGGGAGGAGAATGTCGACATCATCGGGGTGTCGGGTCTGATCACGCCGAGCCTCGATGAGATGGTCAGCCTCGCCCGCGAGATGAAACGCCAGGACTTCGAACTACCGTTGCTGATCGGCGGCGCGACCACCAGCCGGTTGCACACTGCGGTGAAGATCGACCCCGGCTATGACCACCCCGTGATCCACGTGAACGATGCCTCGAAGGCCGTCGGTGTGATGAGCAATCTGTTGTCGAAGACGGCGCGCGACGGGTTCGTTGAAGGAATCAGGACCGAATATGCGACGGCCCGGGAGAAGCATGCGGGCAGTGGCCGGGAATCCAAACGCCAGATCATCGCCGGTGCGCGCGCCAACAAGGCACCGATCGACTGGTCGGACTATGCGGCGCCCGTGCCTTCATTTCTCGGCACGCGTGTGTTCGAGACCTACGATCTGGCCGAGCTGCGGGGCTGCATCGACTGGACACCGTTCTTCCGGACCTGGGAGCTGTCCGGCAAGTTCCCCGATATCCTGCAGGACGATATTGTCGGGGAGGCCGCGCGCGATCTGTATGACGATGCGCAGGAAATGCTCGACCGGATGGTCACCGAGCAATGGTTGAAGCCTCGCGCCGTCGTCGGCTTCTGGCCGGCCAACGCGCAGGGCGACGACATTGCGCTGTATCGCGATGAGGCGCGCACGGAACCGCTCGCCGAGATACACACGCTGCGCCAGCAGATGATGCGCGGCAACAATGCGCGGCCCAACTTCGCGCTGTCCGACTTCGTGGCGCCGGCGGATACCGGTGCTGTCGACTATTTCGGCGGCTTCGTCGTGACGGCGGGTGCGGAGATCGATGCGATCGCGTCGCGCTACGAGAAGGACAATGACGATTATAATTCGATCCTCGCCAAGGCGCTGGCGGACCGGTTGGCCGAGGCCTTCGCCGAACGCATGCACCAGCTGGTCCGGACCGAGCTTTGGGGCTATGCGCCCGACGAAGACCTGTCGAACGCCGACCTGATTTCCGAGGAATATCAGGGCATCCGCCCCGCGCCGGGATATCCGGCCTGCCCGGATCACACGGAAAAGGGCACCCTGTTCGAGATTCTCGATGCCGAGGCCGCGACCGGCGTGTCCCTGACGGAGAGCTACGCCATGTGGCCGCCGTCATCGGTTGCCGGATTCTATATCTCCCATCCCGAGGCGCGTTTCTTTGGGGTCGGGCGGATCGAGCGCGACCAGGTCGAGGATTATGCCCGTCGCAAGGGCATGGACGTCGAGACGGCGGAGCGCTGGCTGGGGCCGAACCTCAACTACAATCCCGATGACCACGCGGACCGCGACGCCGCAGCCTAGGCAGAATCACGACGAAGGCTATTCGCCGACGACCATCCGCCGGGTTTCCGTCTCTGCCACCACGCGCCCGCGGCGGATCACGTAGCGTCGGTCGGGTTTCTCGACGATGGCTTCCAGTGGTGTTTTCGCGTCGAGGATCACCAGATCGCCGGCACAGCCGGGCGCGGTTCCGTAGTCGGTGAGACCCAGGACCTTCGCGGCGTTGTCTGTTGTCATGGTGAACACGGCCTCGATCTCGTCGGGCTGGCTCATATGGGCCGCATGGGCCAGCAGAAATGCCAGTTCCAGCGGGTCGTCGCGCCCGAACGGGTAGAACATATCCCGCAAATTGTCCTGGCCGAACGCCACGTTGACTCCACGGGAAAGCAACTCCTTTACCCGTGTGATCCCGCGCCGCTTGGGATGTGAATCCTCGCGACCCTGGAGCATCAGGTTGGTCGCCGGGTTGGTGATCATGTGGATGCCCGCCGCAGCGACCATGTCCATCACCCGCTCGGCATAGTCGTCGGGATAGGCGGCGAGCGCGCAGGTGTGGCCGGCGATGACACGCCCCTGCCAACCATGGGCGATCGTGGCCTCACACAGCATCTCGAGCGTGCGCGCGTTCGGGTCGTCCGTCTCGTCGATATGCATGTCGACGGCGCAGTCATGTTCCCGGGCGATGTCGAACGCGATCTCGATATGGGCACGGCTCTCATCGGGGCCGGCCTCGTTGAAGGGCATGCCGCCGATCTGGTCGGCGCCGCGATCCATGGCCTCGCGCAGCAGCGCCTCGCAGCCGGGGTCGCCGACGATGCCCTTCTGGGGAAAGGCGACGATTTGCAGTTCGATCAAATTCGCGAATTGCGCCCGCACGTCCAGCAGCGCGTCGAACGCAGTCAGGCCGCAACCTGTATCGATGTCGATATGGGTGCGCATGCGGGTGACGCCGTTGGAGATCGCCGCCCGGATGATGTGCCCGGCCCGCGCGACGATATCTTCGCTCGAATAACTCTGCTTGCGGACGCCGAGAATCTCGATGGCCTCATCGAGGGACCCACTGGCATTCACCGGGATGCTGTCGGCGAGCATCACCTTGTCGAGATGGATATGGGGCTCGATGAAACCTGGCACGCAGAGGTGGCCCGCCGCTTCGATGATGGTCGCTGTGGCTGGATCGACGTCCCCGATATCCACATACAGGCCGTCGGATATGGCCAGGTCTGCCGGTCCCGGTTGGCCCCAGACGGCGGCGTTGCGGATGAGCATGTCCGTGTTCATGTGACCGGTTCCCCTGCTAGCGCTTCCGTCAGGCGTGTTGCCGCGTGAATGAAGCCGTCTCGCTTGGCCACGCGGTGGATGGCGTCGAGATTGCGGGTTGCGGCGTCATCACCCGGGTCGCGTCCGTGCGCCGCGAGGGCCCGTCCGCGGGCGATGAAGAAGTCGGTCCAGGGCAGGGGCTCGTCGTCGGTATACGCATCGAGCGCATCGGCGCGGGCGTCGGCCGCATTCCAGTCACCCGCGTCGAGCGCCGCCTCTATGGCGTCGCGGTAGAACCAGAACACATTGTGCGCGATTGGGCTCTCTGTGTTGAGCAGCGCTTCGCCGTCCCGCAGCGCGGTTTCGCGGTCTGTCGGGGTCTTTCCAATCTGGCCGAGCAGCCCGAGAACCCGCGCGCCGATGAACACCATGCCGAAACTGCGCGAGAGCGTGAGAGCGTGTTCGGCACATTCCTGCGCGCCGTCGGGGTCGCCTAGATTCCAGCGGGCGCGGGCTCGTTGGATAGAGTTGTAGGCGTCGAGCCGTTGATTGCCGATCTCAGCGATATGCGTGGCGTCGGCTTCCAGCAATGTATCGGCTTCCTGGGGGTGGCCACCCTCCATCAGCATCTCTGCCTCGATGATGCCGGTGATGATCAGTGACCTGATGTTTCCCACCCGTTCGGCAAAAGCACGTGCTGCTTGCACATCCTCGAGCGCCGCAGCGTTCTCGTTCATGTAGCGGCGGCAGACACCGACCATGTGCCGGTTGGACAGCTCGATGCGTCCGAGGCCGTGATCGGCGGCAAGCTCGACGCAGGCGAGGAAGCTTTCATAGGCGGAGCCCATCCGCCCGGCGGCGTAGTGGGCATCGCCGATCCCGCCCAATGCCATCGCCTGCCATTCGGGATCGCCAGCCTGTTGCGCATATTCGAGTGCGGCTTCCTGATCGGCCAGGCATCCGGTGATGTCCGCGCTCGAGAACCGTAACGTTCCCCGGTAGTGGTGAAATCGCGTCAGGGCCTGTTGGTCCAAACTGTCGAAATCTATCGTTTCGAGGCGGGCCAGCCCCTCATCGACTTCGCCGGTGACGCGGAGACAGGCGACCTCACCCAGAGCCGCGCGGGCACGGGTTTCCGGCGCGGGATGGGCCTCACCCAGTGCCCGATACTGTTCGATGGCCTCGCGCACGTTTCCGGAATCGTGATGGATGTCGGCGTTCAGCAACGCCAGCTCGAACCCGTCACCGGCGTCCGGGTCGGAGGTGAGGCCGCGTTTTGTGAGTTCGAGCGCAGCGGGGTATCGATAGGCCGCAGCTTGCAGGCGTGCCGCCGAGAGGAATGCGGCGGGGGCCTGCGGATCGCGCGCTTTTGACAGATGTTCGGCGTGCAGGGTTGCATCGCGCGTGGCGTACCATCCGGCCGCCGCCAGGTGGAGATCCTGGGCGCGCGTGGATAGCAGGCTTTCATAGATTCCATCACGCACCAGTGCATGCGCGAAGCGCCAGGCCTCGCCGTCGCGGCGCACCAGGCCGCGTGCGGCGATTGTCTCCACATCGGCTACCGTACGGCCCAACAATGCCGCCACACCACCGACCGTGAATCGCTGGCCGAACGCCGAGGCAGCCTGCAGTAATTCTCGTTCGTTTGCAGGCAATTGGTCCACTTGCGCCAAGACGATGGATTGTACGCTGTCGGGCAACGTGTCGGTGCCGCTTTCGCCGGCGGCGCGCGCGAGATGCTCCAGGAACAGCGGGTTGCCGTCCGCCCGTGCGATGCAGTCCGCCCGGACTTTGTCATCAAGGTCTGCCAATGCGCCGGTGAGTGCCGCGGCGTCCGCCTCGTCGAGTGGTCCGAGATCGCTGGTGACGATCGACGTGCCTCGCACGCCGGCACGCCAGGCGGCGTCGAACGGGTCATTTTCGATCCGTGTGGTGACGATCAACAACACCGGCAACTCGGCGATGCGCGTCGCCAGGGTTGCGAGCCGTTCGCGGACGTCGGCGTCGGCCCAGTGGGCGTCTTCGACAATCAACAGGATGGGCGCTTTGGCGGCGTGTTCGGTCGCCACGGCAATCGCTTCGCCGATGCCGTGGTGGCGGCCCTCCGGTGTCTCGGCTGCGAAAATGGGCCGGGTTTCGCTGGTCTGTGGCAAGGCGAGGACTTCAAGCAGATATGGCGCCAACGATTGCGGTAGTTCGCCGGTCTGCAGCTGGTCGTTGAGCGCATCGGCGCGCTCTTCGCCGGCCGGAAGGTCAAGCAAGCTGGCGACGAGATCCCGGATTGCGTCGGCGCCGGTGCCGGCACCGAAATCGAGCACTGCGGCGCGGTGAACCGGTATATCTGCTGCCCGGGCGCGTGACGCCAGCTCTTCGGCCAGGCGTGTCTTTCCGATCCCTGCTTCGCCGCGGAGTATAAATATTTGCCCCTGGCGGCTTCGTTGTGTTTCGGCAAGGAGTCCGTCGAATTGTTGTAACTCGCGGTGGCGGCCAACCAGGGCGCGCTGGCTGGCTTGCCGATCGTGCAGGCCGTCTATTGCCCAGGCTGAAACCGGCGCATCGATGCCCTTGATCTGGCCGGTTTCACGTTGGGTGGCGTCGGCAAACTCCGAAACGGCGCGATGAACCTCCCCCGAGACGACGATCTCGTCCGTCTGGGCGACGTCGCGCAGTCGTGACGCCAAGTTTACCGATTCGCCGATCACCGCATATTCGCGGTGTGCGTCGCTGCCCGTGCCGCTGGCCACGACGGTGCCGCTGGCGACGCCGATATGGACCTTAAGGGGTGGATCCAGCCCTGCGGCGCCGGCCTTGATGGCCAGCGCTGCACGAACCGCGCGCTCGGGATCGTTTGTGTGGGCGCGTGGCGCGCCGAACACGGCCATCACCTCGTCGCCGATATGTTTGTCGATTCGGCCACCGAGATCGGTAATTGCAAGATCCGCGATCTCGAAGAAACCGTTCAGCATGTCGCGGGTCGCCTCGGCGCCCAGCTCGCCGCTCATGCGGGTGAAACCGGAAATATCTGCAAACAGCACGGTTACCGGTCGCCGATCGCCGCGCATTTCGGCCGCTTCGTCACGGATGTCTGTGGGGTCTGTTGCGCCCAGTGCCACGATGGCGCCGGCGAAGCGCTTGCGGTGGCCGAGAGTCAGGCCGAGTTCCTTGAGGTCGTCGTCGGTCAGATCCGGCAGCAGGTCGAACTCGATGTCGTTCTCGGCAAAGACCTCGGCATAGCCGCCGAGCCCGTTCGCATCGAGCCACGCGTCCAGACGGTTCACCACGCGATACATCCGGGGATGGGCGCTTGTGTCGATAATGCGGAGTTTGGTTTCACAGCCCCGCAAGTATCTCAGAACCGGCCCCGTGGTGCGATCACGAAACGTCCACTTGGTGACGCGGGGAATCCGCGAGCGCCTACAGACCCTGTTCGATGACGTGTTCCACGGGGCGTCCGCTGACCCGAATTATACGCTCCAGGGGTAAGTTCAGGGTCGGGTCGTCTGTCGGACTGTCGAGCCCGCGCTGGATAAACGCCCCAAGATTGCGTGCATGATTGAGCGCGCGTTTCCCGGCGGGCAGGCGCTCTGCCTCGTAGCGCGCCATGGCCTCGGGGATGCTCTCGCATTCCGCCAGGGCGTCAGCGAGTGCCAAGGCGTCCTGTCCCGCCTTGAGCACGCCGACCCCGACATGGGGCCTGGCGACGAATGCCGCGTCGCCGATCAGGGCCACATTGCCGAATGCGAGGTGGTCATTGTCCACATCGTAGATCGGCTGCACGGTCGTCGAATCCGCGCGCATCACTGCCTCGTGGAAATTGGCCGGCATCTCGCGGCGCGCATTCTCGCGCACCGTTTCCACATGTTCGGGCCGCATCAGATGCGGGGAGATGCCGTGCTCATATGTCTTGCCCGATGCGTCGGTCAGAATGTCGGCGAGTTTTTCGTCAGATGCCGGGTGATACCAGAGATAGGTGTAGCGGCGTTCGCCGGGGATCTGTGACCCATCCGGCCCATCGATCGGATAGCCGATCAGCTGGCTGCCGGACATGAACAGGAATGCATAGTGATCGAAGATGTTGGCGCGGAATGTCTCGGAGAGTTTTGCTTCCTGACTGGTTCCGCGCCAGGCGACATAGCCCGCATACTCGGGCTGAATTTCCGGGGCGACGATCTGGCGAACGCCGGACCGAAACCCGTCGGCACCGATGACCACATCGGCTTCGAATGTCCGACCCTCGGTCGTGCGGACAATCGTCACGTCGCCCGACGTCTCCATTCCCGCGAAGACATTCCCGCCGTGATAACGCGCGCCCGGGAATCTCTCAAACAGTGACAGGTAGACCTGATTCCACGCGCAGAGCTGCTGGTCGAGTGCAAATTGAGAGACAATCGCGCCGCTACGATCGAAGGCCGTGCGACCGGAAACATCGATGCCACCCGACACCCCGCGGGGCACGTCGAGCAGGTCGAGGAGGTCTTCCAGCTCCGCGTGACGCGCAATGCCCTGGCCCCGCGATGCGAGGTTCTCTGGCGCGATCTCCAGAATGTCGACGTCCCAGCCGCGGCGGATCAGGTAGTTGCCCGCGAACAGGCCACCCACCGACCCGCCTACGATGACGGCGCGCTTGTTCTGCATGGTGTGTGAAACCAAAACCGTGCGCGCGCGAAGCCGCTATTCGCCCAGATCGACGATGGCGATGACGGGCCCGCCACCCTGTGGGCCCTGATGCATGGCGTCCACCGACACGAATACAGCCGGGTCGCCGATGGCCATCGCGGCGACGCCACCGACCGCTGCCTTGGAATGGCGGTGATGGTGCACATCGGAATCGTCGAGCATGATCTGGCGACGGCCGCGCAAGCGTGCGCTCGGGTCGGCCTCGCACTTCATGAAGCAGTTGACGACCTTTCCGTTCAAATCCTCGGAGCGGGGTCGATCAGGCAGTTCCAGACCGGCGTCGCGGATTGAATCATAGATGCCGTCGACGTCGAGCGCGTCCTTCATCACGGAATGGCCGATCCGGTACCGACCGCCGGCGCCGGCCTTGTTGCCAAACAGCACGATCTGCGCCCGGTCGAGCTCGACGCCCGACGAACAGGACGCGACTGCCGAATAGAGGTCCATGTTTTTGCAGATTTCCTCGGCCTTCGGCATCTCGATCTCGCCCAACGCCACGGCGATGCCCAGTCCGGTCGTGCCGTTGGAGACGCCCATCGAATCATGGACCTCGCAGGCCACCGTCTGGCCGCGGGTGTGCGCGTCCTGCACGCCCTCGACCGTCAGCAAAGGTGTCTTGGTCTGGACGTAGTGGACGTCCTTGGGGTCGGTGATGCCGGCGTCGGCCATCGCGCCACGTACGGCGTCGGCGACCTTTTCGACCATCGCCAGGCGGCCGATGTCCTCGGGGAACAGTTCCACGCTCATGGCGGTGCCCATGACGATGCGGTCCTTGTCGTCGGGGCCGGTCGCGTCATTGCGGGCGAAGGCGACGGCATGGGGGGTGATCACCCCGTCGCAGCCACCCGACCAGACCATGGGGATTTCCTTGATCTCGGCCTCGGACCGGCTGCCATGCTGCATCAGCACCGCGCGGTAGGCCTGGTCCGAGAGGATGCGGGTGAAGTCGTTGACCCCGCCATTGCCCTCGGTCTTGCCGATGACGGCGACGATCTCGTCGGCAGCGGCGTCGCCGGAGGCGATCCACTCGTCGAGCCCGGAGGCGTCGGAGACGGACTTGATTTCGATCTTTCGGACATCGATTGCCATATGGAATTTCCCTGGTTGTTTGGTTTTTTCAGCCGGCGTGCCGACAGGATACTAGATTGCCGCCGGGGGCCAACCCACCGGGCGGACTTGTTGTAGCAGTTTCGCCACTGCCAGGATGGTCGGTTCACCCAGTCTGGGGCCGATGATCTGCAGGCCGACCGGCAGGCGGGAGTCGCTCAAACCCGCAGGCGCGGACGCGGCTGGAAAGCCCGTGAGCGTGATCAGGAAGGCCTGGGCAACCCAGTCGATATAGTTTTCCAGACGGACGCCGCCGATTTTCTCGGGATAGTTCTGCCCCACCTGGAAGGGCAAAACCGGTGCCGTCGGTGTCAGGATGACATCATGCCGTGTCAGGCAATCCCGCACCGAGTGCCAGACCTGGGCGCGAATCTGTTCTGCCGCTGCCGTGGCCCGAACATCCAGCTCCAGGCCCTGGCGGATGTTTCCGGCGAGGTTGGCGCCGAACTGCTCGATATGTTCGAGCCGTTCCAGCTGTTGTCCGACCATCCATTCGCCACGCAGAACCTTGAAGGCTTCCCGGCCGACAGACAGGTCGAGCGATATTTCGTCGACTGTGGCCCCGGTCCGGCGCAACTCGTCGACGGCGGCTTCGCAGACTGCCGCGACCTCGGGGTCAATCCCAATTCCGGCAATCTCGGGCGCGTAGGCGATGCGCAGGCCCGCCGGGTTTTCGCGGGCCCGTAGCTCGGTCAGGCAGCTCTGCCAGGGGGGCGCAACGGAGATCGGTGACATGGGACTGAAACCGGCCATGCCGTCGAGCATCAATGCCGCGTCCTCGGCGGTTCTTGCGAGCGGGCCGTGGACCTGCCCCGGATCAAACGGCAGGGGCATCGGGTGGTTGGGCACCAGCCCCGGCGTGGTCCGCAAACCGACGATGCCGCAGAAGGCCGCGGGGACCCGCAGCGAACCACCGAAATCGGTGCCGTGGGCCAGCGGGACCATGCCGGATGAGACGGCGGCGGCCGACCCGCCGGATGACCCCGCAGGGCTTCGGTCAGTGTTCCAGGGATTGCGCGTGGCGCCGAAGACTTCGTTGTCGGTGTTGGCGCCGGCTGCGAATTCCGGCGTGTTGGATTTCCCCAGAATAATCGCGCCTGCCGTGCGCAGCTGCGCGACGACCGTGGCGTCTTCTCCGGGGATGTGATCGGCATAGACCGTGCAGCCGTAGGTGGTTCGGATACCCGCCGTTGGTGTCACGTCCTTGATGACGACCGGCAGTCCGTGAAGCGGCCCGAGTGGTTTGCCCGCTTGCACCATTGCCTCGGCGGATTGCGCGGCCTCACGTGCCGCCTCGGTCGCGAGGGTGACAATCGCGTTTAGCCCGGGATTGCGCCGCTCGATCGCATCCAGATGGGCGTCGAGAACCTCGACCGGGCCGACCTCGCCGCTGGCGATGAGGTCGCGCAGTGTGCACGCGGTCTCCCGCGTCAGGTCAGCGTCCGGACCAGTGGACATAACGCCGCTCGATCAGCAAAAACAGGAGGTTGAAACTGTATCCGAGCGCCCCGGCAACGAAGATCGCCGCATACATGCGCGGCATTTCGAACAGCATTTGATTGTCGAGGACGTTGTGGCCGAGCCCGTCGACCGAGCCGATGAACATTTCGGCGACGATGACGATGATCAGCGCAAGCGAAACGCCGTTGCGCAGGCCGACGAAGGTCTGGGGCAGGGATTCGAACAGCATCACGTCGGTAAGCACCCGGAACCGCGGGGCACCCATCACCTTTGCGGCCTGGAGTCTGGTCTTGCGGGCGTTCATCACGCCGTAGGCCACGTTGAACAGAATCACCAGGGCGGCGCCGAACGTTGCGACCTGGATCTTGGTGGCGTCACCCGGGCCGGAAATTGCGAGGAAAAGCGGAAAGACCGCGCTGGCCGGGGTGGAGCGGAAGAAATCGACGACGAACTCGACCGAACGATAGAGCCCGACCGAGGAGCCGAAGATGATGCCGAGCGGAATGCCGATGATGCCGGCATAGAGAATAGACAATGCCGTTCGCTCGATCGTCCGGAAGAAATCGAACAGCAATTGGCCGCCGCTCATGCCCTGCCAGACGGCAACGAACATGGACCAGGGCGACGGCAGCAGGACATGGTCCACGACCTCCACCCAGAAGGCGATCTGCCAGACCAGCAGCAGAATTAGAATGCCGGCCAGTGGCGTGAACGGCCCGAGGATTTTGCTCAGTATTTTCATGTGCCGCGCACCAATTTCTGGAAGACCTCGAGACAGTGAGCCTTTATCTGGACGAACTCGTCTTCGGAGATGGTGGCGGCCGTGCGCGGGCGCGGAATGCCGACATTCACATAGTCGGCCACTTCGGCCGGGCCGCGCGACAGCAGCATCACGTCGTCGGCGAGATAGACCGCCTCCTCAAGATCGTGGGAGACAAACACCATGGTCGTCTTCGTGTCCATAAACAGCGCCTGCAGCTGGTCGCGCATGAACAGGGTCATTTCATAGTCGAGCGCCGAGAATGGCTCGTCGAGAAACAGCACTTCGGGTTCGATGACCAGCGAGCGCATGATCGACACGAGCTGCTGCTGACCGCCCGACATCTGGTAGGGATACTTGTTCAGGTCGATGGTGACGCCGAGGCGCTCGACGAGCCGATCCACGCGATCCCTCTGCTCGGCGCGCGGAATATTCCGGAACTTCAGCGGGTAGCGGATGTTGTCGATCGACCGCATCCATGGAAATAGCGCCTCTCGGTAGTTCTGAAAGACGTAGCCGAAATTGGTGTCCCGCAGGTGCTTGCCGTCGAAGCGGATCGTTCCGGCATCCGGGTCGATCAGCCCGGATATCAGGTTGATCAGGGTCGACTTGCCGCAGCCGTTCGGGCCGAAGACCGACACGAAACGGCCGCGGGGTATGTCGAGGTCGAAATTGTCGTAGATCACGGCGTCGCCGAATGTCTTCGACAATCCGCGGATCGTTATGTGTGCATCGCCGGTCGCGCCAGCGGCAGACAGCGGCGAAGATGCTCCCGCTCGGGAGGGTGGAGCGTTTGCATCTTCGGCCATCTGTTCTGCCTCACTGGCGTTCATATCCGGGTGGTTCCGTGTCGCTGTGCGACTAGAACGTCTTCAGATATTTGGTGATATCGACCTTCTCGGAAAGAATGCCATTGTCGGTGACGAAGTCGATGAACTGCTGGAACTCGGCCTTGTCGCCGTCGGACAGATCGTCGGACATCACGAAGTTCACGAGCGGCACCGTCGGTGCGACGGCCTCGGGCGTGAACGTGTTCTTGACCAGATGCGCGCGCACCGTGTCGTCTTTCGCGATGTCGACCAGGGCGCGATCCCAGGCCTGTGCGAAGCGCTTGGCGACGGCCGGGCGGTCCGCGAGGAACTTGCCTGTCAGTGCGGTGCCTGCGACCCAGGCGTCGGCGTCGTCCTTGCCGAGAATGTAGGTTGCGATCACACCGGTCTCGATCGTCGATGCGGAACCCTGGTTCTCCATCAGCGTGACGGCGGGCTCGAGCGTGTATCCGGCGTCATAAGTGCCGGCCTGCATCGCCGTGACATGCTGTGGCATGGCGAGCTGATCGAGCTGGTAATCGCCTTCCTTCAGGCCATTCGCGGCGAGAACCGCCTTGGCCATCATGATGTTGGCGGGTCCAGGCGCCGACATGATCTTGGCGCCCTTCAGGTCCGAGATCTTGGTCGCGGCGAAGCCCTTGCGGACCACGAAGGTCTCCATCTTGAACTGCTTGTTCTGGCTGTTGACGGAGATGTAGTTCACCAGGCCCGGTTTCTTCAGGTTGGCGTTCATGCCCTCGATCGTGACCAGGTTGGCCGCGACATCGATGTCGTTGGTGATCATCGCGGAGATCAGCGCGGTGCCACCGATGAGGCGGACCATCTCGACGTCGATATCCACGTCCTTGAAGTAGCCGCGTTCGAGCGCGACGAAATACGGTAGCGCCGAAGTGACCGGGAATACGCCCACTTTCACCGTATCTGCCGCGTTCGCACCGGCGATGCCCGTCAGGGACAATGCAGCGACTGCGGTTAGTGTCAGCGCGGTGCGCCGCGTTAAATTCTTGAAGCTCATCATGGTACCGACCTCCTGTTTCTGTTGGTTCTCGTTGGGTTTTGCAACTCGCGTTTGTTCCGCGTTTCGATCTCTTCTCGTGCTCGTCAGGACCGTTTCTCAAACATCTTCATGCCCGGTCCCCGATCGATCATCTCGAGCGGTTCCGTGCGTGCCGTGCGTATTTCGGTGCGCAGTTTCTCGGTGGCTTCGGAGTCGATCTGCAGACCGTCCGCGCCATCGGTGAAGACCACGCCATAGTCGTTCTTCGCGCCGTCGTGCGTGACCTTGCCCTGCATGACGTCGTGCAGGACCTTCGCGGTATCGCGATCAAGCGGATCACCCCAGCCGCCGCCGCCGGTGGTGCGCACGCGCAGAATTTCGCCGGCCTTGATGGGTTCGTCGTCCACGAGGCCGCCCAGTTTCTCGTTGCGGCCATCGGCATCGACATAGGCGCCGAATGGTTGCCCGGCCTTGCCACCGTTCACGCCATAGCAGCCGAGGCGCACACGATCGGCGGTGACGATCGTGCTGCAATCGACCAGCATGCGATATTCCTTCTCGTAGCCGAGGCCGCCGCGGTAGGTGCCGGCGCCGCCGGAATCCGCCCATAGACCCAGTTTCTCGACCAGGATCGGGAACCGCGTTTCGGTGAACTCGGCCGGCTGATTGCGGGAGTTGGGCACAATGTGGATCGCGTCGCTGCCGTCGGCGTAGTAACGCCCGCCGCTGCCGCCGCCGAGAACCTCACGGGACAGGAAGGGCTCGCCATCCAGATCATCGCCGTAGAAGCCGGTGTAGCGGATGGTCTCCTGGTCTGCGGGCATGCGGCCTTTCTCGACCGCCTGCGCCACGCAGCCCGCAAGCAGGCCGATCGAACGGAGCAGCGGAAATGAGCGCGCGTTTGTCGCCGCCGGCCGGATCGGCGTGATCAGGGTCCCCTTGGGCGGGAATATCACCTCGAAGATCTGGCATACGCCCTCGTTGCAGTGAATCTCCGCTGCACGCTCCGGCGTGTCTGCCAGGTTACGCAATACGGGCGCGATCCACTTGATGAGGAACTTGCCGTCCGCGTAGTCGGCAGGCCAGTTGATGGGCCCCAGCGCCTGCGGGTCGGTGCCGTTAAAATCAAGGACGATCTTGTCGTCCGTCTTGGTCATTGTGAGCGCCAGCTTGTGCAGGCTCGGGTCGGTCAGGCCGTCATGCTCCACATAGTCTTCCCACGCATATGTGCCGTTTGCGATCTTCGGCAGCAACTCGTCACGGAATACGCTGGCACAATTGTCCAGGATCGCCTGGAAGCACGCCTCGACGGTGCCGCGGCCGAAGCGCGCGAACAGCTCGGCCATCCGTTCGGCGCCCATGATGCAGGCCTGAATCTCGGAATCGACGTCGGCCGCCAGCATTTCGGGCACGCGTGTGTTGCGGCGGATGATCTTGAGGGCTTCCTCGTTGCGCACGCCAGCATCGACGATCTTGATCGGCGGAATCATCAGGCCTTCCTCGAAGACCGAGACGGCTGTGCCCGGCATCGAGCCCGGCACCTTGCCGCCGATATCGTCGTGATGACCGAAGGCCTGGATGTAGGCGACGACTTCTCCTCCATGAAATACCGGCACCGTCGAGCACATATCCGGCAAGTGCCCGATCGACCCTTCCGTGTCGTAGGTGTCGTTCATGAAGAACACGTCGCCGGGTTGCATCGTCTCGGGCGGGTAGTCGCGCACGACGGCGTCGGGCATCGCCGAATAGGATCGCCCCGTGAGCTTTCGGCAATGTTTGTCGAACAGGCCGACCCGGTAGTCATGGGCTTCGCGGATCATCGGGCTGCGTGCGGTGCGCTCGATCGCGTACTCGATTTCGGCCTCGATCGAGTTGAGCGTACCCTCGACGATCTGCAGAACGATCGGGTCAACATTGGCGCGGGAGGCGCCGTTGGGCTGCTGCGCGGCGGTGTCGGTCATTGGATGCGCCCGATCTTGTCACTGGTACGGCGCACGACGATGATGCCGTGCGCGTCAATGGTTGCGTGTTGGCCTGGGAAGACAACGGACGTCGAGCCAAACTCTTCGATCACCGCCGGCCCTTCGATCCGTGTGCCGGCCGGCAGGCGCGGGCGGTCATAGATGGGTGTGTCCAGGTATCCGCCGTCGAAGAAGACCTGCCGGTTCGTTTTCCGGGCGGCCTCCGCGTCGGTCATGCCTGTATCGAGTTTCGGAAGACTCGGACGTTCGATTGTGCCGAAGCCTGACAGGCAGAAATTGACGATCTCGATCTTCTGCGTGCCGCGGTAGGCGTATCCGAAAGTGCGCTCATGGGATGCGTGGAATGCTTCGGCCAGTTGCTGCGCCGTTTCTGCCGTGAACGCGCCTGCGGGTGCCGTGACGCGCACTTCCATCGATTGGCCGGCATAGCGGACATCGGCCTCGCGCACATAACGGTGGCTCGACGGATCGAGGCCGTCCCGAATCAGCGTTTCGCAGGCTTCGGCCTCAAGCTGGGTGTAGATTTCACCGACCGCCACGGGGTCGATCTCGTCTTCCTGCACAACCCGCGTGACGATGTGGTCCGACCGCCAGTCCACGGCGAGCAGGCCGAACGCCGAGAGGTTTCCGGGGTTCGGCGGGACGATGCAGGCGTCCATGTCCAGGAGATCCATGACCGCCGGCGACTGGGCAGGCCCGGAACCGCCGAACGACAGAAGCGCAAACGTCCGCGGGTCAATGCCGCGCTGGATCGTCATCTGCCGGATCATGTTCGCCTGGTTCCAGTTGGCGATTTCGATGATTCCTGCGGCCAGTTCCTCGACGCTCATGTCTGGATCCAGCCGCGCTGCGAGGTCTGCGATGCCCTTGCGTGCGCGTTCGACATCGAGAACGATTCCACCGCCGATCAATTCCGCCGGGAGGCGGCCAAGGACGAGGTTGGCATCGGTGATGGTCGGTTCGTCGCCGCCATTCGGGTAGCACATCGGCCCCGGCACGGCGCCGGCGCTGATCGGGCCGACATTCAGATTGCCTTCGCGGGTTAGCCACGCGATCGACCCGCCACCGGTCCCGACGGTGCGGATGTCGATCATCGGCAGGCGCACGGGGAAGGGGCCGACCGAGGCATCGGTCGTGATGTGGGGATCGCCGCCCTCGATCAGGCAGATGTCCGTGGATGTGCCGCCGGCATCCAGCGTGACGACATCGGAAAATCCGGCGACCCGGGATACGACGGCGGCACCGAGCGCGCCGGCCGCAGGCCCGGACAAAGCTGTCGTGATGGGTTTCTCGACAACCTGTTCCGCGCTGATCACGCCGCCGGACGACTGCATCACAAGAAACGGCGGTTCGCGCAGGGTCGGGCCCAGCTCTTCGGAAACGTTGCCCAGATAGCGCGCCATGTACGGCTTCACAAAGGCGTCGACGAGGGTCGTGACGGCCCGCTCGTATTCGCGATACTCCGGCAGCACGTCGCAGGACAACGAGACGACCGCTTCGGGATACTCATCGGCGATGATCTCGCCAACGCGGCGCTCGTGATCGGGGTTCGCATAGGAATGCATCAGGCAGACGCCGATGGCGCGCGTGCCCTGTTGTCGCATGGTGCGTGCAGCTTCCCGGACGGATTCCTCGTCGAGGGGGGACAGTTCCACGCCCTTGAAGTTCAGCCGGCCGGTGACCTCGCAGACATGGTGCAGCGGGACAAGGCGTTCCGGCTTTACCCAGAAATATGAATTTCCATAACCGTCCGGCACCGCCTGGCGCGCAATCTCAAGGATATGGCGAAACCCCTTGGTGACGATGAGCCCGAGGCCTTCGATCTGGCCCTGGAGAAGCGCGTTGGTCGCGACCGTCGTGCCGTGGCAGATAACGCCGACATCGGCCGGGTCGCCGCCGGAATTCGCAAGTACGTCGTGAATGCCCTGGACCAGGCCGACGGCCGGGTTGGCGGGTGTGCTCGACACCTTCGTAACGTTCATCTCACCGCTTGAGGCATCGATCGAAACGATATCGGTGAAGGTTCCACCGGTGTCGATGCCGATCCTCAGATTGCCCTTGCCGGACCCACCATCCATAGGAATTTCCGATTTCTCGTTTATTTACAACGGAATAAGGATTTCACCAGATTCCATAAACCAGCGTATCGCTTTGAGTTCGGGAGAGTCCAAATGAGTCTCCCTATAGACATATCGGTAAAACCGATATCTAGGCTGTTACGGGCACCGCGTTGGATAGCGCGTCGCTGAGGAACGAGAAATAGCTTTCGCGACTACGCGACATTGCTTGGCGACGGCGGACGATGCAGAAACCGATGCGTCGCTCCGGCGTGATGGCACGGACTCCGAGAGGCGCGCTTATGCCGGCTTGCAGCAGAGCCGACCGGGGGATGATGGCCACACCCATCCCGGCGGCGACCATTTCCCGGAGCGTATCCACATTGTCGGCCACTGCCCGGATGTTCGGATAGGCGCCGATATCGGCAAACATGGACGTGACGATCTGGCCGTAGCCGATCGTGAGTTCGTTGGTGATCAGGGGTTCGTCGATCAGGCGGCCGAGATCAATGGGCGCGTCATCGTCCAGGAGGTGGTGGTCGGGGTGTCCGATCAGCACCATCTCGATATTGGCGATCGGCACGGCCTGGAGCCCGGTGGGCAACTCATCCGCGGGCAGTTCGATGGCGATACCGGCGTCGAGCTGATCGCTGTGTAGTTGATTGTAGATGCGTCGCGTTGGTGCCGTGACGATGCGCAGCTGGACGTTGGGAAAAATCTCGCCGAAATGCTGCAACGCATTCGGGACGACGAGCCCGGACATCCCCGACCCCATGCCGAGTGTGAAGGTCTCGTAACTTGCACCGTTCAGCCTGCGCGCCGTATCCGAAAGGCCGAAGAAATCCTGTGCGACCCGATCCGCCTCGGCCAGAAAGCTCCGGCCACGCTCGGTGGTCTCGACGCCGCGGCCCGTTCGATGGAACAGGCGGAAACCGATCTCGTCCTCGAGCACGGCAACCTGTTCGCTCACCGAGGATTGCGAGATGTGCAGGCGCTGCGCTGCCCCGGTGAAACTGCGTTCCCGCGCAACCGCGAGTGCATATCTGATCTGGCGAATATCCATACGTCATCCGGTTCGGGGGAATTAGCATTATCGGGCACCGTCCCGGGGCTCAACCTCCAGGTGCGCCAGTCAGACTTTCGCACCTTGCGCTGTGCCGCCATTTGATTCGGTATTTCGGACGCCGACGACGGTGATGAAATGCACCATGAAATCGATGGCGGTCAGGCGGGATCGACCCGGTTGAGGCCGTGCGCAACTTTGTGGAGCGAGATCGCCTCGGTCTCGGTAACGCTGAAAGCGTCGCTGGTTTGTCCGTCCACAGTGTTCGCGGCTACATGTTGTGCCAATCGCCCGATTTCTCGAACGCTTCGGCGACCCGCAATACGGTGGCTTCATCGTAGCGCTTGCCGACGATCATCAGCCCGACGGGAAGGCCGTCGACCATGCCGCAGGGCACCGAAATGGCCGGGTGGCCGCTGACATCGAAGGGCGCGGTATTGCCCAGCATGTTCAGCGCAGCTTCGACATATTCTTCGCGCGAACAATCGGGTGCGGGAATTTCGGTTGCCCGGAACGGGATGGTCGGCATGACGATCACATCATGTTCCGCGAGCACATCATCGTAGGATTGGCGCAGCACGCGTTTCAGGTTCTGCGATTTGGCGTAATAGCGTCCATGGTAATAGCGTTGCATGTATTCGCCCATGAACAGGGTGAGTTTGACGGTTTCCGACATGTCGTTGGGTCGTGAACGCCAGCCGCGGGCGAAGGCATCCATCAAGCTGGTGACATAGTGGCCAAACCAAGTGGTCCCGAAACCGTTGCCCTTGATCATCTGGTTGGCCGAACCGTCGATGATGATCGAAGTCCAGAGGTGATAGCCGTCGGTATGCATGGGGATTGAAACGTCAGTCGCGATCGCGCCCTCGGCTTCCATACGTCGCACGCCGTCGCGCACTTTGGCGTCGGTGACCTCTTCGCTTTCGGGACGGCCGAAGCCCTCTTTCACAACGGCAATCTTGGTGCCCCGAATGCCTTGTCCGAGGGCGCCGATATAGTCTTGCGTTGCCGGTTCATACTGTCGTGGATCCATCCCGTCCTGCCCTGCAATCGCTTCGAGCAGGAGCGCGACATCGGCGACGTTGTTTGCCATCGGACCGCAATGGTCGATCGTCACTTCAATTGGAAAGATCCCGGTGTAGGGGACCAGCCCATGGGTGGCTTTCAAACCGTAGACGCCACACCAACTGGCGGGAATGCGGATTGAGCCGCCCTGGTCACCGCCCAGCGCCATATCGACTTCGCCAGCCGCCAGCGCTGCAGCGCTGCCGCCCGATGACCCGCCGGCGGAATGGCTCGGCTTGTGGGGGTTGGTGATAGGCCCGGTGGCGCAGGTGTGGCTGGCACCGGAAAAGCACAAATCCTCGCATGCTGCTTTGCCGACAATTGTGCCGCCGGCATCGAGAATGCGGGTCACCACGGTGGCGTCGACTTCCGGCACATAACCTTCAAGAACGCGGGACCCATTCATCATCGGCACGCCGGCGACGCAGATATTATCCTTGATCGCCACCCGTTTTCCCGACAACGGCCCGCTCGGTGCGCCTTCAATCGAGGTTTTCCAGTACCAGGCATTATGGGGATTTTCGTCTTCGGAGGGCCGATAGCCGGGGCTGCGGTCGTACTTCACCGGCAGCGTCGGTTCGACCATTTCATCCAGCCGGTCGTAGGAGACCTTGATGCCATTCATAAGGCCGGCAAAGGATTGCGCGTCATCGGCGCTGAGCTCGATACCAAAACTGTCGGCGATCTCGAGTACCTGTTCCGGTTTTGCCTCTTCAATCGTCATGATTTCAACTCCCCGCTTTGTCGTTGTTGGCTGCGCTCCGGTCTGCACGCCGAGCGCGATAAAGGTCGTAACCATGCCCCTTGGCGCAAAATTAAGTGGATTGGGACACTATCTCCCATGACGCGCCTTGAGGCGCGCTGGTTTGCTCAATGGAAGGGAAGGTCAGGGCGCGGCGACCATCGCGGGGGGCATTGTGGAGCAGCTATGATCCAGCGAATTCAGCCCCATGCAGGAAGACTACGCCCAACCGCAATACCGGGGTTGGAAGCCCGGAAGCAACGGCGATTGCCCGAGCCGCGGTGTTTGGTTGCAGCGTTCGCGTGATTGCTCTGGCCTAAGCCTTGCTCTTCCCCTCTAAGATTGTCCTGCGAGGGCCAATTCTACAGGTTCGCCGTGCGGCGTGTTTTCGTAGGCGCGTCGCCAGGCGTCCTTGCGGTCCATGAGTTCCGGCGGCGACGACAGGCCCTTATCCGCCACCAAACGTTCGAGTGCGCTCAGCCATTGACGGTAGTAGATCGCGTTGTGGTCGACTTCGTCCGGCGGCGCACCGTTGGCGATTTCCGTGCTGATATATTTGACCCATTCCGACCACTCGAAATGACCGTCCGCGTGCAGCTTGACGGTCATGGCGAATGCTTCCGCCTGCCACGGCTCAGAAAACACCGGCCCCTGATCGTCGCGCGGCAGTTCCGGGAACCGGTCAATGGGCAGGGTTTCGGCCATGTTCGCGTTACCCTTGCAGGTCCATGTAGTCGTCCCACATGTCGATATAAATCGAATCCCGGTCGGACGCGTCGCCGCCCCACAACTCACTCGGGGTGAAGCGCACGCTATATACATGCTGGGGCTTCTCGCCTTGGGCGTGAGCATTTGTATCGGGAAAGATGAATACGCCGTGGTCGCGTTGAACGACGCCGCGCTTACCACGCACATAACGCGGCATGCGCGTATGGCCCGGGGGATTGATATTGCGCACCACGATGTGGTCACCGACGCTGAATCTGGGGGTCGCTGTTTCGTCGAGCCGGCAGGATGCGCCGGTCGCCGAGAGTTCTGCCACCATGTCTGCGGTTACGACAGCCATCACGCCGCCTCCTTGGCCAATTTGGCTTGTTCGGCGTCTAGCTCATCACGGGTGATGGTGCCATTTTCTACCATCAGGGTCTCGACCATGTGCAGCCAGTGCTCGTAATAGCTCGTGGATAGATAATTCGCCGCACCCATCAGCTCGATGGCGTGGCGGAATTGGTCCACATCGTAATTGCCACCGCCGAATGTCGCGATCACCACGCCAAAAACGCGTCGCTCCCATTCGTCGTGGAAAACCGGTTCATTTGCTTCGGGATCGATCGGCCCCATGCCGTGCATCCCGCCGAGATCATGTACACCGTTCACTGTTCTCTCCTCTCAGCTGATATTCGAATTCAGCGTGACGCCGTTATTTTGGCGCTTGGATCACCCCGGTACCAATCATGGAATCGCGCGTGACCATTGCGGCGAGCTCGTCTTCGCTCATGCCGTCGGTTCCTTCCGGCCGTACCGGCAGCACCAGGTAGCGCAGCTCGGCATTGCTGTCCCAGACCCGGACTTCGGTATCGTCGGCTATTTCGACCCCGAACTCGGCCAGCACGCCGCGCGGATCAGAAACCGCGCGTGATCGATAGGGGGCGGCTTTGTACCAAACCGGCGGCAAGCCAAGAGTCGGCCACGGATAGCAGGAGCAGAGGGTGCACACGACCATATTGTGCACTTCGGCCGTGTTCTCGACGACAAGCATGTCCTCGCCTTGAATGCCTGAAAATCCCATTTCGGCAATCGCCCCTGTCCCGTCTTCGAGCAGGCGTTTTTTGTAGTCGGGATCGACCCAGGCGCGTGCCACAACAGCGGCACCGTTGCGCGGCCCGGTCTTGTTTTCGTAAGTGTCGATGATCTCGTCCAGTGCCTCGGCGTCGATCACTCCTTTTTCGAGGAGGAGCGATTCCAGGGCTTTGACCCTGAGGGCTGGATCTGAGGGTGGGGCCGTATGTTCATGCGTGTGATCATGCTTGGCCATTGCTGCCTCCACTTTATTTATCGATTACCCGATTTTCCGACCGATACGATGAGCCCAACTCGGATACAGTGTCAATCATCCGGATCGCTGACACTTATGTGATTTCACGACCGGATTCGGGCGCAATCCCGTTGTGGATGGCGTGGTTTGGTCGCCGCGGCATCACTGTATGAAATCCACTCATCGAGCCCCGAGTTGCCGTTCTCTAGGCAGGGTCGACCCGATCCAGGCCACGCGCAACGTTGTGCAGGGATTCGCAACCCGTCTCGGTGATCCGGAAGGTGTCACCCGTCTGCACGCCAGCCTGTTCGTCGGTTGTGCTGACATTCGGTTGCACGACAAGGCACATATTGGGCTTGAGCGTGATGTCGGGAATCGGGCCTGCGGGCCTGCTTTTGGAGCCAAGCACCGGCGGCAGATAGCCGCCGCCAAATCCGTGAATTAGATCGTCATAGGTCGTGAAACCCGCCGCTTCGATCATGCTCGAGGCCTCGACCAGTTCGGAGGCATGGGTGCCGGGTTTAAGTTTGGCGACGATGGCGTCGAGCGCCGCATCGGCGGTGTCGTGGAGGTCGCGGTAGAGCGGCGTGGGTTCGGCACCGACCGTGAATGTGCGCAGAATCTGGCCTGGATAGTCCCAGAAATTCGCGCTGATTTCGGAGAACAGCACGTCGCCGGTCGCAACTTCGCGGGTCAGGGGCCATTGCCTGGGCACACAACAATCGGGGTTTGCCATGCTGGTGACCCCGAAGAAATGGATCAGGTTGGTGCCGCCGTGAGGCATGTAGGCACGCTCGACCAGATTGCCCAGGTCACGCTCGTTGTGGCCGAGGCGGACGCCTTTGCGCAGCCCTTCATATCCGGCGTCGGACAGGGCCGCGCCAATGCGCAGCCAGTCGATTTCCTCGTCGGACTTGATCAGCCGGGCGCCGAAGAAGGCGCCGTTGAGGTCGACCAGCGCGCTGGCGCGGGCGTCGATCGCCTGGATTGCGCCCAGCGGCATGGCTCCGATGACACCGATCCGCGGGTTCGGCTTGCCACGCGCCTCGATCGTCTCGATGACAGCGGGAATGGTGCGGCGCTCGCCGCCCCACAGGACCTCGGTCTCCCAGGCCATGTGCCGGCATTCGGGCAGATGGTTGTAGAACTGGATGTACATGGCCGGGGTATGACCGCGGGTAAAAATCACGGCCGCCTCGACGGTCACCGGCCAGCCTGTGAAGTAGGCGACCGCCGGGCCGGACATCCACGCGCCGTAGACCAGCACATGGTCGAGGTCATGCTCGTCCATCCAGTTGTCGATGAGCTTGCGCCGATTGCGCATTTCGGCGTCGGAGAAGCGGGGATACTCCTGGGCGAGAATGTCGCGATGTTTCTTTTTCAGGCCGCGCAGCCGCGCGCGCCGGATTGTCTGTGCCATCTTCAACTCTCCCCACGGCCTGTCTGCGCCGCTACCGTAGCGCCCTTTTGTGGTAGGTTGGAAGCATTCGTGATCCGGCATAAACGGCGCGACGGGGGAGAAAAACCATGAGCAACACCGACATTCCGATCGGCGGCATGTGCGATCCCGCATTTGCGGCGGTCGAGGATACATTTCGCGAGAATTTTGCCAGCCGGCAAGAGATCGGCGCCGCCGTTTGTGTCTACAAGGACGGCGAGAAGGTCGTCGACCTTTGGGGCGGGCACCGCGATGCGGCGCGGACGATGCCATGGGAAGAAAACACGATCGTGCTGATGAATTCGGTCGTGAAGGCCATGTGTGCGCTGGCCGTGCATGTTCTTGCCGACCGGGGCGAGGTCGATCTCGATGCGCCGGTCGCGAAATATTGGCCGGAGTTCGCCCAGAACGGCAAGGAAGGCATCCTCGTCCGCCACGTGCAGGGCCATGAATGCGGTGCGATCTTCTCGGACAGTGCCAAGCCTGGCGACTGGTTCGACTATCCGGCGCAATGCGCGGCGATCGCCGCCCAGGCCCCCGCTTTTCCGGCTGGCACCAAGGGCGCCTACAACACCATCAACATCGGCTTCATCCTGGGCGAAGTGGTGCGTCATGTGACGGGGAAGACCATCGGAACCTTTATTCGCGAGGAAATCTCGGAGCCCCTCGGGGCCGAATACAATCTGGGCCTGACCAAGGCCGAAGCGGCCTTGTGTGCGACCATGCACACCAATCCGGAGAACAAATTCTGGTCGACCGGTGCGCAGGATGGTTCGAACCTGCACCGTGCCTGGTCGGGACGACCGGACCGTGATGACCTGCTCAATTGCACAGAAATTCGCGAAGGCGAGCTTCCCGCCTTTGGCGGTCATGGCAATGCGCGCGGCGCGGCCAGGATCTACGCCATGCTGGCGGGCAACGGTGAGGTTGATGGCGTGCGATTGCTCAAGTCTGAAACCGTCGAACGTGCCTCCCAGCTGGTCTGGGAAGGTGTCTGCTACATGACCGATTGGCCGCTGCGCATGGGGCTTGGATTTGAGCAGAACAGCCCGCCCTATATCGCCATGGGCGAGAACATGCGTGCCTTCGGCAAGCTGGGGTCCGGCGGCGCGCTCGCTTTCTGTGATCGGGAACGCAATCTCGCTTTCAGCTACAGCACGAATTTCCAGTGCGAGGGTGCCGGCACGGGTATTCGCTGCCGTCTGCTCGGTGAGGCCGCGGCCGGGGTCGCGCCTGAATGGACTGCGGACGCCGCGGAGTAGATATTCCTAGGCGCGCCAGATCGGCCGGGATGCTTCCGCGAGAGCTTCTTTCCGGCTGCGCCCGATGTCGGCCAGTTGACGGTCGTCGAGCTGGGCGAGGCGGTGCCTTTGAACGTGGCGATCGCATATCCGCGCGATAAACATGCCGCCACAGCGCAGCAGGCGCCATGCATGCCGGGCCGGAGATCGTTCCAGATCAGCGGGTAAATCAACCTCCAATTCATTAATAAAACTAATGCATTCCGCAGTTTTGTTCATTTGTCGGGGTCCATTAAGATCGTATATAACCCTCATATCGTGTCTTTTCCGGATACAGGCCGCAAAGCATCATAATTCGGTCATGGATTAAAAATTATAATGAGAGGATCTTTTATGCGGGATCTGCCGTCGACCGTGGCGCTACGCGCATTTGAGGTCTCCGCGCGCACCCTCAGTTTCACCGTGGCGGCACGGGAGCTGAACCTGACTCAGGGTGCTATCAGCCATCAGGTGAAGAATCTCGAGGCCCAGCTCGGGGTGAACCTGTTCCATCGCGATCGTCAGCGCTTGCGCCTGAGTGACGACGGCGCGGCCTATCTGCCGTTTGTGCGAGAGGCCGTGGATCGACTGCGCGCTGGTGCGGAGTTCCTGTCGGCACGGGAGGACAGCGGTGTCTTGACCGTGAGTGTGTCGCCCAACTTTGCAGCGAAGTGGCTGGTGCACAGATTGGGGGACTTCATTGCCGGGCATCCCGAGATCGATCTGCGGATCAGCGCCTCGATGGATCATGTGGATTTCGCCCGCAACGATGTCGATATGGCCGTGCGACACGGCACCGGCGACTGGCCCGATCTGGACATCACGCCGCTCGCCCGGGAGGAAATTTTCCCGGTGTGCAGTCCCGACCTTCTGGACTCCGGCCCGCCGCTCAGGCGTCCTGAGGATCTCGCCAACCATGTGCTGCTGCATGACCTAAGCCGAAATGACTGGCCACTCTGGTTTGCTGCCGCGGGGGTTGAGCCGGTCGACGTGTCACGCGGACCGCAGTTCGATCAGACGAGTATGGTGATCGACGCAGCCGTTGAGGGTCAGGGGGTAGCCCTTGCCCGCCGGGTCCTCGCTGCGCGGGACTTGATTGCCGGACGCCTGGTTCGACCCTTCGATATCACGCTGCCGGCGCCCTATGGCTACTACATCGCCTGCCCGAGATCGTCCGCGGACCGGACGAAGGTCGCCCTGTTCCGGGACTGGCTTGTTGCCGAGGCCGCGTCTGATACGCAAATCCTTGCGAAGGCCGCCTGACGGCGCTCTTTGACAGCAATGCCGTGCATGCTATGAGCGCACAGCTTTTGTGTATTACAAAAATAAACACACAAATAATGTGTGATTAAAGGGTCGGTGTGTTCAATCCTTCGGGGACGGACCACTGCTTTTTCCTGCGATCGGAGATCATGATGACAACGTCCAAGAATCCAGAAACGCTCGCGCTCCATGCGGGCTGGCGGGCAGACCCGACGACCGGTTCGGTCGCGGTCCCCATCCACCAGACCACCAGCTTCCAGTTCCGAGATACCGAACACGCGGGCAACCTGTTTGCCCTCAAGGAATTGGGAAACATTTACACGCGGATCATGAATCCGACCGTCGACGTTCTCGAACAGCGCCTCGCGGCCATCGAGGGTGGTGTCGCGGGCCTGGGCCTCTCGTCCGGGCAGTCCGCTTCCATGTTCTCGATCATGAACATCGCGCGCGCCGGCGACAATTTCGTCTGCTCGACCGACATCTATGGCGGCACATGGAACCTGTTCAAGAACACCATGCGCGACATGGGCGTGGAGGCACGTTTCGTCGACCCGGCCGATCCCGAGGCGTTTCGCGCGGCGACGGACGACAAGACCCGCGCCTACTATGCCGAGACCCTGCCGAACCCCAAGCTCGAGGTGTTCCCGATTGCTGAAGTTGCGGCGATCGGTCGTGAGCTCGGCGTACCGCTGATCGTGGACAACACGGCGGCACCGCTCCTGTGCCGCCCGTTGGATCATGGTGCGGCAATCGTCATGTACTCGACCACCAAGTATATCGGCGGGCATGGCACGTCGATCGGCGGCATGCTGATCGACGGCGGCAATTTCGATTGGGAGGCCCATGCCGACCGGTTCCCGCTGCTCAACGAGCCGGACCCCAGCTATCACGGGGCTGTCTGGACCGAGGCCGTGAAGCCGCTGGGACCGATTGCCTACATCCTCAAGGCGCGTGTGACCCTGCTGCGCGATGTCGGCGCGGCGATGTCCCCGCAGAACGCGTTCCAGTTCATTCAGGGCCTGGAGACCCTGCCGCTGCGCATGGAACGCCATTGCGAGAACGCGATCAAGGTGACGGATTACCTGCAGGCCCATGACAAGGTCGAAAGGGTGATATTCCCTGGTCAGATGGAAGGCGTCGCGCGGGAGCGTGCGGACAAGTATCTGAATGGTGGCTATGGCGGCCTCGCCGGAATAGTCCTCAAGGGTGGCGACGATGCCGGTCGCAAGTTCATCGATTCCCTCGAGATGCTCTATCACGTCGCGAATATCGGCGATGCGCGGTCGCTGGCGATCCATCCCGGCTCGACAACCCACAGCCAGCTTGATGCAGATGAGTTGCTGCAGGCCGGCGTCGTGCCGGGTTATGTCCGTCTGTCGATCGGCATTGAGCATGTCGACGACATCATCGCGGACATCGATCAGGCCCTGGCGAAGGCCTAACGACGTCATGATGACCGGATATGGGCGGCACCCGGAAGAGTGCCGCCCATTGTCTTTCGGGACCCGAACCGAGCGTAATATCGTTAAGAAATGGACTTGGAATTCCGCCAATTCGCTTTCTTATCGCAAGAATTCCTTAACCTGTGATGCTTAGTCTCGACACTCCACGAATTGGGGTGGAGACAGCCAAGTGCCGAGTTCAGAAAATAGCGATAA